>CAZSXM010000071.1:0-22133 GCA_964610435.1 uncultured Pirellulales bacterium | reverse complement strand
TTCGATCCTACAAAAAGGGCCCGATTATTCTACCCACAAACGTGCAGTGCACCCCGACAGGTCGCATTCTCCAATTTACCCTTGACGACGGATGCGGAATTCATTCTATTAACCCCTTGTGGCCTGTGCACCGCGATCCGTGACCCAGGTGATGGGCTACGAGATGGGGCGAGCGTCCCCGCTCGCCGCGTCGTGTGAGGACGCACGACCTACGAGGATTTTCGATCATGGAAAGGATTGGGCAATGCGGAGTTTGAAGCGGTCGAGCATTTTCTTTTTGCTGGTTCTCTCGGTGGGCGTCGTCCCGATGTGCATTGGGATTGGGGGGTGCGGGGGAGCGAGCGACCTGCGGCTTCAGAATGACACCCAGCGCAGGCGGATCGCCGAGTTGGAGAGCGAATTACAGGCCAACCGTTTGGAGCTGGATCGACTGCGACGGCAGTTGGCGGCCGCCGAACAGACCGGCGACGTTGAGGTCGATGCACTTCGCCAGAAGGTGGCGGCGCTGCAAGAGGACCTGGCCAGGAAAGAGGAGTTGATCAAATCGATGCAGGAGCGCCTGATGGGGGTCTCCGTGCTGCCGGTCGAACTGAACACGGCTCTGGAGGACTTTGCGGCCCAGAACGAGATGGTCGAGTACGATCCCGACCGCGGCCTGGTGAAGTTCAAGAGCGACCTGCTCTTCGAGTTGGGCAGCGACCGGGTGACCACCAGCGCCGCCGAGACCGTCCGGACGCTGTGTGGCATCCTGAATACGTCGGAGGCGAAACAGTTCGATATCATTGTCGCCGGGCATACGGATGACGTTCCAATTCGCCGACCGGAAACGAAGGTGGCTCATCCGACCAACCGGCATCTTTCCTCACATCGCGCGATCTCAGTGGTTCGGGTACTCGAAGGATGCGGGCTCGATGCCAAGCGGATGAGCACGCGCGGTTTCGGGGAATTTCGTCCCGTCGCACCGAACGCGCCGGGCAACAAGGGCAATCCCCAGAACCGTCGCGTCGAGATCTTCATTGTTCCCAGCGGAGTGTAGCCGCCTCTGACATTGCGGATCTGCCGACGCAACGCAATCCGCAAGCCGCAAGCCGAACTCCGGGCGAGAAGTCGTTGTCCCGGTGTCTTGGCTGTCGACAAGGTGTTGAATTGGTGGGGACGGCCTGCCGCAGATTCTTCAGCGGTCGGATTGGTCGTGTTCGACCAGGATCAGTGCATCCGTATCGAACCCCAGTTCCTTGGCCTGAGCCACGAGTTTGGCCATGACCGCCGGATCGAGCGATGTGTCCCGGGCGAGGATCCACAGGTACGACCGGCTGGGCCCGCAGACCAGGGCGTAGGAGTACTGGTCTCGGTCTACATCGATGATGACGTAGCTGCCGTAGAAGGGCCCGAAGAACGACACCTTCAAGTGCCCGATTGTCGGCTCGCTGACGAAATAGGCCTTGCCTTCGACCTGTTTCCATCGCCCCTTCTTCTTGTCGTAGCCTCTGTTGAGCACGCCCACGCCACCATCCTTGCGCATCGTGTACGTGGCCGAGACGTTGCTCAGGCCACGTTCAAAGCTGTGATCGAGGCGGGCGATCTCATACCACGTCCCGAGATAGCGATGGAGCTCGAAGTCCCGGACGGGCTCGACGCCCGAGGGCGCGCCGGCACAGCCAGCCAGGACGACGCAGGCCAACAGCGGAAGCCATCCGAAGGTCATTGGGAATCCATGCGCTTTCATGGCTTTGTCCTCGCTCTTCGTCGGCGATTCATCTACGCCGGGGGTTTGTTCGTCTGGATGGGAATTTCGCCGTGGATTGCACGGATGTGGATGTCGCGCTGCGGGAAGGCGATTTCGATCCCGGCGGCGCGGAAGGCGTCGTGGATGGCGAAGTTGATGTCGTGCCAGACCGGGAAATTGTTCTCGATGCCCGAGAAGCACACGCGCAACTCGAGGTCAAGGCTGCTGTCACCGAAGCCTTTGAACAGGACGGTCGACTTGGGTTCCTGCAAGACCAGCGGATGGTTGCGGGCGATGTCGTAGAGCAGTTGCTCGGCCTTGCGGATGTCGGAGCCGTAGACGATGCCGACGGGGAAGTCGCGTCGCAGGATGCTGTCCGACAGGGTCCAGTTGATCAGCCGGCCGGTGATGAATTCCTTGTTGGGCACGATCAGCTCGCGCTGGTCCCACCGTCGGATCGTCGTGGCGCGAATGCGGATCGTCGTGACGCGGCCGGTGACGTCTCCGACCGTCACGATGTCGTCGACGCGAATCGGCTGCTCGAACAGCATGATCAGGCCGCTGATGAAGTTGGCGAAGATCTCCTGCAGGCCGAACCCCAGGCCCACCGTCATGGCCGCGATGAGCCACTGGACCTTGGCCCAGCCGATGCCGAGTTTGGTGAAGGCCAGCACCGTCCCGACCACGACGAGGAGGTAGCGAGAGATGGTGACGGTCGCGAAGCGAACGCTTCGGTCCAGGGGCAGGTGTCGCAGGATGGCGATCTCCAGCAGACCGGGGATGTTGCGGGCGACCATCACGGTTATCACGATCACGACCAGCGCCGTGACCACGGCGCCGAGCGTGACGATCTCTTGTGGGCCGGCCTGGTAGATTTGAATCGTTCGTAGTTGTGCCAGGGCCGGCAGGACATCCTTCCAGATCGTCCACGCGCCGGCCGCCAGCAGAATGGCAGTCCCGGTCGCGATCAGCTTTCGCGTCTGCTGCGACATTTCAAAGATGGTCTGTTCGGGTTTGACCTTGCCCTCGGGGATTTCGCCGCCGGGCGGGGCCTGGTCCTGCTGTGCCATCTGCTCCGAAGCGGCCTGGCGTTTCTGCCGTTCGAGCAGAGCGAGCCGGCGTTGGGCGATGGTCAGCCCCCGGACGAACAGGGCGCGAATCAGGATGGCCGCCAGGATCAGGCCGATGGTGGACAGAAGTCTTTCGTTGAGATAACGGGCGCCGTGGAGGTATCCCATGCCTGCCAGGATGATGAACGACAGCGGCGCCAGCAGGCACGCCGGATACCAGAGGAACCGAAGGCGATCCAGCCAGTCGCCGCGACGCGGCTTCAGGTGGAACTCCATCAGCGGCGAAGTCGGACGCAGCACGAGCAGCAGGAACACCGCCAGGCCGGCCAGGGCGACGATGAAGAAGAGACGGCCGGCGGTGCCGTACCACGCCTCATCGCTCTGCTGCGTCCGCATCACCTCGAATACGAAGACGATCGGGACGACGAGCAAAAGGAACCATCGCAGGTGCCGTCGAAGGAAGGCCAGCGGTTCCTCACGGACCCGGAAATGGTCCTGAGCCAGGCCGTGGGGCATGGCCAGATGCCGGAGAAAGCTCAAGGCGAAGACTGCCCAGGCCGTGCGAAACAGACCTGCCGCCACGGCGCGGGTGAAGTCATCCGCAGCGGCCGCCGACAGCCGCCAGTGTGCCAGAAGAAGAAACGCGGGCCAGGTCGCGGCCAGGACCACGGTCAGCGCGAGCGTTTCGACCGTCAGGAGGAAGCAATCTGTCTGAATCTGTCGCACCTTCTCGGAGGAAGCGACGATCCGGGCGTGGACCCTCCGATGAAAGGCAACCGCGGCGGCAATCAGGGCGGCGACGAGCATGTAGACCAGAGGGTTGGCGGTCAGATCGTTTCCGATCGTGCGGGCGGTCCGGTGCCAGTTCGCCGGCGCGACAAGCCAGAGCAGGGCTCTGCCGGTCTGCCTGATGTCTGCGAGCCCCGGCGTCTGACTGCTCTTGACCCAAAGAACGTTGACGTCGATGAAGTCGGAGACGTCTTCAGCGGTCTTGGCCAGCAGACGCTCGTTGCTGTCGAGTCGGGCCAGACGTGTCGCGTAGTCCCAATAGAGGTCCGAGACGGCACGGAGAAGTCTGCGCTGGCTTTCATAGGAGTCGGCCGCTTCCTTCACAATGGCCTGACGCTCGGATTCGAGCAGGGCTGGGTCGAGCTGGGCCTCCAGGGCTTCCAGTTTGTCGCTTGGATCGCTCAACGCGGACCACTGTTTGTCGCGGGCCATTGCTTGAAGCTGTGCCGAGACGATCTCGGAAGGGCGATCTCGCATTCGTCGCTGGCTCTCGCTGACGTTCGGGAGCTTGTCGCGCTCGCCGAGCAGGAGAATCCCCATCGCGTTGGTGACCCCACCGGCGGTCTCGATCTGGTTGCGGATTTCCTCGAAATTCTTCCGCACGTTTGCCAGGGTGGTGTCGACGGTTTCGGAGTACCGGGTGACGCCCTGAATCCTCGCGACGAGTTCCGCCTGCTCCTGGGCCAGTTCGGCATTCTTCTGGAGGATCGGCTGGATTTCCGGACGGGCGGCTCGAGTCTCTTCTCTGGCCCGAATCGCTTCGGTTCTTGCGGCTTGGGCGGCCTGCTGTCGCAAGGCGTCCACCTGATTCTGCCAGAAGTCCAGATGTTTCTGGGCCGTCGCCAACTGCCTGGCGGCCAGATCGCGCCGGGCCGCGAGGAGGTCCCTGGTGGCGTCGTATCGCAGCAGCTCTCTGGCGTTCGCGTCAAGCCGGTTCCGCTGCGCCTGCTGCTCGGCCGCGAGCAGAAGACGGTTGGCCTGATCCGATTCCGTTCGGCTCTCCAGCGCGCCGATGGCATCGAGTGCCTTCTGGATTTCTTCGAGTCGCTGCCCAACGGTCTTCGACTCATCGGGAATCCTGGCCCTTCGGTCGGCGCGCCTTCGGGGTTCTTCTTCGAGGTCTGCGGCTCTCTTCTTGGCTTCCTCCAGGGCGATGGTGGCGTGGGCGAGGTTCTGTTCGGCCTGGGCCAGCGTCAGGTCGGTTGGGGCCGTGAGCGCCGCCGCCGGCTGCGCCAAAGACTTCTGGACCTCTTCCATTGCAGCCGGGGCATTGCGAGTCGCCAGCTCGTGCTGCCGGGCCCTCTCTGCTTGCTCTTCCGCCAGTTTCAACTGGGCCAGGGCTCGGTCGTAGACTTCCGTCAGCCTGGCCTTGGCGTCGTCGGGCAATTCCTGCGATTCGGCAATCTGCCTCTTTCGGGCGGCGATCGCCTCGGCCGTGATCGCGGGTGCGGCTGCGACTCCGTCGTCGGTCACGATGCCCTGGTCCGGCTCGTTGGCCTCGGCCGGAGGGGTGGAGGCCGCCTCCGGTGTCTGTGCGACCGATTGAGGCGGGGCCGACAACAGAACGATTGCCCCGAGCAGCATCAGATATGTGGTTACGGCCCTGCGACTTGCCGATTTCTGCTTGGTCATACAGGTCTCCAACGCTGTGCCCCCGGTCCCGATGGCCATCGGGATTCCCCATTCCTGACGCGTGCGACGCCCACGACAGAACTCTTCTCTGTCGCGCCGGACCTCAGTGTACTTGCCGGGCTCCTGCATGGACAGCAAAAACCCCTGCCGGCGAGCGCCGGTGTGGCGTCAACACACGCGCGTGTTATGGGGCCTTTGAGGTCGGGTACGCCGGGCGTTTGAAGCTGGAAATCTGCGGCCCGAAATGGTACAATCAACCTGTCCGTCGGGACGCCGGGAGAGGATCATCGCTGCTCAGGGATGGTTCGACGAATTGGGGGACGGCTGTGAGGTTGGGTCGGTGTATGAAACGCACATCTTGGATCCTGATGCACGTCGTGATGAATCCGCGCAGAGCCGCACCACGTGGTGGAGCCGGCGCCCGAACGGCGAGTGTCTTCGCGGGTCTGCTGGTCATCGTGCTGGCGGCAGCACAGACGCTGGGTGCCGACGCGGTGCTGCTCAAGAGCCGCCGTTTCGTTCCCAGGCCCGGGTTGGACGACCTCTCATCCGTCGAGCAGCCGCCCGGCTCGGGGCGAATCCACGCCATCCTGCAACTGGACACCGTGCCGACTGCCGAGCAGAAGGCTCACCTGGCCGAAGCGCAGGTTGGACTGTTGTCGTATATTCCCAACTTCGCATGGCTGGCAAGCTTGCCTTTGAGCAACGCGGAGCGGATCGCAGCGATTCCGGGCGTCCGGGCGCTGGCCAAGATTGAGCCGCAAGACAAGATCGACCCGACCCTGAGCGAGCAGGGCGTCAACGCGTATTCCAGAACCGTCGACGGCCGGGCCAGGCTGATCGCGACGTTCTTCGCCGACGTCGCTCTTCACGAGGGCGTGCAGACCGTCGTTCAGCTTGGGGGGCAAATCATCGGACGCAGCGATGCAGACAGCCGCATCGTATTGCTCCTGCCGGTCGATCGCGTATACGATCTGGCCTCGTACGACGGCGTCAAGTGGATCGACCAGCACTACGAATCGTTGGACCTGAACGACGGGGTGCGGGCTGCGGCCAACGTCGATGCGGTCCAGGTCTGGCCCTACAGTCTCAGTGGCGCCGGCGTCGTTGTCGGTCAGTGGGAATCGGGCCATCCTGACGCCGATCACGTGGACATGGTCGGCCGAGTGACAAACGTGGATGACGACGGCCGGATGGGCGATCACGCCACGCTGGTGGCCGGCACGCTGCTGGGCGATGGAAGCCTGCTGTCCGGCCGACGCTATCGAGGTGTGGCACCGGAAGCGACACTGGTTTCGTTCCGCGCTTGGGACAACGTCGCCGAGCTTCGCGAGCATTACCGGCGAGCCATCGACTTGTACGGCATCGACATTTCCAACAACTCGTGGGGCAAGGTCGAGTGGCACGCCTATAAGGATTACTGCGCTGCTCTGGATGATATCGTGCGAGGTGGATTGGGCAAGCCCGTCTCGGTCGTTTGTGCCGCCGGCAACGAGGGCGCCTGGGCCACGATCGTTTCGCTGGCGGTCGGCAAGAACGTTATCACGGTGGGGGCCACGAACTCCGACGATGGGTCGATCTGGTCGTGGAGCAACAAGGGGCCGACGGCGGATGGGCGAATCAAGCCCGATGTGATGAGCGCGGGCTGCGAGGCTCGCAAGGGCTGGGGCGTCTGGTCGACGCTGCCGGGCAATCGCTATGGCTCCGGCTGTGGGACCTCGATGGCGGCGCCGTCGGTATCGGGAGCGCTGGCGTTGCTCCTGGACGACTGGCGGGCCATGTACGCTGCCGATCCGCTGCCTTCAACGCTCAAGGGCATTCTGATTCACACCGCCACGGATCTGGGCAGTCCAGGTCCTGACTATGCTTCGGGATACGGATCGATCGACATCGAGCTCGCAGTTGAGTGCCTCCGTGCCAATACGCTCGATTCAGTCATCGTTGAGGGGTGTATCGAGTGGCCCCGGCAGCGGGATGCCTACGCGCTGGAGGTGTTGCCCGGACAGACCGAACTGAGAATCACTCTGGTCTGGGATGATTTCCCCGCCGATCCGCTTGCGGCCCATGCTCTGGTCAATGACCTGGACCTTGTCGTGGTCGACCCGGCCGGACAGCGCCATTTTCCCTGGACACTCGATCCTCATATGCCCGAGGAACCGGCCCGCCGCGACAGAGAAGACCACAGCAACAATGTCGAGCAAGTCGATGTGACTGGTCCCGTTGCCGGCTCCTGGCTGATCGCTGTGGTAGGAACCGCCGTTCCGCAATACGAACAGACCTATTCGCTCATCGCCGATTGTGCATTGGCGATGGCGGAGTAACGCCGCGCCAGACCGACGCACAGAACTTGAATCCGACGGGGGTTTCTGGTATGATAGTTGCTTGTGAGAAAGGTCCTCAGGAGGAAGGATATGGGTATGAATAGACTCGCCATAGCGCTGATCGTTTGGGTTCTGGCCGTCCCTTGTGCGGCCAGGACCATCTTGGTGGATGCGGACGGTTCCGCCGATTACCCAACCATCCAGCAGGCGATCGACTCTTCGTGGGATGGCGATCTCATTGTGGTTCGTCCGGGAACGTATCGCGAACGGATTTCGTTCAACGGCAGAGCCGTGACGGTCCGCAGCGAAGACCCGGACGATCCAATGGTGGTCGAGGCGACCGTGATCGCCGGACCATCCGGGGCCAGCGTGATCTTCGACTTCGGCGAAGGCAGCCGGTCCGTTCTCGAAGGCTTCACGATCACCGGCCACGGCATTTCCTGCGTGGGGTCGGCCCCGACGATCTCGAAGAACGTCATACGCGATTGCGAAGGACCGGGAATTGTCGGCGCCAACGACGCCGCACCGACCATTGTGGGCAATACCATCGTCTTCAATGAGTTCGAAGGCATCTTCGCGTGCAACGGTCTGATCCAGGGCAACACGATCTCCTACAACAGCGCCGGCGCCGCCTACTGCCACGGAATGATTCGTGACAACGTGATCTCGTACAACGCCGATGCCGGCGGGTTGTATTTCTGCGACGGCCCGATTATCGGCAACCGGATTGTCGGCAACGTTGCCGTCCCCGACGGCGGCGGACTCTACGATTGCCCAGGGCCGATTGAGAACAACGTCATCGCAGGCAATCGGGCCACGGGCGAAGGGGGCGGCTTGTATGGCTGCACGCAGCGGATCTGTAACAACACGATTGTCGGCAATATCGCGGGTACCTCTGGCGGCGCCTTGAGCCGCTGTCCGGGGACGGTCTGCAACAATATCCTCGCCTTCAACCAGGCCCCGTCGGCCGCCGGCATCTACGGTCCGTGCAACAACTCCTACAACGCCTTTTGGAGGAACGACGGCGGCAATTTCGGCGGCGATGCCTCGCTGGGGATCGGAGACTTCGTCGCCGACCCGTTGTTTGCCGTCGATGGCCGCTGGGAAGAGACATGGATCGACGGGGACTATCACCTGAGATCACAAGCCGGTCGATGGGACCCGGTGGCCCTGCGGTGGGTCATCGACGACGAGACCAGCCGGTGTATCGACGCCGGGCGACCGGATGTGAGCTTCTCCGCCGAGTTGTGGCCGCATGGCGGACAAATCAACGTTGGGGCTTATGGGGGTACCCGGCAGGCCAGTATGTCGTTGTCCGACGCCGGACATCCGGCGGACCTGAATCGTGATGGATGGATTGGGCCAAGTGATCTGGCACAGCTCACGGCCATGTGGCTCGAACAGGATGTCCTGCTGGCTGAAGATATCGATCGCAATGGCGTCGTTGATTTCCACGATTTCGCATTTGTTGCCGAAGCCTGGAGATCGAGGCCTCCATCGCCGATCCCGCCGTTGCCGAATCCAATGACTTGGGCGACCGCCCCGTATGCGACGGGACCCTATTCCATTGCAATGGTGGCGACCACGGCTACGTCCACGGATGGGAGCGAGGTCGAATACTACTTCGAGAACACCCAGAATCCCGAATTCAACAGCGGGTGGCTGACGTTTGCGGCCGGTCAGGAGCCGCAATGGGAGCAGACGGAGCTTCTGTCGCTGACGACCTACTCGTATCGCGTCAAGGCGAGGAATCGAGGCAATCGGTTGGAAACGGATTGGTCCGAGACCGCCCGCGCCAGCACGTTGCAGGACGACATCACGCCGCCGACGCCGAACCCCATGACGTGGGAGACCGAGCCTTATGGCGCCTCCTCGAATTCGATTCGCATGGTAGCCACTGAGGCCACGGATGTCAGCGGCGTCGAATACCAGTTCGAGTGCACGTCCCATCCGGCCTACAGCAGCGATTGGCAGGCGAGTAGAACCTATGAAGTGGCCTCTGTGCCGCATGGGCATTACACCTTCCGGGTGCGAGCCCGCGACAAGTCGGTCCATCAGAATACGACGCTCTTCTCCGTGTCGGCCACCGCGGACCTGCAACCACCGACGCCGGACCCGATGCAGTGGGAGTCCGAGCCCAAGGAAGTCAACATCGGCGGCGGCAGTCTCAACTACTACGTCACGATGACCGCGGCCGAGGCGGTTGATGAGTGGGCCGACGTCGAGTATTTCTTTGAGTGCACGACGCAATCGGGTTTCAGCAGCGGATGGCAGAGCTCTCGCGAGTATTCCGTTCGGGTCGGACGCGCCGGCCAGGGTCATCGGTTTCGCGTCAAGGCGCGGGATACCTCGCCCAGCCGCAACGAAACCGGCTTCTCGCCCGTAGCGATTGCACGGTAGAATGACAATCCGGTCTCTGTGGTGGATCTGCTATGACCGAGCCCCATTGGCAACACTACTCGCACCCAGCCGACATGGGGATTCGCGGCTTCGGTCGAACGCGTGAAGAGGCCTTTGGCCAGACGGCGCTGGCCTTGACGGCGATTGTTGCCGACCCGTCGAAGATCGAGCAGCGAACGTGCATCGAGATTGTCTGCGAGGAGGACGACGACGAGATGCTGCTCTGGTACTGGCTCAACGCCGTACTGTACGAAATGGCGACGCGGAATATGCTGTTCGCCCGGTTCGAGGTCGCGGCCGTCGATGCAGGCATTCGGGCCACCGCTTGGGGTGAGGTGGTGGATATTGCCAGGCACGAGCCCGCTGTCGAGGTCAAGGCGGCCACGTATGCCGATCTGAAGGTTGAATGCGATTCCAGAGGCAGGTGGGTGGCCCAGTGCGTTGTAGACGTCTAAGGAAGGAGAATGTGCGGCATGTATGCCGAAAAGCTCAAACGCACGAGCGAATGCGCCTGGTCTATCGAACCGTTCGGCGCGATGCAGGTGCCCGTTGTTGTCTTTGCGGACAAGCCACTGATTGATGCGATGGATGAGCAGGTCTACGCGCAGGCGGCCCACGTGGCCGCGCTGCCGGGCGTGGTCCAGGCCTCGTATGCCATGCCGGATGCCCACTGGGGCTACGGTTTCCCCATTGGCGGAGTGGCCGGCTTCGATGCCAAGCAGGGCGGGGTGATCTCGGCCGGCGGCGTCGGCTTCGATATCGCCTGTGGTGTGCGGGCCCTGACGACCGGCCTGACGCACGATGACTTCGAACGGTGCAAGGACCCGCTCGCGACGATGCTGGCCCATCGCATCCCCGCCGGGGTCGGCAGCCGAGGCAAGCTCGAATTGTCGCCCGGCGAGATGGACGACATGCTTCGCGGCGGAGCGCACTGGGCGGTCTCGCGGGGCTACGGTGCCGCTGAAGATCTCGCACGGATTGAAGAGGGTGGCCAGATGGAAGGTGCGGAGCCGCGATTTGTCTCCGACCATGCCAAGCAGCGACAGAAGGACCAGGTTGGCACACTCGGTTCGGGCAATCACTATCTCGAAGTCCAGCGCATCTCGGCGGTCTACGATGCGACGATTGCCGAGGCGTTCGGTCTGCGTCTGAACGACATTGTTGTGATGGTCCATTGCGGCTCGCGCGGCTTGGGCCATCAGGTCGCGACCGATTTCCTACCTCGCATGGTCAAGGCGGCTAAGAACGAGGGGATTGAACTGCCCGAGAAGGAACTGGCCTGCGCGCCGATCAAGTCCGATCTCGGCAGGCAGTATTACGGCGCGATGAACGCAGGCATCAACTGCGCGGTCGCCAACCGGCAGGTCCTGACGCATCGGGTCCGTCAGGTGTTCTCTGATCTGCTGCCCAAGGCCGATGTGAAGTTGCTCTACGACGTTTCGCACAATACTTGCAAGGTCGAGGAGCACCTCGTCGATGGCAAGCCGCGAGAGTTGTACGTCCACCGAAAAGGCGCGACACGGGCCTTCGGGCCGGGACACCAGGCCCTGCCGGCGGACCTGCAGCAGACCGGTCAGCCCGTCCTGATCGGCGGAACGATGGGGACCGCCTCCTACATCCTGGCGGGCACGCGGACCGGCATGGAACGGTCGTTCGGCTCCTGCTGCCACGGGGCCGGCCGCGCGATGAGCCGAAAGCAGGCCAGCAAGCGCTGGCATGGCAAGGATGTCGTCATGCACTTGTCGCAAAAGGGCATCGTGATCAAAGGCGCCTCGCTGAAGGGCGTTGCCGAAGAGGCTCCCGGCGCCTACAAGGATGTCACTGTGGTGGTCGATGCCACCGAGAAAGCGGGCCTGGCCAGGAAGATCGCGCGTCTCGAACCGCTCATCTGCGTCAAGGGATAGACTTGTCCGGCAGGGGACCGCGTGGTAGAATGCTCTCCCTCGCGGCCGGGAGGCATCGGGCCGCATATCGGCTTTGAAGGAAAGGAGCATCGCCATGCAGACATGCCGGTCACCCAGAATCGTCCTTTCGTCTCTCCTTGTGTTCTCGTGCGTTCTGGCCGTCAGCGCAGCCTCAGGTGCCGAGCCGTTGGCGACGTTCACAGTTCGGGCCGGCGAGCACACCCGCGTGGACACTCCGGTCTCGGCGCCGCTGGTCGGGGTGGTCGATGTCGCCTCGTTGCGTTTGGAAGAGGTCAGGGGATCGCAGCGCGTCGCCGTGCCGGCTCAGGTCGAGTCGGGTCCGACCCCCAGATTGTGGTGGATTCTCCACGGCACGACGCGTGCCGGCCAGAGCCGCACGTTCGAGTTGGTCGCCGGCACCGGTCCGCAGGTGGATGCTGTCACCGTTACGAAGAACGACGAGTTCCTTCAGATCGGCCGTGGTGCGGCCAACATTCTGCGGTATCACCACGCGATCATGCCGCCTCCCGAAGGTCGCAGTTCGCTGTACGAGCGCAGCGCATTCATCCATCCCCTCTGGTCGCCTGCCGGTTCGGTGCTGACGGACATCCATCCGCCCGATCACATCCATCACATGGGAATCTGGATGCCCTGGACCCGGACGCGCTTTGAGGGAAGACCGGTCGATTTCTGGAATCTCAATGCGGGCCAGGGAACCGTCCGCTTCGCGAAATACCTGGCCATGGCCACGGGTCCCGTCTACGGCGGATTCCAATCGCAGCATCACCACGTCGCCCTGAAGACCGATGACGGCGAGAAGACGGTTCTCAACGAGGTCTGGGACGTGCGGGCGTTCAACGTGGGCGGTCCTGGCAAGGGCTATTGGCTGATCGATTTCAAGTCCACCCAGCGCTGTGTGGCCGACAGCCCGCTGGTCCTGGAGGAGTATCGCTATGGCGGGTTCGGCTTTCGCGGCGCCCGTCAGTGGAAGGGCGCCGATGCTGCCTACCTGACCAGCGAGGGCAAAGGCCGCCAGGACGGCCACGGCACGCGCGCCCGCTGGTGCAGCACCTCCGGCAGGATTGACGAATGGGAAGGCGTCACGTTCTACAGCCATCCGGAGAACTTCGAACATCCCGAACCGATGCGGATCTGGCCGGGATACGACGAGAATGTCTTCTTCAATTTCTGTCCCATACAGGCGGCCGAGTGGGAGATGAAGCCGGGCGAAGACCACGTCTTTCGCTACCGAATGGTCGTGCATCAGGGCAAGGTCGTGGTGGAAGACGCCGAACGCTTCTGGAACGATTATGCCAGCCCACCCGAAGTGGATGCGAAGTTTGGTCGGCCCGAGAATGCGATCGTTTTGTTCGACGGCACGGGTTATTCGAAGTGGGAGCGCGATGGAGGCGGCGACGTCGCGTGGAAGTTGATCGATGGCGCGATGCAGGTCGTGCCGCGCAGCGGCAACATCGTGACCAAGAAGCCCGTCAGGGACTTCGCGATGCACGTCGAATTCCAATTGCCGACGGACGCCGAGGATCGGGAGCGCGGCAACAGCGGGGTCTATATCCAGAGGCGATACGAGGTTCAGATCATCAACTCCTACGGCAGGGAACCGAAGTTTGACGAATGCGGGTCGATCTACCGCTTCAAGGCCCCGGATCGCAACGTCTGCAGAGGGCCGGGACAGTGGCAGAGCTACGATATCCGCTTCCGGGAGGCGCGCTACGATGGCGACAAGAAGGTGGCCGACGCCCGCATTACGGTCTACCATAACGGTGTCCTGATCCACGACGACGTGGCGATCCCGAACAAGACGGGCGCCGGACGCCCCGAAGGCCCCGAGCCCCTGCCGATCCTGTTGCAGGACCACGGCAGCGCTGTGAGCTTCCGCAATATCTGGATCGCCCCGCTCGATTCGTAGGAGGTTGGCCTGTGTCACAGAACCGAATGAATCGCCGACGCTTCCTCCGTCGCGCCGCCGGGGCGGCTTCGGCCGGTGTGGCGGTTCCCTGGTTCGTACCGGCCTCGGCCCTGGGCGGCGCGGGTCGTCCGGCCGCCAGCGAGCGCATCGCGATGGCCTGCATCGGATTGGGCATCCAGGGCACGGGCAACATGCGGGCCTTCCTGGGGCAGGGCGAATTCCAGGTGAAGGCGGTCTGCGATGTCAGCGAGAGCCAGCGGCAGAAGGGCAAGGCCCTCGTCGATGGTCACTACGGCAACAAGGATTGCATCGCCTGTGTGGATTTTCGAGAGGTGTGTTCGCGGCCGGATATCGACGCCGTCTCACTGGCGACACCCGATCACTGGCACGTGCTGATCGGCCTGGAGGCGGCCCGGCACGGCAAGCACATGTACTACGAAAAGCCCATTGGGTGGAGCTTTCGCGCGGGCCAGGCGCTCCGCGACGCGGTGCATCGGCACGGCGTGGTCTTCCAGTTCGGCACGCAGCAGCGATCCGAGCGGAACTTCCGCTTCGCCTGCGAACTGGTGCGCAACGGCCGGATCGGCGCTCTGCAGACGATTCTGGTCGGTGTGCCCGGCAGTGTGGCGTATCCCGAACTGCCGAGCGAGCCGGTGCCGGACGACCTCGACTACGAAATGTGGCTCGGTCCGGCTCCTTGGGCACCGTACAGTTTCGAGCGATGCCGACCGTACACGCGCCGGCCCGACGAACCCTGGACCCGGAACTACAGCACGTGGTACCACCTCTCGGACTATTGCATCGGCTTCATCGGCAACTGGGGCATCCACCACGTGGACATCGCCCAATGGGGCCACGGGACCGAGCAGACGGGCCCCGTGGAGGTCGCCGGTCACGGCGCGTTCCCCAGCGACGGCGCCGCCGATTGCGCCTTGACGTGGCAGGTGGAGAATCGATTCGCCGACGGCGTGACGCTCGTGCACATGGACAACGCCACCAGCGCCACGCACCCCGCCCAGATCCCGGGTTTTGGCCAGGGAGTCCTCTTCAAAGGCGCCGAGGGCTGGGTCTTCGTCAATCGCAGCAAGATTGATGCGGACCCGAAATCGCTTCTGCAATCGGAGATCGGGCCGAGTGAGGTCCGTCTGCACGAGAGCCGCAACCATCATCGAGACTTCCTCGACGCGATCCGCATGGGAAGAGCCCCCGCGAGCCCGATCGACGTGGCGCTGCGCTCCGACACGATCTGCATGCTCAGCGATATCGCGATTCGTCTGGCCCGCAAGCTCCGCTGGGACCCGGCCAAAGAGGAAGTCATCGACGACGCCCAGGCCGCCCGCCTGCTGACCCGCCCGATGCGCGGGCCGTGGCACGTGTGAGCGGCGCAGCCGGAAGACTGGAACAGTACAAGAAACGAAAGAAGGGACTGGCTATGAAGCATACAGGATACCTGGTTGTCGTGATCGGTTTGTCACTCGGCGTTCTCAACTCGTCATGCCGTACGGAAACTCTTCGGGTTCGCGATCATCAAGGACCGTACTATGATCTGCTCGTCGATGGGACGCGGCTGGTGCGGTACATGCAGGACTACGATCCGAATTCGCCGCAGAGGCGTTTCGAGACGTACAAGCCGTTCCACCACGTCTACGACGGTCCGCAACGATTGACCAACGGGCCGGACGGCGAGAGCGAGTACCTGGCCGACAACATTCAGTACCCGCACCATCGCGGGATCTACATCGGTTGGAACAAGCTGGCGTGCGAGGGCAAGCGGTACGATTTCTGGCACATGCCGAACGTGGCCCAGGTGCATCACAAGCACGAGCGCGTGTCGTCGGGGCGCAGGCAGGCCGCGCACACCGCTGTGATTCACTGGAACGACCCGGACGGCGAGCCGGTCGTTGTGGAACGGCGGCACATCACCGTCCGCCGGCTCGATGCCCCGGCGATTGTGCTGCTCGATTTCCGCAGCGACCTGACGGCCGTACGCGGCGACGTGGAGCTGGACGGCGACCCGGAGCACGCCGGCGTGCAGTATCGTGCACACAACGACGTCGGAGCCGGACCGAAAGAGAACAGGGCGCAGTATTTGTTCCACGCCGAGGGGATCGATCCTCGCAATGACAAGGACCTGCCGTGGGTGGCGATGTCGCATGGCCTGGCGGGCCGGCAATACTGGGTTCAGCAGATGAACCATCCGGACAATCCCAAAGACACCGTCTACTCGGCCTACCGTGACTATGGACGGTTCGGTGCGTTCTGCACGCCGACGATTGGGAAGGGCGAAACGCTGACCTTGCGCTACCGCTTCTGGATCGGTCGGGGCGAAGTGCCGTCGCGCGACGAATTGGCCGCGCGCTACAGGGCCTATGCGAATTCGCCCGTGTCCGGAGGCCGCTGAGGTCCCTTCGAGACGGCGCCGGCGTCACTGCCACGATTGCTTCTTGAGCAGCCCGTCGAGGGCCTCGACACGTAGCGGCACTCTCGGCTGGAAAGCCGGGCTTCGCATGTAGTCCAGCAGGCTTCGGCGCATCTGCAGAGCCACGGGCCGCTTGTCGAGGTCGGTGCGCAGGTCGATGCTACAGACGAGCAACCTGCCGTCGCCGACGGTCCCTTCGAAGATCAGGCCCAGCTTGTGATTGCGGTTCCAGTCGTCGATCACCTGCACGATCGGCTCCAGTCCGCCTCGGAAGTGGTCGAGGACCATCGCTTTCGAGTTCACGATGAGGTCCCACCATTGCCAGTTGCTGTGGAATTCGGTGGGAAAGCTCGACAGCGCGGGGTGCTTGGGGTCGCACAGGATTCCCAGCGTGTGCGGCGGCTGGTTGTTGGTCCACTGCGTGTTCCAGAAGATCGTCGTGAACCCGGGGGGCACGTCGCCGGCGACGTTCTGCGGGTCCGGCATCAGCAGGACCTTGCGTCCTTGGCGCAGAGCGCGCAGCGCCTCAGCACCCAACTGCTCGACGATCAAAATGTCCGAGTCGGCCGGCAGGGCGCTGCGGCTGGGATAGACCCAGATATCCCATGAGTTGCTGTGGTCGGTCCCCTGAATCTCGACGGTAACCAGAAGTTTCGTGGGTGCTTCTGCCCCTGACAGGTCCACGTCGATCGCGCCGAGTGGGTCGCCGTTGCCGATGGGGATGTCCTGCGTGGCAAGCCGGCCCGATGCGAACGGTCGGCCGTCGGGATACACCGCCTGCCAGCGGACAACGGCTTTCTCGATCGGAGCGGGCCCGAAGTGGGCGATCTGGACCTGTCCGGTGAACGTTTCGTCGTCAGTCCAGACGCACTTCGGCATCCGCAGCAGCGGCACCGTCTCGCTGCAGAACCGACGGTACTCGGCGGGCGTGACGTATCCCTTGTATTCCCAGAAGGGGTCCAGCACGCCGACCAGCGCCGTGCCCTGTCCGGGGAAATCGTGCAGGTCGAGCAGTTGAAATCCGCCGAAGCCGTCCGTCCGAAGGGCAGCCTCAATCTCTTCTTTGTACAGGATCGTCTGGAGTTTGCCCGAGGCGATCAGGAAATCGCGGGCCCGGCTGAGCATGCCCTGTGCGTCAAGCGAGTCCCGGAAGATCTCGAAGTTCTTCGCCTTCAGTACGCCCCTGTATTTCCTGATCTCATCGAAATTCGGATAGACGCACCATTGGCCGATCTCGTGCGAGACGATGGGGACCGAGTATTCATTGACGGAATCGGCATAGTCGTAATCGGTAGTCAATGGCTCCGCATTGAACCGGCTCTTCAGGCCCGCACCCCATTGGTGGCCTCGCGGCCCGGGTGTCGAGTGGAACTCGTTCTCCGGGATGATGGGCCAGCCGGCGGCGCTGGTGTAGAGGCGTCGCGGATCCTTGTCCTTCCAGTCATTCACGAGCTTGCCGAGGTACTCCCCCTGGCGCCGTCCGGCCGGCTCGTTGCCATAGGCCAACATGCAGAACGACGGGTGGTTGCCGTAGGTCTTCAGGATGCGGTCCCCTTCGGCGTAAATCCAGTCGTCGATGGGCGCGCCGTCGCCGATGGTCGGGCCGCTGTTGGTCCAGGCAGCGCACTCGACCTGGAATATCACGCCCATTTCATCGGCCGCGACGAACGCTGCCTTGGGCGGGCACCAGGAATGAAAACGCAGATGGTTGAGCCCGTGGGCCTTGGCCGCCGCCAGCACCTTGCGCCACGCCTTCACATCCGTGGGTGGGTATCCGGTCAGGGGAAAGATGCTGCATTCGAGCGTGCCACGAAGAAAGGTCTTGCGTCCATTGATCGCGAACTGCGTTCCGGTTGTGGTGAACTGTCTCATGCCGAAGACGACGGTCCTCTCGTCTTTGAAATCTCTTCCCTCGATCGAAACGGTCAGACGATACAGGTTCGGCGAGAATTCGTCCCACAGCAGGACGTCTTCGCCCATCTCGTAGTCGATCTCGACGGTCTGGCTCTCGCCGTCGATGGCGAAAAGGGCCCGCTTCTCGGCGACCCTGTGTCGGCGTTGGGAATTGAAGCTCGTCGCTTGGAGCGTCAGCGTTCCGGCGTTCCTTGCGGCGCTCGAACTGGTGATGATGACACAGACCCTGACGTCCCGGTGCTCGATGTCCGGATAGATCTGCACATCGTCGATCCGGATCGCGTCGTATGCCTGCAGTTCAATGTCGCCGATGATCCCGTTCCAGTTGGTCTGGGTGTGGTCGGAGACGCTGTGCGCGTTGACGCCGACGCCGACCTTGACCGTGTTGTCCACGCGGATCGTCAGTCGGTGCGTACCGGCGGCGAGCATGCCCAGATCGTATTCGTGCGGAACGCTCAGGCTGTCGGCCGAGCCGACCGACCGGCCATCGACCCACACCTGGGTCTCCCAGTGACATCGCTCCAGAGACAGCACGATCCGCTTGCCGTTCCATCGGCTCGGGATACGGATGTCCTTCTGGTACCAGGCGGGTCCGACATAATGCTTGACCGGAGTCAGCCAGAAGGGCACCTTGAGGTTGTCCGGTCGGCGGTAGGGCTCGTATTTGTCTTCGGTGAACCACGACCGGTCCACGATCTGGCCGGTCCATTGCGTTTCAATCGTCACATCATTGCCGTAGCCGTTCTCGGGCATGGACCCTGGCAGGCGGATGGTTTGCGGCAGATCCTTCTCGTACCATCGCCCGGCGAGGCCTCTGTCCTCCGGGTCGGCCTGAAACCGCCATCGCCCGGCCAGCGATTGGCTCTGGCGGCCGTACGCTGTGCCCGTCGCAGGGAGACCGAAGACCATGTGCAGTGTCAGCAGCGCCAGCATTGCTTTCCATTCCGGTAACGCCAAGTGTCTGCTCATGTGAGATCTCCTCTGTTCCGTGGCATCGAAAGGTCTTGCTTGAGCGCGACAGCCAGCCCATTGCGGCCGTACGCGCGCATTTCCGATGCTATTGTGGCGGGTTCTCGGCGTGTGTCAATCGACTTTCGTCTCGATGCACCTCTCGCCTGGCACGCTATACGTGGCTGGCGGTGAATTCGGCGCCGCGACGCAGCGCCTCGCTGTTGGCGGGGATCGTCTTGTGGTGTCGTTCGGCCAGCACGTCAGTCAGCGCCTCGGCCGCCTGCTGTGGGCTGAGGTGTCCCCACACGCCCAGGTAGGCGCCGAGCATAACCATGTTGGTGCTCTTAGGGCTGCCTGCCTGAAGGGCGATCTCCTCAGCCGGCACGCCGATGACCTGCACCCCTTCGGGTACGGAATGGACGTCTTCGATCAGCGAGCTGTTGAAGATCAGCCATCCCCCCGGCCGCAGACGCGGCGCGAACTTGCTCAGCGACGCTTTGTTGCAGATCACCAGGGCGTTCGGTGCGCCGACGATCGGGCAGGCGATGGGTTTGTTGGCGAGGATGACCATGCAGTTGGCGGTCCCGCCACGGACCTCGGCGCCGTAGCTGGGCATGTAGGTCACTTCCAGTCCGGCCTTCATCGCCGCCTGCGCCAGCAGCTTGCCTGCGAGAATGATCCCCTGGCCGCCGAAGCCGGCGATGACGACCTCTTCGTACAATCCGTTTGCCGATCCCATGTTCAACCCTTCAACCGAGCGATGGGGAAGGCCCGGCTCATCTGCTCGTCGATCCACTTCATGGCCTTCGCCGGGGACATCCGCCAGTACGTCGGGCATGGCGAGAGGACCTCCACGAGTGACAGGCCCGGCGCATCGTCCATTTGCAGTTGGAAGGCGTGTTTCATCGCCGCCTTGGTCCGCCGGATGCCGGGCACGCCGTTCAGGGCGCATCGCTCGACGTACACCGTGCCGGGCAACAGGGCCAGAATCTCCGAGACCTGGAGCGGATAGCCCTGGCCGTTGCTCGGGTTGCGGCCCTGTTGCGTGGTTGCGGTGACCTGGCCGAGCATGGTGGTCGGCGCCATTTGGCCGCCCGTCATGCCGAAGACCGCGTTGTTGATGAAGATCACCGTGATGCGCTCGGCTCGATGGGCCGCGTGGATGATCTCGGCAGTGCCGATGGCCGCCAGGTCGCCGTCACCTTGATACGAGAATATGATCTTGTCGGGATTGGTCCGTTTCATTCCCGTCGCGACTGCCGGCGCTCGGCCGTGAGCGACCTCGATCATATCCACGTCGAGGTAGTTGTAAGCCAGCACGGCGCAGCCGACCGGGGCGATCCCGATCGTGCGGTCCTGAATGTCGAGTTCGTCGAGGACCTCGGCCAGGAGGCGATGCGCGATCCCGTGGCCGCAACCCGGGCAATAGTGCGTCGGGCAATCCTTCAAAACAGGGGTTCGCTTGAATACGGTATTCATATCTTTCCACCTCGCGGCGTGCAGACGCTCGAAGGTCTATGCAGCGCCGGCGCGTATCGTCATCTGTCGAATTCTGTCCAGAACTTCGTCGTCGGTCGGTATGCCACCGCCGGGCCGACCGTGCAGCAGGACGGGGCATTTGCCCGCCACCGCCAGCTTCACGTCCTCGACCATCTGGCCGCAGCTCATCTCCACGGTCAGGAACATTCGGAACGTCTCAGCCACAGCGCCGATCTGCTCAAATGGGAACGGCCACAGCGTGATCGGGCGGATCATGCCGGCGCAGATGCCCTCGTCACGCGCCTGGTCCACCGCCGCCCGAACGATCCGTGCGGCGATCCCATAGGCGACGACGACGATCTCGGCGTCTTCGACCCGGTACTGTTCGCAAAGGACCTCATTTTCCTGAATCTGTTGGTACTTGGCCATGAGCCGGTTGTTCAGTTCCTCGAGGGCCCCGTCGGCGAGGTACAAGGATCGTACGATGTTCTGCGGCCTGTCCTTCATCCCCGTCAATGCCCAGGGTTTGGGCGGCAATGGTCGCCGGGGTTTCGGATCGAGCACCACCGGCTCCATCATCTGGCCGAGAATCCCGTCGGCCAGGATCATCACCGTCATGCGGTACTGGTCGGCCAGATCGAACGCCAGAGGCATGCAATCGACCAGCTCCTGTACGCTGGATGGGCCCAGCACGATCGTGCGGTAGTCGCCGTGGCCGCCCCCTCGCGTGGCCTGGAAATAGTCGGCTTGCGACGGAGCGATGTTCCCCAGTCCCGGTCCGCCCCGCATGACGTTGACCACGACGGCCGGCAGTTCCGCCCCGGCCAGGTAGCTGATCCCTTCCTGCATCAGGCTGATGCCCGGACTGGAGGAGCTGGTCATCGCCCGCTTGCCCGTTGCGGCGGCGCCGAAGACCATATTGATCGCGGCCAGCTCGCTCTCGCTCTGAACGAAGACGCGGCCCTCCTGCGGCATTCGCTCGGACATGTAGGCAGTGATCTCATTCTGCGGGGTGATCGGATAGCCGAAATAGGCGTCGCAACCGGCCACGATCGCCGCCTCCGCCAGCGCCTCGTTGCCACACATCAATACTCGCTCGTTCACTTTCCTGCCTCTCTGTTCACCCAGCGATCGAGGTAGTTCTTGACCTTCTGCTCCATCCCCTTAGCGTTTCTCCTCGATCAGGTGGGGCGCCCCCGGCTTGCCGGGCGTTGCCACGATGCGGATTCGCTCCATTTGGTCCCGACTGACCTCGATGATCCCCTCGGGGCAGATGATCGCGCACTGCGCGCAGCCGGTGCAGTCCCCGTCCGTCTTCTTGGCAGGGAAATAGCCGCTCTGGTTCGATTCCTCGGAGATCACGATGCTCTTCTTCGGGCAGACCACCACGCACAGCCCGCAGCCCTTGCAGCGCTCGGTATCGATGACGATCCTGCCTGTCATTTCACGTGTCCTTTGCCTTGTCCATTCGCCTGATGGGGAATTACCCCATGCTACCTGTGCGGTTCGGCCCTGTAAAGTGCAAATCTCCCCCGCTCGCCTGCATCGGGTGCACTGCACGTTTGTGGGTAGAATAATCGGGCCCTTTTTGTAGGATCGAA
>CAZSXM010000070.1:0-22298 GCA_964610435.1 uncultured Pirellulales bacterium | reverse complement strand
GGTGTAGCTCTCAAAGTCGTCGATGACGGCGTATTCCTGCGTCGTGAAGCTCCAGGTCTTGCTGCCCCATGCGGCAATCTCTTCGGCCTCATTGACCTCGACGATTTGCCAGTAGTACGTGCTGCCGAATTGCAGATTGTCGGGCGTGCCATGGGCTTCGGCGACGACATCGACCAGCGGCAGAGCGCTTGGGTCCGTTCCAAGATAGATCTCGTGTGCCGCTGCCTCCCGGCCGGCCCGCCAACTCAACGTGGTCGCTGGATCGATCTCGCTGGCCCCGTCGGCCGGCTGGGGCTCGCGGGCATGCACGGGGATGAACGTGAAGCGAACCTCGCTGAGGCCGAACTGGCCCGACCCGCCAAAGCCACTGTGGACGGTCAGACGGACGTATCTGGCGGCAACACCGCCAAAGTCAACGGTCGTATTGGCCGTATACGTGGTCGTTCCCGTGCCTCTGGCGAGCTCAACGTCGCCCAGCAGGGTCCAGTCTTCGCCGTCTGCCGAATACTCGACCGTTACGTCTTTGAGCCCGAAGCCCAGAAGCATCTCGAACTGGACGTTGTAGTTCCAGACGAGCATTTGGTGAAGTTTGTAAACACGATCGAACTCATATTGAATGTAGAGGGCCTCATCGTCAGGCGGCGTGGCCAGCCACATATCGTCGGTGACAGTTGAGTGTTGATCGGCGGCATCAAGCCCCGAGCCGTCAACTGTTCTCTCCGGTCCGGCGCCTGCGCTGGAGCTTCCGTTGCTTGTGGCAACAATGTTCCCCAAAGCATACGCGAAAGGCTCGGTGGTGAAGCTCCAGACGTTGCCCTGGAAGACCGTGTGGTCGGGAGCCGAATTGACTTCGTCCACGCGCCAGTAATAGGTCTGCCCGAAGTCCAGACGTTCGATATCAACCCGATTGAGATTCCGGGCCAGCCCCTCGGCGACCAGAGTACCGCCCGCGGCGGCATCAACATCGTCTCGGGACACACCGAAGTAGACATTGTGGGTGGCCGCGTATTCGCCGGGGGTCCAGGCCAGATCGGTGGTGACCGGTACGTCATCCGAGCCGTCGGTCGGGATGGGCTCGGATGCCTGCTTGCGGCGGAAGAAGCTGTCACCGGCCTGGCCCATAACGGCAATCTCGTCGGCGCTGAGGGGCCGATCCCACATAGCGACGGTCGATACGTTGATGGGGGCGTCGTCGCCGTCCTGGTTGTAGCCGGCGCAGAAGAGCAGGATGACGTCGGCGAGAGCGAAACGGCCGTCGATTCCCTGCTCGTTGCCCTGAAAGATCTCCACGCCATCGATGTACAGATCGTGCCGGACGCCGTTCTCTACGACGAGCACCATCCGGTACCAGGTATTGCCTCGGGTGGTGTAGCCATACGCGCTGGAGTAGCCTACGGCGCCGATTCCAATTGCGCCGGATGAGTTAATGGTCCAGTCGGAGTCGTCGGCGTTGGTTGGGTCGGTCTGAAACAGATCATTGTATCCGTTGGGCGGATCGGACAGGCTGCTGGGCGGGTAGCTGAAGTCCATGAGCAGGGTCCAGTGATTCACCTTGGCACCGCCGCCATTGGGCGCGATCCCATGCGTACAGATGTAGTAACAGCCCTCGCCGATCTGAATGGCGCCATCGGCGGCATTGACGCCCGGGACCTTCTCGACGGTACCGACGAGTTCGAGCGGTTGCCCAATTGTCGCCCGGTTGGTGTCCGGCTGATTGAACTCCCATACGCCTATGGGTTCGGGGACCGCCGCTTGCATCGGCGTGACCAGAGCCGCGAGAAGCAGCAACAACATGAGCCTTTTCATACCTTTCTCCTTCTTCTGAAGAACCATGAGGGCCCCCCTCAATCCAGGATCGTTCCGACGATGGGGACAGCCGCGCATTCTGTTGTTGACATTCCGCCTTCTTCCTGCTGGCCGGGACCGCAATGCCGGCCCGGATCGCCTTTCTTCCCAACACCGCAGTTCTGCCGACCGTCGGGGCCGCCGCACCGAAATAGCCTGTCAGGTCCACTCTCTTGCCATTATAAAGCCCCCGTGACAAACAGGGAAGAAGAAAAACGCTCCAATCGGGCCGCCATCACCAAAGGCCCAGCCAATGCTCGATCTTGCTGACCGTTTTTGAGGCAGTCCTCGGCATCAGGCATGCGTTGAGCGGTTCTCAGCCACGTTTTCCGTCACGGTTCATGGGGCGGCTTTGTACGGGAGAAGCTCAATCTCGTAAATTCGGGGCCAGCGTTTTCCTGTCACGAGCAGTCGTTTGGTCTCGGGCCTGTAGGCGATGCCGTTGAGGACGTTGTCGGAGGGGCTGCCTGGGGGTCGGATATAGAGGCCGGTCAAGTTGATCCAGCCGGTGACGCGGCCGGTCGCCGGACAGATAATCGCGATATAGTCGGTCGGGAGGACATTGGCATAGACCTTTCCGTCCATGTATTGGAGTTCATTGATCTGTCGCAATGGCCGTCCGTTGTAGTGGACTCGGACCCGACCGGTTTCCCCGTAGGTGTTTGGGTCAAAGAATCGCAGCACGGCGGTTCCGTCACTGAGGATCAGGCGTGTGCCGTCGGTGGTCAGGCCCCAGCCTTGGCCGTGGTAGGTGAACCGGTCCAGCTCGCGGAACGTCGTCTTGTCGTAGACGAACGCGACCTGTGACTTCCACGTCAACTGAATGATCTTGTCGCCGAAGATAGTGACCCCTTCGCCGAAATACTGGTCGGGCAGGCGGAGCCGCTTAACGGTGCGCTCGTTCTCCAAGTCGTACTTGATCAGGGCCGACTGTTTGTAGAGGCCGGTGCCCTCGTAGAGGTAGCCGTCTTCGTAGACCAGTCCCTGTGTGAAGTTGCGCGTATCGTGTGGATAGGTCCTGACGACCTTGCAGCCATAGTAGGCGACCGGGGGCTCGGCCGGTTCCGGCTCGGTTTCGGCGGTCGTGGCGTTTGGGTCGTCCGCCTGCTTCGGCGCCACCGGCGCACATTCGGCCGGAAGGACCAGACCCGCCCAGAGCAGGAGTATCGATACCAGCCAATAGGATGGGGCTCCGACCGCTACGTCGCCGTCAACACATCCGGGCGAACCCGATTGATCCTGTATCACCTCTCGATTGGACATGGGCTTCTTCTCTCGGGTGCTACTGCCCTGCGAGACGACTTCATCTTATCGCAGGACCACGCCTGCGTCAAGCAGGCCAAAGGCTTGGGGAGCGGCGAAATGGACTTGACGGCCGGCGCCCGGCTCGGTACGCTGACCATGTCCGTTGGGGCCGATTGTTTCTTCTAAGGCGTGCGTATCGACATGCGACGACACGGTGAGTCATTTCAATCGAATGCGAGGGAGACGAATCCACTACGGGAGCGGGAGGTGTGATATGGGTCGTAGAGTCAGGACGGGGCCGCTTGCCTTGTTGTTTTGTCTCGCGTTGACGGCCGGCTCTTGCGCGCCGGCGCGGATGTGTCGTGAGCCCCGAGGGATCAACCTGTTGGCGACGGGTCTTGTGGGCTGGCAGCAGATTGGCGGCGAGCCAGGTGCATGGCGGTTTGAGAACGGCGTGCTCTCCGGTCGAGCGTCATCTGCCGGTGCGCAGGCCGGCCGGCTGGCCACGGTGGAGCAATACGACGATTTCGAGCTTTCGCTGGAGTTTCGACTCGCGCCCGGCGCCGAGAGCGGCGTGTTCGTCCGAGCGCCGTTGCGCGGCGATCCGACGTATGCGGGGATGGAAATCCAGATCCTCGACGATTCGACGCGCGACTGGGGGCAGCTTCATCCGAATCAGGTTAGCGGGAGCATCTATGGTGTGCAGGCGCCCTCCGAGCGGATGGCCGGCCGGGCCGGTCGGTGGCAGCAATTGGTGGTCAGGTGCCGCGGCCCGCGTATCGGCGTGGCCCTGAACGGTAGGAAGGTCGTCGATACCGACACGACGTTCTATCCGTATCTGTATGAGACGCATCCGGGACTGACCCGGACAAGAGGTTACATCGGCTTGCAGCACCACAGTGGGGTCGAATTCCGCAATATCGCGATTGAGCCGCTGGCGAAATAGCCATCGGCGTATTGGCACGTGGCGTCGGCGACTGCACCGGCGATCCAAAGGGTGAATTGGCGTTTCCAGAACCATCATTTGCAGAGGAGCATCAATGAACGAGGCAGAACACTCCAGACACATCTCCCGTCGTGATTTCATCAGAAGTTCGGCCGTTTCGCTGGCTGGCCTCGGTCTGGCGAGCCGCGCTTATGCGGCTGGGGCCGACACCATTCGCGTCGGCCTGATCGGCTGCGGGGGACAAGGAACGCGGGACCTGATCAGTTGCGTTCGCAGCTCGCCGGGCGTGGAAATCGTCGCGATGGGCGATTTGTTCGAGGACCATCTCCAGCAGTCCCTGGCGAAGCTCAAGGAGGAGGTGCCGGCAGCGGTGAAGGTCGGGCCCGACAAGCAGTTCGTCGGTTTCGACGCGCACCGACGCGTCGTGCAGTGCGACCTGGACATGGTGCTCCTGACGGCGCCGCCGCATTGGCGGGCCGAGCACTTCCAGGCGGCTGTCGAGGCGGGCAAGCACGTGTTCATGGAGAAGCCGGGCGGCGTGGACCCCGTGGGTATCCGATCCGTGATCGCCACGGCCGAAGTGGCCCGGCAGAAGCGCCTCAGCGTGGTGGCCGGCACCCAGCGGCGGCACAGCAAGAAGTACCGCGAGACCATTCGTCGCATCCACGACGGGCAGATCGGCGAGATCGTCGCCGCCCAGGCCTACTGGAACGGCGGGGACATGCTTGGATACTGGCAATGGTGGGACAAGGGCAATCTGTCGGATATGGAGTGGCAGTGCCGCAGTTGGCCGTGGTTCACCTGGACCAGCGGCGACCATATCGTCGAGCAGCACGTGCATAACCTCGACGTGGTCAACTGGGCGCTCGACGCCCATCCGGAGCAGTGCATGGGCATGGGCGGTCGCGAGGTGCGCAACCTGGGCAACATCTACGATCATTTCGCGGTCGAGTACGAGTACGCCAAAGGCGTTCGGGTGGCCAGTCAGTGCCGCCAGATCAACGGCACGACCAGCCGCATCGCCGAACGCATCGTGGGCACGAAGGGCTACGCCGATGTGGATCGCGGCGTGATCGTGGGCGAGAAACCCTTCACGTATGAGGGCCCCGACCCCGACCACTACGTCCAGGAGATGGCCAACCTCATCCAGAGCATTCGCGATGGTTCGCCGATCAACGAAGGCAAGCAGGTGGCCGAGAGCACGATGAATGCGATCATGGGTCGCATGAGCGCCTACAGCGGCCGAGCATTGAAATGGGACTGGGCGATGAAGGCTTCCAAGCTGGACCTGCGGCCGCCGGAATATGGTTGGATCGACCTGCCGGTGCGGCCGATCGCGGTCCCGGGCAAGACACCGCTGGTGTAATCGGATGTTGCAACATCACTATCGGATCGCTGAAGCAGCGGTCGAGCAACAGAACAGATTGGGGTACTGAGATGGACAATCAGAGTGAGCAAGAGCGGCTTTCGAGACGGGATTTTGTGAAGAGCGCAGCGGCTGGAGTCTTTTCCGTGGCGGCCCTGTCGGGGTTGAGTCCACGGGCGTATGCCGTCGGCAGCGACAAGGTGCGTCTCGGCCTGATCGGCTGCGGTGGCCGGGGTGTTCACGACACCTTACGGTGTCTGGTTTCCGCCCCGAACGTCGAGCTGGTGGCCTTGGGCGACATATTCAAGGAGAGAGCGGACTCCGCTCGCAGGCGTTTCACCAGCCGGCCGGTCGACGACGAGGGCAACCCGACGCAGTTCAATGTGGCCGACAAGGTCAAGCTGACCGACGAGACCTGTTTCGGCGGGTGGGACGCCCATGCAAAGGTCCTGGCGACGGACGTGGATATGGTGATTCTGACGACCCCGCCGCAGTTTCGTCCGATGATGCTGAAAGAGGCCATTGAGGCCGGCAAGCACGTCTTCATGGAGAAGCCCGTGGCGGTCGACCCCGTCGGCGTTCGCTCGGTGATCGCTTCGTCGGAACTGGCCGACCAGAAGGGCCTGACCATCGTGGCCGGCACGCAGATGCGGCGGATCTCGCACCTGGTCGAAGCGATGAAGCGGATCCAAGACGGCGCGCTGGGCACGATCCAGAGCGGCCAGTGCTTCCGCCTGGGCGGGGCCATGCGAGGCTGGGGCCCCCAACAGCGCGACCCGAGTTGGTCGGACATGGAATGGCAACTGCGCCGGTGGTTGTTCATGACCTGGCTGAGCGGTGATTTCATCGTGGAGATGCACGTGCACGACCTCGACCTGATCAACTGGGCTTTGGATGGACCTCCGGTTCAATGCGTTGCTCTGGGGGGCCGACAGCAGCGGATCGAGCCCGAATTTGGTGATTCCTACGACCATTTCGCGGTGGAATACGACTACGCCAACGGTGTGAGCGTTTCGTACAAGGGCGCCCAACAGGACGGCATCGCCAACCCGCACTACGGTCACATCGTCGGAACCAAGGGCTCGGCCCGGCTGGACTTCGGGCGAGCGGTGTTCGAGGGCGACTACACCGCCGAGATCGCCTGGGACCGCCACGATCCCTGTCTGACCCAGCACGCCGACCAGATTGCCGCCATTCGCGAGGGCAAGCGCCTCAATGAGGGCCGGCAGATCGCCGAGAGCACCATGACGGCGATTATGGGCCGAATGAGCGCTTATACGGGTCGGGCTTTGACGTGGAGATGGGCGATGAACGGCTCGAAGCTGGACCTGGCCCCGCCGGCGTACGAGTTCGGCGATCTGCCGATGCCGGAAGTGGCCGTTCCAGGCAAGACCCGGTTGATCTGACCGCTGGCGACACAGGCGAATGGCATTCGATAGAAGGAGTCCGAAAATGACACAGTCATTGCACAGAGGGCTGGCTGCCATCGTGGTGCTGTTGACGGTCCCGATGATCGGGCAGACCGCGGTGGCCCAAGCGGACGCCCCGACCGTGCCGAAAGAGAAGATTATTCTTTGGAATGGGGTGGATTTCACGGGCTGGAAGCTGTTCCTGCCCGACCCGTCGGCCGACGTGACCAAGACGTGGTCCATTGACAAGGGCGTGCTGCGCTGCGAGGGCAAGCCGGCAGGCTACATGGGGACGGAAACGTCGTACGCCGACTACCATCTGCACGTCGAGTGGCGCTGGCCCGAGAAGCCGGGCAACAACGGTGTGCTGGTCCACATGAGCGGCGAAGACAAGGTCTGGCCCAAGAGCCTCGAATGCCAGCTTCAGGCGGGCAGTGCCGGCGATTTCTGGGTGATCGGCGGCGTCGAGACGGCCCAGCACGCCAGAGGCGGCAACCGTGTCCGAGGCCGGCGTACGATCAAGCTGCGCGACAGCAGCGAGAAGGAGCCGGGCCAGTGGAACAGCTACGATATCATCTGCAAGGATGACTGGGTGGTTGTGCTGGTCAACGGCGTGCTCCAGAACGTGGCGACCGAGTGTTCCGAGCGCAGCGGCAAGATCTGCCTCCAGAGCGAAGGCGCGGTCATTGAGTACCGCAACCTCTGGATCGCGCCGGTGGAGTAGCGCCTGCCGCCGATGGGTGGAAAGTGGCATCGATTCGACATGAAGGTACTGGTAGCGGCCAAGTGTGGTTTCTGTCCGGGGGTCCGCAATGCGATCAGCATGGCTGAAAAAACGCTTCAGCGGGCCGCAACAGGGCAGTCGGTCTACTGTCTCGGTCCGATAATTCACAACAAAGATGAGGTGGAACGGCTGCGTGCGGCGGGACTGCACACGGTCGATTCGGTCGCCGAAATGGACTCGGGAACCGTTCTGATCCGCTCGCATGGGGTGGCCCCGAGCGAGTTGAACCGGCTCAAGGACCAGGGGTTTCACATCGTCGATGCCACCTGCGTGCTGGTCAAACGACTTCAGCAGATCGTCAAGCAGCTTGAGGCCGAGGGATACGCCGTGGTGATCATCGGCGAGGAAAACCACCCCGAGGTCCAGGGCGTCGTCGGGTGCGTCGGCGACGTGGTCGTGGTGGCCGGTGAAGATGATCTGGGCAAACTACCCAGCAACGGCCGGCTGGGCATCGTCTGCCAGACCACCCAGAGCCCCGAGCACCTCGGACGCATGCTGGATGCCATCGCGCGGCGCAGCTTCAGCGAACTGAAGGTGATCAATACCCTGTGCAAGGAGGCGATCAAGCGGCAGGAATCCGCTATCGAGCTCTGCCAGCAGGTAGATGTCATGTTCGTCCTGGGCGGACTGCACAGCGCCAACACCCGTCGACTGGCCGACCTGTGCAGAAAATACAACGAGGCGACCTTTCACTTGCAGAATTGGGATGAACTTGATAGAAAGATACTTTTCGGCAAGGCGGTTGCCGGTGTAACGGCAGGGGCCTCCACGCCGAACTGGGTCATTGAAGAGTTTGTCAAGCACCTGGAACGATTTGGCGAAGAACAATGAATGGCTGTTAGATCGCCGTCAGGGTACGTTCACCCTCTGCTGCGTGAGCAGGGGGACTCCAATGTCAACTTGGATTGATGCAATGCGGCATTGAGGTCGGCCGGTGTGTATGTGGAGCGTCGGTCGATCGCACGGAAAGACTCCACAGGGGAATCAGAATCCATGGTAGATCGAAACATTGTCAACAAGCTGGGGTTGTCCGACGACAAGCTGGAAGAGCAGATCAGCGAGATGTTTGGGGACGGCGAGAACCAATACCTCGAACAGATGCTCCAGAAGAAGGTGGACTCGCGTCTGCCTGGGACCATCCTCAAAGGCACGATCGTCTCGCAGATCGGCAACGACGTGATCGTCGAGGTGGGCCTCAAGAGCGAAGGCGTCGTCGACGCCGGTGAGTTCGGTAGTCCCGACGAGATCGCGCCGGGCCGGGAGATCGAGGTCCTGCTCGAAGACACCGACTCCGACGGCGGGCTGATCCTGCTGAGCAAGCGCAAGGCCGACACGATCCGCGGCTGGGAACACATCATCAACACCAAGCAGGAGGGCGACGTCGTCAGCGGCAAGGTCATCCGTCGGATCAAGGGCGGCCTGCTCGTGGACATCGGGGTCCCGGTCTTCCTGCCGGCCTCCCAGGTGGACATCCGCAAACCGGGCGACATCAGCCGGTTCATCGGCAAAGACGTCGAGTGCAAGATCCTCAAGATCGACGTGGAGAATCGCAACATCGTGGTCTCCCGTCGCAAGCTCATCGAGGAAGAGCGCCGCGCCAGCAAAGAGAAGATCCTTACCGAGATCGAGGTCGGTCAGCTCCGCAAGGGCATCGTCAAGAACATCGCGGACTTCGGTGTGTTCGTCGATCTGGGCGGCTTGGACGGGCTCCTGCACATCTCCGACCTGAGCTGGGGCCGCATCTCCCATCCGTCCGAAGTGGTCGATCTCGATCAGGAGATCGAGGTGGTCGTTATCGGTGTCGACAAGGACAACGAAAAGATCTCGCTGGGCCTCAAGCAGAAGAGCGCCAGCCCATGGGAGAACGTCGAGACGAAGTATCCCGTCGGGATCAGGGTCCAGGGCAAGGTTGTCAACGTGATGAACTACGGCGTCTTCGTCCGCCTGGAAGATGGCATCGAAGGTCTCGTGCACATCAGCGAGATGAGCTGGACCCGACGCCTGTCGCATCCGAGCGAGATGGTCAACCTCGGCGACGAGATCGACGTCGTCGTGCTGAACGTCAACAAGGAGAAGCAGGAGATCTCGCTCGGCATCAAGCAGACCGAACAGAACCCGTGGGAGCTGGCGGCCCGCAAGTACCCGCCGGGCACCGTCGTGACTGCCAACGTCCGCAGCATGACGAACTTCGGCGCCTTCGTCGAGATCGAGCCGGGCATCGACGGCATGGTCCACATCTCGGACCTGAGCTGGACCCGCAAGTTCGGGCACCCCAGCGAAGCGCTGGAGAAGGGCCAGGAGGTCAAGTGCGTCGTGCTCGAAGTCAACGAGGCCAAGCAGCGGATCTCGCTCGGCATCAAGCAGATGACCGAGGACCCGTGGATTCGGGCCATTCCCGAGAAGTACATCCCCGGCCACATCATCAAGGGCAAGATCGCCAAGCTGACCAATTTCGGTGCGTTTGTCGAGCTGGAGCCCGACCTCGAAGGTCTGCTGCACATCTCCGAGCTGGCCGACCACAAAATCGACAAGCCGCAGGACGTGGTCAAGCCCGACGACGAGGTCGAGGTCAAGATCCTCAAAGTCGATCCGGAAGCCCGCAAGATCGGTCTGAGTCTGCGACGGGTGCAGTGGGCGGCCGAAGAGCACACCCCTGCACCGACCAAGCCCCAGCCTCAGGCGAGAGCGACGCCGGACAGCTCCTATCCTTCCGGCGGCGACACGCTGGGCATCACCCTCCGCTCGGCCAAGCCGGCTGCGTCCGAACCCCAGACGCCGGAATCGGAAGCCGGAGACGAAGGGCAGGAGCCGGCCGCGCAGTAGAATGGAAAAGGCGCCTTGGCGTGCCTTGTGAATCCTATCGACGGGCCCTCCCACGTTTGGGAGGGCCCGTGCCGTGCGCAGACGGGTGCGGTTGGGCCAACGGTCGCGCCGTTTCTGGAGGGCCGCTGTCTGGGGCAGAACAACAGCGCCGCGCCGATGAGGCATGGTTGCCGATGCGAGGGCCGGCGGCTATAATAGAGAGATCGGCAGTGCAATGGACGAGTGGTTATTGAAAGGTCTTCGCGATGCTGCTCTGGTTGTTTCGCGGCGTATTCATCATCATCATCGTCTCGGTTCTGATGGTCAACGCCAGTTCGGTGGAACTGAGCACGGCGGACAACTCGACGAGTTGGTGGGCTGTGGTGATCAGCGGTGTGGGGTTGGCGATCTTCTTCATCCTGCTGGACGTACTGACTCCGAAGCGCAAGCTCAGTGCGCTGGCCGGCGTGTTCTTCGGGCTCCTGGTCGGCATGATCATTACCGCTCCTTTGGCCAGCGCCGTGGATATGATCGGAGAGTCGTATCGCATCCCAATGGTCGAGCCGGCCCGCGCTGCGATCAAGTGGATGCTGGGCATTGGGATCTGCTACTTCACGATCAGCATTGTGATGCGCACCAAGGACGATTTCCGCTTCGTCATTCCGTACGTGGCCTTCGCCAAACAGACCAAGGGCGCCCGCCCACTGATTCTCGACACCTCGGCCATCGTGGATGGGCGTATCTACGATCTGTCCGAGAGCCGTCTGTTTGACGCCCCGATCATCGTCCCGCGATTCGTGCTCAACGAGTTGCAGCTTATTGCCGACTCCGCCGACAAACTCAAGCGCAACCGCGGCCGGCGCGGGCTGGATGTGCTCAAGAAGATGCAGTCCAGCCAGGTCATCGAGGTCGAGATCGATGAAACCGCCGCCGTTGAGACCGAGGAGACCAGGGGCGTTGATCAGAAGCTGATGGTCTTTACGAAGGCTCGCAACGGCCGGCTGGTCACCACCGACTACAATCTGACCAAGGTGGCCCAGGTTCGCGGCGTCGATGTGGTGAACATCAACGATCTGGCCAATTCGCTGAAGGTCGTGGCCCTGCCGGGCGAGACCATGGAGGTCAAGATCGTCAAGCCGGGTGAGGAGGCCGACCAGGGCATCGGCTATCTCGATGACGGCACGATGATCGTCGTCGAAGGGGGACGCAGTAAGATCGGGCGGGACGTACAGATCAGCGTGACCAGCTCGTTGCAGACCTCAGCGGGCAAGATGATCTTTGGGCGTTTCGAGTCCTTCGCCTCACCGGATCGACCCAACGGTCGGTCGGGCCGGCCGTCCAATCCCCGTTCAAACCGCATGTCCGCCCGATCCTGACCAAGAGCGTCGGCCCAGTGAGTGAACGCCAGGGTCAGGATGAAGAAGAACTTCGCCATCGGCCGGACGGGCTGAGGCCCCCCTACATCCTGTCGGGTGTCGGAACGGTTGTCCCTGGGACGCCGACGTGATACGATGGCCGACGTGTGACGGGTATTCATCGCATGTTCCGAGATAGGGGCCAATCGCATGAACGATCGACGGGACCGCAGGACCTGCATTGTGAATGTCGTACTGTTTTGTCTTCTGGGGCTCGCCGCCGACGGCCGTGCGCAGGGGACGCGGGCCGACTACGAGCGGGCGATGAAGCTGCGCGAGACCACGGCCAACAAGGTCTTCAAGGACCGCGTTACGCCCCACTGGCTGGAGGGCAACACGCGGTTCTGGTATCGCAACGACCTGGCCGACGGCAAGCGGCAGTATGTCCTCGTCGACGCCGAGGCGGGCTCACGGCAGCCGGCGTTCGACCACGACCGTCTTGCGGCCGGCCTGGCCAAGGCAACGGGCAAGGACCTGCTGGCCGACGAGCTGGCCGTCGACCGATTGATCTATGATGAATCCGGGGCCGAGTTGGCGTTCAGCCACGACGGCAAATGGTGGCGGTGCGACCTGAGCAGCTATGAGGTCGAGTCCTCGCCGAGGGACGAGCCGGCCAACGCGTCGCTGCGGGCCTTCTCGCGGCCGAGGCCCAGCCGGACCACGGGCGAGGAGACGTCCATCACCTTCATCAATCGGACGGAGACTGACGTTGAGGTTTTCTGGATCGATTCGGAAGGCAGGCGACAGCGCTACGCCACTGTCCGTCCGGGCGAGCGGCATCGGCAGCACACGTTCGCCGGGCACGTTTGGCTGGTGGCGAACGCCGAGGGCAGGACCTTGGCTGTCTTCGTCGCGACCGAGGCGGCCGGCGACGCCGTGATCGACGGCGAGACGACCGGCCGCGGCGACGTGCGGGATGAGCCGAGGCGAGTCAGGCCCGGCGCCGAGTCGCCCGACGGCAAGTGGACCGCGTTCATCAGGGACCACAACGTCGGCGTCCGCCACGTCGAGACCGAAGAGGAAACGATGCTCACCGATGACGGCAGCGAAGAGGACGCCTATGGTGATCGCTTCTACTGGTCGCCTGATTCGGCCCGGCTGGTCGTGCTACGGACCAAGGAGGGCGACGAACGCAAGGTCTATCTGATCGAGTCGTCGCCTCAGGACCAGTTGCAGCCCAAACTGCACGAGATGTCATATCTCAAGCCGGGCGATCAGGTCCCGATCTCCAAGCCGCATCTGTTCGACGTCGAGAACAAGCGCCATATCACGATTGCCGATGAGCTGTTCGCCAATCCGTGGAGCGTCTCGGAGATCCGCTGGTCGCCCGATTCGCGCCGCTTCACGTTCCTCTACAACCAGCGCGGCCATCAGGTGCTGCGCATCGTGGGCGTGGATGCGGCGACGGGCCAGGCTCGCGCCATCGTGGACGAGACGAGCGAGACGTTCATCGACTACGCCGGCAAGCGATTCAGCCACTGCATCGACGATGCAAACGAGATCGTCTGGATGTCCGAGCGCGACGGCTGGAATCATCTCTACCTCTACGACGCTGACACCGGCCGCGTGAAGAACCAGATTACCAAGGGCCCGTGGGTGGTACGCGCCGTCGAACGCGTCGACGAGGAGGAACGGCAGGTGTGGTTCCGGGCCGGCGGGATTCGCCCAGGGCAGGATCCGTATTACATTCACTTCTGCCGGGTGAACTTCGACGGCACGGGCTTGGTTATACTGACCGAAGGGGATGGGACGCACGACGTGACGTTCTCGCCCGACCGGCGGTTCTTCCTCGACCGGTGGTCCCGTGTCGATCTGCCGCCGGTGACGGAGCTTCGCAGCGCCGCCGACGGCCGTCTGATCTGTGAGCTGGAGCGAGCGGACTGGGATGCGCTTCTGGCGACAGGGTGGCGGCCGCCCGAGCGGTTTGTTGCCAAAGGCCGTGACGGCGAGACGGACATCCACGGGATCATCATCCGGCCGACCACGTTCGACTCCGGTCGCACGTATCCGGTGATCGAGCAGATCTACGCCGGCCCGCAGGGGTCCTTCGTGCCCAAGTCGTTCGGGCTGCACACGCGGCAATACGCCATCTCGGAACTGGGATTCATCGTCGTGCAGACCGACGGCATGGGGACGTCGAATCGGTCCAAGGCCTTCCACGACATCTGCTGGAAGAACCTGGGCGACTCGGGCTTTCCCGATCGGATTCTTTGGATGAAGGCGGCGGCCGCCAAGTATCCGTACATGGACCTGATGCGGGTCGGCATCTATGGCGGCTCGGCGGGGGGCCAGAGCACGCTTCGCGGCCTGCTTGCGCACGGCGACTTCTACAAGGTCGGCGTCGCCGATTGCGGCTGCCACGACAACCGCATGGACAAGATCTGGTGGAACGAGCTGTGGATGGGCTGGCCGCTCGGCCCGCACTATGAGGAGCAGTCGAACGTCACGCAGGCCCACCGGTTGGAGGGTAAGCTGTTGCTGACGGTGGGTGAACTCGACCGCAACGTGGACCCGGCGTCCACCATGCAGGTGGTCGACGCGCTGATCAAGGCAGACAAGGACTTCGACCTGCTGATCGTTCCCGGCGGCGGTCACGGCGTCGGCGAGACGCCCTACGCGAGCCGGCGGCGCATGGACTTCTTCGTGCGACACCTGCTGGGCGTCGAGCCGCGACACGAACCATGAGACGGGTCGTCAGCTCGCGAGAAACTGTTTCAGGTCGTCGATGTCCATTTCGTGCCAGGAATCGGGCGTCACGTACAGACTGACCTGCGACTCAGCGCCGAAGGCCTTGTAGATCGCGCGCAGCTCGGCCAAGGCGGGTTGCACGGTCTCGTTGTAGGAGGCCGAGTTGTTATCGGGTCCCGGCGTGTCCAGCTCGCCGTAGTGCAGCCGGATCGGACGCGGCGCGCTCAGGCCGGCGATGTCGCTGCGGTCCATCCAGTTCAGGATGGCCGGGATGCCGTGCGCCGGCGCGTTGTAGCAGCGCGAGAAGATCCCCTCGAACGAGCCCATCGTCCCACTGGCATAGATCCTGCCGACTCGCTCGCCGAAGACCGGATAGGTCATCGCCACGTCGCCGCCATAGGAGATGCCTGCAACGTCGATCGTTCGTACGCCGCAGTGCTCGGCCAGCCAGATCTCCCAGCGCAGCAGGTCCTCGATGGTCTGGCCGATCACGGTCCGGCCGTAGAGAAACGCGTCGGAGACCAGCGTGAACTGCCGGCCTCGCTCCGACCGCCAGTAGTCCAGGCAGGTGCGATCGTCGCCGAAGGCCATGTCGCCGAGCGGGCCGAAGCCGCGCAACGCCGGGCACAAAACGAGATGGCCCGCCTGGGCCAGCCGCAGGGCGAACTGATGGTGGTAGTCGTCGTGCATCCCGACGCACGGCTCGACCGCGCCGTGGCCGTGAATCGCCATGACGGCTCTGTCGCTTCTTGCCGGTGCACTGCGCGACAGCAGGTAGGCAGGAATCGAGAGGTTCTCATCGACCTGCATCACCCATGCCTCGATGCGGACGCCCTGATGCTCCGTCGAGCGAACGAGCGCTGCCGTACATGGCGTGGGTCTGGAAAACCCGAGCAGTTCCGCCAGTTTGTCGCGGCAGGTCTTCTTCCACTCCTGCGGCGTGCCTTCGAAATGAGCGAACGACAGGCGTCGCTTGGCGCCGCTGTGATGGAATCTCAACATCAGCTCATCGCGGCGAATGAAGAACGCCTCACTGACGGATTCCTTGTCTTGAGCTTCCACCGCATGAGCAGGCGTTGTGGCGAGGGCGTCCCGCCCTTGCAGCGCGGGCAGGATGCCCGCGACACAACCCGCCATCCTGAGGAAATCGCGTCGTGTGTTGTGCATGGCAGTCATCGGCCAGTTCTCCTGTCAAGCCGTCTGGACGTCCAGTTCCACCGCTGAAACGGATGCGGCCGGGAAGCTCCAGCGTCCGTCCTGCGGCAGCGCCTTCTCCGACAGGGTCACGCCGTTGGGTTCGGCCCGGATGATCTCGTGTTCCGGATCGCCGGTCAGCTCGAAGATCCGCCCCGAGACGATCTGCATCTCGCCAACCGCGATCTGCGTCGAGACCGCCTGCCGGCGGTTCGTGTTGACCACGTGCAGGAACAGCTTGTCGGCACATCGGCTGGCGGTGATGTCGAGTCCGTCCGGCGTTCGCGTGACATCGACGGCTTGGTCGCCGCTGTGGTGACGGTACAGGCTCATCACCCGCGCGACCGGCATCATGAACGACTGGCCGCCCGGCACCGGGATCATGATCGCATTGACTTGCCAGCGTGTCCCGCAGAAGTCGGCCAGCGTGGCGATCTTGAGCCGGTCGCCGTGCCGCTCGTGGACGTTCAGCAGGCGGGCATTGGCCACGCCGGCGGCCCAGCTCGACAGAACCTCGCAGCGGTTGCGGCCCGGCAGGGCGAAGTGACATTCCGTCAGCGCCAGCGGCGTCGGGTCGTCGCCCACCTGCTCGCGCATCCAGCGAATCCTCGCCTCGTGCACCTTGTGAGCGTTCATCAGATGTTCCCAGGTCCGGGCCGGGTCTTTGCGGTATTCGGTGTCGCGCAGCGGCGAATCGGCCTGGCCCTGATCGGGATTGAACATGTGGTGAAAGGCGATGTATTGAAGGTGCTCGCCGGCGATTTCGAGCATCCGCTTGGCCCAGCCGCTGTCGCCCCAGCCGATCAAGGTCAGGTTCGGGTCGGCCTGTCGCATCGCCTTGGCGAAGGCAATGGTCCGCTGGGCGGCGGTCTCGCAGTCGTAGCCGTTGCGATCGTACGAGGTCTCGTTGCCGATCTGCCACCATCGCATGGTGCATGGCCTGTCGATGCCGTGCGAGCGTCGCAGGCGGTCGTCGGGGTCGTTGCAGTAGCGGACCCACGCAGCGGCCTCCTCCGGCTCGGCTGAGCGGACAGAGCCCTTGGGGTCCTTCTGCCAGTACGTGCGGCCGTCCGATTCGAAGTTCACGCACATCAGCGGGTCGGCCTCCACCTGTTGGCAGAAGTCCACGAACTCGACCGTGCCGACCTGGCTGCTGTCGAGGCCGCCCCAGCACATATTGAGCATCGGGATTCGCTTGTCGCGTGGGCCCACCGCCTCCTTCCAGCGGTAGTAGGAGCTGAAGCAGCCGCCCCAGCGCATCATGGAAGGCGCCAGCCGACGCGTTACGTCGATCACGTCCTCCCGCCAGCAGTCACGGCCGAAGTCCCATGCGGCGGCCACCGAGCCGTCGGTCGTCCCCAGCGGCTCCATGAACTGCATGTACAGGTACGGCGACAGTGCGAATCGCGGTTTCGGATCGACAACGATCGCGTTCGACGCTTCGGCCGCCTCGATCGATGGAAGGTTCAAGGCGGCGGCGGTCGCGCCGACGGCCTGGAGGAACCGGCGTCTCGTGCTCTGAATCGGCCTCATGTGTCATCTCCGCAGTTGCTGCAAGTTCGCCGGCGACGTCGCGGGGCGAATCAATGGATGCTCTACCAAAGTTGCTGTTGGAGCGGATCGTCGATGGCCTTGCTTCGGGTTGAGCGTTTCTTCGCCTCGACGATGTCGATGGCAGTCCGTCGGCAGGACGACCTGGGACACTGGCCGGTCCAGCAGTACAGGCAGAGCTGGTGCCTCGGCTTGCCGATGGCCTCGACCATGTCGTCTACCGTCTGGTAGCGCAGCGTGGTCACCCCGAGGTCCTGGCGGATCACCTCGACCATCTGTTCGTACTTGGCGCTGGTCGGGTCGATGTACGGCGAGACGTCCACGACGTCATGGCCTTCGATCCGGCGAATGGCCTTGCGGGCGGCCAATTCGTTGATCGAACGGGTCGAGAGATTGAAGCGGCAGGGGAACATCAGGGGCGGACACGCCGCACGGACGTGCACCTCCCGCGCGCCGCAGCCCCAGAGCTTGTGAATCGCGTAGTTCTTCAGTTGCGTCCCTCGGACGATCGAGTCTTCGCAGAGCACGATACTCTGGTCCTCGATCACCTCTTGGATCGGGATCAACTTCATCTTGGCGATCAGGTCGCGCGTTTCCTGCGAAGGGGGCGTGTAGCTGCGCCCGTATCCCGGCGTGTACTTGACCAGGGGACGCCGGAACGGCCTGCCCGATTCTATCGCGTAGCCCAGCCCGTGGGCCAGACCCGAGTCGGGGACGCCACAGACCAGGTCCACGTCGATGTCGCCGTCTCGTTTGGCCAGAAGACGCCCGCTGCGTTCGCGGACGATCTCCACGTTGATCCCGTCATAGTTGGAGGCCGGAAAACCGGTGTACATCCACAGAAAGGCGCACGTCTGGGACGGATGCTTCCTGCCGATCTTGCGCTGGACGACCCCATCTTCGCTGACCAGGAGGATCTCGCCCGGCTCGACGTACTTGACCGTTTCGAACCCGAGGTTGGGAAACGCGCTCGATTCACTGGTCACTGCCCATGAGCCCGGCCCACGGCCCACCACGAACGGGGTGTAGCCGAAGCGGTCTCTGGCGACGTAGATGCCGGCGCGGCTCAGCAGCAGCAGAGAGCAGGACCCTTCGATGATGTTGAACATCTTCTCGATGCCGTCGATCAGGTCGGTGCCCTGGTTGATAAGCTTGCCGATCAGCTCGGTGGTGTTGACTCCTCTGCGGCTGACCTCCGAAAAAGAGATGCCCTTGCGCAGGAGTTGGGCGGCCAATTCCTCGGCGTTCTCCACCATCCCGGCTGTGGCCAGACAGAACGGTCCGAAGCGCGAATTCAGATAGATGGGCTGCTCCTCCGAGGCGCTGATGACGCCGATGCCTTTCCTGCCGGCCATCTGGAGGCAGTCGTCGAAGAATTTTGACTTGAACTGGCTCTGACTCAAGTCGTGGATGCGCCGGGTGAATTCGCTGCCCAGAACGGCCATGCCCCCGAACTCCGTGCCCAGGTGGGAGTGGTAGTCGGTGCCGTAGAAGAGAGTTTCAGAACAGTTATTCTCTGAGACGACGCCAAAAAGACCGCTCATCCGCAATCTCCTATGTGCTTCGAAAACACCGAGGGGCTCAATGACGTCGAGCCAGCCCGGCTCCGCATGCTCTCCAACCCCAGAGTACCAAAGTCTCGATCCGAATTCAAACGGTCCTTGTGAAGTTTCCGGCCCGGCCCGTCACGGCGACGGCCGCTTCCTCACATCTCCTCCGGCGGCAGGCGGGAAGCGACCCCGGTTTCGCTGGGTGCGTCATCGGAGAAGGACGCCTGCAGATAGGTTGCCAGGTTGACCTTCTGGTTTTGCAGATTGAGCTTGCGGCGGATGTTCTCGCGATGCCGCCGCACCGTGGCCGGGCTGATGCACCGCAGATGCGCGATTTCCTTAGTCGAGAGGCCATTGCGGACCATCGTACTGATGGCGATTTCGACGGGCGTCAACTGCATGTGGCTGCGACAGATCTGCGTCAGGAATGGCGAGGCGATCTCGTGCAGGTTCTGCCGCAACAGGGTTACGTAGGAGCGCTGGCGACCTGTGACCTCCAGCTCCAACTCGAAGACGATGGGCATGATGATCTTCTGAATGTTGCCCAGGATCGAGGTGCGGATCTCTCGCTTTTCCTCCTCCAGCCGGCTCAGCACGGCGCGCAGGGCAATGTTCGCCTCCTGAAGGGCCTGATGCTCCCTCTGGACCGCTCTGTGGGCGGCGCGCAGATCGGCCTGGGTCTTCATGTGCGTCAGCATGCTGCCGACGCGTTCGGCCACGGCCTGAATCAGCGCATATTCTTCTTTCAAGAAGGGACCATCGTCTCCGGTGGGAACGACTTCGCGGTAGAAGACCTCTACGACGCCGGCTACCTGGCCGTCGACGAAGACCTCGGAGGCGATCCGCCACTTGGTCTGCTCGAATCTCGGGGTCACATAGTGCTTGCCGACGTGGACGATCCTGGCGCAGGCGTGCTCGGGATATTGCCAACTACGCGGAAGGCACTCGGCAACGCCGTGGAGAAACTGGTCCGTCGAATAGAGGTGGGTCTCCCGCAGTCGGGCGATCGTGTAGAGGCAGTCCAGTTCCTTGATCCGCTCTCGCAGCGCCAGCTCCAATTCGGACTTGCCGCTTCTGGACGCCGCCTTCTCCAACTGGGCCACACGCAACTGCAGGGCCTTGACCTGCGCCTTGAGTTCCGCCTCGGTGGGTTGCTTGGCCATTTCTTAGTGCCTATTTAATACACATTGCGTCCAACGCCGCAGATTCACCCTAATATTATCACCGAGCTTGTGGCCTCTGTCAAGGCCTTCTTTGGAGGAAGGATGGGTGTTCTATAAGATATCCTCATAAAGGTTTTTATGGGTTCTTATTTGGACTCAGATCGATTCACAGTGTGCCTTTGTTCACGCGGTATATTGGTGTATAGTGTGTAATATATGCGTACGAAGTAGCCTATGGATCATGTGCGATATGTGGGGACTTTACAGACAGCACGGTTGGGTCATGACCCTGGTAGACTTTGTCGAGAGCAGGTTTGTATCGGCTGTGATCCATTCGGTCGGGCCTGTGGCTTTTGACGACTTAGATTTGGAGAATGCGCATGAGGCCTCGGCGGGATGAGGTGGAACCTCAGTCAACGGGATTTTCGGCTTTGAGGTCGGAGGCCATGCCATTCTCTCCGTTGACCGAACTGGAGCATCTGCTGAAGGTCGCGGCGTCCGTTACGCAAGACGCCAATGAGGTCTGGACGGAGATCTGGAGTCAGCTCAAGCCGCTGACGGCCAACGGCAAGAAGGCCGATGAATCGGTGCAGGATGGTTTCGTTCCTTCCTGTGGCTGGCCCGAGTTTCTCGAAAAACTCTGGCTGCTCAAGCACTATCTGGACTCGGTACAGCGAATCTGTACGAACCAGCGCTGATTGGCGACGATAACAACCGTGAGAACAAGGACGCAGGTCGGTGCCCCCGGCCACGTGAACGCTGGGGCCCCTGAGTCGAAAGGAAACGAGGAGAACCATGTCAATGACAGTCCTACAGTCTGTTGCGGGCAAACCGGGCGCGCAAGCCGCGGTCGAGACGTTCATGGAGGGCGTTGTAGCCCAGTCGCCGGGGGAGGTTGAATTTCACCAGGCCGTGCGGGAGGTCGCCGAATCGGTCATGCCGGTGATCCAGGCCAATCCCGCCTATCGTGAGGCCCGTGTCCTGGAACGGCTCGTGGTTCCGGACACGGTGATCATGTTCCGGGTAGTCTGGACCGACGACAACGGTCAGGTCCAAGTCAACCGGGGCTACCGCGTCCGTATGAGCAATCTGATCGGCCCGTACAAGGGCGGGCTGCGTTTTCACCCGTCGGTCAACCTGGGCGTGCTGAAGTTCCTGGCCTTCGAGCAGATCTTCAAGAACAGCCTGACGACCCTGCCGCTGGGCGGTGCCAAGGGCGGCAGCGATTTCGATCCGAAGGGGCGGTCCGATGGAGAGATCATGCGTTTCTGCGAGTCCTTCATGACCAACCTCTATCGGTACATCGGTCCGGACATCGACGTTCCGGCCGGCGATATCGGCGTGGGCGGCCGCGAGGTTGGCTATCTGTTCGGCCAGTACCGCAAGCTGACGGGCTGCTTCCACGGGTCGCTGACGGGCAAGAGCCTCAACTGGGGCGGTTCGAACCTCCGTCCCGAGGCAACCGGGTATGGCGCGGTCTACTTCGCCGAGGAAATGCTGGCGACCCGTGACGAAGGGATCGCCGGCAAGACAGCCACCGTCTCCGGGGCCGGTAATGTGGCTCAGTACACGGTCGAAAAGCTCAACGCCCTGGGCGCCAAGGTCCTGACGCTGTCGGATTCGAACGGCACGATTGTGGACCCGGATGGGATCGACAACGAGAAGCTGGCGTGGATCATGGACCTGAAGAACATCCGGCGGGGCCGCATTCAGGCGTATACGGAGAAATACCCCGGGGCCGAGTACCTGCCCGGCAAACGGCCGTGGTCGGTCCCGTGCGATCTGGCGTTCCCCAGCGCCACCCAGAACGAATTGGACGAAGACGACGCCAAGCAGCTCGTGGCCAACGGCTGCTTCTGTGTCAGTGAAGGGGCCAACATGCCGTCGACGCCCGGAGCGGTCGATGTGTTCCAGGAAGCCGGCATACTGTACGGGCCCGGCAAGGCCGCCAACGCCGGTGGCGTGGCCGTCTCCGGCCTGGAGATGAACCAGAACGCCGGCTGCATGAGGCGGTCCCGGCAGGCGGTGGACGAGCAGCTTCGCGGCATCATGCGGTCCATCCACGAGAACTGCGTCACCTACGGTGCCGGCGCTGGCGGCGTGGTGGACTACGTTCGCGGGGCGAACACGGCGGGGTTCGTCAAAATCGCCGACGCGATGCTCCAGCAGGGTTACGTCTGAGCCGTTGGGGGCTTGGGCCGTCGAAAAGATTGGATTGAGGGTTCGGGGCCGCCGGGAGCGGCCCCCGGCCGTAAGGGGGCTGCGGCCCCCTCCAATATCTGTGCGAGGGTGCACTGCACGTTTGTGGGTAGAATAATCGGGCCCTTCTTGTAGGATCGA
>CAZSXM010000069.1:0-22720 GCA_964610435.1 uncultured Pirellulales bacterium | reverse complement strand
CAGAACCGCCCCATGGCCGCCTAGAATCTACCTACAAACGTGCAGTGCACCCCGGCCGGGGGGTGTGCCCAGTCTTTCTGGCATGCTGTAGGTCGTGCGTCCCATTCGGCGTTGCTCAGGGCAGGCTCTCGCACGACTTGCCCCGGCGAGCGGGGACGCTCGCCCTACCTGCGATGCACCGTCTCATCCGCGTGCCAGAACCTCTGCCGGAAGAACTGGGCACCTCCCGGCCGGGTGTCCATGCAGATCTCAGGCCAAGGTCATCTCAAGCGCCCCATCCGTAGGGGCGACGCATGCGTCGCCCCCACCACTTCGCTGCGCCGGTGTGTGGCAGCCTCAAGCCCGCAGGGCTTGGGGATGGTTGGCCGTTCGTAGTGTGCCCGTCAGGGCATACCTCCCACGGAATGGGGATAACCCGCCGCAGGCGGGTCACTACAAACACGCGCCGATAGCGTCTGGCGACGCCACTACAAACGACCATCCCCAAACGCTGCTGCGTTTGAGGCTGCCACCCGGTCGGCCATGCCGGGAAATCTTCACGTACCCGCCCGACGCGGGTTCTGAACGCAGTAGATTCGTGACACGTAGGGGGCTATACCATACTATGAGCAGGGCCGGCCGGCTGGTGCGGCGGGCAGAGGCAATGGGGCCAACCCAAGGGAAGGGGTACCGTGATGTCGTCAGAAATCCTGTGGCATGCACTCGAAGCGGACGAGTCTCTCCAGCGTACGGACAGCACCGAGAAGGGTCTGGCCGCCGACCAGGCCCGCCGGCGTCTCGAAGAGCAGGGCCCCAACACGCTGGAGGCCGAGGAGGACGTTCGCCCGCTGAAGCTGCTGGTCCGCCAGGTGCACAACCCGCTGATTTATCTGTTGGCCGGTGCGGCGTTGTTGTCTCTGTTCGTGGGCAAGTACATCGACGCCGGGGTGATCGCCGGCGTGATCGTGCTCAACAGCCTGCTCGGCTTCTTCCAGGAATGGCGCGCCGAAGGGGCCCTGGCCGCCCTGCGCCGAATGGCCGCCCTGCACACCCGCGTGCTCCGCGACGGCGAGCCGATCGAGATCGAGGCCTCGGAGGTCGTCGTCGGCGATGTCCTTTTGCTTGAGACCGGCGACCGGGTGGCCGCCGATGCCCGGCTGCTCGACGCCGAGGAGCTTGCCGTCGATGAGTCGGCCTTGACGGGCGAATCGCAGCCGGTGGGCAAGCAGCCCGGTCCGCTGGACGAGAGCACCCCCATGGCCGACCGGGCCAACATGGTCTGGATGTCCACGAACGTCACCGGCGGTCGCGGGCGGGCGGTGGTGGTCCACGTGGGCATGCAGACGCAGATGGGCCGGATTGCCGGCGAGGTGCGCAGCACCCTTCGCGAGAAGACGCCGCTTCAGAAGCGGATGCACACGCTGGGGATCGTGCTGGGCGGCGTTGGGATCGCCTTGGCGGCCGTCGTCCTGGCGCTGGAGCTGGTACGCGGCTACCGCATCGTCGAGGCCGTCATGTTCGCAGTCGCCATCGCCGTCTCGGCAATCCCCGAAGGGCTGCCGGCCGTAATCAGCGTCACGCTGGCCCTGGGTGTGCGGCGTATGGCCGACCGCCACGCCATCATCCGCCACATGCCCGCCGTCGAGACCCTCGGCTCGACCACCGTGATCTGCTCGGACAAGACCGGCACCATCACGCGGAACCAGATGACCGTGTGCAAGCTGTGGGCCGACGGCAAGACGTTCAAGCTCACCGGCGAAGGCTACCGACCCGAAGGCGCCCTGCGCACCGCCGCCGGCCAACCCGTCGAGCAACTGCCCGAGACGCTCGAAACCCTGCTGCGGATCGGCGTCCTGACCAACAACGCCCGGCTGCATCAGGAAGGCGACCAATGGCGGGCCGAGGGCAATCCGAGCGAGGCGGCGCTTCTGACGGCCGCCCACAAAACAGGACTCGACCGCAAGGCCCTGCAGGACGAAAGCGAACGTCTGCACGAAGTGCCTTTTTCGAGCGACCGGAAGTACATGGCCACGCTGCACCCGCAGAAGGGCGGCGACGGACGGGTGGCCCTGGTCAAAGGCGCGCCGGACCGGCTGCTGGAGTTCTGTTCGCACGTGCGGATCGACGGCCAGGTGGTGGAGCTGGACGCCGAGCGAAGGCGGACCATCGAGAGCGCCATCGGCGACTTCGCCACCGACGCCCTGCGCGTGATGGCCGGAGCGTTTCGCGAGTTTCCCGCCGACAAGGACCGGATCGCCCCCGAGGACGTGGAAGGGGGCCTGACGCTGGCCGGACTGTGGGCGATGATCGACCCGCCGCGCGAAGAGAGCATCCAGGCCGTCAGTGACGCCAGGGACGCGGGCATCCACCCGGTGATGATCACCGGCGACCACGCCGCGACGGCCCTGGCCATCGCCCGCAAGGTCGGCATCGCCGGAGACGGCGAGGCGCTGACCGGGGCCGACATCGACGCCATGGACAAGCCCGCCCTGGCCGAGGCCGCCCTGCGCTCGGGCGTCTTCGCGCGCGTCTCGCCGGCGCACAAGCTCAAGATCATGGAATCGCTCCGCGAGCAGGGTCACGTCGTCGCGATGACCGGCGACGGCGTCAACGACGCCCCGGCTCTGAAGGGCGCCGACATCGGCGTGGCGATGGGGCGGGCCGGCACTGAGGTCGCCAAGGAAGCCGCCGACATGATCCTGACCGACGACAACTTCGCCACCATCGTCCACGCGATCGAGGAGGGGCGGGTCATCTTCAGCAATCTGCGCCGCGTCGTCTACTTCCTCGTGGCGACGAACGTCGGCGAGATCCTGACGATGATCGCCGCACTGCTCATCGGGATGGACCTGCCGCTGACCGCCGTGATGATCCTGTGGGTCAATCTCGTCACCGACGGCGCGTGCACCATCCCGCTCGGCGTCGAGCCCAAGCACTGGGACGTGCTCAAGCAGCCGCCGCGCAACCCGCGCGAATCGATCCTGAACCGCGTGCTGATCCGCCGCATGGCCCTGCTGACCCCGCTGATGGCGGCCGGGACGCTGCTGCTGTTCCATCTGTCCCGCTCCGGCGGCCTGGAACACGCACGCACCGTCGCCTTCACCACGCTGGCGGCCTTCCAGTGGTTCCAGGCGTTCAACGCGCGAAGCCATTACCAGTCGATCTTCTCGATCGGCGTCGCCGGCAATCGATGGCTCCTCGGCGGGGTCGCGCTGGCCGTCCTGCTGCAAGTGCTCGTCGTCCACACGAGTCTCGGCCAGACGCTCTTCGGCGTCACCCCGCTGTCGGCGACCGACTGGTTCTGGATCGTCCTGACCTCCAGCTCCATCTGGGTTGCCGACGAACTGCTCAAGCGCCTGGGCGTCCACGGCCAAGTGCCCCAACGCAAGGGATCGATTCCTCTTTGACCGGGTCGCTACACCCACAGACAGGGGCGGCTCCCCTCGCGATCGGAGCCCAAAAAAGTCCTGACGCAAATTACGTATGTTCCACAATAGACAGAGACGCCCCGTTCGTTATGATGCCGTGCGCCTGATGCGAAATGGATGTGTGCATGCTTGATCGATGACGGTTGGTTGGCTTCGGCACCAATCGCGTGTTCGGTTCAAGCGGCTGTTGACCCTGGGCACATGGAGGAACCGAAATGGATTTTGACAACGGAGGTCGCTGTGGCTTCGGGGGATGTGCGGCTGCCGGTGGATATGGGGTTCGGTTCTGCCGGATTGAGAAGTGGCCATGCCGTGTTGTCGCCTCTCTTTGCCGGGGATTTCGGAATGCTGGCACCGTGGTTGCGCTGCGCGCAGTTGTCACCCTGTACTCGATTCGATGAGGCTGCTTCTCTTGTGGGTGCCGCGCAGGGCGGTAGTACACTCTGATGACAACACTGGAGATGACGTTGAGATTGAGGACTTGCAGAATCGGCATCTTCTTGCCAAGATGCGGCACAGTGGAGATCTGTCGCAGCGGGGCGACAAGAATCCTTTGGTGAATGTCCTGTGGGGTGCGCGTGCGCTTCGCTGACACGTCCGGCCGTGTAATGGATCGCGCCTGTCTGGTGGGATAGCCGCCAGGAGTTTGTGTTGCTCTCGTCAGATAGGGTCAGGTTTGAAGCGGTTGGTTGCAAGCTGTCGAGGGGGTTGTGTGGATGGTCCTTCTCGTACGGGAGGACAAGAAAGGAGGACATGATGTTGTCCGGTCAAAAGGCATTTGTCGCAGTTGTGGCACTTGTAGTTATGCTTCTGGTTCAGGGCATGACAATGGCGCTGACCGCCGAGGAGGCGGTGGACCTGGTGGCGGCTCACCTCGATCAATCCCAGATCAAGGAGGGTACGGAAAGCGGAGGCTGGCAGCCCGAGGTGCTGTTCATGGGGCCGATTACGACCGGCATGGTCTGCGCTTATGAGTGGACGGGAGACCCGGCGTATCGGGCCTCGGCCGAGCTGGCAGGTGACCGGATTCTCTGGTTGAGCGTTGCACAGGGCAATCTGCTGGGGGACGAGGCGTATGCATTCGTGCGATTGAGCGAGATTTCGGACGATCCAAGTCATAACGTCTGGCAGAACGCTCTGGTGGATTACTATCTCAGTCCGCGAAAGGGCCATGCCGAGGGATCGACAGAGGCGTATCTCGAGGCTTTTGCCGGGGTCGAGCCTTCAACGGCGACGTTCTATCTTGCGCATCATCTGGTTGCCTCCCATTACGTTCAGGACGAAGACGCCGATCTGTACCGCAGGGTCCTGATCCGCCATCTATATCAGGTCGATAGCGACGCCAAGTTTCCCGTCATGGCGATGGGTGTTGCGACGTGGGCGCTGGCCCTCACCGATACGCCTGCTGATGTGCCCATTGCCGCAGCCGGTGTGTTGCGCAATCCGTATTGGAATGGGGTGACGGTGGGAGACCTGCCTGGGCTGCTTGTCGGTCACCAGGTTCCGGAAGGCGAGCCGTTTGCCGGCAGCTTCTACTGGCGATTCGATCATACCGATGGTGGTACGGGAGGTGTGATCTCAGGATATACCGAGGACGCCCTATTCGCGACACTGGGTCTGGTTGCCGCCGCATGGAAGAACGGCGAGGATGCCCTGGAAGGGATCGACCAGGTGATTGTCGCCGCTCGAGAGGCACTGTTGGACGGGATCGACGAGGATGGCCAGGTCTACGAGCATCTGACGCGGCAGGGGGCCGTGTACAACGCCTATGCAGGCGAGATGCTGCAGGTTCTCTGGAGCATAGAGGAATACCTGAACACCGAAGTGGTCGTCGATCCGGAACCGGGCATCCCGAATGAGCAGGAATAGACGTTGACCCCATGATCTGCTGGAATCGACCAAGAACGCTCGGACTGCCTGAGGGCAGATGGTGGTTTCGCATATCGCGGCGTTCGCGCTGCAAGGGTGGATGATGAGAAGACGCGGTCAGGTACTCGTTGTTCTGTTAGGCGCGTGGGCGATCGTGCTTGCCCTCGCCCCGGAGGCCGCAAGAGCGTCGCAGACGGTGGCGGCGGTCAAGGCCGTAACAAACCGATTGGTGCGCAGCCAGTGGCAGGGCGGGCCGCTGAAAGGGGCTTGGCGCGGAGAAGAAGAGTACACCGGTTCGATCGTTGCAGGGCTTGTAAGCGCGTACACCATGACGTGTGATGACGATGCAAAGGCGGCAGCCGTCGCCGGTGGCAACTACATTCTGCGTACGGCGGCAGGCAACTATTACGGTGATGAGGCATACGCTCTGATGTGCCTGAGTCAGATATCGCAGGATCCCTCGCTGAACGCATGGCGTTTTGCGCTGGAGGATTTCTACCAGAAGGTGGCTGGACGTCCCCAGGACGGGACGCGTGGTTACATCGCGCAGTTTGAACGGACCGACCCATCCGTTGCTGTCTTCTGTATGGCCCATCATACCGTTGCGGCATTCCATGTGGACGCCGACGACAAGGAAATCTGGCGCGACGCCCTGGTGGACTACCTGATCCGAGTGGATGATGAATCGGCCGCGTCGGCGGTCATGTCGCTGGGTACGGCGATGTGGGCGCTTGCGGCGACGGGGCGGTGGGATGACTCTCTCTTGGATCCCGACGGGAAGGGAGCTTTCTACTGGCAGGGGTACACGTTCGATGAGTTGCCTGAATTGCTGCTGAGCCACCGGATCACTGAAGGTGAGCTTGCTGGCAGTTTCTATTGGCGATTCGACCACGGTACCATCATTGGAGGTCCGCCCGGTGGATACACGGAGGAGTCGGTGTCCAGCGCGTTGGGGCTGGCTGCTGGTGGCCTTGTGGCTGATGGTCCTGAGATCAAAGAGGCGAACGGGCTACTGCGTGCCCTTCTGGTTGGGAGTATTGGCGCCGACGGGTATGTCCGGCAGCACCTGACTCTTGGCGGCCGGGCGTACCACTCCGAGATGGGGCGTCTGCTCCAGGCTTTGGCGGCTCTGACCAATCCGGCCGATCTCGATCTCGACGGTTGTGTGGACGGCGCCGATCTGGCGATTCTGTCGGCCCACTGGCTCCGAGCGGGGCGCGACTGTATCAGCCTTGGTGATAGCGACCGAGTTGACGTGCGCGATCTCATGGTCCTTGCAGACAATTGGCTTGACCATGCAAGGCATAACGAAGCCGTTCCATTTTGAATGTAGGTGGAATGGAATGTGCATGCGGATCGCCATGCATGCAGGAAAGGAGGCCATATGGTTAAGAAGAAGGAAAGGAGGTAGCCAATGAGGTGGAAACACGTGTTGTTGGCCATGTTGGTTCTCGGCATTGTCGGGAGCCTTCTGGCGTCGTCGGTCCTTGCGGCGCCCGATACAGACGACAAGTCATCGGGCAAGCAAGCGACCCTATTCGACCCGTTCGCCATGCAAATGGTGGTGCTGGCCGGCAGTGCCACGCCTCAGACAGAGGTGAACCTGACGAGATCGTCCATTCGGGTTCCGTTCCGACCGGGCATTCGAAGCAATTTCAAGCCGGTCTGGTAGGCTCCTGATTTAGGGCAATCCGCAGCTCCGAAGGCGGCGTGGGGTCTGCTGCGATCTCGTTTGGCGGACCCCGTTGGGGTGTGTTAGGCGTGTGGGCCCCATGCCTGCCTTGGCGCTATAGATCTGTCCAGTAGACCATGCTCAAGGGTCGTCGTGGTTCTTGAAGTGGATTTGTGGCAGACAAGTTCAAAAACGCGGTCCTCGCTGCCAGGGAACTTCGTTGAACAAGCACGTGCCAAAGCGATATTGCCTGTGTCGCCGTCGGGCGTTGTGAGGAGTGGTGCGTTGTCCAAGGGATAGAGCCTGAGCAGGCCCCTTTGTTTGCTGGGGCAGGTGTGTCCGGCCGTCTTCCCATTGATGTCGCCCTTGGTCCGTGTCAATGTGTCCCGGAACGCTGGCGCCGGGGTGCATCGGAGGAGTGGAGGTCTGTATGATGACAACGAGAACGCTGCCGGGACATATCGTGGTGCTGGCTGTTCTGATCGGATGGCTCATCGGCCTGTTCGGTTGTGGCGACCGCATCCGCCTGCCCTCGGTCGAACGATTGGCGGAGTTTGAGGCGGCCGGCCCCCAAGGCCCTTCGGTGGACATGGACCGGATCAGCAGGGCCAGAATGCCTGTCGGGCCGTACCGCATGGCTTTCGGCGATGTGCTCGAATTGACGATGCCGCTGACGCTGTTTCCTGATGTTCCTCCAGGTGTTGCGGCGATTGCGGGTACGGCGACGCGCCGGTGCCGCATTGATGATATGGGCTCGATCACACTGCCGGACGGGCGCCAGATATCGGCTGTTGGACGGTCTCTGGCCGAGATCGAGTCGATGGTAGCCGACGCGTACCACCCACAGTTTGTCAAGAGCAGGCCGTTGGTCTACGCCCAGGTGCTGGAGTACAGAACACGGGCGGTGCAGGTTCTTGGGGGCGTCGCAACGCCCGGGCTCTATCATCTGCGATACGATCAGATGTCTCTGGCCGCGCTGTTGATGGAGGCGGGGGGCATTGTGGACGAGGGCGCGGCAGTGATTCGCATCACACGCGGCCGAGAGACAGACGGATCGTCTGGCGATGATCTATTGCCCTTGCGCGACGTTCCACGGGAACACGGGCGCGTGCGGACCGGTGGTTATGACCGTCGCGCGGTTCTGATGCGCGACGTGGTCCCGGACTCGCCGTCGGCCGTACGCGTGTGGTTCGAGCCCGAAGGTCCGCTTGAGACAACCGGCTGGATCGTTCTGGAGCGGAACGGAGAGACGCTGATGCGGCGATGGCTGGACATCGCCAACGGTCCGCAAAGGCATGCGGTTCTCGATGGGGTGGCCGGCATACAGGAGCGAGCGTCGGCTGCCATGTTGGATCGGAGGCTGGAGCAACTGGAGCGAACGTTGCCGTCCGGACCTGGCGGGGCGCACGTGCATCTGGCGGCGCATACGCCGCATTCCTACTGGCGGAAGACCGAGAGGGGCGGCTATGTAACGTCGCTGCCCGATGTCCGGGCAGAAGAGACGGTCGATCACAAGGTCGTGGCTGATGCCAAGGCGTTCCCCGATCCAATGGCGGCTGCGGGTGAGGAGGCGGACGCCGCGATCATCCTGCCGGTCAGGGGGTTGAACGTTCCGTTCGTTGATGTCGCCTTGAATGAGGGCGATTCCGTGGTCGTCGAGCGACTCCAGCCGCAGTACGTCACCGTTCTCGGACTGGTCCGATCGCCTGGGAACTATCCCTATCCCGTAGATGCGCAGTTCAGGCTCGCCGAAGTGCTGGCGTTTGCCGGCGGGCTGGACATGGTTGCCGAGCCACGCTACGTAGGCGTCTACAGACTGAAGACCGATGGTACCGTCGCCAGCGCCACATTCCGCCTGGTCGATCCTCGCAATCAGGAGGAGTTGACGGCACAGCTCGCGCTACCGATCAGGCCGGGTGATGTCGTGTCGGTGGAACATACGCCTCGCACCCGTAAGAACACCTTCCTGGACCGGTACTTCCGATTGAGTATGGGCTTCTATCTGCGTCCGGAACAGCTTTGGGGGAACTAATGGTGCTTGAGGACAGAGGCAGGCAACGATTGGCAGATCAACGGGCACTCCAGATGGGTCGCTCGGGTGATGGCCATACGTCGAGACCGCCGGCAACGGCCGTTCCTGAGAGCCTCCTTAGTGTGATATGGCGGGGCCGTTGGATTATGCTGGTCTGTCTTGTGCTGGCTCTGGTTGCAGGTGTGGTCCGCATTGAGACGGCCACGCCGATCTACACCAGCGCGGCCAGACTCTATCTCGACTATGGTGGCATTGCTATTGCACAGTCGCAGGAATCCGGACGGGTTCCGCGAACGGATCGATACCTCTACACACAAGCGGAATTGCTGGTGTCCCGGCCGATTCTCGGAGCGGTGCTTGAGTTGCCGGAGATGCGCCGGCTGCGTTCATTCGCCAATGCCGACATTCCAATGGCCTACCTGCGAAAGAGCATCGGTGTGGAGGTCGGCAGGAGAGATGAGATCATCAGCGTTTCGTTCAGCAGTCCTCATGCGGCCGAGGTGCCGCAGGTGGTCAACGCGATTGTCGAGGCGTACATGGTCTCGCGATCCGACAGTCAGCGGAGGAACTCAGCACAAGTGCTAAAGATCCTGCAGGAGGAGATGGCGCGGGCCAGTATGGAACTGGACCAGAAACGCGATGAACTGGAGCAGTTCCAGAGCACATCGATGCCCTTGGCGTTGGGCTCAGATCAGGGCAGTGGTGTCACCCAGCTCTATCTGGCGTTGCAGACCGAGTATACCCAGGCCCAGATGAGGGCCAACGACGCCGAGCTGTTCTTCCGCAGCGCACGGACGCTGTCAGACGACCCGGAGGCCCTGCGACAGTATGCCCGGACCCGAAGCCAGATCGCCGCCTACGCCGCCGGTGGCAGCGAAGTGGCGCAGTTGGAGGCGCAACTGATCAGCCGGCAGTCGGACCTGGACGCGCTCCTTGCGGAGTTGACTCCGGATCATCCAAGAATCGCGTCGCTCACCGCTCAGATCGAGCGGATCGGGACGACCATCAACGAGCTGAACGCCCGATTCGTACGGGTCCTGCTTGCAGCAGCGGAGCGGCAGTATCACGAGGCGAAGGATCGTGAGACGGAGTTGGCGGGTCTGTATCACGAGCAGGGCCAGAAAGTCGAGCAGTTAAACAGCGAACTCAACCGGTATCGCCGCCTCCATGCGGAGGTGTCCCAGTTGACGACGTACTGCCAAACGGTTGAGACACAGATCCGCGAGGTTCGGACGATCGTCGGTGAGGACGTCGGTCAGTTGCGCATGGAGATCCTGGAGCCGGCGCTCGTGTCCGAACTGCCGTCGTATCCTCAGAAAAGCAAGATCATGGCCATGGCCCTGGTTCTGGGGCTTCTGGCGGGGGGCGGGTTGTCCATCCTCCGCGATTTCACGGACCAGACGCTGCGGTCCAGCGACGAGATATCGGCCGTCCTTGGCGCGCCTGTCCTGGGGGTGGTCCCGGCCATGAGTCAGAGGGAGACCGTGCCTGTGCGGGGCCGCAAGGTGCACTTGCAGCCCAATGCGCCTGAGGCGGAGGCGTTCCGTACGATACGAACGGCCGTCTTCTTCGGCGCGCGGAAGGACGCCAGGACCATTCTCGTGACTTCCCCGGCTGCCGGCGACGGCAAGTCCACCCTGGTCAGCAATCTCGCCATTGCCATGGCCCAGGCGGGGCAGAAAACCATCCTTCTCGACGCTGATTTCCGTAAGCCGATGCAGCATGTGATCTTCGAGTTGGAGAAGGACCGCGAGGGGTTGACCGCGGTTCTCGCCGGACAGATCAAGCTCGGCCAAGCCATTCAAAGAACGGACACGGAAGGATTGAGTCTGCTTCCGTGTGGTCCGGGGGTGTCGAATCCATCGGAGATCCTCAACAGTCCGCGGTTTGCCAAGCTGCTGGAATGCCTCGCGGAGGCGTACGATCGCGTCATTATTGACGCCCCGCCGGTGACTGTTGTAACCGATGCGCAAATCCTCGGGGCGAGGTGCGATATCACAATGTTGGTGTTGCGCGCCGGCAGGTCCACCAAGAAGCTCGGCCAGCGCGCGATTGGCGACCTGCAGAGGGTCGGCGCTCACTTGTTGGGAACGGTAGTGAACGACGTCGCTCGAAGCGGCGATCGCTACGGCTATTATGGCGCCTATGGCGGATCGAATGGATCGGGTCGTCGTGCCGCCAGAACGGCGAAAGACCGGCGTGCTTCGGCGCGCCCGATAGAGTCAGAATCGGCCGTGCCCACAACATTAGGAGGAGGCCGATGAGAGACACCCAACACGGACAACGCGAGGACGATTACCTGTCACGACAAACCGTCGACCTGTATGGGCTTGTCTGTGTCCGGTGAGTCGGAGATCTAAGCATGTCTATCGACGAGACAATCTGGATGGCGGACGATTGGAGCGAGCGACTCGATCGTATCATCGAGAGGTTTCTGGTCGCGCTGTTGGTGTTCATGCCGTTGGCGTTCGGCGTCGTCGAGGCCTGGAGCGAGATGATCGTCGTTGTGTTGGCGGGTGCGATCTCGGTGTGCTTCCTGCTCAAGCCGGTCGTTGCCCGAAGCCAAAGCGCCATCTGGACATGGGCGTATGTCCCGGTCGCCGTCTTCGTCGTTGTGGTTCTGGTGCAGTTGATCCCACTGCCGTCGGCCGTGGTCCAGGTGATCTCGCCGAACACGGTTTCTCGTAAGACCGAGCTGCTCAGCGATCTGGACCATGCTAGCGAGGTTCTGTCGTCCATGACCGTCAGCTTCTACCCCTATGCGACCCGGCATGGTCTGCGGCTGGTTCTGGCGATCGTGGCGGTGTTCACGGTGGTCCTGAACGTGTACCGGCGGCCCGATCAGATCATGCGGCTGCTGGTCGCGATCGCCGCGATCGGCGCGGGCGTCGCCGTGCTGGCTCTGGCACAGAATCTTTTTGGCAACAACAAGATCTACTGGTTCGTCGAGAGTCCGCACGGCAGCGCCCACTCCGGCCCCTTCGTCAACCACAGCCACTACGCTCAGTTCATGAATCTGTCTATCGGAGCGGCTCTCGGCGCGTTCCTTGTCCTGGTGCATCGCAGGTTTGCGCGCCGCAAGGCGACCCCTGAAGCCGTCGCCGAGTACCTGGGTTCTCGCGATGCCAAGCCCGTATGGGCGCTTCTCGCGATGATGGTTGTGGGGGCCGGCTCGGTGTTCCTGGCGATGAGCCGCGGTGGCGTGATCGGTATGCTGATGGCCGGCGCCCTGACCACTCTCGTTCTCAGTTTGCGAAGACCGATGAGGGGGTCCGGGTGGATTATCGTCATGTTGGCGTTGGGAGCGTTTGTCTGTGTCCTGTATATCGGCTTTGATGCCGTCTACGACCGCTTGGCCACCCTGCGCGATCTGTCCACGGCCGAAGGGGGTCGAGGGCAGATCGTCAGCGACATTGCCGTGGCGTGGGCCAGATTTCCCGTCCTGGGCACAGGTCTGGGCACGCACGAAGTGGTCTATCCGGAATTCGACCGCTCGTCGATTCCGGCGCTGGCGTCTCACGCCGAGAACGAATATGCCCAGGCGGCCGAAGAGACAGGGATCGTTGGCCTGGCTGCACTGGTGGTCTTCGGCGTGCTCGTCGGCATTCACTACGTGCGCGCCGTCAAGGGCAGCCATCGCTCAGTTTGTTCCGCGGCATACGGTCTTGGATTCGGTTTGGTGGCCATTCTGCTACACAGCCTCAGCGATTTCGGGCAGCACCTGCCGGCCAATGCCGTCTTGACGGCCATCTTCTGTGCAATGTTGATTCGCCTGTCGCATATGTGCGCGGATGGGACTGGCCCATCCCGTGGCACCATGGCCGTCGGTGGACGCTCCCGAGCGTTCTGGACGGCAGGGCTGGCTGTTGTCTGCGGGGTATGGGTGTGGGGGCTGTTTGGCGCCAACGACGCCCGCGTTGCAGAGGGGCACTGGAAACAGGTTCTGGCCGGCGAACGCGACCTCATGGAGAACGACTGGCAAGGAACCGACGACGAATACGTGTATCTCCTGCGGCATGCCAGTCGAGCGGTGGCTCGCCAGCCTGATAACGTGCACTATCGGCACTGGCTGAACGTCTACCGATGGCATGCCATCAGCCGCACGACCGACCCGAACACCGGCGAGCTCATCCTGCCGGTTGAGGCCGTAGAGTTTGCCGAGCGAATTGTGGACGACCTGAATCTCGCCCGTGTGTCCTGCCCGACCTTTGGCGCAACGTGGTGCGTTCTCGGCCAGTTGGAGCGGTCGATCCTCGGCCGACCAGAGCGGGGCGCTCGGTTTATCCACGAGGGTGTCAGGCTCGCACCGTGCGATGCGACGACACGTTTCGTGGCAGGGGGACTGGCCTTGGAAGAGGGCGATGCGGACGTGGCCTTCGATCATCTGGCCCGGGCCGTCGCATTGGACGGACGCTTGTTCCGTGACGTGGCGTCGCTGCTGACCGAGCAATTCGATCGGCCCGACCTGGCCCTGCAGATCGCTGGCGAGGCGATTGGCCGTCTCAACATCATGGCCGGCCTTCTTGAGGCATCGGGGGGGAGCACCGAATCCGCCGATGAGGTTCGCCGGAAGGTGGTGACGCTGCTCGAGCAAAGGTGCAGCGAGCCGGATCCGCCTGCGTGGGCGCTGGCCTGGCTGGCTGGGATCTGCGCGCGCGACGGCAGGTCCGCTGAAGCGATCGAACGGTACCGCCAAGCCCTGGCCCTGGACTACAGCCGGGTGGATTGGCGATTCAATCTGGCCCGGCTCCTGGCCGAGACCGGGGCCGTGGCCGAAGGAATGCGCGAAGCCGAAACGTGCTTGCGATTCCGTCCCGAACACGCCGCGGCCAAACGTCTGATCGATCGACTCTCAGTCGACCCGCGCCTCGCCAGCCAGCAAGGTGCGGTGCCATAGGTTCGATACGCGACACAAGTCGGCGCAAGTAGAAGAACAGGACATAGCACATGCCCGTTCGGCCACGCCCGGCCGACGAGCATACACCCTCGCGGGAAAGGGTCGTACACCCACGAGGACGGAGTCCGCGCAGAAACGCTGCATAAGATAAGACGACACAGGCTAAAGCCTTGAAGCTTGAAACTCAGAACTCCAAACCTCGGCCGCCGGCCGCCGGGTTTGAAATGAGCCAGACCCGACTTCGAACAAGCCAAAGCAAGCTTCAAACAGAGCATTCGAAGCTTGATATGACCCAAACCAAGCTTCGAACGCCGCATTTGAAGCTTCAAATGAGCCAAACCAAGCTTCAAACGGAGCATTTCAAGCTTCAAATGGTCCAAACCAAGCTTCGAATGAGGCATTCCAAGCTTCCAATGAGTCGAACCAGGCTTCAAATGGCTCGGATCAAACGCCCGATGCCACGGATCCAACCGCCCATCTCGCCGATAATGCCCGGCCAATCTGCATTAATGGCCGCAGGATGGAACGCGTCGCTTCCCTCGACTTCGCTTGGGACGGGTTCCTTTCGTCGCTCGCAAGACCCACGACGAAACAGGCTGTAGGCTGAGAACTGTGAACTGAGAACAGGTATGTACGCTGATAGAAATTACGCGCGCGACGCTTCACGGACAGCGACTCACGGTGGCCGCCGCATTTCCCTCATTTTCGGTACCCGGCCCGAGGCGATCAAATTGTGTCCTCTGGTCCTGGAACTGCACAAGCATCCGAAGTTCGAGCCGCACGTCTGCGTTACCGGCCAGCATCGGCAGATGCTCGATCAGGTGCTGGAGGTCTTCGAAGTATCTCCGGATGTGGACCTCAACCTCATGCAGCCGGATCAGACGCTTGCGGGGATCACCGCTCGGGCGATCACGGCGATAGACGGCTACCTCGCTGACTACAAGCCGGATATGGTCATCGTGCAGGGCGACACGACAACCTCCTTCTGCGGTGCTCTGGCCGCCTTCTACAGGCGGATTCCTGTGGGGCATGTGGAAGCAGGCCTGCGGACGTGGAACAGGTATTCGCCCTTCCCGGAAGAGATCAACCGCACAATGACCAGCCGAATTGCGGACCTGCATTTTGCGCCCACGGCCTGGTCGAAAGAAAACCTGCTCAAGGAGGGAGTGTCCGAGGATCGAATCTTCGTCACGGGCAATACGGTCATTGACGCCCTGCACATCGCCGTTAAAAAGGTGCGGAAGCACCCGCCGGACATTCCCAGTGTGCCAATGGAGTTGCTCAACGGAGACACCCGCCCCATGGTCCTGATCACGGGCCATCGGCGAGAGAACTTCGGCGATGGGTTCCAGAACATCTGCCAGGCGATCCGCGAGCTATCGGAACGGTTCCCGGATACCGCATTTGTCTATCCCGTCCATCTGAATCCGAACGTCAGGAAGCCCGTCTTCGATTTGCTCTCCGGACGAGCCAATATCCACCTGATCGAACCGCTGAGTTACCTGCCCTTCGTGGCCCTGATGAACCGGAGCACGATTGTGCTTACCGACTCGGGCGGAGTGCAGGAAGAGGCACCAGGACTAGGTAAGCCGGTCCTTGTTATGCGAGACACAACAGAACGGCCCGAGGCGGTGGAGGCCGGAACCGTCAAGCTGATGGGGACCGACGGACAGATGATTCTCGATAACGTGACGACGTTGCTTAACGATAAGCGGGGGTATGATGTCATGAGTCGTGCCATAAATCCGTACGGAGACGGCAAAGCCTGCCGGAGAATTGTGGCTGCGCTGAAGGGAGCAACGTGCCTGCACTAACGGTCAAGAGGGTTGTAGATACCTGCTGCCCGCCCATCCTGCGGCCAGCCCTCGATCGCGTCAAGGCCTCGCCGGTCGGCTACCGGCTGGCCAAAGGCGTGTTCTGGGTCACGGCGGGGACCGTGATTTCTCGCGGCCTGATGCTCGCCGCTTCGGTCTTAGTCGCCCGCATGTTGGGCAAGACGGGCTATGGTGAGTATGGCATGATCCAGTCGACTGTCCACATGTTTCTTATCTTCGCCGGATTCGGCCTGGGCCTGACCGCGACCAAGCACGTTGCCGAGTTTCGCCAGAGCGATCCCGCGCGAGCCGGGCGGATCATCAGCCTCTCCTGGCTGGTGGCCGCGGTCACCGGCGGTCTGATGGCGATAGGATTGTTCATCTTCGCCCCGTGGCTCGCCGCCCATACCATCAATGCCCCGCACCTGGCGGGCGTCCTGCGGATCGGGGCCCTGATGCTGTTTATCAACGCCTTGAACGGCGCTCAGATGGGGGCCCTTTCCGGCTTCGAGGCCTTCAAGACCATCGCCTGCGTGAACCTCTTTGTGGGACTTCTCTCCTTTCCCATTCTCATCGGGGGGGCGTATTTCGGCGGTGTGACCGGCGCGGTCTGGGCCTTGGCGATCAATCTCGGAATCAACTGGTTGCTCCATCACTTGGCCCTGCGCAAAGAGGTCCGCCGACATCATGTGCCTTTGACCTTCCGAGATTGCGGGCGGGAATTGTCTATCTTGTGGAGATTCAGTCTTCCGGCCGTCCTCGCCGGTGTGATGGTCGAACCGGTTCGATGGGTCTGCAACGCTCTGCTAGTTAATCAGCCGGACGGTTACACTGAGATGGGCATATTCAGTGCGGCGCTCGTCTTCCAGCACACGCTGCTTTTCGCCAGCGGGATGTTGAATGCTCCTTTGCTGTCCATGGTCTCCAACGCCGGGGCAAACGTCTCACAGAGGCTTGGAGCCGTGAATGTCCTCTCCACCTGGATTCTCGGGGTTGTCTTCGCCATCCCATTACTGTGTTTTCCCGAAATAGCACAGATGATGTTCGGTGCCGATTACGGCACGCGTAGTTTCAGAGTCACTTTCTCCCTTGTAGTGTTTTGTACTTCCGTGATGACGTTCAAGGCAGGGCTCGCCCGAATCCTCGCAGCGAGGAGTCTCCTTTGGTGGGGCTTCTTCAGCAATGCTTTCTGGGGTGGTATCGTGATTGGCTCCGCAGTATTCTTTATACGGTGGGGAGCGCCTGGATTGGCCGCGTCATTCGCCCTTGGGTATATACTGAATACAGTGATTCTGGTTCCCCTGTACTACAGCCGGAAGCTCGTCCCGAAAGGAACGTTCCTGTCTCTTGAATCGGCCGTGATATGGGGTGTCCTCGTCGGGTTGCTATTCCTGAGTATTGCCGACGTTTCGTTGCGGGTCCGTGCTATCGCTTTCGTGCCATGCATGTTTCTTGTAGGAATTGGCTTCATGAGAATTGGCAATTCGAATACCGCTGGGGCGGGGCAGGCGAATTGATGCGTAGCGTCTTTCACGAGGTAGTTAGGCGAGATATTTGTTCTGGTTGTGGCATCTGTGCGGGTCTCTGTCCATCGTCCGCACTGTCTATGCAGGTCCAGGAAGGCGGCGATGTCTCACCATGTCTGGATACTGAACGTTGCCCGACGGAATGCCATCTGTGCCTAGATGTATGCCCCTTTTCAAGAGGCGTTCACAATCCACGTGAGAGAAATGCTCAGTTGTTCAGTGGCACACCAGAGGCGAAGTATGATGAGGATATTGGATGGCACGCCCGTTCAATCGTAGGTTTCAGAAACGATGATGAGTTGCGCAAGGCTAGCGCCTCCGGTGGGTTGACAACGTGGTGCCTTGAGAGTTTGTTCACAAAGGGCGCTATAACGCGTGCTGGAGTAGTTCGGTTCGCGAATACCCACGACAATGGATTCTTTGAATTCCACGCCGCTTCGACTATAGACGAACTACGACGATCTTCAGGAAGTGTCTATCATCCGGTCGAGATATCACAGCTTCTCGCAGAGGTTCTATCCAATAGAGATGGACGGTGGGCCATCGTGGGTGTTCCCTGTTTGTGTGCGGCGCTTCGCAACAGTCCACGTCTGGCACAACGCGTACCGTATGTATTTGGTCTGGCGTGTGGCATGTACCAGAACACGTTCTACACAGAACTGCTGCTGTCCAAGAGCGGTGTGAGCCGCGAGAGCATCACAGGCGTTGAATACCGCCGAAAATCGGATGGCGTTCCGGCATCCGATTATCGGCTCCGTGGAACCGATAATCGGGGGCACGGCAAGGAAGTGCCCTACCATGGATTACCGTACTACCTCGGCAAGCACGCATTCTTTCGCCTGAACGCTTGCAACTTCTGTATGGATGTCTTCGCCGAGACCGCTGACGCCTGTTTCATGGACGCGTGGCTGCCTGAGTATCGCCAAGAGCCTAAAGGAACTTCGCTGGTCGTAATACGAAACAGAGAATTGAGCGAACTGTTCGAGCAGGGACAGCATAACGGTGAAATCTCAATAGAGCCGATCTGTTCTGAAAAGGTAGTAGCAAGTCAGCGGGGGCATGTCCGACGGAAACGCGAACTGATCTACATGCGCCGTGGAATACAGGCGCCGACAGACAAACCGGGAGTACCTCAGCCAACAGCTCGTGAGAAAGTTCATTGGCTGCTTCAACGACACGCCCAGAAGAGAAGCAAGAAGGCCTGGGCCAACTATGGGCGGAGGTATGGACGATTCGCGTTTTGGCTAGCTCTAGCAGATTTGGTACTCATGCAAATCATTGCAGGGCTTTCGTTCAGTATGCTTCGCTTACCCAAGAGGTTGATCGCGATGCGGAGGAATGCATCATCTCAGATCACGTAGGCTAATAATGATGAACTCTCCAAGCATCCTGTTGATCGGCATCGGCGGGGTCTATAACTACGGCTGCGAAGCAATCGTGCGAGGGACTGAGGTGATACTGCAATCTGCGTGGCCGGGTGTCAGGATTGTCTATGCCTCCCGCAGGCCCGACGATGACCGGGCAAGACTGAAGGGCTGCGATGTCGAGATCATTTCGCGCAAACGCATTGGCCGATATTCGCCGCGAAATGTCTTGCGCAAGTTGCTGAGTATGGGCGGGATTGCATTGTATCCAACCAGCGACCCGCCAGGGATTACAGATGGACGTGATGCGGTTTTGTCGATCGGTGGTGATATTTACACAATCAGGGCGAATGGATTGGGCAATCGAGGATTCCTGCGTTTCGGCGACGAGTGTGAGAAAAGAGGTGTCCCATATGTGCTATGGGGGGCTTCCGTAGGACCGTTCAACCAGAATATCGAGACCGAAGGGGCTTTCACAAAGCACCTTAAGAACATAAGCCTCATCACAGCTCGTGAATCTGCGACCGTCGATTATTTGCAGGCCTTGGGCGTTTCTGGCAATGTTATTCCGTGCGCCGATCCAGCCTATGTGGTTGCACCCGAGATTACAGCACATGGCGCACCTCCACGCAACGGACTGACCATAGGCATCAATCTCAGCCCGCTATCGGTTCGACATGTTGGCTATTCGCTGGAAGAATCCATTCATATTCAGGCAAGGACGATACATGTGCTTATCAAAGCACTTGATGCACACATTGTATTGATTCCACATGTAGTTTGTGATTTCGCAGAGGGTGACGATGATTTGCGATATCTTCGCAGAGTACAGCACGCGATTCCATCTGAATGCCAGGCAGCAGTCACACTTCTAGATAATGATATGGGGTTTGTCGGTACAAAGAGAGAATTGATCAAGTGTGATTTGGTCATAGCGGCCCGGATGCATTGTGGAATCAATGCGATCGCTGCACATGTTCCGACGCTTCTGGTCTCTTATAGTCGCAAGGCTGAGGGCATGTGCCAGTATGTTTATGGAAACAAGGATTGGGTCGTCCCCTTGAAAGACTTCCGGCCTGATTGTGTCCTGAAGAAGGTGAGCACGCTTCTCGCTCATGTACATCAGACGCGCGCCTATTTGGCGAAGCGCATCCCGGAGATTCATGCCGATGCCTTCCGGCCCGCCAGGACATTGAAACAAATGTTCGGGGGAACACAACCGTGAATCAGGACGTTTTTCTTAAGCTTCTGTAGCGTTGTGGCAATAGTTTCTACATGATTGCCGGACAAAGGTTACTCTCATTGTTCCTTGGTGCTGGTGTTTGTGTTGGCTATGTGCTGGCCGGAGCTAACACCTCGGTGATCGTCTGGCTTTTCGTGTTAGTAATGGTCTATGTGCTGAGCGCAAGAATCCGAGTGGGGGGCAACCATGATATGCGACGACTTGCCGTATTTGCATATCTGTTTCTCTCGTTCTGGGGAACCGTGAATTGTCTTGATAATATGCGGAATTTCGGCACGCCGTTTGGTACGGGTGGTGACGATGCGAGCTATTTTACACAGGCAGAAGCTCTCGCAGTGCAATCTCATTGGGGTGACAGGACAGGGTTGTTTGATATCGTGTTGGCCGTTTGGGGTGGAGCGATCAGTACCCTATTCCGCAGGCCATTCGAGCTACTAGATCTCTTGCCGTTGAACTGGGCGACTGCTGCAGGGGTAGTCACAGCGAGTTATCTCCTTAGCATCAAGATTAATGGATACGGCATGCCTCTGTGGTTGCTCTCGCTGGCACTGCTCGGCAATTACAACTTTGTAACGTCAACGGTACACCTGTATCGCGAGCCTCTGCTCCTGCTTTTCCTCTTGTGCGGCTTTCTGGCATGGCATGAGCAGCGTGTCGTAAGAACTGTCATATGGATGGTTCCCGTTGCAGTCTTGCGCGGTGCCAACGTGTTGCTTGCCATGTCATATCTTGGAGCATCGTGGGGCTGCCGGACGATGAAATCGCGGTTGGCTATGTATTTCATCGTTGGTGCTGTCGCGGTCGTTGCAGCATGGGGTGCAGATACTATTGGTATGCACCTGTATCGATATTCACGACAGGCCTGGGCCTATGGGACGAATCCGTACACGTCCTTTGCGGACACAGTTGAAAGTCGTGGTGCGCATATTGCCGGCGAGATTCGAAGCGGGTCTATTGCTCAGAGTGTGATTCAGGATAGATCGACCCTGGCACGCGCCATCCGCCCACTGCCATATCTATTCTTCCCAATCCGATTCTGGCCTTTGGATGGACGACGCGACAGTGCATCTCCATTTGGCTACGATCGGACAGGCAATCAGTTCTTGCATTTCTACAATCTGTTTCAGTGGTTCTCTGTTCTGTCATGGGTGGTTGTGATTCCATTTCTTCTCATTGGCTGGATCCATACCACTTTCAATGGCACGAGCCATGCAACGGGGGCCTTGCTCTACTACATTTTATGTGTTGTGGCAGTCAGCTACATATCATTTCAATCACGTCACGCATTGGGCTTCCTCATCTTCAACCCGCTCTTTGCAGGTATCGGGTATTATCAGGTGCAATCGAGCAAGGGATGGAGGAGTGCCGCCTTGGTCATCGCGCCTGTGGTGCTGTGTGTGATTGTGGGCTTCAACGTGATGACATCGCTTGCGGAGTGAGCATATGAGGATACGGTCTAAAGAGAAAGCACCCGAAGAACGCATGCAGGGAACTCGTACTGCAGCTGCGGCTAAGGCGCAGCGTGTACTGGTCGTTGCATATGGCCATGCGAACAGGGCCAAGGCCTACACGCATCGCATCATAAGTATCATCAAGTCCCTTGACGAGGCCGGCCATGATGTCCTCTGCCTATGGTTCAGTCCATGGTACTCCTGCCTGTCGCGCGGACTACTGCATGACCTGCGAGACAAAGTGCGGGTCATCGTATGGCCGGTGCATCCCATCATGTATGAGAGGATATCGGGAACACTGAGCCGTCGAGTCTGCTCGCTCGTAATTCGTTATGTCTCACGACTCTGGCAGGCTGACTGTATCCATACTGAGACTGAACTGTGTGCATCGCTTGCCGCGCGCGCCAGGACCGGCCATCCTCTGGTGTGCGACTTCCATGGAGACATCATCGCCGAATACCGCATGAAGAAGGTTCCTGTCTGGGCACTCCGACAAGTGGATGCCGATGTGCGGAGTGCGATGCGTTCAGCGGATGCCATCGTGTGCGCCTCTCGGAATCTACGCGACAAGCTGGTGGCCGAACATGGATGCAGGAGACTTCACACCTGTGTTCTGCCGTGCAGCGTCCATTTGGATCGTTTTCGGAGCTGCCGGGAGCAGCGCGCAGGTACTCGCCAAGATTTGGGCGTAGCCAATCGGAAGGTACTCTGCTATTCCGGCGGGACAGCAGTATGGCAGTGCATAGGTGAGATGATCGATCTAATGTGTGCGCTGCATACAGTCGATTCAGGAGTATTCTTCTTGATCTTGACCCATGGCGACTTGTCTCCCTGGCAGCAGCAGCTTGATATGCTCAGAAGAGACGGCAGTCTGCTTGTGCTGAATCTTAAGCCTATTGAGGTTCCGCGGTTTCTCGCTGTGGCAGACGTCGGGCTATTACTCAGGAAGAATGATCCTGTGAACCTGGCGTCGAGTCCGACAAAGTGTGCGGAATACTTGGCAGCGGGTGTTCCGGTGCTTGCCACCCAATATGCCGGCGACGCCCCTACTATCATTGGAGCAGGAGACTGTGGTTATGTGCTTGACGATGTTCATGCAGGGCCGGCGGATGTGGACAAGGTTCTTCGGTGGGTGGATGGAGTTGTATCCGATCGTGAGGTTGTGGCACAGCGGTGTGTTGACACGGTGATGCAGCACCACAACTGGGATCTATCGGTGGCGAGGCTGCACGAAATGTATTCGCGTCTGCCTGGTGTACTGTGAACATGTACTGTTATTTGCTTGCCCCGCTTTGCGCCAGTCACAACTCACACTGGCAGGAGTGTTTGGTGTCACCTCCGGTAAAGGGTCACTCAGAGTCCAAAGTAGTTCCTGTTGCGGAAAGGTTGTGGGTTGAAAAGAACGGACGCATCGGTCTTTCCGTAAAGGTCTGAAACAACACAGA
>CAZSXM010000068.1:0-23306 GCA_964610435.1 uncultured Pirellulales bacterium | reverse complement strand
ACTCGTTCCAGCCGGAACGGCCAATGATGCTCGCATTCGGGTGCGTCACCACCGCAGTCCGACCGTTCGCATCTTCCAAGGCCACGTACAGCGGAGCCAGGTCGTTGCCTTCCGGCTGCTCGACGCCGACCTCGGCGATCTGCCAGGTATTGCTGACGTTGCCGGTCAAGGCCACGTTCGAGAACTCAGCACTCGTGGCCTGATCGGCGTTGTGGCTGGTCAGCGCCAGGCCGATCAGGACCGGATCGGTCATCGCCAGCGTCACCGTGTCGCCGCGCTGCGTCCAGTTCTCGCCGTCCGCAGAGGTGTAGCCCAGAAGCGTGTTGCCTTCACGCGTTACCCGGACCCAGTACGGCGGCGCAAACGGCCCGTCTTCGTAGGTGTGCTGCGAGACCGATGCGCCGTCGGCCTCCATGCGTTGCTGGTACGTTGCGCCGCCGCCGTCACCGCCGGTCATCGCCATGAATGTGTTGATGGCGCCGGCCTCGGTGTTCTGGCGGATCATCACACCGGCCTTGCTCCACGGATCGGGGCTGTTGTCGAGGTAATCGACGCGTGCGGTGATCGAGCCGTTGCCGCTGAGCGTCCGGTAGGCGTAGCGGAACTGATCGGCCTCGTTCCAGATGTCGTCGCCGATGGCGTTCATCAGGATCGTGCCGTCGGCCGTCTCGACGAAGGCCGGGGCCTGACCGGCGACGAACAGCCTCAGCGTGTCGGCGCCGTTGACGGTCCAGTTCTGGACCGAATCGAACGAGCGCGACGTCTCAGAATAGAACGGCGATTCCGTGTTGTCGTAGAACAGCGGCATCGACTGGCGTCCGCTGTGGACGACGGTTCGTTCGGCGAACGGCGCGATCATGTGACCGACCGTCGAGCCGGTCTCGTTGACCCATCCGTCGAGCCAGGTGTCGAAGATGGCCTCACCGGCGTCGATGTCATCGGTGTAGCTCTCGAACCCTTCGATCAGAGCGAACTCCTGCGTCGAGAAGCTCCAGAGATCGCTACTCCAGACAGGGGTGCGCACGTGGGCCGGGTTGATCGCGTCGACCACCCAATAGTATGTGCTGCCGAATTCGAGGTTGTCCGGCGCCAGCGCAGTGCTGTCCACCGTTCCGATCAGGGCCAACTCGTTCGGATCTGTGGCCATGTACACGTCATACGAGGCCGCGTCGCGCCCGGCTCTCCAGGCCAGCGTGCTGTCCACACTGACGTTGGCCGCGCCGTCGCCCGGTTGCGGCTCACGCGGCTGGGCGGGGATGTACAGGAAGCGGACTTCACTGAGCCCGAACTGCGCGCCGCCGCCGAAGTTGCTCTTGGCGTTGAGCCGGACGTACCGGGCTGGTATCCCGTCGAACGGGACCGTTGTATTGGCCGCATACGTTCCCCTGGCCGTCGCCCGAGCAAATTCGACGTCGCCGAGCACAATCCAGTCCTCGCCGTTGGTCGAGTACTCCACCGTTACGTCTTTCAACCCGAAGCCCAACAGCAGCTCAAACATGACGTTGTAATTCCAGACGAGCATCTCATGGAGCATGTAGATGCGGTCAAACTCGTACTGGATCCAGAGGGACTCGCCTTCCGGCGGCTCGGCCAGCCACATGTGCTCCGCGGCGGTAGAATGCTGGTCGCTTGCGTTCAGACCTGAGCCATCGACCGTGGTCTCGGGACCCGCCCCGTCCTCGGAGATCCCATTGGTCGTGGCGACAACGTTCGCGACCGGATAGGCAAACGGCTCGGCCGTGAAGCTCCAGACGTCGCCCTTGAAGATCGTGTTGTCCGGGGCGGCGTTGACTTCATCAATACGCCAGTAGTACGTCGTTTCAAAGCCGAGAATGGCTGGCGGATTGTAGCTGACGGCGGTCTGCCCCTGGCTGACCAGAACGCCTCTCGGATCGGCCCGATCGGCGTCATTGATGTTGTCGAAGTCGGTCCCGAAGTACACATCGTGCGTCGCGGCGAATTCACCTGCCTGCCAGCTCAACACCACATCACGAGGCACATCTGTTGCGTTGTCTTCGGGAACGGGCGCCGAGGCCTTCTCGCTGTCGGGTCCGAGGCCGGCCATGGCCTTCTGGATCTCAGCCGGCGGCAATGCGCGATCGTACACGCGGATGTCATCCATCGCACCGAGGAAGAGGCGATCCAACGCTCTCTCGTTGTCCAGGACCCCCACGGCCAGCCCAAAGGAATCGGTCGGATCGAATACGCTCATGTCGGCCGTGGAGCCGACCTGCTCTGCGTTGACATACAAGGTGATCTGGTCGGCCGACTTGACGATCGCGGCATGATACCAGGCGCCGTCGGCATACGAGGCGGTGGTGTAGACGTTCACGCCGCCACCGGTCCCGAGCGGATACCGATGGAGATAGCGCAGTGTGCCGTCGGCCTGGACCTCCAGCAGAATGCCGTGTTGCACGCCGACGGCATAAGCCGACAGGATGTCCCGCTGACCCGCCGAATCCACACGGAACCAGACCGTCATCGTATACTCGGCCAGTTGGAAGTGGCCGTCGATGAAGATGTAGTCATCCACACCATCGAAGAGCAGGCCGCCTCCGTAAACGGCCTCATCCAGCCATTCGGGCTCACCGAACAGCGTTCCATCAACGCTGCGGCCGCTGGAATCGACGGCTGTCGTTCCGGCGCCGTCGTCGAGTTTCCACCAGCCGACGAGACTCGGGTCGGCCGCACGCGCCGCGCTCAGGCCAAACGCTCCCAGCACCATGGCGACGGTCAATACAGGCATGAGTTCTCTACGCATGATCGTCCTCCTTCGAGAAGTTCGACATGGACCCGCTCCCGGTCACAGGCGAAAGCGGGACTCCTCTGTCTGCCCTTTATCTTCGGCGACCCTGCTCGCATTTTGACGGCCGAGTCCGAGCCGCAGAACGCGCCGATGAACCTTCGCCAAATCGCCACTTCCCTGGGGCAGCTTTGCGAATCTGCCGTGCTCCGATCCATACACTTCCGATAGACCATTGTGGCTCCCGGGCCAGGGTCGATACAACCTCATTGGCGCGCAAAAAACCCTCATTTTGTGCACAGCACAGCGCCAACTACCGCCGTCCGTGCAGGTTGCGGTACCTTAGGGGCGTCATACCGGTGGCCCGTTTGAAATAGCGCGCCAGGTTCTTGGCGTCGGCGCAGCCCAGGGCCGAGGCGATCTGCGATACGGACAGGTCCGTGGTGACCAGAAGCCGGGTGAAGCGGTCGACGCGAACGCGCTGGATCTCCTCGTGGGGCGAGCGGCCCAGGGTCCGGGCGAAACGGTCGTACAGGCTGCGCCGAGAGATGGAAACGGCGTCGAGCACGTCGTCCACCTGAAGGGCCTCCTTGCCGGCCCGCCGATGGATGAAACGCAGCGCCGCCAGGACGTGCCGGTCCTCTACGGCGAAGACATCCGTGGACTGCCTCGCCACGACGTGGCTCGGCCGGACGACGATCATCGGGGAGGCTGCGTTTTGGCCCTGCATCCGCTTGTCCAGCACGGCGGCGGCCTCGTAGCCGGCCTTCTGAGCACTGAGGGCGATGCTCGACAGGCGCGGTGTCGCCATGTCGCATACCAGGTCGTCGTTGCCCAGCCCGATGATGGCCACCTGCTCGGGCACGTGAAGCTCGGCGGTTTTGCAGGCCTCCAGGACGCACTGGCTCTGATCGTCGTTGCAGGCCATCAGCCCCACCGGCTGGGGCAGCGATCTGAGCCAGTCTACGAGGGTGCGCTGCTGGCTCTGCCAGGACCGCTCGCCGGCCGGCCTCGACTGGTCGAAGTCGAAGCAATGCGGCTCGAAACCCGCATCTCTGACCCGTCCGCAGAAGCTGCGACCCCGCCGGCGCGACCAGAAGTAGGCGTTGCCGAACCCACAGTAGGCAAAATGCCGGAAGCCGCGACGCAGCAGGTGGTCGGCCGCCAGGGTCCCAATGGCCCGGTCGTCCGTCAGGATGTTGGGGATCCCCGGAAATGGCTCGCTGTAGGGAGCCACCACGACGGGAAGACCGGCTGACAGGAGTTGGTCGGTCCACTCGCGGCGACTCTGCTCGCGGATGATCGCACCATCAAGGTCGAGCCGGAGAAACCGCTCCAGAAATGGCCGTCTGCCCGTGTTGCCCCAGTAGAACGGTGCCGGCCGGTGGAAGATCCAGGGCCCGTGCGCGCGGGCGTACTTGGCCACCCCCCGGAGAATCGACCGCCCGTAGGAACGGGATGTCTCCATCATCAGCAGGATTCTTCGATGTTCGTGCACGGTTCGTCGGCCCTCGTCGTAAGGCTGCCACCGGCCATCTTACCCTGTCACAGGGGCTTTGATCCAACAAAACCAGGGTGATCGGCGCGCCCAATAGGGACGAAGCCTTGCATTTTGGTTGAAAACGGAGGCCTCCTGCCATACCCTGAGATCCGCCAACGGGTGACCACCGCATCACAAGGTCCGTACGATGGGGGTGGTTTCACACTCGATGAACCCGGCGGGCATGGCCCGCCTTGCTTTGGAGGTCAGACGATGAACGGCAGCCCAGCAACAACCCGACTGTACCATGGAAAACAGGCCATCCTGCTCGCAGCGCTCCTCGTCGCATGCATGTGCCTTGCCGCCGGCGCCGAGTGGAAGCCGGCCGACGGTCCCCTCATGACGAAATGGGCCCGAGATGTGAGCCCAGACAACGTCCACGCCGAGTACCCCCGTCCCCAGATGGTCCGCGAGAGGTGGCTGAATCTCAACGGCCTGTGGGATTATGCGATTCGCCCGAAGGACGACGGGCAGCCGAAGGAATTCGACGGCCGGATTCTCGTGCCGTTTCCGGTCGAGTCGGCCCTTTCCGGCGTGATGAAGCCCGTCGGCCCGGACAACCGGCTCTGGTACCGTCGGAATTTCGACGTGCCCGTGGCGTGGGGCGAGGGCATTCGCATCCTGCTGAACTTCGGCGCCGTCGATTGGGACACCACCGTATGGGTCAACGGGATGAGGGTGGGCAACCACCAGGGCGGATACAACCCGTTTACGTTCGACATCACGCACGCCCTGAGGCCCACGGGTCCGCAGGAGATCGTGGTCTCGGTATGGGACCCGACCGACGCGGGCACTCAGCCGCGCGGCAAGCAGGTCCGCCGGCCCCACGGCATCTGGTATACGGCGGTGACCGGTATCTGGCAGACCGTCTGGCTCGAACCCGTCAGCCGGCGCGCGATCGAAGGTCTCAAGCTGACGCCCGACCTCGATGATTCGAAGCTCATCATCGAGATCGGCACGAAGCTGACCCGCAGCGACAACGTGACAGTCAAGGTATCGGCCGATGGTGAGACGGTCGCCGAGGCCAAGGGCCTCAACCGCATCGAGGTGCCGATCCCCAATCCGCGCCTGTGGTCGCCCGACGACCCGTTCCTCTACGACGTCAAGATCACGCTCGGTCACTTCAATCAGCCGGTCGTCCACGACGAAGTGAAATCCTATTTCGGCATGCGGAAGATCTCACTGGAGAAGGACGAAGAGGGGATCAATCGGCTGTTCCTCAACGGAGAGCCGCTGTTCCAATACGGGTTTCTCGACCAGGGCTGGTGGCCCGACGGGCTCTATGCCGCGCCGACCGACGAGGCGCTGCGGTATGACGTCGAGGTCACCCGCCAACTCGGCTTCAACATGGCCCGCAAGCACGTCAAGGTCGAGCCGGCCCGCTGGTATTACTGGTGCGACAAGCTGGGTCTGCTCGTCTGGCAGGATATGCCCAACGGCGACGGCCACATCGGCCCCAACGACCCGGACCTTCAGCGGACGAAGGAATCGGCCGACCAGTTTGAACTCGAGTGGAGCCGGGTCATCGAAGCGTTCTACAACCACCCGTCGATCGTGATGTGGGTGCCGTTCAACGAAGGGTGGGGCCAGTACGACACCGCTCGGATCGTCGAGTTGACGAAAAAGCTCGACCCGACCCGCCTGGTGAACAGCGCCAGCGGCTGGACGGACCGCGGCGTGGGTGACGTCCACGACATCCACAGTTATCCCGGTCCGGCTGCCCCGCCGGTAGAAGACGAACGCGCGATCGTGCTGGGCGAGTTCGGCGGTCTGGGCCTGCCCGTGCGCGGCCACACCTGGCAGGACGAGAAGAACTGGGGCTACCGCAGCTACGAAACCCGTGAGGCACTGACCGACGCCTATCTGGCCCTGATCGGCAACCTGCGACCGCTGATCGCTCGCGGGCTCGCGGCCGCCGTTTACACGCAGACGACCGACGTGGAGATCGAGGTCAACGGCCTGCTGACCTACGACCGGGCGATGATCAAGATGGACGCCGCGAAGGTGCGGGCGGCCAATGAGAAGCTCTACCTGCCGCCCCCGATCGTCAGGACCGTCGTCCCCACCTCGCAGGACGAAGGGCAGGTCTGGCGCTACACGACCAGCAAACCGGCCGATGGCTGGCAGGCCGATGAGTTCGACGACACCGACTGGCAGATCGGCAAGGGTGGCTTTGGCACCAGGGGCACGCCCGGCGCCGTGGTGCGGACGACGTGGAATTCGTCGGACATCTGGCTGCGCCGCAGCTTCGATCTGGGCGGAAGCGTTCCGCCCGAACTGCATCTGTCGATCCATCACGATGAGGACGCCAGGGTCTACATCAACGGGACGCTCGTCGCCGACGTCAAGGGCTACACCACCGGATACATCCAGATCCCGCTCGGCGAAAAGGCCCGAGCCGCATTGCGCCCGAACCTCAACCGCCTCGCTGTCTACTGCCACCAGACCACCGGCGGCCAATACATCGACGTCGGCCTCGTCAGCATCACCGAACGCACGCCGTAGAGGACCAGTGGAACAGAACATGAGGCGGATTTCCTTGACGGTGCTTCTGACGGCGGCGGCGGTGGTGGCGCCGGGGTGTGGGTTGCCGTCGGTGGGACGGCTGGGGTGCATTGACGAGATTGTCGCCGAAGAGATGGCGGCCGGGCATGTTCCCGGCGCGGTGGTGCTTGTGGGCCGGCGGGATCGGGTGCTGTACTGCAAGGCGTTCGGGGCGGCGATGATCGAGCCGACGCGTGAGCCGATGCACAGGGACACGATCTTCGATCTGGCTTCGCTGACCAAGCCCATCGCGACCGCGACGTCGATTCTGATCCTGGCTGACCGTGGGCAACTGAGCGTGGACGACCCCGTCGGCGCCTATCTGCCCGCCTTCGCCAGCGCCGGCAAGGAGGACGTGCGAATCAAGCATCTGTTGACGCACACATCGGGCCTGCCGGCCTATACCACCGCCAAGTCGTTGGCCGACGAACACGGCAGCCCGTGTCCGGAAGCGGTGATCGAGAAGATCTGCCGCATGGAGGCGACGAATGCGCCGGGCGAAGCGTTCCGCTATAGCTGCCTGGGTTACCTCGTGCTGGCCCGCATCGTCGAGACCGTCTCCGGCCAAGACCTCGCGGAATTCAGCCGCGAGAACCTCTTCGAGCCGCTGGGCATGAATCGCACGGCCTTCAACCCGCCCATATCCTGGCAGGACCGGATCGCCGCGACGCAGATCGTTGACGGCGCGCCGTTGCGCGGCACGGTCCACGACCCGCTGGCCCAACTGATGGATGGCGTCGGTGGCAATGCGGGCTTGTTTGCCACCGCTTCGGACCTGTCGACCTTCTGCCGGATGCTCCTGAACGGCGGCGTCTGGCGGGGCCAGCGGATCCTGAGTCCCGACGCCGTGCGGATGCTGACGACGGCGCAGTCCCACGGCCGCGCCTACGGCTTCGATGTCAGCTCCGACTACGCATGGCTCAAAGGTCCGAACGCATCGGAGCGGGCCTTCTGCCACAGCGGTTACACCGGCACCAGCATCGTGTGCGACCCGGCCGTCGATACGTACGTCGTCATCCTGACCAACCGCGCGCACCCGCACGACAAGGGCACTGTCCGGGTGTTGCGGCTCCGGATCGCCGAGGCGGTCTTTCCGCCGTCCGAATCCGCTGTCACGGGTCGTTGATCTTCGCCGAATCCGGCTGGATCAGGTTCTCGTTGCTCGCGACTGCGTAGGAGCAGACCAGGTCGCCCGTGACGTTGTTCATCGTCTCGAACATGTCGAGGATCGGGTTGATCCCCAGCGCCAACGCCACGATCACCGCCACCTGCTCGGCGCCCAGGCCCATGCTTTCGAGGATGATGAACAGCAGCATGAGGCTGCCGCCCGGCACACCGCCGGCGCCGATGGACGACAGGACCGTGGTCATCACCAGCACCACCAGCGCCCCGAGCGTCAGAGGAACATCGAACAGGTTGGCCGCCAGGACTGCGAACATCGGCAGATGAACGCAGACGCCGTCCATGTTGATCGTCGCGCCCAACGGCAGCGAGAAGCTGGCCAGCTCATTGTGGATTCGCAGATCCTCTTCAGCCGTCTTGATCGACACGGGCAACGTCGCGGCGCTGCTGCGCGTGATGAAGGCCATAATCATCGGCTCTTTGATGCGTTTGAGGGCGCCGAACGGATTCTGGCGCGTCACCAGCCAGAGCAGCAGCGGATAGACCCCGACGACCATCACTACGATCCCGAACACAACGCCCAGCGTCACGCTGACATAGGGGCCGACAATAGACGGGCCGTAGAGACCGAAATTGACAATCGACAACGCCAGCACGCCGATGGGCGAGTATTCGAGGATCCAATCGACCAGCTTGAACATCGCGTCCCGGCAGGCTTCGAGCAGATCGACCAGAGACTCCAGGCGCTTGACCCGAAGCGCATCGCCCGCTTCGATCGACACGCGGATCGCCAGGCCGAACAGGATGGCGAAGACGATGATCGGCAGGAAATTGCCCGCCGCCAGCGCCTCGAACGGATTGCGGAACAGGTTCAGCAGGATCTGCGAGAGCACACCCTGGTCGACAACGTCCTCAGCAATCTCGGCGGCCTCCGTCGTCTGGACACCTGCCAGATCCCGCCATGCGTCCAGATCGGCGCCGGCCCCCGGATCCAGCGCCAACGCCAGGGCCGTTCCCAACACGGCCGCCAGCACGCTCGTCAGGAGATACCAGCCGAGGGTCTTGAGCCCGATGCGGCCGAACTTGCGGATCGGCAGGCTGGACGCGCCGACCACCAGCGAGAAGAAGATAATCGGCACGACGATCATCTTGAGCATGTGAACGAAGACCTGTCCGAAGGGCCAGATGTACGGGATCACGGTCTGAGAGATCGTCGGCGCCGCTGAGCGGGACAGGGCCCAGAACAAGACGCCGATTGATGAGCCGCCGATGAAGCCGGCCAGAATCCGCAGGACCAGAGACGTCCGAAAGTACAGCCGCAACAGCCTCTTCATTGGCGCGTTCGTCCTTTCCATGATGGCATGCCGTCGTTGCAGCACGCGGCGTCAGGATTCTACAGCGGCCCATCGTCCCCGACAACCCGCAAGGCGTCAGGCGGTTGACCGCGGCCGCGAATCGTGGTATACAGAGGTTGTCCAGGGGGGGAGTTTGAAGTGTGAAGTGCAATGCGGCGAGCGTGATGCTTTGCCGTACTTGAAAACCTGAAAAGGGGCTTGTCATGGAGCACACCACGCGAAGGGCCGTTCTCAAAGGGACACTCGCCGCCGGATTGTCACTGGCGATGCCGTTTTCGCGCGTCCGGGGCGCCAACGATGCCATCCGCGTCGGCGTCATCGGGCTTCGCGGCCAAGGGAGCAATCACATCAAGTGGTTCAGCGCGATCCCCGGCGTGCGCGTCGTGGCCATCTGCGACGCCGACCGGGCGATTCTCGACCGCGAGGAGAAGAAGTTCCGCGACCGCCAGGAGACGGTGGACACGTACGTCGATATGCGAAAGCTGCTCGACGACAAGAGCATCGACGCGGTGATTACCGCCACGCCCAACCATTGGCACGCCCTCGTCACCGTCTGGGCCTGCCAGGCGGGCAAGGACGTGTTCGTCGAGAAGCCCGTTTCGCACGACCTCTGGGAAGGCCGGCAGATGGTCAAGGCCGCCCGCAAGTACAATCGGATCGTGCAGAGCGGCATGCAACGCCGCTCGGACACCGGGCTGGCCGAGGCGATCGACTACATCAAGCAGGGCCACCTGGGCGCGATCACGTCGGTTCGCGGGATCGTCTACGTCCGTCGCGACAGCATCGGCAAGGTGGACGGGCCCCAGCCGATCCCCGAGAGCGTGGACTACAACCTCTGGTGCGGACCGGCTCCCATGACGCCGCTGACGCGCAAGAGTCTGCACTACGACTGGCACTGGGTCTGGCCGACCGGCAACGGCGATTTCGGCAACAACGGGATTCATTTCATCGACATCTGCCGCTGGGTCCTCGGCGCCAACGAGCTGCCGCGACGCGTGATCTCGGTCGGCGGCCGCTTCGGCTACATCGACGATGGCGAGACGCCCAACACACAGATTCTCTTCTACGACTACAAGCCGGCGCCGATCATCTTCGAGGTTCGTGGTCTGCCGCGAGAGACGGGCAACAAGGCGATGGACTATTACTATAGCACCTCAGCCGGCACGGTGGTCCATTGTGAGAAAGGCTATTTCGTCGGCGGCTGGGCCTACGACAACGACGGCAAGCGGATCAGGCAGTTCATCCGCACCGACGGCGCCGGCCACCACGCCAACTTCATCGACGCCGTCCGCAGCCGCAAGGTCGGCGACCTCAACGCCGACGTGCTCGAAGGCCATCTGTCCAGCGCACTGTGTCACATGGGCAACATCTCCCACCGGCTCGGAGCGACCGCTCCGCGAGAGAAGATCGTCGAGCGGATCGGCGGCGCCGAGGGCATGGCGGAGTGCTTCGAACGCATGCAGGAGCACCTGCTCGTCAACGGCGTGGACGTGCAGCAGACGCCGCGAATCCTCGGACCCTGGCTGACGCTGGACCCGAAGACCGAAACGTTCACGGGAGAATTCGCCTCCGAGGCCAATGCGCTGGTCCGCCGGACCTATCGCGAACCGTTCGTCGTCCCCGAAAACGTCTGAGGTGTGCCGCGCACACGTTCTCTGCAATGAGAGGCGCTCCATGAAGAGCCACGCGTATCGTTTGTCCCTGCTGATCGCATTCGTTCTGGCCAACCTCACCGCGTGCAGCGCCGCAGGGGCGAATCATGATTCGCCCCAACCATCCGATGCCGACCGCAGATTGGCCGATTACTTCCGCACCGAGACCGCCAAGCTCGAGGCCGATTGCCTCGGTGACATCAAGACCCTTGAGCAGTGGGAAGCCAGGCGGCCGGTCTATCGCAGGCAACTTCTCGAGATGCTCGGTCTCGATCCGTTGCCGGAGAAGACCCCGCTGAAGGCCATGACCACCAACACGGTCGAGCACGAGACGTTCACCGTCGAGAACGTGCACTTTCAGTCGCGTCCCGGCCTGTACGTCACCGGCAATCTCTACATCCCCAAAGCCCTTGACGGGCCGGCGCCGGCGGTCCTGTATGTCTGCGGTCATGCTCAGGTCAGGAAGGACGGCGTCGCCTATGGCAGCAAGGCGCACTACCAGCACCACGCGGGGTGGTTCGCCCGGCACGGCTACGTCTGCCTCATCATCGACACGCTCCAGCTCGGCGAGATCGAGGGCATCCACCACGGCACCTACCGCTACGGCATGTGGTGGTGGAACAGCCGGGGTTATACGCCCGCCGGCGTCGAGGCCTGGAACTGCGTTCGGGCGCTGGACTATCTCCAGGAACGCCCGGAGGTGGACCCGCAGCGTCTCGGCGTGACCGGCCGCTCCGGCGGCGGGGCCTATAGCTGGTGGATCGCCGCCCTCGACGACCGCATCAAGGCCGCCGTGCCCGTCGCCGGGATCACCGACCTTCAGAACCACGTCGTCGACGGCTGCGTCGAAGGCCACTGCGATTGCATGTATGTCGTCAATACATACCGTTGGGACTATCCGCTGGTCGCGGCACTCGTGGCCCCGAGACCCCTGCTGATCTCCAACACCGACAAGGACAACATCTTCCCGCTCGACGGCGTTGTTCGCACGCACGAGAAGGTCCGGCGCATCTACCGGCTCTACGGCGTCGACGACAAGCTCGGCCTGCACATCACCGAAGGGCCGCACCGCGACACGCAGGAACTGCGCGTGCATGCTTTCGTGTGGTTCAATCGGTTCCTCAGAGACGCAAATCCCATCATCACCGAGCCGGCCGTGCCCCTCTTTGAGCCCGAAGCACTGAAGGTCTTCACGGAGCTGCCGCTGAGCCAGATCAATGCCACCGTCCACGAGACCTTCGTGCCGACGGCCCCGGATTCTGCCGTACCCCAATCTCAAGACGCATGGACCGCCCAACGCAGCGCGTGGATGACGGTGCTGCGCGAGAAGGTCTTTCGAGGCTGGCCCCGTCACGACGAAGCCGGACCGCTGGATGTTCGTCCTGTTGCGGGTTCGCAATCGACGCCCTCCCAGCCTCTCGAGCGATTCGACTTCACCAGTCAACCTCACGTTCGGCTGAGCCTGCTGGTCGTCCGGCATCCCGATGCACAGAGCCTCAGCCGTGTGAACCTCCACGTGGTCGACGACCCCAACACGGCCGCAATGGACATCGACATTACGGCAGCTCCGAACGAAGTCCACGCGTTCTTCGCTCCGCGCGGGCTCGGGCTCGACGCCGCCAGCGGCGACGAACGAAAGCAGGTGCAGATTCGCAGGCGGTTCATGCTGCTGGGCCAGACGCTCGACGGCATGCGCGTCTGGGACGTCCGTCGGGCCATCCAAACACTTCGAGCGATCGAGACGACGAAGTCTCTGCCCATCCAGCTCACCGCCTCCGGCAGCATGGCAGGCATCGCGCTCTACGCTTCGCTCTTCGAGCCGACCATCGACGGTCTCGATCTATCCGACTTGCCTTCGACGCATCGCGATGGCCCGACGCTGCTGAATGTGCTTCGCTACCTCGACATGCCGCAAGCTGTAGCGATGGCTGCCGAGCACGCACCGGTCACGCTGCATCAATCGGATGCGTCGCCATGGGAATTCCCGCAGGCGGTCGCCGACCGCCTCGAGTGGGGACAAGATCGATTCGGCGTATCCGCTCCGTAGGCGATCAATCCACCGGCGCAATCGGCCCGCGCCAGACGCTGCCGCCGAAGGTGGTGACGTACATCACACCGTCGTCGGATGGGTCAAACGTCAGACGCTGCACGTTCGAGAAGGGCAGCTCGTCGAACGCTTGCCACGTCTGCCCGTCGTCTCGCGAGAGCCACAGGCCGGCGCCGGGCGCGCCTTCGGTGAGCGTCATGTAGATCCATCCGTCGCGCCGGGGGTGGAAGTATCCGCCGAAGGTCTGCCGGCCCTGGCGGCCGATCCGCCGCCACGAGCGGCCGCCGTCGTCGGTGCGATACAGGCCGCCCGACCGGTCGTCCCAATTCGCATCACAGGTGCCGACGAGAATCACGTTGCTGTCGGTCGGATGAACGGAAAAGTCTTTGGGGTACAGGAACAACGCAGAGGCGTTGACTTTCTCCCAGGTTTCAGCGCCGTCACTGGACCGGTACAGTCCCACGCCTTCGCCCATCAGGGGCTGGCCCTGCGCGGGTCGCTTGGCGCAGACCATCGCAAAGAGCGTGCCGTCGGCGTGAAGAAGCACCCGGCTGACGCGCATGTTCTTCGGATCGCCCAGTCCGTTCTTCTTGAGCGTCCACGTCCTGCCGTCGTCGATGGATTTGTAGACGCCCTCGTCGAACACGCCGGCATACAGCGTGCGCCGGCCCTTGGGGCTCTTCGGGTCGAGCACGATCGACGTCACCGGCCTGGGCCCGATGCCCTGCGCCTCCGCCTGCCACGAAGCGCCGAAGTCGCGCGAGATGCACACGCCGCCGGGCCGCTTGTGGCCATGCCGCTCGGAGATGATGTTGTCGTTGGGGATGTCGTGTACGTCGGAGAACGCCCCCCACATCCTGCCCGGCACATCCGGGTCGAATGCGATCTCATAGCAGGTGTTCCGCCACGGGGCCCAGGTGTTCCTGTCCCACCAGATCCAGGTCTTGCCGGCGTCGAGCGAGCGGGCCATGCCGATGTCGGTGTAGGCGATGTAGTGACGGTTCGCCTCGAACGGGTCGATGTAGTAATGCCACGTCGTGGTGACGACCAGGCCCGTGCAGGCCCAGGCGCAGCCGGGCCTGGCCTCGTGGCCGGGCGCGACGTAGGTGTCGCCGTTGAACCACCAGTCGCCGCCGTCGTGCGTGACGTAGGACTGGCTCCACACCAGGATCAGACGATTCGGGTCGCTGTTGCAGATGGCCGCTCCGAACGGCGTGCCGCCTCCCTTGAGCGACTGGCCCGCCGAGACGGTGACGTAATTGGGAGCGACGTTGTATCGCTCGAATCGCGGGTCCTGAAAGTAGGTGGCCCGCCAGGTGCGTCCGGCGTCGTCGCTGCGGTACACCGTCTCGTGGTGAGGTGGATGAAACCCCGTGCTGGTGTTCAATGCGTATACGGTGTGCGGGTCGGCGTCGGTCGTGAGCACCTGCCGATACTGGGCGATGGGACCGTAGGCCCATTGATCGACCTGCTTCGTGCCGGTGTTGATGCCCTCGCCCATGGCCGACTGCCAGGTCTCGCCCCGGTCCGTCGAGCGGAAGACGCCGCCGGTGAAGGCGCCGCCTTCGTCCTTGCTCGGGACGGTGCAATAGAGAATGATGCGGCCGCCGGCCTCGTTCGACCCGCCGGCAAAGCCCTGGATATTCGTCGAAGGCAGACCGTCGGTCTTCGCCGTCCAGGTTTGGCCCCGGTCGTCGGATCGCCAGATCCCTTTGTCCGTCGCGGCAAACAGGATGCGACCGTTGCTCGTGCGGTCGAAATGGAAGCCGAGCACCTGTCCTTCGGGCCCGGCGCACGCCGTCCACGCCCGCCCGCCGTCGCGCGAGATATGGCATCGGCCGTTGCGCGTGCCTACGAGCATGACAAGCGGCTGCGACGGATCGATGGCAATCTCGCCGTACAGCGAGTCGGTCAAGTCGCCGATGGGCGAAAACGCTCGGCCCCGGTCCCGGCTGATGCGCAGCCGGCCGCCCGACGAGGCGTAGATCACGTCGTCATCGTGTGGATGAAAGGCCGGCCGGCAACGCGTATCGCTGCGGAGTTGTGCGTGGTGGATCATCCGCCAATGGTGGCCGCCGTCCTCGGAGATGTAGGCCGCACTCATATCGCAGTTGAGCATCATCAGATTGGGATCAACCGGCGAAATCGCAGGCGAAAACATGCCGCCCCCGCCCGACAGACCCACCGGCTCCCACTGGAGTTCTTCCGCAGAAGCTGAACCGATGAACAATAGTCCCGCACAGGCGAACGACAACCATCGATGAAGAGAGTTCATGCCGGGCTCCCGGTTCTCTGTGTTGATAGGAAACCCCTCTTGCGAACTGCCAGGAACCAAGGCGTCGTTGCGAGCCCGCCCCAGCCGGCCGGATCGTGGCTGGCCAGGAAGATCTCCCGCAGCGTCGTGTCGTAGGGGACCAGTGCCGTCCACAGCACGCCAGGCGAGTTCCTCCATCGCGGATCCGGTTGCCCTCCGTCGATGCGCCGAAACTTCGCACCCGCAACTTGCCGGTCCCACATGAAGTCGCGATTGGTTGCGATGAGCCGGGCGATATCCTCGCGGGTAAAGACCAGGTCGTGCTCGAACGCGGTGACGATGCCTTCGACGTCGATCCCGTAGTAGCCGCCGTTGGGATGGACACCGACCCAGTGTTTGGCCGTTCCATCGCTCCTGTAGTCCCACGGGCCCGCCGGGTCCCAATAGTTCCACACGAGGTACTTGCCGTCCTCGCGCGTTCGCATGCGCGACTTCATCTCTCGCCACCACAGCTCCGCTCGCTCTCGATAGATCGGCTTATCCGTCACATCGTACATCGCGATCAGCCAGCGGGCGATATGGTTCTGCTTGTTGGCCGGATTCGAAAAGCCGTCCGTATCCCGACGCGCATAGCCGTCCGTCCACTGGCCCGTCTGGGGATCGATGCCGAAGGCCGGCACCACCCACACACCGCCGTCCCTGGTCCGGCGCCAGCAGTCACGCATCTCCCATTTCTCGAAGGTGCGTTCGGCCAGTTCCAGATAGGTCTCCGCGCGCGAGCCAAACTTCTCCTTCAGCGTCGTCGTCCTGAGAATCTCATCGGCCATCAGGACGATCGGACGCAAGGCCATGGCCTCGCCCAGCAAGCTGTCGGTATGGAAGGCGGCGGCAAAGGAACCACCTGTTTCGCTCTTCGGCCAGCCAACGAAACCGTCGGGCCCCCGCACCCCTCGCTCGATCCACGAGTCGGCCCAGTCCACCAGGTGCTCGACCCACTTTGCGTCGCCTGTGGCGAGGTAGCCGTAGTAGAAGCCGTTCAGAAACGGGCTGACCAGCCAGCCGATCTCTTCGCCCATCTCCCGGTCGCAGTGGCGCGTGCGCGCACGGCTGAGGATGTTCTTCTCCCACCGGGCCAACCAGTCGCGCGTGGCCTCCGGCGTGGCATTCGGACCGGCGTGCGCAGTTGAATGCCGCAGAGAGGTGCCGGCGCAGATACAGAGGTGGCACCCTGCGTACCTGAGAAAGTCGCGACGCTCCATGATGTGCCCCTTCCTGTCCAGGTGTCGATGCGCGTACACAATCCCGTACAACATACCCGCTTATAGTCGCGATGGACACCGGGATCAACCCATGTGTTGGGGTACAATGGCTCTGGACGGCCGTCAGGGAAGGATCAGTGGTGGCTTCTGGCGGTGATCAGGGCGGCCAGGAGGATGTGACGGAGCCGGTCGATGCCGATCGCGTCGAGATAGTCGTCGGTGAAGTCGAGTTTGAATCGCCCGCGGAAGCTCTTGATCCTGCTCTTGAGCTCGCTGCGGCCCAGCACGGCGATCGATGTGGAAACCTGCTCGAAACGTCCTTGTGAATACACAGTCGTGACCTTTGCGATTCTCGTAGTTGCCGTTCCCGGAAGCACCTCGTGGTGCTCGCCCTGACGCAGTCATATCGCCAAGCCGGGCGGGCCACTTTCCCGCAAATCACAGGACACGCTCACAACCCGCCGATTCGCCCGGCAGGGGGCGGAAAAAGACTCGTACGTCAGTGACCACGTCTGATAACATACGTTGATGAAGACATCGCTGTTCGATTATGAGCTTGGCCCGGAGCTGATCGCCCAGACGCCGTCGCCGTCCCGAAGCGAGTCCCGGCTGCTCGTCCTGGACCGCCAGGGCGATGCATGCATCGTCCCTGCCTTGCTGGACCGCCGCTTCGCGGAGATCGGGCAGTTCCTGCGCGCCGGGGATTGCCTGGTCCTGAACGACACCAAGGTCCTGCCCGCCCGCTTCTTCGCCGAACGAAAGACCGGGGCGTCGATGGAAGGCCTGTTCCTTGCCGAGCAGGCGGGCGTGTGGGAGGTCATGCTCAAAGGCGCTCGCAAGGTCCGCCCCGGCGAACGCATCCGCATCGTCAACCGTTCCCGTAGGGTGGGCATCGCCCACCATCCATCTGCGGAGGAAGAAGGCGGTGTGCAGTGCACACCCTACGAAGCGGAACTGCTCGAGAAGCGGCCCGATGGGGTCTGCCTCCTCAGGATCGACTCCGACCGAATCGCCGAGGACATTCTGGAGGAGGTCGGTTTTCCGCCGCTGCCGCCCTATATTCGCCGTGATGGCGATATCGAGCAGGCGACCGAGGACCGGCAGCGCTACCAGACGGTCTACGCCCGCCGGCCCGGCGCGGTAGCCGCGCCCACGGCCGGGCTGCATTTCACCGAGCCCCTGCTGGCCCAGTTGCAGCAGCAGGGTGTGCATCTGGCCTGGGTGACGCTCCACGTCGGATCCGGAACATTCAAGCCGGTGACGGCCGAAGACCTTGAACGCCATGAGATCCACAGCGAGTGGTACGAAGTGGACGAGGCAAACGCCCGCGCGATCAACGCCGCCAGGCAAACCGGCGGCCGCATCATTGCCGTGGGAACGACCGCGACGCGGGTGTTAGAGACCGTAGCCTCCGGCCCCCGCTTGGTGTCGGGGACAGGGACCACGGACCTGTTCATCACGCCGGGCTATGAGTTCAAGATCGTCGATGCCATGATTACGAACTTCCACCTGCCTCGCAGCACCCTGCTGGCGCTGGTCGCCGCCTTTGCCGGGCTCGACGCGACGCTGGCCGCCTATCGCCACGCCGTCGCGCAGCGCTACCGCTTCTACTCCTATGGCGACGCCATGCTCATCCTCTGACCGACGCCCTCACGATTCGACGTGGCACCGCCGGGCCCAGTCGGCGTACATCGCCTTCATGGCGTTGACCCTCTCGGGGTGCTCCTCTGCCAGGTCGCACATCTCGGTGCGGTCGGCTTCCAGGTCGTAGAGTTCCCAGGGGCCGTTGCGTTCGGCGACGAGCTTCCATTTGCCCTGGCGCATCGCGCGGTTGCCCATGTGTTCCCAATAGAGGGCTTCATGGTCCGGGCGGCGGCGTCCGCGCAGGATGGGGGCCAGCGACCTGCCTTCGAGCGGCGTGATCGTGTGGCCGTTTCGCTCTGTGGGATACTCGGCCCCGGCCACGTCGACGCACGTCGCCATCACGTCGATGATGTGGCCGACCTGATGGTTGATCGTCCCGCCGTTGCGGATGACCGCCGGCCAGTGCGCGATCAGAGGCGTGGCGATCCCGCCCTCGTGGCCCCATTTCTTGTAGCGCTGGAAGGGCGTGTTGCTTGCATTGGCCCAGCCGACGCCATAGGCGGCATAGGTGTCGGGCTCGCCGGGCAGGACGTCGGGCCGTGTGCCGCCGCGAGCGAAGTAGCCGTGCCGCGTCTCGGTGCCCTGAATGATCTCGTCGCAGCCGCCGTTGTCGGAGAGGAACAAAATCAGCGTGTTGTCAAGCCGACCGGTTCGCCGCAGCGACTCGACGATGCGGCCGATCCCCTGGTCCATCCGGTCGATCTGGGCGGCGTAGACCGCCATCCGATGCGTTTCCCAGGCTTTGTGCTCGGCGTTTTCCCAGGCCGGCACGCGCGGATCGCGCGGCGACAGAGGCCAGTCGGCGCGGACCAGTCCCGCCTCGATCATCCGCGCGTGACGCGCGGCGCGCACCTTGTCCCAGCCTGCGTCGTAGACACCCTCGTAGCGGGCGACATCCTCGCCCAGTGCGTGCAGCGGCCAGTGCGGCGCGACGTGTGCGACGTAGAGAAACAGCGGCCTGTCGTCGGCCTCTTCGATATAGCGCACCGCCTGGTCGTTGATCGCATCGGTGTAGTAGAACCCCTCGCCGGGCTCGGTGAATTCGTTGTCCTGCATCAGGCTGACCGGCGTATAGAAGCTGCCGGCCCCTGCCAGCGTTCCAAAGAACCGATCGAAGCCGCGCTGTCGCGGCCAGCTTGCGCGGTGCAGGGTCGGCTCGGGATTGGCGTAGTCGTAGTGGGTCACGTGCCACTTGCCGCTCATGCACGTGTGGTAGCCGGCGCTGCGCAGCACTTCGGCGATCGTCACGCACTGCTCGTTGAGCCGGCCCCGGTAGCCGGGGCGGTCCGAAGGCGAGACCATCGCGCCGACGCCCACCTGGTGGGCATAGAGTCCCGTCAGCAGCGACGCCCGCGTCGGGCAGCAGCGGGCGCCGTTGTAGAACTGCGAGAAGCGTACGCCCCCGGCCGCCAGACGATCCAGGTTGGGCGTGCGGACCTCGCCGCCGTAGCAGCCGATGTCGGAGTACCCCATGTCATCGGCCATAATCAGCACGATGTTGGGTTGGGCCTGCCGGGCGGCCGGCTCCGACGCGTGCAGGCATCCACCCAGGGACACCGCAGCAGCCCCGAGACCGGCCGCCCTCAGGAATTCGCGACGAGTACAGACCGATGATGTCATCGTCTATCCTCGTGACTCAAACGGTTTACTTGTACATCTCGTCGAAGGCGTTCTGCGCCATGACGAGGGCGGCTCGCATCATGTCCTCGGCCTTGGCGGTCTCGCGCTGAGCGAGCATCTTCATCAGCGCCTTGGTATTGAGCTTCCTGGCCGCCTGTTCGCAGGCTTCCCAGCTCAGCACGCTGCGGATCACGCGATCGATCCCCTGCTCGGTGTTGTCGTAGGCGCGGGTCTGCATGTCGTGACCCTTCCATCGCTCGTAGCCGGCCGCCTGGATCAGTCCGGCGATGGCGATGTTCATCCCGTTGACGCGGGTGCCGTGGTCGATATCATACTTGCCCGGACCGCCGTAGATGATTCCGTCGTTGTAGCCCTGGCTGTTGAGATGCATGTGGACGCACATGCCGTTGTCCAGCTCCTCGACGGTGTCGGCGACGTGGTCCAGGCCGATCATCTCGGAATGGCCGAACTCCTTGTTGACACCCTTCCTGGCGATGTTGACGCCGAACTCCTTCTCGACCTTGTACCAGAACAACAGCGCGCTGGCGACCGTCGGGATGAGCATGGCGGGGTGTCCCTCGTTGGGCTTGGGCTCGAAGCCGATGTAGAGCTGGCCGCCTTTCTTGCCCTCGTACTTGCACAGGCCGGCGACGCTCTCCTTGAGATTCTGGTACATCTGCTGAATGCCGACGGTGGCGATGTCGTAGCCGAACGAGCCGTTCCAGATCACAAACGACGGCGCGATGTCGGGGTGCCACGCCTTCTTGAGCGTCCCGTAGGCCAGGTCCACCGTTCGCGTGCCCAGGTCCTCGGCGGCCTTGCGCTCATTGGGGTCGAGCGAAGCGATCCCGCCGTAACCGAAGTGCGAATGCGCGCCGGGCGTGATCATTGCCAGGTGCAGCTTGTTGGCCACCAGCGCATCGGCCACGGCGGCGGCGTTGTTGTCGTCCACCTCGGCGTCGTAGTGCATCTCGATGCCCAGCAGGACGTTCTTGGGCATCCGGGGCCGGATCCGCTTGGCCACCAGCTCGATCATCTCGGGCGTGCCGAAGCTGCCGCCCCATTCCGGCCGCATATCCCCAGGCACGAACCCGCCCTTACCCGGATTGAACGTCCAGCGGCATATGCTGTGTAAAGACTTCTTCGCCATCTCAACCACTCCTTTTATCTGCGTTCATTTGCCTTGTTTCGCGCCTGCGACCCGAAACGTCCGTACTATGCCCGCAGGGGCTCTGCTTGCCCCTGCCGATACGGGCCCCATACTACCGGCGGCGGCCCGCGAAGGCAACCCAACACCGAAAACACCGCCGCCCGAGAGCGCGATGGCCTGCCACGTGCCAACACACACCCCTGTTGTTGGCACGTGGCAGGCCATCGTCAGATCCATGGATCGGCCCTGGTCCAGGCGATGGTGGTCAACAGGATGTGTGGAGGCTCTGCACGGTCAGTCAGTGCCAGTGCCAAGTGCCAACAGACACCCCTGTTGTTGGCGGTGGCACTGGCACTGACCCTCACCGCCCATACGAACGGGCCGGGCGGCGGTCTCAAGTGAGCCGCTTTGCCAAACGTTCCGCCTGCTCCTATTCCATCCGGTTCAGAGCAGTCCCCACTCCTGTAGTTCCTGCTCGTCCGCTTCGTTGAACGGTTCCGGCCATGTCGTTCGCGGTTTCTGGCCGGAAATTAGCTGAATCCACACCCGATGCGTTGCAGGGTGAACCCCGATGCCATAGGGTAGTATGACAAGGCGTGCAGCATGTTGTTGAGCCGTCTGAGGCCAGGGAATCGCAGATCACATGCGACGATGGTCGTTCGGCAGGTACGTCATAAGACAGGACATTTGATGCGAAAGGACGCACGATGATGCAGGCAGAGGTGGGTTCGAAGGTGAAAGTCCATTATACATGTAAATTGGATGATGGGGCTCTGTTGATCGACTCGAGGGAGCAGGAACCCATTGAATTCACAGTCGGGCAGGGCCAGGTGCTGCCGGGGATCGAAGAGGCGGTCAAAGGAATGGAGGCCGGCGAGTCGAAGACGATTCAGATCCCGCCGGACAAGGCGTTTGGTTCCCGTCGCGAGGAGTTGCTGCAGGAGGTGCCACGCGACCAACTCCCCGATGACATCGACCCGCAACCCGGTCAGCGCCTGACCGTGAGCCATGCGGACGGTCAATCCACGACCGTAACCGTTGCCAGTGTGTCGGACTCGACCGTCACGTTGGACGCGAACCATCCGCTGGCGGATACGAATCTCAATTTCGATTTGGAATTGCTCGAAGTCGGCTGAGTTTCCTGCTGCAAACGGCAGGGAACCCAACACAAACAGCCTCCGCCTGAGGACCCAGCCGCATCCCCAAATGGAGGCTGTCGTTGCGATACGAAATCTTCATTCCCCAAAAGGGGAGGGCCGGTAGGCGGCCAGCAGGCGGGTTGGGCCGTCAGGGCTCATGACAGGCTCGGAGGGGCCCGACAGCGCGATGGCGTGCCACGTGCCAACACACACCCCTGTTGGTGGCGGTGGCACTGGCACTGGTCACCTGCGCCGGTGGCCCGATCTGCACGCTCTTGCTTATCTTGCCAGGAGTGCCTGTATTGGCTCATGCACAGCGCGAAGTCCCATGGGCCCGCAGGTCTTGGCCGTTTGTAGTGTGCCCGTCAGGGCATAGTTTCGTATCGGATGATAACGCCTTACGGCGTCACTACGAACGACCATCGCCCCTGCAAGCGACCATCCCCTCCCCCCAGGGCAATCGCATGTACTATTGCTTGAGGATGTGCATGAGATACTGGTGATCCCAGGAACAGGCCTTGGTCTTGGCTTTGAGGCCTATCTTGAGGGTTTTGTCCTGGCGCAACAGGTTCAGGGCGAGTCGACGCAGCCGACTGAAGTTCTCCGCCGCGTTCCCCTGGCGGATGCGGCTGGCGTCCTCATTGAAGCTGACGTCCAAGCACCAGTGCAAGCCGTTCTCAATGCCCCAGTGGCCGCGGATGGTCGCCAGCAGTGACTCCGGCGTGGCGTGACGACAACTGCTGAGGTAGGAACGTCGTGCCGTTGACCGTTTCCCGCCGACCTGACGGATCGCTTCGACACAGATGAAACGTGCCAGTCCTTTCCATTGATCGGCCTGGGCATACCAATCGACCTGCTCGGTCGTCCAAAGTCGGCGGGTCTCGATGCGACCGTGGCCGGCGTCGGTGTCCTCGGTGAACTCGTAGGCGACACCCAGACAATCCTTCCGCATCCCTTCGGCAAAGAGCAGTTGCAGATCTTCGTGCAACGAAGGATGATTGTCCTTGATCTGGAGCAGATAGTCGCCGCCTTGATCGACAATCTTGGCGGCAATGGCCTTCTGACAGCCCATCGCGTCGGTCGTCACGACCGCCCCTTGTAAGTCCAACAGCTCCAGCAATTGCGGAATCGCGGTGATCTCGTTGCTCTTGGCCTCCGTGGCCAATTGCCCCAACACCAACTGATTGGCTTGCGAGAAGGCGCTGATCATGTGAATCGCCGCCTTCTCGCTGGCGTG
>CAZSXM010000067.1:0-23581 GCA_964610435.1 uncultured Pirellulales bacterium | reverse complement strand
CAAAGGCAACGGCGCGGTCGATCTCCTGGCGACCCGGCCGGGCGAAACGGTCGTCGTCGAGATTGAAACGGGCAAGTCAAACACCAAGGAGAACCTGACCAAGATCGCGCACGCCGACTTCGACCGGGTCGTATTGGTGGCGACGTCGGCGGCCGGAAGCGAGGCGTGTCGGAAGGCCATGGCGGACATAACGGAGGGCCTGCCGGTGCAGTTGCTGACGTGGCTGGATCTCTCGTAGACGCCGGAGCAAGCGGCCCGGAAACAGGGGGGCAATGGGTGATCCGATGGGGCAATTCCTATTGCAGCGAAGGGGGTATTCGGACTGGTTGTCCTGGAACCACCTGCGCAGTGTTATCAGACGTGGCCCTCTAAGGCATTGTCTTCAAAGCACTTGCGTGCGGCAATTCCTCAATCTTGTCCGATTCGTCCGGGGCGCGCAACACGCGCGCCACAGAAACACCCTTGCGTGATGCCTCTGAGGCCGCCCGAGCACGGTCCACCACGTCCTTTCGAACCGCCAGGTAGAACCGTTCGGTGGTTTCAATGCTGGCATGCCCGGCCAACTCCTTGACCTCGTGGAGACTCAGGCCCTGGGCCACCCAGTTGCTCAGACAGGTCCGTCGCAGATCATGGAATGTGCCGGTCTCGATGCCGGCCAACTTCCGGATCTTGTTGAAGTGATGACAGAACTTCGACACCGGTGATCGTCCTTTGTCGACGGTCCATTCGCGCGACCTGCGGTATTCTTGGATCCGGTCATACCGAGCCATCGGAACAAACACGTATGGATTGCCTTGCGGCTGGGACATCTGATGTTCGACCAGCAGCTTCACCGAGTCTGCTGTCAGCGGAAGCGTTCGACGGTCCGTGTCCTTGATGTGCCACTCCCACGTGTCAATGCGATCCTTCTTCGGTGACACATCAACCGTCATGTTCGCGAAGTCGATGTTCCGCCACGTGGTGTTCATCAGTTCACCGCGGCGCATGCCGGTGGCCAGGCACATGCGGATAAGGAGCTCCCATCTGACGGGGCTGCCCTTCTGTTCGTACCGCCGGGCGGCCCGGAACAGGTTGTGGCACTCTTGGTCTGTGAACACGCGGATCTTCCGCTTTGCCACCTTTGGGGGCTTGAGCCTTCGAAGCGGATGGTGATCGAGTTGACCACGGTCTTCTGCCAGTTGAAACACCCTCTTCAAGTGCTTGATCTTCTTGGTGACCGTTCCGGCGGAGAGCCTACGATCGAGGCAATACTGAATGAACCGCTCGCCGTGTTCGTATCGAACTTCCTGCACATCGATGTCGCCAACGCATTCTATGAAATCCTTCATGGATCGCTTCGTTTCACCAAGACTCGTGGCCCGAACCTGTCCCTTTGTGCGTACAAGGCTATCTCGGAAGAAGTCCGAGAGCTTCATCGATATCGGTTCGGCGACATTCATCCGCAGTTCCAATTCCTTCTCATACCGTTGGCGTTCTGCCCTTCGCTTGTCTGCATGACTGAGAGAGAGCTGATGCCTTCTCCCATCCTGAGCAACGTAGTCCAGCATGTACCGAAAGGATTTTCCATCACGCGAGGGTCTCATCCTAAGCCTTACCAGCTTCTTCATATCTGACCTCCTTCCCGATGCTGGCCAAGGGCTTGGGTTGGTCCAAGCCCATTGTACCAGACCGGAGGCTCACTGGCCACAGGTGACGTGTCGCTGCAGCCATTCCGTCACGGAGTCCGTCAGGTACACCGTCTTGCCGCAGAGATGAATCCGGGGCAGACCATGCACACGTTTGAGATTCTCGATCACATGCCTATGGTTCTTGGCACCGCTGATTTCGGGGATGCGGAGGAAGCGGATGAGTTCATCTTCGGTCATGACGGTTGGACAGGGCACGAATTGGCCCGCAGAACCTGGCAGTACTGCGGGCAGATCGGGGCTGCTTTGCAGGCTGTTCATAGATCTTCTCCCGGTGCGTTTTTCGTGGGGTATCGACCAGAACGGATGAGGATTTCAGGAAGAGCACTATCGACGGCGTCTGGGGATACAGATAGCGCCCACGTCCAGCCCCTCATGCAGGGTGGGGATGGCGAAGTCCTGAACCTTACTCCGTGAGGTCGACGAATCCTGGCCGAATACGAGGAACCGGTTGCCCTTCGTCGTGGGACATAGTATCTACGTCAATATCCTCGACGATGACGTGCTCTGCGCGATGGCCAGCCGGGCGAACTCTACATTGTCTACCTGCTGGAAGGCGGCGAGACGACGCTCGCCGGCCTCAAACGCGCGTTGCCCTACCGCTGGTTCAATCCGCGCAGCGGCCAGTTCGCGGGCGAAGGCCGAGTGAACCCCAAGTCCCCGTCCTTGACCTCGCCTTCGGAGGAACCGTGGGTGCTGCTGGCCGGGCGCCGGAATCCGCAGAGTGCGGCTGGAGACCCGGCCGGAGCGGCGGATATCAGTGGGGCGCGTCGGGCGCTTGCAGACTACCAAGCGGAGCTGGAGGCGTTTCGGTGAGAGTGTGCCTTCAGCGAGCGGGTCCCGGATGTGCCGTTCCTTTCATTTATTCGGCATCGGGGCGCGGGCAAAGCACTGGTATCAGGATGGGTACTTGCGCGAGGCCCCGGGGGGGCCGGGTGGTGCGGCGTTGGTCGATTCACGAGGAGATTGTCGTGCCGTCGGAGTATCGCGTGGTGCTGGTGCTGGCAGACGGGGGCGCCGTTGGCCGCCAGCGCCACAGGTGGTCTCAGCGAACCGTCGTCTGGGATGCCCTGAACCGTTCGGTTGTCCTTGCCGTCCCGCTCGAACACGAAGATCATCGTCGTCGGAAACGAGAAGGAATCGTCTCCTGAAAATCGATCCCGTCGATCGACGAAATATCCGTGGAGCCGTTGGCGGTGAACAGGGAGTTGTTGCCCTCGGACCCCACGTCACCGGCTTTGGCGTTGGAAGTGCCGGTATGGGCACGCGGCGAACGCTGTTCGCGCAGGTGCGCCGAGCGGATCAGTGCGCAATTGACGTTAACGCAACGGCGCAACGCCAAGGCCGCCTGCAGCCACCGACGCCGGACCATCCGTCGTTTGCACGCGATCGGCATCAAACCGAAAAGCACAATCAAGTGTCATTGGAAATACTTGTAACGTTGTAGTACTAGGAAGGGCCCATAAAGACCCATCCACCTTCTATCATACGGTCGATGTTCAGGCGCACCAATCCCATTACGTGCGGATTCCCTTCGCAAAACGCGCAGTCAACTCAAAGGGTGAGCTGGTAGGCAAGCGTTTGCACGGACCTTCGCAGGGAACTGCTGAGGGTCGGGCAGAGACAGAAGGTCAAGGTGCTTTGCATCCTTGGAGGGCACGATGTCGCAGGGCGTCATTCCTCTGATGGGTAAACCCTCTCCGGTTGACTTCGCCGCTTCGGACGCTCGATCAGTTCGATGGTGGTTCCGATGAGGTCCTCGGTGGCGAGATAGGCATAATGCCCATCGTCGTCGGGGCCGAATCCCGCTCCGTCCTGCGTCATTTCCAGGCCTGCTGCCTTCGCCTGGCCCAGTGTCTCGGCCATGTTCTCGATCAGCACGCCCACGTGGTGGACGCCATAGCCGTGCCGGGCGACAAACTCGCTGTAGACGGTGTCACCTTCCAGCGGTTCGATCAGCTCGATGCGCATTGGACCGACGTTGGCCAGCGCCACGCGCATCTTGTATTCGCAGGGCCGGCCGTGCCGCGTCATTCGTTTGACCAGGGGCTTGCCATATGTGTAGAATGTCCACGGCCCGATCCCGAAGACCTTCCAGTAGTTCTCAACGGCCTTGTCCAGGTCCGGCACGATGACGCAGATCTGAGCGATGTTCCTGATTGGGAAGGGGGCGTGAGGATTGCCATCGGTCATGGGCGACACCTTCATGGTTGCATGACAGCTTTGCAGACGTTGCCTTCGAGCGCATCGCGGGCGACGGCCGCGAAGTCCTCCAGGCGGCCGCGATGCGTGATGAGCGATTTGCCGTCGATCCGACCGTCGGCCAGCATGCTCAGGGCCTGGCGATGATGGCGCGGGGCGAAGATCGTGGTTCCGATCAGGTGCAGGGCGTTGTAGTGGACGAGGTTCATATCGATCTGCGGCCGACAGTCGGTCTTGGGCAGCCCGCCGAACAGCAGGATGCGCCCGCCTTTGCGCGCCATTTCCACCGCCTGAACCTGGGCTTGGCCCGAAGGATTCGCCGTGATGACCACCTCGGCGCCTCGACCGCCGGTGAGCCGACGGATTTCACCGGCCGCATCGTCCCGGCTCGCGTCGACCAGAGCATCGGGGCCGAATCGTTTTGCCTGTGCCAGGCGGCGCTCGTTGATGTCTACCGCCAGGACCCTATCGGCGCCGCGGGCTCGCGCCAGGGCGATATGGATACAGCCAATCGGACCGGCTCCCATCACGACCACTGTGTCACCCAGTCCAATGCCGCCTTCCTCCTGAGCGTGAATGCACGACGAGACGGGTTCGGCAATAGCCGCAAGGTCCATATCCAATCCTTCGGGTACCGCCCGAATGGTGCCTCGTTGAACCGCCTCGTCCGGAATTGCCATGTATTCAGCGAACCCACCGGGCCAGGTCTGGGCGATCTCTCGGTAATCCTCGCACAATTCGTATTGGCCCGACTGACAGAAGTCGCATCGCCCGCAGTAGACTAGAGGGGCCACGGACAGGCGTTCTCCTTGTTGCCAAGGGCCTTGGTATCGATCCCCAACCTCGACAACCTCGCCGCTGATTTCGTGGCCGAGAATCCAGGGCAATGTGACCTTACGGTGCCCGCTGCGGAGCGTCCGCAGATCGGATCCGCACAGGCCGCAGGCGTGAACGCGCAGCAGCAGCCCGCCGACGGGGCATCTCGGCATGGGGACTTCCTCCAGGCCGAAGTCCATCGGCGCTCGCACGAGGATGGCCTTCATCGTCGTCATGCATGCCGTCCTTCCCGGGCGAGCCATGCATCCTGCTGTTGGCGCAACTTGCAGATGAAGGTCGAATCGTTCGGTGCGAAATTGGCGTGCGAGAGAATCTGGCCTTTGGCGACGTTGCGCGTCACTGTGCCTCCGGACGCGATTCCAAGCGGGACCGCCTTCTGTTTCTGCGCCTCAGCGTAGGTGTAGATGCGCCCATAGATGTCGGCGCTGCCGATGCCGTCGATTCGGACGCCGGCGCTGAGGTCGCGTTTGGCGACCGCGATGACTTCAGAGTGCATGGTCTCGGCCGCGACTGTGACCTCATTGAGCAGGACCGCCTCAGCGATCGACTGCGGCGTCTCCAGGTCGCACAGATGGTATGGTCGATAGTGGAGGTAATAGGGACCGTCGGCCTTCGTGATGAACTTCATATCCTTGCGGATCCTCGCGTCATCCGTATAGACGACGGCGAAGACGCCCGGGGCGAAACTCCCCGTGGAATACTCCACGGTGCCCCGGTGCGAGAAGATGCCGCCGGCCTCCCTGGGCACGAACGCGCGAGCCAAGTCCTCGACCTCAACCTTGGCACCGTGCATGCCGGGCCGGTCGGGCAAGAGGCCGGTGGCGTTCGAGACGGCTGCCATTTCCACCATAGTCTTCGTTCCGTCGATGAACGAGGCAAGGATCTTGGGGTTCATGTCCTTCGAGCGCGCCTCGGCCTCGCAGCGGTGCGGGGTCATGTCAAGGTTGATGGGGTTGTTCTTGCACTTGCCCAAGCAGATTACCTCGAAGCCCATCAGCATGGCCTGATCGAAGAGCATCTTGCACACGCCGGGCTCGTCGCCCGAGGCTACGGTGTAGAGTGCGCCGGCCTTGCGGGCCAGGTGGCTCAGATAGGCCCCTACGGTGACATCGGTCTCGACGTTGAGCATGATGATCGGTTTTCGACTCTCAATCGATCGCAGCGCGATGAACGCGCCCACATCCGGCACGCCGGTCGCCTCGACGTTGGCCTCGATGGCCTCGACCTGGGTGAGAAGCTCCGCGTTCGGAGTGACGACCACGCAAGCCCTCGCCAGCGCATTCTGAATCTGCTCGGCCGTCTCGGCCGATTCAATGGCCTGACGCGGAACGCCCATATCGAGAAAGGTGGTAATGCCGCGCTCGGGATCGACGTCCGCAATGGCACGGACGGCCATCCCGTCGATGTTGTTGATCGTATGTGCCAGCCCCGAGCCCATCTGGCCGCAGCCGATCAGGCCCACGGCAATCGGATTGCCCTCGGCCTGCCGCTGCCTGAGTTTTCGAACCAACTCCAATGATGTCTCCTGTTGTCGTCAGTCTAACGCATGGGGTCGGCCGCTCTCACGGCGATGATCCGTTCAAGTGACAGCGCGCCGGCGCCATCGGTCCGGCTTCCGAAGATTCGCACTTCGTCAATGAGCCCTCGAAACATGCGGTCGCTGTGGCTGCCCCGGAGGCTCGGACTGAAATGTCCGATGGTTGGTATCCCAGCGCCCTTGCCCACGCGGCCTCGGTCGTAAGAGATGGCCTTATGCAGCCGGACATCCGTCGCCACAGTGCCGATATAGAGCTTGATATGCTCCTTCGCGGCCGTGGAATCGTAGGTGACGGCGATGAACCGCCAGTTGTCTCTGCCCGCGTTGCCATCCGGCGGAATCAGACCCGACTCGCTTACGGCCGCTGTATTGTCGGGCCATTCGTTGACGCCGATCTTCAGACGGCCGTCTCGCGTGACCACCAGGTCGATCCCCGCCCGCGATCCCAGCGTGTCGGCCATGTGCACGATCCGGTTGCCGCCGGCGCCTTCCTCGTCACTTGTGCGGTTGACCCACGCGGTGATCGTGAAGGACACCAATCCTTCAAACACTTCAGTGGTTTCTTTCGGCAGATCGACCGCGTGCGGCCCGGCTTCGTTGCCGAAATCCAGACTGTGCGAGCCGCCGCCCGGCGGCGTGTTTGTGGACCACGTGGGTCGCTTGGGCGTTACGGTCGCATGTGCAATGGTCTGCCGAGTGGTTCCTGTGTTCTTCGCCGTCTGCCCCTGGCCTTCGTCAAACACCAGTTGGACCAACGGCCAGCCGGCGGGGACGAATTCAAATCGCCATTCCGCGGCCTTCATGCGGTTGCCGGCACGGTCCCGGATGCCCTCGACGGTCAGTGTGTAGGGGCGATCCTCCTGCAGAGGCTCTACCGACAGGATGGCCGTCTTGCCGTGGCGGCCTTGAAGTGAAACCTCGCGGATCTTCACGTCCGGCTCGATGCGGTAGTTAGCGGGATTCGTTGCGGAAGCCACTTCGGGTCGCTCGTCAAACGCGATGAGAATCCGATCGCCCTGACCGCTTGTGACTACCGATACGATCTCAGGAGGCGTCGTGTCCTTCAAAGTGTCGTCTCGCTCCAGCCACAGGATCCAGTCGTTGTCGTCGGGCGTCGGCGGCGTGGTCCAGCCGGGGCTCGAACCCTGGCAGGCGCCTTCCCATCGCCCCGTTCGCGGGTTGAACCATCTGCCGCGATACTGGTGGTCGGTGAGCTGGACATTGGCCCGGCCGCCCTCGCGGAAGTAGAGGATGTAGAGCTGTCCCGGCTTGCCGAGACAGGAGGCCGGACCCTCGACCGCTTCGCCGAGCGGCTGGCAGTTCCACCAGTCGAAGGCGGTGAAGAAATCGACGATGTGGCCGTAGCCCAGGAGCATGGTCATCGTATCATCGCCGCGCCCGTTGACCCAGCCGCCACCGGTGTTGGGGGGAACGCCGGTACCCTGACGGGCGGATTCGCCGGTGGTCTGGTAACAGCCGGCCATGTAGATTTCCCATGCGTCCTTACGGCGCGTCTCGGCCGCCCGCTGGCCGGGATACTTCTCCCATAGGTCCTCGTAGCCGTACTCTTCATTGATCTGGGGAATGATGTAGCCCGTCCTCTCCTGTTCGGCTCGCTGGCTGAGCATATAGGCGGTCTGGCCGCTGTCCCATCGCTGAATCAGTTGCATGTCCAGCCAGGTGGACTTCGGCGTGCGATGTGTGACGTTGTGTGCCGAGGTCAGGTGGTCGTACGGGTCCCATTCCTTGACCATCTGGCCCATCCGGTCCGCCCAGTCCGGGGCCTTGCGATGGAAGTTGTATTCGTTGCCCAAGTCCCAGGTCACGTTTGAGAAGGCTGCGAGTCTTGCGACCGCATAGCGATAGTAGAGCCGCTCCTCCTCACTATCAGCCTCGAACGGCGTCGGCAGGACCTGCCCGCCGATATAGAGAATAACCGAGACGATCATGTCCCTCTCGCGCGCGTACTTCAGGAGCCGCTCGTACTTCTGCCAGTGCTCGATATTGAATCGCCTCAGGTCGAAGCCGGGATCCTTGATGTCATTGGGCCGCTCGGCGGGCCAGGGGTTCAGGTGCAGCTTGAAATTCTCCGTCGGCACCACGGGCTGGCCCCACGGTCGGGGATTGTTGCGGCCGTAGACCAGCACGCGCAGGCGGTTGATCTTCAGTCGGTCCAGGCGGTCGATACTTTGGCGGATTGTCTCGTCGTCCCAACCCATCAGGTAGTAGGTCGTCGTGCCGTTCCAGAAGTAGTGTTTGCCGGTGCCCTCCCAGATGAAGTGCCAGCGGTTTTCGGGGTCGACGCGGAGCAGACCCTTGCGTCCCGCGTTGACTGCGGTGAAGGAGCCCTGGTGTGTTCGCTCCACGTCCTTCTGTCTGTACTGGATTGTGTACTCGTAGCGTCCCGGGCGCGTCGGCATGAAGCGGATGCGGAACACGCTGCCGTCGGGCGCGTCGCAGAAGCCGTCCACGCGGATCGGCTGCTGCCCGCCGGTCCGGAAGATTCCCTGCACCGATACATCGGTGAACGGATTGGCGACGTCCGGGTTCTTGACACGAATGATCGGCTCCACGAAATCGTAGACTTCCACTTGGCCGGAGGCGTCGGAGAATCGGATCTCCCTGGCACAAGTGGGCCCGGTCAAGCCGGACACGATCAGAACGAGACAACAGAAGATGATTGCCGAAATACGTTTCACGATCCACTCCTTCCTACTGCGTGTGATGCTTCTCGCGCAGAGCTGCCAGGGCGCGATAGTCGTCCCGGACATGCTCGTAAAGGCGCTTGTACAAATCGAAGTATTCCATGTAGATCTCGTGCTTCTCCGAGTCGGGCTCCATGGGCTCGATGTACTTGGTCCACTGGCGGGCAATGGAGAAGTCTTTGAACAAGCCGGTCGCCACACCGGCCAGAATCGCGTCGCCGTAGGGCGCGCCGGTTCGGCGTTCGACCAGCACCGTGGGGACATTGAAGACATCGGTGATGATTCGGCGCCACAGCGGGCTCTTGGCGCCGCCTTCGTTGAGCACGATCGGCGTGTTGATCCTTCGACCGGTCGCTCGAACGATCCGAAAGGAATCGTACAGCGCATAGGCCACGGATTCCATCATGGCTCTGATCACGTGGCCGCGCGTATGGTGCATGCTCAGGCCGAAGAGCGTCCCGCGCGCGTAGACGTCCCAGATCGGCGTTCGCTCGCCCATCAGGAACGGCAACACCACCAGTCCTTCGGCGCCGGGCGGCACAGGCGCAGCCTCGGCGTTGATAACGTCGTACGGATCGACGCCCGTCTGGGCCTGGGCCGTCAGTTCGGCCTGGTAGAAGTTGTCCCGCATGTACCGGATGAGCTGGCCGCCGGTCGTCGTAGTCGGGACGGTGATGTAGGTGTTCTCTGAATCGGTCGTGTAGGCGAAGGCGATCATCGTGTCGTGGAACTGCGTGTCGCGGTGGACGATGCCGAAGTTGCCGCAGGTGCCCAGGTTCATCTGGATGTCGCCTTCTTCAATCGCGCCGGCGCCGACCCAGCCAGCGTTGCAGTCCACCTGACCCGCAGCGACGGGCGTGTCCGGCGCCAGGCCGGTTGCTTCGGCGGCTTGACGTGTCACCGTGCCCACAATCTCTTCGCAGCGGCATAGATCGGGTAGAAAGGTCTGCGGAATGCCGATTCGTTCGAGAAGGTCTCTCTCGAATCGGCGCTCCAGAAGATTGTAGGCGACGCCGTAAAAGGCTGCGCCGGAATAGTGACAGGTCGGTCTGCCCGTGAGTCTCAGCGTGATGTAGCCGTCGATGGTCAGTGCCTTGTCGATCCTTTTGAAATCGTCAGGCCGATGGGCTTTCTCCCACATCAGGTTCACCAGGCTCGGATGATCGTCGAGACGGTTCTTGGATATCTCGAAGACTTTCTCCTGGCCGATGCTGTCTTTGAGCCACTGGACCTGCTCAGTGGCGCGCTTGTCCATCAGGTTGTAGGCGTTGTTGATCGGATCGTGGTTTTCGTCCACCATGACCAGTGACGGCAAGGCCGAAGAGGTGGCGATGCCTGTGATTTGCCGGGAGTCGATCTTCGCCTGCGCGATGGCCTTTCGGATGATCCGGCAGGCGATCTCCCAGTAGAGATGCGGATCGTGCTCGGACCAGCCAGGATGCGGCGTCAGAAGGGGATATTCCTCGAAGGCATAGCCCAGGACGGCGCCCCGCGAATCGATGATCGTCGTCTTGGCGCCGCCCGTTCCGTAATCGATCCCCAGAAGGAACATGATGCGTCATCCTCGGCCGCCGTCGGGCGTGCATTGCAGATCATCGACGGATTGCATGGGGGCAGATAGGCTTCGGGATGAACCCGATCCCCGCGCCGCCAGAAGCGCCTCGGCCGCTCGGTGGTCGGTTACGAGTACGTCGATCAGGCCGCCGAGGAGGGCTGCCCGGATCGCCCGGACTTTCTCTACTCCGCCGGCGACGCCGACGACACGAGGGATGGCCTTAATCCTCTCCAAGTCCGTCCCGACGATCCGGCGATTGATCGGGTGATCCACCTTGAGGCCTTGCTCGTTGAAAAACTGCAACGCGATATCGCCCACTACGCCCTGCGACCTTAACTGCTGCACTTCGGCCCCCATCAGCGTGTTGCCGCTGGAAAGCAGCGTCGAGCCCGGCTCGAACAGACCGATGCCGACCAAAGCGATGTCTGCGCGTCGGGCCAGATCGAGTGTGTCGGCGACTTGTGGGTCTTTCACAAGCGCATCGCGCACAATCTCGTCCTTGACGATGCCCGGCGCGTGAATCAGGCGGGGCTTGGCGCCGAGGGCCTGCGCCATTCGGCGGGCCAGGTCGGCCCCGTGCGTCTGCGCCTCCAATTCGCCCAAGCCGCCCAGGAGTTGAACCACGCGGACCTCAGGCAGATCCATGGGAGCCAGCGCGTTGACCACCGAAAGAACCGACGTGCCCCAGCTCAGGGCGATGACCTCATCGCCTTGAAGGCCGCGAGCCAGACAGCCTGCCCCGACGGTGCCCAGTTCGTCAACGATCGAGGCGGGATCATCTGCCAGGCAGGTGACCACCAGGGCCTCTTTCAGCCCGTATTGTAGCTCGAGTCGGCGCTCGACTTCCGCGTTTGAATCCTGAGGCGAGGCAATGGAAATCTGCACGATCCGCTCGTCGCGGGCGGCGCGCAACAAGCGCGATATCTTGATTCGCGACAGGCCCAGCCTCGTGGCAATCTGTTGCTGCGTCAGGCCGTCATCGTGGTAGGCCTTGGCGACCTTGTACAGGAGTTTTCTATAATCAGCGTCTGTGGCCATGATTGCTCTTGAACATGTGTTCAGTAGTGTTCATATTCTCGAATTATCTGAAGCGTTGACCGGACTGTCAAGGGACAAAGTCACAGGATTTCCGAGGTGATGATGACTGAGGATCCATAACTCATTGTAATTAATAGCCTTAAAGGGATCTGATTGGACGTGCAATGTGGGGCATTCCGTCGTGAATTGGCCACAGGGCAACCACTGGAACAAAGATTCGAGAATGCTGCCAGTCAGATGGCGGTTGACATCGTGGGTGTCAGACGGTAGAAAGTGTTCATCCGTTCACGAACGAACATATGTCAATTGCCTGTCTGTCGATTGTGAAGGGGCGACCATGACTGTGAAGGCGTTGTTACGCATCGTGGCGTTGTTGGGAGCTTTTGGCGTGGTTGCGGGCACCTTGTCCTGCTCGCGGAGAGGTCCAGAGGAAGGTCAATTGACGATCTGCTTTGCGTTTCAGGATCTCGAAACCGAATTCTGGGTGGCCGGCCACAAGGCTATCACGGAGACCCTTCGGGAGAAGGGGATTCGCGTCCTCGAACGCAACGCCAACCAGGACGCCAACCGCCAACTCGAACAGGTTCGCGACGCGATCGCTCAGGATGTGGACGGCATCATCATCATCCCGCAGGACGGCGAAAGCGCTGTGACCATTGTCGGCGAGGCGAACCGGGCCGGGATTCCGATTGCGGTGTTCAACCGTCCACCGAGCGATCGCAGCAACCCGGCACTGGTGGTCGTCGCCGACAACGAACGGATCGCGGAAGGGGCCGTCACATACATGGCCAAAGTCGCTCGCGAGAAGCGTCAGCACCGCAGGCGGAAGCCCTTGATCGTGGTCGGTGACTTGGGTGACCGCAACGCGGTGGCACGGCGCCGAGGCTTCTTCAACGTCATCGAAAGGAGCCCTGATCTGTTTGAAACACCGATTGAAGTGCCCTCCAAATGGGACCCGGCGACCACGCTGGCCAACCTGGAGGCGGCATTGCAGGCCAATCCCGACGTGGATTTCCTGTTCACCAGTTCTGACTTTCTCTACCCACAGATCCGGGCGGTTCTCAAACCGCTGGGCAAATGGAAGAGGATCGGTGAGCCAGGCCATGTCATTCTCGGCGGGCTCGACGGTGACAGCACGGCCTACCGGCTGATGGAAGAAGGGTACGTCGATGCCACGGGCGTGCAGGACCTGTTCTTCGAGGCCCATGCGATCATGGACGCGCTGCTCGAAGCGATCCGGACGGGCCAGAGGGCGCCGGAGGAGTGGATAGAGGACCCAGGCTTCGCACTGACCCAGGAGAACATGGCCGAGCGGGCCCAAGACATGTGGGGTTATCAAGTGCTCTGCAAGCCGTAGGTGCATTGCACATGAATCGACAGTGGCAGGAATAGACTCGTGCACAGCAGCGACAACGTGACGGCACGTGCCCGGCTTGGCCGCCTGATGAACGCATTGCTTCGTCGGGTGCTCCTGTCCGACAGCTTTGTTCTGTTTCTCGCCGTGGCCTATTTCCTGGTGCTTTGGGTCTTTGTGCCTCGACTTGGCAGCGCCCGTAATCTGAGCAATCTCTCGTCCAACATATGGCCGTTGTTCGTGCTGGTCATCGGGCAGATGTTCGTGCTGATCATCGGGGGGATCGATCTGTCGCAGACGTCCATCATGGCCATCGCCAGTGTGTGTGGGGCCCTGTTGATGACCTCCGGGCTGGACCCGGCGCTGTTCGCCAGGAACCCGCTCTGGGGCGTGCTGATCTCGGAGCAGGGCGGCCCGCTGGCCGGCAGCGTCGCGGCCGTTCCGATCGGAATCCTCGCGATGCTGGCCATCGGCGCCCTCATCGGTCTGGCCAACGGTGTGGCGGTTGCCAAGTGCAGGATGCCGCCGTTCATGGTCACACTGGTTTCAATGTTCTTCTTCAGCGGCCTGGCCATCTTCATCACGCGCAGCGAAAACGTCACGAATCTGCCGGCCGGTTTTCTTGCTATCGGCCAGAGCTACATCGGTCATGTTCCGGCCGGCCGCAGTTCGGTGGGGTTAATGCCATATTCGTTCTTCGCGGGCGTGGCGTTGGCATCGATTGCGTGGTTTGTGCTGGGCAGAACGATTGCGGGACGCTGGTTCTATGCGGTCGGGATGAATCGTCGCGCTGCGGCGGTCTCCGGGGTTCCCACGGATCGCGTGATCGTGTTTGCCTACACCATCAGCGGTTTCTGTGCGGCTCTGGGATCGGTGCTGTATTCGTCCCGCCTGGGAGCCGGCCGGCCCACGCTCGGCGCGAACGTTCTGCTGGACGTCATCGGTGCGGCTGTGATCGGAGGCATCAGCCTCTATGGAGGCAAAGGCAAGGTGCGCTGGGCATTCTACGGCGTGCTGTTCTTCGTCGTTCTGGACAGCTCTCTCTACATGCTGAACCTCCGATTCTACACGGTGAACATCGTCAAGGGCGTGGTGATCCTGATGGCGGCGCTGCTGGATGTCCTGCGCAACCGGGCGCGAATGGACCGCACGCCGACCGCTTCGATGGAGCTGGCATGAGTGAGCCCGTCCTCCTATTCGAGCACATCAGCAAGAGCTTCTTCGGGGCCCGGGCGCTGCACGACGTCACTCTGGCAGTTCAGCCCGGCTGCGTGGTGGGTCTGATCGGGGAGAACGGCGCGGGCAAGAGCACCTTGATGAACATCTTCGGGGGCGTCTTGCAGCCGGACGAGGGACGCATGTGCCTGCGCGGCAGGCCGTATCGTCCCGCCGGTCCCGCCGACGCCACGGCCGCCGGCATCGCGTTCATCCATCAGGAGCTGAATCTCTTCGGCAATTTGAGCATTGCCGACAACCTGTTCATCGACGGATTTCCACGTATCGGACGAACGCCCCTGATTCACCGGCGCCAGGCCATGCAGCGCGCCGAAGAGGCCCTGGCGGCGGTCGATCTCAACGTTTCCCCCAAGACGCGGATCGACCGGCTGACGCCGGGGCACAAGCAATTGGTGGAGATCGCCAAAGCCCTGCACCGTGGCGCGCGCATCATCATCTTCGACGAACCCACGACATCGCTGACCTCTCGCGAGACGCACCGGCTGTTCTCTCTGATCGAACGGCTCAGACGCGACGGATGCACCATCCTCTACATCTCCCATGCTTTGGCCGACGTTCTGCAACTGGCCGACGAGATCGTGGTTCTGCGGGATGGCCAGGTGGTTCAAACAGGGCCCAAGGAGCAGTTCGACATTGACACGATGATCGGGGCCATGGTGGGGCGGCGGATCGATCAGCTCTATCCGACCCGGCGCAACGCCCCGGGAGACAGGGTCTTGATGTCGGTTTGTCGTGTCACGGAGCCGGGCGTGGTGAAGGACATCTCTTTCGATCTCCATGCGGGCGAGGTTCTTGGGCTGTTCGGGCTGATGGGGTCGGGGCGGACCGAGGTGGCCCGCATCCTGTTTGGGTTGGACTGCTTCCAGTCGGGCACGATCACGACCGGTGGGCCGTCACGCCGAAGGCGATCTGTGCGCGCCAGCGTCGACGGAGGGATGGCGTTTGTCACGGAAGATCGTCGCGAGGAAGGTTTGCTGATGGAAGCATCGGTGACCGACAACATGGCGCTGGTGGCGTTGCCCAGGTACCGTCGCCGTCGTCTTCTGGGCACCTTCAATCAGCGGGCGTTGCGTCGTACCGTGGACGAAATGGTTGGGACCCTGAAGGTCAAGTGTGTTGATCCCAGGACGGACGCCGTCAAGAATCTGTCCGGCGGAAACCAGCAGAAGGCCGTCATCGGCAAGTGGCTGCTCGCCGAGCCCGTCATCGGCATCATGGACGAGCCGACCCGCGGGATCGACATCGCCGCCAAGTACGAGGTGTACTCGATCATCAACGATCTGGCCGACCGAGGCGCCGGCGTGCTGTGCATCTCGTCGGAGCTGGAGGAATTGACCGGTATTTGCGATTCCCTGCTCGTGATGAGCAGGGGGCGGATCTGCGGTCGATTCCGACGCAGCGAGTTCGACGAAGAGCGGATTCTGGCGGCGGCCTTCGAAGGCCACATCGAGCACGAAACGCGCAATGAGTCAGGAGCGCCGAACTGATGGATTCACTGAGGCAGAGCACTCTGACGATGGCGCTGCGGAACGTTCCAATCCTCATGTTCCTCGGCACGTTCTTGATCTTCGGACTGTTGTCTCCGCGTTTCCTGGAGTACCAGAGCCTGGAGAACATCGCCAAGCAGGCCTCCTACATCGGCATCATCGCGGTCGGCATGACATTCGTCCTATTGACCGGCGGCATCGATCTGTCCGTTGGGTCGAACATGTACGTCTCTGCCGTGACGGCCGGACTGCTCATGCAGAGATTCTCGATTTTGCCTGTGCTGGCGCTGGTCATCTGCCTGGCAGTCGGCCTGGTTTTCGGTCTGGCCAACGCCTTTGCAGTGACCCGGCTGCACATCATCCCTTTCGTGGTGACGCTGGCCACGCAGTTTGCCGGACGCGGTCTGGGGTGGATGCTGAGCCAGAGCCGGGCGGTGGCCTTTCCGCAAAGCGTGACCGGTTTGGGGGCGGTGCAACTGTTGGGAATCCCCGGACCCATTGTCATCTTCACTGGGGTGGTCCTCGCCGCATGGGTTGTTCTCGCTCGCACGACGTTGGGCCGCCAGATCTATGCGGTCGGTCACGAGATAGAAGCGGCCCGCAAGGCCGGCATCAACACGCGCCGCGTGCAGGCGACCGCGTATTGCCTCTGTGGTGTTCTGGCTTCTTTGGGTGGCTTTGTCTCTGTCGCGCAGTTGGGCAACGTCAACTCCGGGTTTGGCGAGATGGTCGAGTTTCAGGCCATCGCGGCGGCTGTCTTGGGCGGAACGAGCCTGTTTGGGGGGATCGGCAACGTGTTCCCCGGCACGGTCCTCGGAGCGCTGTTGATCCAGATGGTCTGGGCGGGCCTGGTCGCCACGCGGACGGATCTGTACCTTCAGCCCCTGATTGCCGCCGCGATCATCTTCCTGGCGGTCCTGCTCGACAGCATTCGCAACACCGCCCTGGCAAAGATGGGACGACACAACATCCGCATCGAGGAGAAGTCGAGTGGCAGGCCGGACACGTCACAGCAGCATAGCCCTCGAAGAAAACCGACAAATTGAATCGGAAGGCGGACATGGCGGAATCAACCATTGACACGATGCTCGCAACAGCGAAGGAGGTCGTCCGGACGGAGGCCAGTGCGGTATCGGTGTTGCAGGATCAGTTGAATGCGGATTTCGTGAAGGTCGCCCGAATGATGCTCGAATGCCCAGGACACATTCTGACCGCCGGCGCGGGTACGAACTGCGCGATGGCTCAGCGTTTTGCCCATCTGCTGGCCTGCTGTGGGACGCCGGCGCTGTTCATCAGCGCGGCCAATTCGATCCACGGCGGCGCCGGGGCGGTCCGCGACAAGGACATCGTGTACATCATTTCCAAAGGCGGACAGAGCGCCGAGATCAACACCTTTGCACAAATCGCCAAAGACCGTGGAGCCAAGGTCATCGCGCACACGGAAAAGCCCGACTCGCCTTTGGGCAGGCTCAGCGATGCTGTGATCCACGTGACGGCGCCCGAGAGCGCCGATCCCTACGGTATGATCGCGACGGTTAGTTCCCTGATGAACGGCGCCGCCTGCGATGTGCTTTGCGCACTTCTGCTCGAACTACGGGGCTACACCAAGGAGCAGTTCGGCCACACCCACCCCGGCGGCGCCGTCGGCGTTAAGATCGAAGCGGAGAAACAGGGACGATGACCGGCAATCTGACCAGACAGAATTGAGGATGATTGATGAAGGCAGCGTTCTTAACGGCAGCACAGACGATTGAGGTACGCGAGGTGGCGGAACCCGAGGTTCCGGCGGGCGGGCTGGTTCTGGCGGTCAAGGCGTGCGGGATCTGCGGATCGGATTTGCGTCGATGGAAGGAGGGTCCACCTGCCTGTTCGGGCGGGGTGACACCGGGGCACGAAGTATCGGGAGTGGTGATCGCGGTCGACGAGCGATGCACGCGTTTCAAGGTGGGGGATCGTCTGGCGATTGCGCCGGACGTGCACTGCGGACAATGTTATTACTGTAAGCGGGAGCGATACAACCTTTGCGACCGGCTCCACTTCGTGGGGATTACCCCGGGCCTCCCCGGCGGGATGGCCGAGCGGATGGCGCTGACGGCGCAGATTCTGGAAGACGGGATCGTCAACCGGATGCCGGACGGATTGAGCTTTGCGCACGCGGCGATTTCGGAGCCGAGCTGCTCGGTGCTGGCGGCACATGACCGGGCAGGGACCGGCAAAGACGATACGGTGGTGATCCTGGGGGCCGGTCCGATTGGCTGTTTGCACGTGGCGGTGGCCAAGGCGCGGAAGGCCAGGGTCGTCGTGGTCCAGCGCAGCAAGGTGCGGCAGGAGCTTGCCCGGCGATTCGATCCGGATCTGGTCGTAGACGCAGCGGATGACATTGTCGCGCGAGTGCGGGAGTTTACCGACGGGCTGGGCGCTGACATTGCCGTCTGTGCCAATCCTGTGGCCGAGACGCAGAGGCAGGCCGTCGAGATGGTCCGCAAGGGCGGCAAGGTCCTGCTCTTCGGCGGGCTGCCCAAGGCCAACCCCATGACCACACTGGATGGGAACAGGATTCACTACGGCGAGGTCGAAGTCATTGGGACATTTTCGTATCATCCGCGCGTTCATCGCCAGGCGCTCGATCTGCTGGCGGATGGGACGCTGCCGGCCGAGAAGATCATTACCCATCGGTTTTCATTGGATGAGATCGACCGAGGCTATCGGACGGCCGCAAGCGGAAATGCACTGAAGGTCCTCATCTCCTTTGAGAAAGAGTGAACCATGATCGGTTTGAACACGGACCTTCACGAAAGACACGAGCAGAACAAACCGGTGCGCATCGGCCTGATCGGCGCGGGGCAGATGGGCGTCGACGTCGTCGCCCAGATCACAATGATGAAGGGGATTGATATCCCCGTGATTGCGGATGTAAATTTGTCGCGGGCGCGAGAGGCCTTCGGCATCGCGGGGCTCGAGGGCGAGGTGGTGAAGGTGGATTCGGCGGGCGAGGCTGATGCGGCGGTGGCGGCGGGCAAGCGGGTGTGCACGAGCGATTTTCGCGTGGTCACCGCGATGAAGCAGGTCGAGGTGATGCTCGAGGCAACGGGAGTGCCCGAGGTCGGCGCGCAGGCGGCGATGCTGGCGGCGCGACACGGACAGCAACTGGCAATGATGAACGTCGAGACGGATATCACGGTCGGACCTCTGCTGAGATGGTATGCGGAGAAGAAGGGCGTACTCTATGCCCTGGCGGCCGGCGACGAACCGGCGGCGTGCAAGGATCTGTATGACTTTGCCGATGCGCTGGGCTTTACGATCGTGGCGGTGGGCAAGGGCAAGAACAACCCGCTGGACCGCCACGCCAAGCCGACGGACGAGGCCTGGGCGAAGGAGGCGGCGCGGCGGGGGCTGAATCCCAACATGCTGATTGAATTCGTGGATGGCAGCAAGACGATGATCGAGATGGCGGCGGTCTCGAATGCGACGGGGCTGGTGGCGGACGTGCGGGGGATGCACGGTCCGCGTACGAGCCGGGACAGGCTCAACGAGACGTTTGCGCTGAAGGAGCATGGGGGTGTGCTGCATCGCGTCGGCGTAGTGGACTACGGGATCGGCGGCGTGCATCCGGGCGTGTTTCTCGTGGTGACGACGGACCACCCACGGTTGCGGCAGGCGCTGGCGTATCGGGACATGGGCAACGGTCCGTATTACACGCTGTTTCGTCCGTACCATCTGTGCAGCATCGAGGTCCCTCTGACGTGCGCAATGCTGGCGATCCGCAAGAAATCCAACATGCAGCCGATGAATCGCCTGGTCTCCGACGTCTTCGCGGTTGCCAAGCAGGATCTTCAAGCGGGCGATGTCTTGGACGGCATCGGCGGCTGCTCGTTCTATGCCCTGATCGACGTGTACGAGACCGCCACGTCGGAAGGCCTTTTGCCCATCGGTCTGGCCAAGGGCGCCAAGCTGGCGAAGCCCGTCGCGCAAGACAGGCCCATACGATACGAGGATGTGGAACTTTGCGAGTCGTCCACGGTCTTGCAGTTGCGCCGGCTCCAGGATCGCTGGATGGCGGGGCAGATCGCCGAGCAAGAACTGCTGCAATCCCTCGACGCCATCGAACTGGAGTGAAGCGGATTCGGCGTGAAGTGAGGTGCCTATGTCGGTGGTCGGTTTGGATATCGGAACGACAGGCTGCAAGGTGGCCGTGTTCAGCGGCGAATGGAAGATCGCTGCAATCGCCTCCCGTGAGTATTCCGTGCTCACGCCCCATCCGCATTGGGCCGAGCAGGACGCCGAGCGGGTCTGGCAACTGGCGATGGAGGCGCTGGCCGAGGCGGTGGGAGAGAGCCGGGCCGACCCACCCAAGGCGATCGCGCTATCGGTCCAAGGCGAGGCGGTCATTGCGGTCGATCGGATGGGCCGTCCCATGCGGCACGCCATTTTGGGTATGGATACGAGGACGACCGCGGAGAACGAGTGGCTGGCCGAGACGTTCGGGCCTGAGACGCTCTTCGAGCGGACGGGCATGCCCATGCACACGATGAACACGCTTACCAAGCTGCTCTGGGTCCAGGCCCATGAGCAAGCATTGTGGAAGGACGCGGCGCAATGGCTGCTCTATGAGGACTACTTCGTCCGCCGGCTGACCGGCCGGGCCGTGATCAGCCATTGCCTGGCGTCGCGGACGCAGATGTACGACCTTGGAACCTCCGCCTGGGCTGCTGATCTTCTCGATCGCTGCGAAATTGACACGGGCCGCCTCGCCGAACTTCTGCCAGCGAGCGAATCGGTCGTCGGGACGCTCGATGAGGCCGTCGCTGGCGAGGTGGGTTTGCCGGCGTCCGTCCTGGTGGCTACGGGCGGGCACGATCAGGCGTGTGCGGCGCTGGGCAGCGGCGTGATCCGACCCGGGCGGGCGATGGTTTCGACCGGCACGGCGGAGGTGGTGGAGGTGGCCATGGCGTCGCCGGTGGTCCATCGCAGGCTGCGCGAAGGCGGTATCTCGGTCTATCGGCACGTGGTTCCCGGACGGTATCTGGCGATGACACTGAATCACGGCGGAGGGTTGACACTGCGCTGGTTCCGGGACACGCTCTGCCAGGACCGCATCGCCCAGGCGGGCGCGACGGGACAGAATGCGTACGATTCTGTGTTAGCAGACGCCGGCGAGGGGCCGACGGACCTGCTCGCGCTGCCCCACTTCGCGGGGGCGGGAACGCCTCTGTTGGATACGCACTCCAAAGGGGCGATCGTAGGATTGACGTTTGCGACCACGCAGGCACAGATCGCCAAGGCGATTCTAGAAGGCCTGACGTTTGAACTGCGAGGCAACCTCGAACTGCTGTGCGAAGCAGGGATTGCTCTGGACGAACTGCACGCGGTCGGGGGCGGTGCGCGCAGCGCATTGTGGCTGGGTCTGAAGGCGGATATCTGTCGGATGCGGCTGTGCGTCCCGCGCGTGACGGAGGCCGCCTGTATAGGGGCAGCCATCCTGGCGGCGGTTGCAGCCAGCGACTATCCCGATGTCCCGTCCGCTGCTGAGAATGCGGTGGGGTTCAACCGGGTGATCGAGCCAGATCCCGCAAGCAGTGACCGGTATGACGGTCGGTATGCCCTCTATCAACGTCTCTATCCCTCGCTCAAGGAGATCTACTGGGCCCAGGCATAGCGGCGAATCGTCATTCGCCCGTGCTTTCCATGCAGACAAAGGGTCAGGCCAATGCCCGAGAATGTGAAAATCGCATTGCTGATCAATCCGTCTCGGAAGTACACGCGGGGCATCCTGCGCGGGATCGCCGAATACGCTCGGCTCCAGGGCCTATGGACGTTTTACCGGCCCCTGGAGTACCGCGAAGCGAAGGCGGAACAGCAACTCGTGGAGGCTCTCCAGAGGCTGCGCCCGGACGGCATCTTCATGCGCGAGCCGCCGCAAGCCAGAGCCATCATCGAGATGGGCATTCCAACCGTGTGCTTTCCCTATAGCCGCGAGACCATTGAGGGGGTTGTCAACGTTGTCACGGAGCACGAGAGCGTCGCCCAGATTGCGGCCGATCATCTACTCTCTCTGGGCTTGTCACACTTCGCCTATTGCGGATTCGATGACTGGTGGTGGTCGCGCCGGCGACGCGATAGTTTCCGTGCGAGGATCGGCCAAGGCGGTTTCGAGGTGGAGGTATATGCATCTTCCGGTGCAGCATCAGACCGGACATGGGACAAGGAGTTACCGCACATCATGAGCTGGCTTCGGCGTCTGCCAAAGCCAATCGGTGTCATGGCCTGCAACGACGACCGCGGCGAATTGGTAATCGAAGCCTGCAAGACCGAGGGGTTCAAGGTCCCCGATGAGGTGGCCATAGTGGGCGTGGACAACGATACACTGATCTGTGATCTGTGCAGTCCGCGCCTGTCGAGCGTGGCCTGGACACTGGAGAAGGCGGGCTACGAAGCGGCGGAGACCCTCGATCGATTGATCAGAGGCAGGGAGAAGGGCAGGCCGACTCTGTGGATTCATCCGATGCACGTCGTCGCACGGCAGTCGACGGATGTTCTGGCGATGGAGGATGCGGATGTCGTGGCGGCCCTGCGGTACATTCGGCGTTGCGGCCAGTTCAGCATCGGAGTTCAGCAGGTGGTCGAGCGCACGGGTTTGTCCCGTCGGGCTTTGGAGCAGCGGTTCCGCAAGGCACTGGGGCGCTCCATCCACGACGAAATCGAGCGGGTCCGTCTGGAACTCATCATGCAGATGCTGACCGAGACACAGAAGAGCGTCGGCGAGATTGCCAGGGCCCTGGGGTTTCCGGACGCCGGTCATGTCTCTCGCCTCTTCCGCAAGGCTAAAGGGATCAGTCCAACGACGTACCGCCGGCAATGTCAGTTCTGAGATGATAGGCTCCATGCCGCGCGGACTCGGTTGTTCTCGTGAAAGGTAGACCGAGGGTCCTGTCATGTTGCGCAAAATGACACGGCTGGTGCGCAAAATGGCATTGTTTCTTGGGCTCACGGTGGGGCATAATAGAGTGTGGATCGAGGCTGTGCGTAGATGAGGCGGCTGTAGACCGGAGAGGATATCCGGGAAGACGACAAGGGCTTTCATACGGACTGAGTAGCGGGCGGTGCTGAGGGAAAAGAAATGATCGTTCCGGCATGGGTGGAACGCGTGAACCATATCTGAATTCCGGAAGGAGGCTTGTCATGTGTCGAACAGTGGTGATGTTTCTCGGTTTGGCCTCAGTGCTTGGCGCGACGGGCGCCGCATCGGCTGCCCTGGTTGCTCATTGGCCTTTGAACGGAGATGTCCGGGATGTGGTGGGCAGTAACGATGGTGCCTTGGTCGGCGGCGCCGAGTTCGTCCGGGACGCTGATCGGGGCACCGTCCTGAGCGTGGACGGCGTAAACGGACACGTCTTGGTTCCTCATGGAGACGACATCGCGTTCATCGACGAGAGGACTGTCTCCATAACACTATGGGTCAAGCCCGCCTCCGTGCCCCGAACCACCTGGACGACGGTATTGGCTAAGAACCGCGACATCCATTACAACAACGCCTATGGTATTTGGATCAGTCCTGAGAACCAATGGCACTTTAGATTTGGCGCTGCATCGGGCAATGCAAATCAGCCCAACGCACCGGCCGCAACGGCGCAGTGGAATCATCTGGCTATGACACACGATCCCGCCACGACCACCTTGCGTGGGTACGTAGACGGGGTGCTGGTGTATCAGAATGTCAGTGCGTCACCCGGGACCCTCGGCAATACGGCTCTATGGATTGGTGGGGCCGGCGGGGTCTCGGAGTTCTATCCCGGCCTGCTGGATGATGTGCGAATCTACAACCACGCTCTGACGGAGGCGGAGATTCAGGAGGTGATGCTGAGTCGGACCGATAGTACCCTTGCCGGCGACCCGCATCCCGACGATCAGGCAACGGATGTCCCGCGCGATGTGGCGTTGTCTTGGA
>CAZSXM010000066.1:0-24333 GCA_964610435.1 uncultured Pirellulales bacterium | reverse complement strand
CCAAGACAGGAGCCGGATGCGGTAATCCCGCTCGTCCGGATCCGTGGAGGGGGCGCCCCGTCAAGGGGCGTCCCTACTCCGACTGGGTCCAGTGGTGCGGTTTTCTGACGAGTGCCAAGCCTTCACCGGCGTCGCCAATGCCGGCTCCGGATGGTGGTCCATCTCCATTCGTCTTGCGACCGGGCACGCGCCGTCGGTTGCGGCGCGGGCATGTGTCCTCAGAAACTGTAGCGCACCGCGAGGTACGCGTTGGTGTTCTTGCGGAACTGGTTAAAGAAGGTGTGGTCTTCGTCGCCGAAGAAGACGTTCCCGCCGATCTCCACTGCGAGGTTGTCGGTGGCCTTGTAGTTGGCGATCGGGCGCATGTAGACGTCTTCGTCGGACGGCGAATAGTACGTGAACAGCGACAGGGTCAGGTTCTGGTTCATCAGCAGCCTGGTCAGTCGCAACGTCAACAAATGACGAAACTCGTCCCGTGCGGGCATGCCCTCGGGCTGACTGGCCCTGTAGTTGCCGTAATCGAGCATCTGTTCGACGTAGTACTGGAGACCGGCGGTGAAATCGCGTCCGATGTCCTGGGCATAACCGACGAGGTAACGCATCTCGGCGTTGTTGATGAGGAAGTCGTCCCCGCGGCGGTCATCGACCGAATCGTAGTAACCCACTTCGACGTTGCCGATCCCCTTGCCGATCGCTCCGCGAAGGCTGGCGCCGTATACGTGCAGCTCTGGAAAGATCGCATCGGTCATGGTCTCGTTGAACCCGCCGGGACTCTTCCAATAGCCCCAGTACCCGTAGAACGCCAGTTCGTAGTTTTGGATGTTGCGATACACGCGAAGGGCCAGCTCATCGTCCCTGAAGAACCTGCGTCGTCGCTCGGTGCCGAGCTTGTCGTCCCGGCCGGCCCTTTCTCCCAGCACGGGGTTCCAGTAGCTCAATCGCTCGCCGCTGATGAACCGGTCGGAATCGAACTCCGGCGTATACACGATGTCGAGGTTGGCCCAATCGGCGAACAGGCTGATCTTTGCCGCATCGGAAGGGGCCTTGAGGTACTCCGTGTCGCGGCCGATGAAGAACGATTGCCAGTCCTTGGGGAACAGATCGTTGATGAAGACCAGATCGCCCGTCCCCCAGGTCAGGACCTGTCGGCCCAGCTTGACGTCCATGAAGTCGGTCGGACGTCCGAAGATGTTCGCTTCGCGCAGGTCGAAGACGGCTTTCTCTTCCACACCGTCGCCGTAGACGTCGCCTTTGACCTTGATGTCGCCCCAGTCGCGCATGCTGAACAGATCGAACTGGTAGCGTGCCTCCATGATCGACAGGTCCTTCTGGTGCGGATCGTTCTGAAGCCGGGAACCGGCGCGCACCTCATAGAAGCCGTGGTACTCGGTGTCGATCTTGTCGAGGAACTCCCGGATCGGGTTCTCCCTCGGCGGCTCATCCTGCGCGGCGACGACCGCAGAAAACGTCGCCGCGAACAGGACGGCGGCGAACATCATGCGCGGGTTGACAATCATCTCATGGCCTCCCGAGGGGGTCTGCGGAGGTAGCGTTCCTCGAAGATATCCCCGATCCCGATGTTGTATTGGATGTCCGTGAATTCCATCTCGGTCTGTCCGCCGGTCCTGAGGTCTTTGACGACCGACTTGGTGACCGTGGGGAAGTCCTGGATTACCTTGACTTCCTTCGATTCAATGACACGGTAAAGCTGGCCCTGCTTGTCGTAGAAGTCCATCTTCATCGGCATGTAGTTCTTGCGGTCAATCGCCACGGTGTAGTAGCTGAACTCGACCTCGTCGGGTTTCTTTGGCACGTTTCTGACGATGAACCGGGTGTCGGTTGTCTCGATCAGCTCGTGGGTGTCCTGATCGAGCCCCCGTCCGGAGACGTCTTCATAAACGAAGTCGGAGCCGACGAAGCTGGTTCGTTTGTCGCTGGCGGCGATTCGGCGGACCAGATCGAGGGCCGGCAAGTAGAGCCAGCGATCGTCGTCTCGACCTTCGCCCGTGCGCTTCTGAACCATATAGACCATTCGGCGGACGTCGGACGGGCGCTGGAAGTACACGAAGTAGTTCTGGTCGCCGCCGTCCTCGACGTCCTTGCGAAGAATGATGAACTCGCGCTCGCGGGTCTGGCCCGCCTTGTTGGTAATGGTCATCTTGACCTTGGCCTTGCCGTCGTCGGCCTGATAATAGGCGGCGATATTGGCCTTGGTCACAATCGTCTGGATGTCGGGCACATCGCCCTCGGCCGCAGGCACGCCAGTTGCGGCAACCAGACCGAGAATGATAGAAACCGACAATACAATGAAGTGTCTTGAGCGAAACATAGTATACCTCCGTTTCATCTGTATCAGCCTTTGACTCCGAGCTTCCTCAGGAACGTCATCATCGGACACCAGTTGGTGAACGCCGATTGAAGCAGGTTCAAACCGACGAAGCCCGTGAACCACAGCCAATAGGGGGAATGGTAATGCGCCAGCAGAACGCTCGCAATCACGAAGAAGCCGGCAATTCCTCGAAGCATCGTTTCCACCGTCATGATACACCTCTCTATTCGTTGACTGGCTTGACCTTATCCTGCTGAGCCTTGGCCATTCGACAGGCCTGCCGGCGCGACATGATGCCGCAGGTCAACGCCGCCAGCGGTATGGCGATCAGGCCGAGCACGGCCAGGCGACCCAGGCTCATCTCCCAGTTCTGGTGGAGGTTCAACGCCACCAGCACTACAGCCGCCACGGAGACGATCATGCAGAACACACAGTTGCAGCCGGGCGATTGCGGCGTTCTGGCGGGTCGCAGCAGCCGGTGCTCGCCAACCCTCAGAATCGCCGGCAGGATCATCAGGGTCACAATGCCCGACAGCGCCATGATCGCACAGAGGAAGATGCCAACCGTCTTGTACGGAACCAGCGGGGCCGCCAGCAGAGGCATGAAGCCGATGGCGATCACCAGGACGTTTCGACTGATCGCCCGCGCCGGTTCGCCGAACATCTCGGCCACACTGTCTCTCCACGACCCGGTCTCGGCATAGGTCATCCGCGCCCGTTCCAGGAAGTGGATGGCGAAATCGACGGCCATCCCCAGTGTCAGCGCGCTGAGCACCGCCACGGGCATGTCGTAATCCTTGCCGACCAGGCCGATAATCCCATAGATGACCACGATGGTGATCGACAGCGGGATCATGCTGATCAGGCCCCACAGAGGCGAACGGAACAGGATCGCCATCATGATGAAGACGATGATGAAACTGCCCAGCAGGGATTGGAGCATGCCCCAGACCATTTTGTTCTGCCAGATAATGTTGATATAGGTCAGACCGGCCCAGTCGTGCTCGATGGGCACGGGCGGCGGCGTCTCGGCGAAGAATCGGTCCACCGCCCTGACGACCTGCTCCATGTCCTTGTTGTCGCCGCTTCGGAGCTGGAGCCAGAGGTTGGCCTTGTCGTAGTCGTTGGTGACGAAGTGCCACAGGTCGTCGGGTGTGTGGCTGCTCTGGAACTGGATGAGGCACTGGGCCACGGCCGCAGGGGCATCGGGAATCCTGTAGTTCTCGATCCGGCCGTCGATCAGCTCCTGGTGCACCTTTTTGACGATGCCCGCGATCGAGTTGGTCTTGCCGACCAGGCCGGTTTCTTCCAGGTAGTCCTCCAGTTGCGCGATGTAACGGAGGGCTTCCGGCTGCTTGAACACCTTGAGCCGCTCGGTCTCCATGTCGAAGAAGTCGATCAGTTCGTACCAGACGCCGGCTGCCTCCTGGGGCGCCGAGGCCTCCTTCTCCTGGGCGTACTCGCCGAGCCTCTCAAGCAGTCCGAGTCGGGTCAGGTTCTTCGACGCCTCGGCCAGGAGGGTCTTCTCTGCATCGGCGAGTACGGCCGTGGCGACGGGCCCGTCCAGGGCGAGCTCTTCACCCTGTCGCAAGAGGCGGTCGCGAAGACCGTGCACGTATTCTGTGTCGGCTTTCGGATCGCTCGCATCGGAGAGGACCAGATACGCCTCGTAGGTCCCCGCGAAGTGCTTGTTCAACTCGACGTCGGCGATGCGGATCGGATGGCTCCGGGCGAACCACTTGATGGGGTTGTCGTTGATCTGGATCCGGGTGATGCCGTAAAGGGCCACGGCCACAATGATGACCATCGCCACGAGAATGGGTTTGGCCGCGGTGTACGTGAGCTTGCCCATGCCGTGGAGCACGTGGGTCAGCCAGGTTTGCTTCTGCTCGTGCACGGCGGCGGCGCCGAAGTTCTCCAGGGAACCCTCCTTGAGGAACATGACATACGCGGGGATGAAGGTGATGGTGCAGGCCCACGCCACCATGATGCCCGCCGCGACGAAGATTCCGAAGACCTGGACCGGGGGGATGGGGGTTAGCGCCAGCGAGGCGAACCCGGCCGCCGACGTCAGCGAGGTGTACAGCATCGGCATGAACAGATTGTCCATCACCTCGAGCATCGTCTGACGACGGCCCTTGGCCTTGGTGTACCGGTCGAAAAATTCCGACAGGATGTGCACGGAATCGACGACGGCGATCGGCATGAGGAAGATGGGGATCATCGAACTCATGATGTGGACCGGATACCCCAACCCGATCAGCGCGCCCATCGTCGAGACGACCGCCACCATCGCCACAATCATCGGCGAGATCACCAACACGAGCTTGCGGAAGAACACCAGCATCAACAGGAAGATGACCGTCATTGCCAGCGGGGCCGAGATCGCCATCTGTACGAACATCTCGTAGCCGAACGTGTCCTCGGCGACGGGCAGACCGGTGATGTGGTATTCCTCGTCGCCCTCGAACTCCGCGATCTTTGTGTTCAGCGCGCGATAGACCCTGTGGCTCAGGTCTTTGTGAGTCAGCGGCAGATACAGGGCGACCGCCTTGCCGTCGTCCGAGACGACGGTGCCCTTGAGCAGCGGATTGGACATGGCCTTGTCGCGGATCTCCAGCGCCTCAGCGTCTGTCTCGGGGGGGCGGGGCATCAGCCATTCAAACGTGACGACGCCGGGGCCGCCCTGGCCGATGTGGTCGACGGTGGACGGGGCCATCAGATCGACCTCGATGACGCCGATCTGACGGTTCGGGTCCTCCTCGCTCGGCCAGCGCAGCGTTCGTGCGTATTCCGTCAGTTCGTAGATGTTGTGAAGCGAGACCGGATTGAACACCCCGTCGGGATGCGCATCGTTCACCACGCCGACGACCACCATATCGGAAAGGACGAACTCCTCCTTGGTTTGGTCGTGGAAGAGCCGCACCGGCTCGTCGGAGGCCAGCATGTTCTCCGGATCGGTGTCCACCTGAATGCGCGGGATCAGCGATCCCAGCACGACCGTGGCGACCACCATCACCGCTGTAACCAGTCTGTAGTGGTTCAGCGAAAAATCGGTAATCCTGTGTTTCATCTTGCTTTGCTCCTTCGGCAATGATCGTGGACGCATCGGAGCACACGGACTGCATCCTTGTTTTCGATCCGATAGAACACGCGGGCCCCCTCGCGGCGGGAGCTGAGAATGTCCTTGTCCTTCATAATACTCAACTGCTGGCTCGTGACGGCCTGTCGTTCGCCCAGGGCCTCGGCGATCTGGCCGACGGACATCGGTCCGGCCTCCAGCACCTCGACGATCCGGAGGCGGATCGGATGGCTGATCGCCCGAAGCATGTCAGCCGTATGGTCTGCCAGATTCTTGTCCATATGCACACCCTAAAGATATTGAAGAATAGAAATATAATGATATTACTATATGGCTTGGTCCGTGTTCAGCAATACAGGGAAAACCCTCGGGTGTGTATCGGGGAAAACGTAAATGCCCAAGGCCCCGTATCGACTGTGCTGGTCGGGAATGGTTGCAAGAACGAGGAGATCTTGAAGCTTGGGGTGGACGTCTCTCCGGAAACCGCCTGCATGCCGTTCAAGGTGTACACCGGCCACTTCATCAAGGCGGCCAGGGAAGGCGTCCAATACGCGGTCATGGTCAACAGTTGTGGCACCTGTCGACTTCGGTACTATCAGGGGATGCAGCGGAAGCTCCTGGGAGACATGGGTTTCAAGCTCAAGATCTTCAGGATCGGCGATATCGGCATCGATGTGGGTTCGATCAGCACCAATCTGATCGTCACGAGTTCCGCCTGCAAGATCCTTCACTCCGAATACGTGCGTGCGGACGGCAAGCCGATTCAATCCACTCAGAGGGCGCTGGCGCGCGCCGCGGATTCACTCGGAGATCATCGGGGCTATTGTCGGCGCCGATGTGATCAAGAACGAGATCACCACGCATGCACGGGCGGCGATCCATCTGCATCCCGACGTCCGCACCATTCTCGAGATCGGCGGCCAAGACAGCAAGATCACGCTTGTCAAGGACGGCATGCTCGTTGATTTCTCGATGAACCGGACATCATGATGGGCCTTTGCATGGCAATGGTCCGGAATTATCTCAGCAATGTCTGTCACGGCAAGAAGATCACCCCGCCAATCGTTTTTCCGGGAGGAGTCAGCGCCAACAAGGGAATCTGCCGGGCCTTCACGCAGATCCTGAAAGAGGAGATTATCGTACCGAAGTGCCATATGGTCATGGGGCCTATGGGGCCGCGTTGACCGTCGCCAAACACCCAATTGAAGCACCGCGCTTTCGCGGGTTTGCCTTGACAGAATCGGATTTTCAGACCCAGAGCTTCCTCTGTGAGGATTGCCCGAATTGCTGTGAGGTCGTTGAGGTTGTCGATAGCGGTGCCTTGATTACCCGATGCGGAGAGCGTTGCGGGAAATGGGAAGAAATGTCCCTTGACTCGTAGCCTGTAGCGGGAGGCGGACCCGACGGGATGCGAGACTACAGGGGCGACCGCGCGTCGCCAGTTTCTCATGGCCGGTGACCCATGGCGCGGACATAGGGCGCCGTGCGGTCGGTCGCGTCCGATCCGGGCCGACTATCGTGTGGACAAGTCGATGGAGACGCCTTCGCCGCCGTGGGAGACGCTGTGCGCCGGGCGGCTTTCGGCCGGTGTGCGGCGGCGCATGGAGAATGTGGGGCCTTCTTGGCCCGGATCGAGGATTTTCTGCAATATCGTCGCGTCGGTAAGCGTCGAAGAGACCAGAATACGCTTTGCGGCGGCGGTGTATCCGCGTACAATGGACCCAGCGGGCCGTCCGAAGCGGTGTATCGGTGGTGTGAGAGAATCTGTTCGATGGAGATGAGTCTGTGACGACTGAATGGCGAAGGTGCTTCACGTTATGCGGGGCGGGGCACGCCATCCTGTTGACCTGGGGGCTCTGCGGCGTTCTCGTCGTGGGCATGGTCGGCGGATGCAGTCGCGAGTACTATAAGGCAAAGGCCGACGAGGAAGTCTACAAGATACTGGAAGACAAATGGCAGGACGACTTCGGCCGGATGGCCAACTACCGGATTCAAGACGCCGATCCGAATGAGGTGGCGGCCCTGGAGGTGGTTCCGCCCGGCGGCGTGATGAGTCTGGCCGGGGCGGTGGAGATTGCGACGCGCTTCAGCAGGGAGTATCAATCGCAGAAGGAATCGCTGTATCTTTCAGCACTCGATCTGACGCTGACGCGGCATCGGTACGCACCGCAGTGGTTCGGTACGTTCGATGTCACCTATGCCAAGAGCGCTGCAGGCGAAGACGTCACCGCGGGGGCCTCCGGCGGCGTCAATCAGACGTTTCTCTTCGCCAGCGGTCTTCAGATGACCGGTGGGTTGGCGGTGGACTGGGCGCGGTTTCTCAGCGGCGATCCGCAGACAACGCTGGGCTCGGTGCTCACCAGCACGCTGGCGTTCCCCGTGTTGGGTTCCGGGGCGGGCCTGTCGGCATGGGAGAACCTGACCCAGGCCGAACGGAACGTGCTGTATCGCATTCGTTCCTTCAATCGCTATCGGCAGACCTTTGTGGTCTCGGTCATCAGCGACTATTATCGGGTCTTGCAGCAGCGAGAGAGTGTCTCGATCCAGGAGGCCAGCTATCGACGACTGGTGGAATCGACGAACCAGTTGCGAATGGAGGTCGAAGTGGGCCAGCGGCCTGCGTACGATCTGGGCGAGGCCGAGCAGCGGCTGTTGTCGGCCGAGCAGAACCTGGTCTCGGCGCGCCAGCGCTACGAGCAAACGCTCGACCGGTTCAAGATTCGTCTGGCCCTGCCGACCGATGCTGATGTTTCGCTGGACCCGAATGAACTGACGATGCTGGCCGATCTCGGGATCACTCGGCCGGAGTACACCGAGGCAGACGCCACGGAGCTGGCCCTGGAGCGGCGGCTGGACCTGGCCAACACGCGGGACGGGCTCTACGATGCGGAGCGGAGGCTGGAATTGGCCGCCAAGGGACTGGGCGTGCAGTTGAACCTGATCGGCAGCGCCAACGTCGCCTCCGAACCCGAGACAAAGTTCGCATCGCTCCAGTTTCACGAGGGGCGTTATCGGCTCGGACTGGAGGCGGACCTGCCGCTGGATCGCAAGGCCGAGCGCAACGCCTATCGCGAGGCCCTGATCACTGTGCAGCAGCGGTATCGCAACTACGACGAGCAGGTTGATGAAGTCAAGCTCGGCGTGCGCCAGGCGTATCGTGACCTGGCAGAGACGGCTGAGAGTTATCGCATTCAACAGATCGGTCTGAATCTGGCCCAGAGACGGGTCGAGGTCGAGAAGCTGTCGCTTCAGTACGGGCGGGGCACCGTGCGACTTCTGCTCGATTCCGAAGACGCGCTTGTCCGGGCCCAGAACGACGTCCTGGGCGCTCTGGTCGATCATATGATCGCCAAGCTGAGCTTCTTTCGGGATATTGGGGTGCTGCAAGTCAGACCCGATGGCATGTGGGAGCAGACGGCACAATGAGACATGAACAGAGCAGTCAAGCGAAACCGACTTCGCCGCGTCCACGTCATCATACGAAAGGGGCCGGACGGCCTGCGAAGCGGCGCTGGGTCATTCCCCTGGCCTTCCTCGTCATTGCCGCCGGCGTCTCGGCGCTCGTAGCTTCGATCAAGCGAGATGCGGGCGCCGCCAGTGTGTCCGGCGGCACGTTTACGGCGCGCTGCGACGACCTGGTCATCACGGTCAGCGAGGGCGGTAGCATTCGCGCGCACAAGTCGATCGAGTATCGATGCGAGGTGGCGCGCCGGGGCGCCGAAGTGACTATTGTGAGCATCGTCCCGGCCGGCACGTACGTCACGCAGAGAGACGTGGATGACGGCATGGTCCTGATCCAATTGGATTCTTCGGCGCTGGAAGAGCAGTTGGTTCGTGAGAAAATGGACCTGGCCACCAATGAGGAAAACGTGGCCAGCGCCAAGGAGTCGTACGACATTCAGGTGATCCAGAACGAGAGCGACATCGCGGACGGGCGGCTACGGGTCCGGTTTGCCCTGATGGATCTCCAGAAATATCTGGGGGCTGAGTTGGCGGAAAGGCTTACGCGAGACGCCAACGACACGACAGACCTGAGCCGGCACGTCGCGCCTCTTCTTGCGGAGGTGCGAGAGAATCCGACACTGCTGGACGGGTCGGCCGCCGGGCAGGAATTGAAGCGGATGAATGATGACATCGTGCTGGCGGAGGGGAATCTCCGGACCGCGCAGGCGAGGCTGGCCGGCACGGAGAAGCTCCACGACGCCAATTATGTCAGCGATCTGGATTTGCAGGGAGATCAGTTGACGGTCGTCAATCGCGAGTTCTCCGAGCAGAACTCCAGGGTCAATCTGGACTTGTTTCTCCGCTACGATCTTCCCAAGAACGCCGAACAGCGGTTGAGCGACTATATTGAAGCCGGACGTCGGCTGGAGCGAACCTACGCTCAGTGCCGCGCGCGGCTGGCTCAGGCCCAGGCCCGGCTGGCCAACGCCCAGGAGCGTTTCCGGGCGCAGCAGTCTCGGGTCGACGAGTTGGAACGCCAGATCACAAACTGTACGATTCGGGCCAAGGCCCCCGGGCTGGTCATCTATGGGACCGGCGGCAGTGCCGATGCCTTTCGTATGATGCGCGGCCGGGGCGGCGGCGGCAGCGGCATCATTGCCGAGGGGGAGATTGTCCATGAGGGCCAGACACTGATCTCCATGCCCGACACGGCTGTCATGGTGGCGGAGATCAGCGTTCACGAGACAGAAGTGGATAAGGTGGCTCGGGGACAGTCGGCCACCATTGTGATGGATGCGTTTCCCGACCGTGTCCTGCACGGCCAGGTGCTTGAAGTGGCACCGCTGCCCGATCAGACGCGAGGCTTCATGAACCCAGATCTGAAGGTCTATACCACGTTGGTACGGATCGACGGGACGCATGATTTCCTTCGAACGCGGATGTCTTGCAGAGCGGAAATCCTTGTGCGCGAGCTGCACGACGTCATCATCGTGCCCATCCAGGTGGTGGCCAATCGTCAGGGGCGGAAAGTCTGCTACGTGGCGACGCCACAGGGCCCCCAGCCACGTGAGGTGCAGACCGGCGCCTTCAACGACACGTTCGTCCAGATCGTCAGCGGCCTGGAAGAGGGTGAAGAGGTGCTGATGAATCCCCCGTTGTTCACCGAGTCGGCCACGGCTTCGTCGTTCCGCGAGCGCCCGCCGCGGCCCGTGCCCGGTGCGACCGATGCTGACGCCGCACCATCGGGAGGGGCGACCGAGCCACCGGAAGCGATGGAGGCGCCTGCTGAGGAGGGCCAGCGGATGCGACAGCCCAGATGGCCGCGAGAAGGCATGGAGATGCCGGGTGGCGGCGAGATGACGCCGGAACAGAGAAAGGAGATGATGGAACGTCTGCGCCGTGAAGTGGGTGAGATGACGCCGGAGCAGCGCCAGCAGATGATGGAACGTTTCCAACGTCAAGGCGGCGGTCGCGGCGCACGCGGCGAGGGTCCGGCGGGCCAGGGACGAGCGCCGAGTGGTGGAGCGGATCCGATGCAACGGATGCCGAGCCCGGCGCCGCCAACGGATTAGGACTCCAGAACCAGACAAGGCCGAAGGAATCAAGAGGCGATGATCGATTTTCCTCAAGAATCCGGATTCGATACGGACGGTCCCATCCTTGTGATGGAAGACCTGTGCAAGAGCTATCAGCTTGGAAGCACTGAACTGCGGGTGTTGCGCGAGATCAACCTGGCCATCGAGCGTGGCGAATACGTGGCGATCATGGGACCGAGCGGTTCGGGCAAGTCGACCCTGCTCAATATGATCGGCTGTCTCGACCGGCCGACCAGTGGAGACTATCGCCTCGGGGGCCAGAGTGTCTCGACCTTGGACGACGACGAGTTGTCCATGATCCGCGGCGCCCGCATCGGGTTCGTGTTCCAGTCGTTCAATCTGGTCGCGCAGTTGAACGTGGTCGAGAACATCGAAATCCCGATGTACTACCAAGGCTACTCCGAGCACGAGAGTACCGAGCGGGCCCGGGAGTTGGGCAGGATGGTGGGTCTGGGGGATCGGCTTGGCCACCGCCCTTCGGAGTTAAGCGGCGGCCAGCAGCAGCGCGTCGCAATCGCTCGGTCATTGGCCAACAATCCGCTGATCATCCTGGCCGACGAGCCGACGGGCAATTTGGATTCATCGAGCGGGGCCGACATCCTCGCGATTCTCGATCGTCTTCACAACGAGGGCAAGACGCTCATCGTCGTGACGCACGATGAGCATATTGCCACGCGGGCCGAGCGGGTAATCCGGCTCTTTGACGGATACATTGATAAGGACGAGTTCCACAAACGATAGGACGCTATGTTCCTCTTTCGCCTCAAACGTACGGTCAAGCTCGGCTTCAAGAGCCTGTGGATGCACCGTCTGCGTTCTACGCTGACGTCGTTGGGGATCATCTTTGGTGTCTCGTCGGTGATCGCCATGCTGGCGATCGGAGAGGGAGCCAGCCGCGATGCGCAGGAGAAGATCGCCCAGCTTGGCAGCCGAAACATCATCATCAAGACGGTCAAACCTCCGGAGGAGCAAGCTGCCGGGGGCCAGCAGCAGGCCTTGTTGGAATATGGCTTGACCTACAGGGATGCCGAGCGGTTTCAGAACGGCATTCCCAACGTGCAGGTGATTGTGCCGAACCGGCGGATTTCGCAGCAGGCGCTCTACCGCAACCGCCGGGTATCTCTGGAGTTGGTCGGGACCGTGCCGTGGTACCCCGAGATCTCGCCGACGCGTTTGAAGTTCGGTCGCTTTCTCAGCACCACCGATATGCACTACAAACAGGGGGTTTGCGTCCTCGACGCGCGTGTGGTCGAGGAGTTGTTTGCGTTCGACGACCCGATCGGTCAGGATGTCAAGATCGGTGGGAACTACTATCGCGTAGTGGGCATCGCTACCGAACAGAGCCAGACGCCGGCCTCCGCCGGTCTGGAGTCCAGGGACGCAACGGGGGCCCGGAGGGCGACCGGCGCCAACGTCGGCGCGATGTATGTCCCCCTGACGACGGTGCGGGCACGCTTCGGCGAGATGTCGTTGCAGATGTCGTCCGATACCGGCCAGACGCTGGAGCGGGTCGAGTTGCAGGAGATCATCGTCCAGGTCAGCGATATCGACATGGTCATGGGGACGCGCCAGAGCGTTGAGACCCTTCTGGCCCGCTTTCACAGGAAGAACGACTATGAGATCATCGTTCCGTTGGAGTTGATGCGGCAGGCGAAAGACTTCCAGCGGATCTTCACTATTGTTCTCGGTTCCATCGCGGCGATCTCTCTGCTGGTGGGCGGGATCGGCATCATGAACATCATGATGGCCACCGTCAGCGAGCGGACGCGTGAGATCGGCATTCGTCGGGCCCTCGGGGCTAAGAAGAGGGACATTGTGATCCAGTTCCTCTCTGAGACGCTGATCCTGACGTTCTCCGGCGGCATTCTCGGTATGGCGCTCGGTGCGTTGATTCCATTCCTGGTGACGCACTTCGGCCAGATGCGGACGGTCATCACAGGCGGTTCACTGGCTCTGGCCTTTGGCATCAGCGGGGCCGTCGGCGTCGCCTTCGGTCTGTATCCGGCCTATCGCGCCGCCAACATGGACCCCATCGAGTCGCTGCGGCACGAATGAGCCGGGTTGGCCTGCCGCGGCTCAACCCGTGAATGGACTGGTGTCGTGGCGAATCTCCGGCCCTGATTCCTTCTTCATACCGGGAGGCATGGCCAGGCCGCTCTGGCCCTGCTGGTCGCGGAAGTCGGTGATGATCTTGACGGCTTCAGCCGGCTCGTCGGTTACGGTGAACACATCGAGGTCTTCCGGCGAGATGTATTCGCAGTTCCCGAGCATCGTGTCCCTGATCCAGTCGATCAGACCGTCCCAGAAATCGTGGCACATCAGGACGACCGGGAACTGGATCTGCTTGAGCGTCTGAATCAAGACCAGAGCTTCGAAGAGTTCGTCCATCGTCCCGTAGCCGCCTGGGAAGACAATGAACCCGTGCGCGTACTTGAGGAACATCACCTTGCGCACGAAGAAGTAGCGAAAGTGCAGGGAGAGGTTCTGGTAGTCGTTGGGGATCTGCTCCATCGGCAGTTCGATGTTCAGGCCAATGCTGGTCCCTCCGGCTTCGGCGGCGCCCTTGTTGGCGGCCTCCATGATGCCGCCACCGCCTCCGGTGATGACGCTGAACCCTGCCTGGACGGTCTGCGCGGCGGTCTGCTTGGCCATGGTGTAATACGGGTGGTCGGACGGCGTTCGAGCCGAGCCGAAGATCGAGACGGCCGGCCCGACGGAGGCCAGCTCCTCGAAGCCCTCGGTGAACTCGGCCATGATCCTGAACATCCGCCACAGATCCTGCACGGGTTTATCGGGAGTGTCAATCATTTCAGTCATTTCCGGTGATTCGGGTTGCCATTCGTTTCATTACCACCGGTCGGGCCGGTTCGCGGCCGGACAGCAGGTCGCGATCGGGCATGCCGGGCAGTTGGGCTTTCGGGCCTTGCAGACGTTACGGCCGTGAAAGACCAACAGGTGGCTGAAGAGCGTCCAATCCTTCTTGGGGACGATATCGGCCAGATCGAACTCGAGCTTTACCGGGTCCGAGTTATCGGACAAGGCGAGCCGGCGCGACAGACGGATCACGTGCGTGTCGCACACGATTCCGGGAATGCCGAAGGCGTTGCCGAGCACGACGTTGGCGGTCTTGCGACCGACCCCGGGAAGGGCGGTCAGCGCGTCCATCGTCTGGGGAACCTGCCCATGGTGTTCAGCGGCGAGCCGGGTGCAGGCGCCTTTGATGTTCTGCGCCTTGTTGCGGAAGAACCCCGTGGTCCGGATATCCTCCTCGATTTCCTTGACGTCGGCGTCGACCCAATCGGAGACCGAGGTGTACTTCCGGAAGAGGTCCTTGGTCACGATGTTGACGCGCACGTCGGTGCACTGAGCGGACAGGATCGTGGCGATCAGCAGTTCCAGCGGATTCGTGAAGTTCAGCGCCACCTTCGCATTTGGATGGGTCTTGCGCAGAATCGGAAAGACCTCTTTGACGCGCTGTTTCGCCGCCTCCTTGTCGAACTCGCGGGCCTTGGCTTTGGATGTTGTCTTCGTCGGTCCAGGGGCCTTGTGTTTCGCCATCTACTTCGGTCCCTCCGGCAGCTCGTCGAGCAGATCGATCAGTTCCTGTTTGTCGAAGATGCCGCGCAACTTGCGGACCTCTGCGTTCGGCAGCACGACGATCGTCACCGGGACATTGCCGGCCTCCCCGTAGATCTGCTGAAAGTCCCGGGTCGCCGGATAGTCGATCAGCGTCGTGTCGGCCATGATCGGCAGGACGTTCTTGCGCTCGATTCGCTCGATGACGTCGGGATCGTGGTAGACCCTTCGCTCGACGATCTTGCAGTTGGTGCACCAGTCGGCGGTGAACTTCAGCAGGACGGGTCGCCCTTGCGACGTCGCACGGCTGACGGCGTCGCGGTCGTACGATTGCCAGTCGATGGACGCTCCCTCGGGCGGTCCCCCGGCCGGGAGCAGCCAGACGGCGGCGCCGACGGCGATCAGCAGAGCGACGAGGCGGACGAGTCGCCTCTTGCCGGCGGGGGTCGCGAACCCCACCCACGTCCCCCACATCCAGACGCAGAAGCTGAAAACGATGCCGTAGGTCAGCACGTTCAGGAGGCGATCCTTAGGCAGGGCCGCCAATGTGAGCTTGGCCGCGATGAGAAACAGCAGGAATCCCGTCGATTTCTTGAAGATCTCCATCCACGTCCCCGGCTTTGGGACGCGTTCCAGCAGCGACGGAACCGAGACGATTACGGCATAGGGCAACGCCATTCCCACTCCCATCAGGATGATGGCGGTGCTGCTGACCGCCAGGGGCTGCGTCTGGGCCCAGACCAGGACGAAGCCGAGCAGGGCCCCGCTGCACGGCGTGCTGAGAACGCCTGCGAAGAACCCCATGCCTGCGGTGCCCGGAAGGCCGGAGCCCGAACCCTGTTGGCTCGCCAGCGCCGAGGGCAGCGAGATCGTGACCACGTCCAGCATGACCAGGCCGAACAACACGATGGCCAGGAACAGCACGATGACCGCGATGGGGTAGCGGAACAGGCTGTTGAGGTCGAGGACCGCGCCGGTCGAGAGGTTGATGACCGCCGAGACGAGGGCGAACGCGGCGAAGAACAGGACCACGCCAATGCAAAATGCCAGGCCGGTCGCAAGACGGCTGCCATCGGATCGCTTGGATTGATCGATCAGACGCATCAGGATCAGGGGGATCACCGGTAGTACGCAGGGCATGAGATTGATCGAGACGCCGGCGACGATGGCCAGCAGGTAGTAGACCCCCATGCTGTACGGCAGGATCGCCTGCCGTTCGGCCGTCTGCTCGCTGTCGGGGCGGTCGGCCACCGACACAGATGGAGCGGCGGCCGGTGGCTGCGCGGCGCTTTCAGCCTGCGCCAATCCGGACACGGTTCCAGCCGAGAAATCGACCCGTGCGGTCAGCGTCCTATCAAACGGAGGCAGACACAGTTGGCTGGTGCAGGCCATGCCCGTGATCTGCACGTCAACTCGCACCGGTTCGGTCGGAACGGACACCAGAGGTACGGTGACGTCAAAATGGCCCGCGAAGACCTCCACTTCTTTCTCGAGGCCAACGTCATAGAACATCTCCCACGCAGGGAAGACCGGTTCGCCGAACTCGATTCCTTCCGCGGACGGACGGACCCTCAGATTGAACGGAGCCGCCGGGGCCGTTTCGGATCTTGCATAGTAGTGCAGGTCGTCGGTGCCCGAAAACACCATCGCCAGGTGCGGCCGTCCATCGATCCGCACGACATCCAGACGAACCCGTGAGTGCTCGTCGTCAACGCGGGCCAGCTCTATGCCTTCGGCGCCATTCGTGCCGAAGGCCAGCGACCCGAACAACGCGATCGCTGCGGCACACGCGAGAATCAGCCTGCTTGCCTTCATTCTGGGCATCTCCGCTGAACCTGAAGGAAGAGATCAGAGTGTCATTTGGACGACTCCTTCTGTGTCGCCCTCTGCTCGGCATCGTTGTTGCCGGCGTCGTTGTTGCTCTTCGCTTGCTCGGCGGCGAGCAGATCGCCGACGGTAGGCCTGTCCAGTTGCCCGCCTGCCAGGATGAGCTTGACGTCGTCGGCGTCAAGTGTCTCGTACTTGAGCAGGGCTGTGGCGATGCCCTCGAGGCGCTGCTTGTTCTCTTCGATCAGTTGCTTAGCTTGGGTGTAGGCCTCGTCCATGATGCGTCGGATTTCGGCATCGATGGCCTCGGCGGTTGTCTCGGAGTACTCTCGTTCGGTTTGCAGATAGAAGCCGGTGTCCCGGGTGCCGTCTGGTCCGTAGCTGACCGGCCCGAGCCGATCGCTCATACCCCAGGTCAGCACCATCTGCTTGGCGATCCGCGTGGCCTGCTCGATATCGGACTGGGCGCCGCTGGAGATGTCATCGCAGAACATGGTCTCGGCGATGCGGCCTCCGAAACAGATCTTCAGCAGGGCTATGCAATATCGCCGGGTGAACATCGTGCGGTCTTTTTCGGGCAGGGCGAACGTTGCGCCGCCCATCGGGCCTCGCGGGATGATGCTGACCTTATGAAGTGGGTCGGCATCCTTGATAAGGGACTGCACGAGGGTGTGTCCGGCCTCATGATAGGCGGTGATCTCTCGTTCCTTGCTGTCGATGACCCGGCTTCTCTTGGCCCGCCCCCAACGGACCTTATCCCGAGCTTCTTCGAGATCGGCCATTTCAATGAAGTCCTTGTTGGACATCGTTGCGGCCAGGGCCGCCTCGTTGATGATTGCGGCCAGGTCGGCGCCGCTAAACATCGGCGTGCCCCGGGCGAGCCGGTTCAGGTCCACGTTCGGTCCGATCTTGACCTTCTTGGCGTGCACGCGCAGGATCTCGGCCCGGCCCTTCAGATCGGGCAGGGGCACGATCACCTGACGGTCGAACCGTCCCGGTCGGGTCAAGGCGCTGTCCAGAATGTCGGCGCGGTTCGTCGCAGCGATGACGATTACCTGGTCGTTCGTATCGAACCCGTCCATCTCGACCAGGATCGCATTGAGCGTCTGCTCCCGTTCATCGTGACCTCCGCCGACGAAACTGGCGCCGCGCCGGCGTCCGATCGCGTCGATCTCGTCGAGAAAGATGATGCAGGGGGAGTTGTCTTTGGCCTGTTTGAACAGGTCGCGCACGCGCGAGGCGCCGACGCCGACAAACATCTCGACGAAGTCGCTGCCAGAGATGCTGAAGAACGGCACGTCGGCCTCCCCGGCAATGGCCTTGGCCAGCAGCGTCTTGCCGCAGCCGGGCGGGCCGATCAGCAGCACACCGCGCGGAATGCGTCCACCAAGCCGCTGGAACTTCTTGGGGTTCTTGAGAAACTCGATGATCTCACCGACCTCATCTTTGGCCTCTTCGATCCCGGCCACGTCCTTGAAGGTGACTCGGATGTGGTCCTTGCCTTGTACCTTGTGTCGGCTGCGGCCGAAGGACATGAGCATGCCGCCGGCGCCGCCCCGCAGGTTGCGGGCGAAGAAGAAGTAGAAGAAGCCCACCAGGAGCAGGATCGGCAGGACCCAGTTGATCAGCATGATCAGCCAGACCTGCTGTTTGGTGTATTCCCACTTCAACGCATACCGTGAGTCTTCGGCCGCCTTCTCGTCCAGGCTCTCGATTATCGCGTTGAGCTGTTCTTTCGCCCCGCTCTCCGGTCGATAGTTCACCTGGAACGCCAGCGACTTCTGATCGGGGACCGCACCCTCTTTGAACTTGCCGACGATCTGCGTGTCCCCGATGTCGATCTGCTCGACGTTGCCCTGTTCAAGGTGCGCGCGGAACTCGTCCCAGCGCAGCGTGTTCGTCGCCAGCCCCTGCTGGAGCATCATCATTATCGTGAAAACGATCAGGGCGATGATGAGCCAACTGAACGGACCTCGCCGATAGCTCGGCAGGGGTGGCTTCCGGTTCAGGCGCTTGTTTCCGTCGCGAGGCGATTGCGGCGGCCGATGATCCGAGTCATTCTTCATATCGTAGCATTCGATTCCGTGTCTGGAAGGGCGCCTGCCGCTGATCGGTTTGCCAGACAGCCCCTGTTGCGCACATTACCACTTGGTTTCCATCAATTCTACGATCCTCTGAGCCAGCTTGTTTGCCGCCAAGGCCGAGGCGTACGTGAAATCCTGATTGAGGAAGTCGGAATAACTTGCCGCCGCCGTGACGGTCCTGCTGTCGATCATAAGCTCTCCGGTGTCGAGGTTCTTCCAACTGACCACGGCGGTCAGCACGACCTCTTTCTCCAGCGGCCGGGCCAGTTCGCGCTCGATCGTCAGCGAGGATTCGGTGATGGATACCAACTGGCCGCTCATAACGCTGTCGGCGCGATCCGTGCTGGAGACGATCTTATAAGGCGTTGTGGCCTCGATTCGCTTGGCCAATGCATCGGTCAACGTATATTCGACTCCCCGGCGAAAGCTGCGATTGTCGAACATCTCCACGCGTACGCTACGGATGTTGTCGGGGTACAGGGTCCGGTTTGAATAGCCGCCGACACCGTTGCAGCCCGCCGAACCGACCAGCATGAGGATGCCGCCGGCCAGTACGAGAAGCGCGCGGGGTCGATTTGTATGCGCCCTATTCTTCACGATCCTGCGTCCTGTCGAGCAGTTCCTGACGGGCTTGGGCAGCCAATTCGGCCCCTTCGGTGTCGGGCCAGTTCTCGACGACCATGTCGTAGTAGAGATGGGCCGCCGTGATCTTGTTCGTGCGATGGTAATACCGGCCGATCGTATACTGTTTGTAGGCCATCTGCTCGTCGATCTGCTCGAGCTTGGCGGGAATGTCATGCTTGGCAGCGTCCTCTGGATAACGCATGGCAAACCGCTCGTAGTAGGTCTTGGCCGTGACCAGCTTCGAGGCGTCGAGAAGCGGCCGGCGTTTCTCCGGGGGCTTGTTGTAGGCCGCAAGATTGTTCTCGGCCATCTGGAGGATGGCTCTCTTGCCGACCGGGCCCATCTCCCAATACGAGGCAATCTCCGACCATTTCAGGTAGGCCTCGATATGCTTGTCCCTCGCTTCATAGTGTTCGGCTACGGCGATCGCCGCCTTGAGCCCGACGCCGTTGGGCTCGTGTAGACCGGCTCGGTCGCTGATCCGTTCCATGATCTCCACACCCTCGGCGTATCCGCGAATGCGAAATATGCCCAAGACGGTCTTCCTGCGACCGCCCAGATACGCGTTGCCGATCTCGAACAGGCGATCCATGACCGACTCGGCGAATTCGCTGTCCGGATAGTCCTTCAGCAGCTTTTCGTACTTCGCCGTGGCTTTTGCATAACGGTCTCTCCAGTACTCTCGTTCGCCGAGCGCGTACAGCTCGAGGTCAGGTCCAACGCGCTGGGGGAAGTCCTGCTGGAGTTGCGCCACGGCGTCCTTGACGTCTCTGACGCGAGCGGAACGGACGAAATCCTTGAGTTCGGAGATCGCCAACTGATACCGCTCCTGCGGATCAGCCGCGACCGAACGCCACTCTTTGCCGTCCTGGAGCCGCCATGTTTCGGCGGCTGTTGCGCCCGAGCACAACAGTGCCATCCAGATGAGCCAGCCCGTATTTCGCACCCTGTGGTTCATTGTAGCTCGGTTCGTTATCCGTCGCATGGAAAGGCGCTTCTCATCGCCTCAAACGAGTGCCATTATACCGGCCGGGTTGCTCAATGCAACGCACACTTTCAAATATACGGGGACCGCAACCTGCCTCCCATCTCGGACGATGGGGCGGCCTGATTTGCCTTTACCGCCCCGCGTAGGTGCGATATAAATAGCTCATGGGCGCGGTTCGGGGGCCCGACCGTTTCGTCGATCGGTATTGCTGGCGCTCGAGTGTGAATGGCCCTTTGTGAAGGCACCGAAAGAAGGAGGTACACCATGAAGCGATATTGGGTACTGCCCGCTGCTGTTCTCACAATTGCCGGTGGGTTGGGTTGCGGCCGGGCGCGTTTGTCGAAACTGACGCCGGGAAAGCAGAACGTGCGTCAGATTCCCGTTGCCGAGTACGTCGACAAGATGAAGGCCGGGTGGATCGGCCAGATGGCTGGCGTCGGGTGGGGCGGGCCCACCGAGTTTCGCTACAACGGGGTCATCATTCCGGAAGACGAGATGCCCGAATGGAGGCCCGGACTGATCAACCAGTTCCACCAGGATGATCTCTACGTCGAGATGACGTTCCTGCGGACGCTGGAACTGTACGGGTTCGACGTATCGATTCGCCAGGCGGGCCTCGATTTCGCCAACAGCGGCTATCAGCTCTGGCATGCCAACAAGGCCGGTCGTGACAACCTGCGCAGCGGTATCGCGCCGCCGGATTCGGGCCATCCCAAGTTCAACAAGCACGCCGACGACATCGACTATCAGATCGAGGCGGACTTCGCAGGACTCATCGCTCCCGGCATGCCCAACGTGGCGATCCAACTGGGCGAGAAGTTCGGCCGACTGATGAACTACGGCGACGGTCTCTACGGCGGGCAGTTCGTCTCGGGCATGTATACCGAGGCCTTTTTTGAGACGGACATCATCAAGATCATCGAGGCCGGACTGCGCTGCATCCCAAAGGAAAGCCAGTATTACGAGTGCATCACGGATGTGCTCCGCTGGTACAGGCAACACCCGGACGACTGGACGAAGACGTGGCAGTTGGTCAACGAGAAGTACCATTTGAATCCGGCGTATCGCCGCTTCTCGTGCACCGGCCCGGATTCCGATTTCAACATCGACGCCAAGATCAACGGGGCCTATATCGTGATCGGGCTGCTGTACGGCAAGGGTGATCCGGACCAGACGATCATCATCTCGACGCGTTGCGGCCAGGATTCGGACTGCAATCCGTCCAATGCCGCCGGCGTCCTCTTCACCACCATCGGGTTTCGGGACCTGCCTCAGAAGTACAAGATCGCGCTTGACCCCTGGGGCAAGTTCAGTCACACGCCGTACAATTTCCCCACGCTCATCCGTGTCTGTGAGGACCTGGCCCGTGATGCCGTGGTCAACTCCGGGGGGAGGATTCAGAAGAACGATCAGGGTGAAGAGTATTTCGTCATTCCCGTGCAAAGCCCTCGGCCCAGCCGTCTGGAACGGTCGTGGGACCCCGGTCCGGCCGACGAGACGCGGTACTCCGAGGAGGAGATGGCTCAAATCACGGCCCTGCTCGGCAAAGACCTGTCCGAGGCGATCAAGAAATTCGCTCCCGGCTGGAAGGTGGTCCGCTGCGGCGAGGAGATGGATCCTGGGCTTCGGAAGGAGCTGCGCGGACGCCGAAACGTGCTGGTGACCCATCCGTTGAACCCGGAGATCGGTTGTGTCATCAGCCGGACCGTCGAACTGCCGGCCGACAGAATGACCGTGCTCAAGCTCGTCGTGGGCCACGACCCGCGCGGCGACTGGGACCTGATCGTCAAAGTCGATGGAAAGGAACTCCTGCGAAAGACGATCGGTCCGGAGACGACGATGGTGGGCTGGACCGATGTGGCCGTCGATCTGACGCCGTATGCGGGCCAGACGGTGAAGATCGAGTTGGTCAACGAGCCAACCGACTGGCATTTTGAGGCCGGCTATTGGGGCGAGATCTCGCTCTTGAATCGGTAGGATGCCGGCGCGCAGCCGGGTGAAATGGTTGTGACGCGCCTATTGGATAGAGCGACCTCTTCTGGTACGATGAAGGCGGTTTCGGCGTCGCCTCTGTCGGTAGCTGGGGGCGTGAGCTTTGCTGTAGGGGGATCGGATGTCGAAGAATCTGGATCGTCGGACGTTTCTCAAAGGTTCACTGGCGGGATCGGCCGCGTTGGCGTCGGCGATCAGCCTCGAAGAGCGGGCTTTGCTGGCGGCGATGCGGGAGGGTCCGCCTCGGTCGCGGGGCCCTGCCGTCGAGGGGATGCCAACCGGCAAGATCGGCAACGTGACCCTCAGCCGGATCCTCTGCGGAGGCAATCTCATCGGCGGGTACGCCCACAGCCGCGATCTGATCTACGTTTCATCCCTCCTGAAGCACTATTTCACCGATGAGAAGATCTTCGAGACGCTGCACCTCTGCGAGGACTGCGGCGTCAATACGATCAACGCAGGCACCAGTTCGCTCCGTGTCCTCAAGAGGTACTGGGACGAGCGGGGCGGCGAGATTCAGTGGCTGGCCCAGTGCGTCCCCTCCGTGGACGATCTGACCGGCGACGTACAGAAGGCCATCGATGCCGGCGCGACCGGGGCCTATGTCATCGGCAATGTGGGCGACCAATGGGCGCGGGCCGGCCGGGTGGATCTGATCGGCAAGGTGGTGGAGTTCATCAAGCAGAGCGGGATCATCGCCGGCGTCGGCGGCCACGAACTCGAGACGATCAAGGCGTGCGAGGAGGCTGCTCTGCCGGTGGATTTCTACATGAAGACCCACCATAGCACGAATTACTGGTCCACACGGCGACCCGACCAGCACAAGGACGTGATCGACAACTACGCCATCGACAACTACTGGGACAAGCACCCCGAGCAGACGGCCCGGTACATGCAGAAGGTCGGCAAGCCTTGGATTGCCTACAAGGTGCTGGCGGCCGGAGCGGTCCATCCCAGGGACGGTTTCCGATTCGCCTTCGAGAACGGCGCCGATTTTCTGTGCGTTGGGATGTTCGATTTTCAGGTGCGTGAGAACGCGATCATCGCCAGGAACGTATTGACGGGTGCGTTGAACCGGTCCCGTCCGTGGCAGGCTTAGATTTGGAGTGACGGTATGGCAGACAAGCAAGTCGATCGACGTCAGTTTATCCAGAAGTCGGTGGCGGCCTCGGCTGGAATGGCCCTGGGGCTGCACAGTTTCGAGGAGCAGAATCTCCGCGCCCAGATGGCCGAGGGCGGCGGCGGGGCGGCCCGGAACCGGGCCCAGCCGAGCGCTGCGCCGACGCCCACCGGGAAGATCAAGGATCTCACGATCAGCCGGATGTTCTGCGGCGGCAACCTCATCGGTGGATGGGCCCACAGCCGCGACCTGATCTACGTTTCGAGCCTGGTCAAGGCCTATCACAGCGATGAGAAGGTCTTCGAGACGCTGGCGCTGGCCGAGGAGATGGGCATCAACACAATCCTGGGCAATCCCAGCGCCGACCGCGTGCTCAATCGCTACTGGAACGAACGCGGCGGCAAGATCCAGTTCATCTCCGACTGCGCTGCCGGAAGCAATATCAAAGAGGGTGTCAAGCGTTCCGTAGACAGCGGGGCGCATGCGGTCTACGTCCAGGGTGGGCTGGCGGACATGGCCGTGCGCGACGGCAAGACCGATCTGGTCGGCGAGGCCCTGGAGTACATGCGGCAGTTCGGTGTGCCCAGCGGGCTCGGCGCCCATGATCTGGAGACGATCAAAGCCTTTGTCGAGGCGGGGTTCAAGCCGGACTTCTGGGTCAAGACCCTGCACCCGGACAATTACTGGTCGGCCACGGCACAGGAGAACCGCAAGCCGTTCGATGCGGTGGGGCCCTACGGCCAGAAGCACGGTGAGCACCACGACAATATGTGGTGCCGCAATCCCGCTGAGACGATCGAGTACATGAAGGCCCTCAAGGAGCCGTGGATCGCCTTCAAGGTGTTGGCGGCCGGGGCCCTGCACCCGCGCGACGGGTTCAAGTTCGCTTTCGAGGGAGGCGCGGACTTCATTTGCGTGGGCATGTTCGATTTCCAGCTTCGCGAGAACGTGATCCTCGCCCAGCAGACACTCGCGGCCGATCTGCGACGCGAGCGTCCCTGGTGCGCCTGACGCCCAGCGAACGGTTGGCCTTGGTGAAGGAAGAAAAGGGGCCGGGCAACTTCATCGTTGCCCGGCCCTTTGTTGGTGACAGATTCACCCGGCGCACAGGTTTGGTTAGAAGGCCTTGTGCAGGGGGACCGTTCTTCCGGCCAGCCAGGCGATCTCGCCG
>CAZSXM010000065.1:0-24653 GCA_964610435.1 uncultured Pirellulales bacterium | reverse complement strand
TCGATCCTACAAAAAGGGCCCGATTATTCTACCCACAAACGTGCAGTGCACCCTCCGGCAAATGCCATCGAAATACCGCGCGACGTACCGCCGCGCAGTCAAGGGTCGGAGTCTTCGAGCTTGCGTCAATGCCTTCTGCCAAGAGTGCTGCGGATGGCAATCTCGGGAGGTGGCCGACTGTACGGACCTGGGCTGCCCGGTCTACAGGGTCCGGCCGTATCAGGATGGCCCAGGAAATGGCCGAGATGAGCGGTTTGCCGGCGTAGAAGGCCCGAACGACGCGGAGGCCGTGGGATGACCGAAGCCGAACGCGTGTGCAGCGCAGCGATCTCCTATGCCGATCTTGGCTTTCTCGTCCTGCCGATTTGGTGGGTCCGTGATGGACGCTGCGGGTGTGGGAACCCCGATTGCAGCAGTCCGGGGAAGCATCCCTGGGGCCGCCATGCTCCAAACGGCCTTCTGGATGCTACAGGGGATGGAGCGGTGATCTGCTCATGGTTCGCAAACGGGCACGTGCCGAACATTGCGATCCGTACGGGTGTCGAATCGGGTGCGCTGGTCATCGACAGCGATCCGCGCCATGGAGGGGACAAGTCCCTACCGGCGTTAGGGGACCTGCCCCAAACGGCGACCGTGGCGACGGGAGGCGATCCTTTGGGCCGGCACATCTACTTCAAGATGCCGCCTGTTGACATCCGCAGCTTCAGCGCTGACAGAACCCCCAAGCTTGGCCCGGGAATTGACGTTCGTGCCAACGGCGGATATGTCGTCGTCCCGCCGTCCACGCACATTTCGGGCCGGGAGTACCGGTGGCTCATCGACCCGCGTGCTGGGTTGGCTGAATTGCCTCAGCAGATATTGGACAAGCTGATCGATACGCATGCTGTAAGAACCAGCGCGACCGTCGAGAACGCTATCCCAAAAGGGCAACGTGACAACACGTTGACATCTCTCGCAGGCACGATGCGAAGGCGAGGCATGAGTGAGGCCGCGATTCTGGCGGCGCTGCGAGAGGAGAATGCCCGATGCGAAGAACCGCTGCCCGACAAGGACCTGGTCCGCATATCGCGCAGTATCGGAAAGAAGGAGCCGGCTGAGGCTGTGGGCCGACGCCAGGTTGATCCTGTGTGCATTGAGCAGACCATTCCTTTCCCGGTGAGCTGCCTGCCCGAACGGGTAGCCCGGTTCGTGGACATCTCATCGCGTGCCATCGGGTGCGATCCATCGTATGTGGCGCTACCGCTGCTGGCAGGATTGGCGAGCGCCATCGGCAATACCCGAAGGATTCAGCTCAAACGTGGCTGGAGCGAGCCTGCCGTTGTATGGGCTGCCATCGTCGGGGACTCGGGGACGCTCAAGAGCCCGGCCCTGGAAGTGGCCCTGCGGGCGGTGCGCAAGCGGCAGCGTGCGGCCATGAAACGCCATGCAGAGGCGATGGCACTGTATGAGATCGAATCGATGCGATATGAGAAGGAGCTGCGGGCCTGGAAGAATGCCAAGGCGAATGAGGAGCCGCCCCAGAGACCAGCGGAGCCGGTGGCAGATAGATGCTATGCGGACGATACGACGATTGAGGCACTGGCCGTCCTGCTTCTACAGAACCCAAGGGGATTGCTGCTGGTTCGCGACGAATTGTCAGGGTGGCTCGGGAGCTTTGACCGGTACGCTCAAGGCCGGGGGGCAGACGCGGCGAAGTGGTTGGAGATGTTCGGCGGGCGGTCGATTATGGTGGACCGAAAGAGTGGGCCTTCACGGACCATCTACGTCCATCGAGCGGCGGTCTCCGTAGCAGGCGGCATTCAACCGGGGACACTCCAAAGGGCTCTGGGCATGGAGCACCGGGAGAACGGCCTCGCTGCACGACTCTTACTGGCCTGCCCATCGCGCCGAGCAAAACGTTGGACTGAGGCCGACATCTCACCTGAATTGGAGAATCAGATCGAGGCCATCTTCGAGAGGCTGTATTCATTGGAACCGGGAGCAGACAGGGACGGGGAGATTCAGCCGCTGGACCTGCCCCTGACACCTGCTGCGAAAGACGCCTGGGTTGCGTTCTACGATGAACATGCCATCGAACAGGCGGAACTGACGGGCGACCTGGCCGCAACCTGGTCGAAGCTCGAAGGATATGCGGCTCGTCTGGCGCTGATCGTGCATCTGACCCGCTGGGCGGCTGGCGATCCGACGCTTGAGGATGCCAATGTTGTGGATGAGCAGAGCATCAAGGCGGGAGTGGAACTGTCCACTTGGTTTGGGCATGAGGCCCGTCGCGTCTATAGCATTCTTGGCGAGAACCCTGAGCAGAGAGAGCACCGTCGTTTGATCGAGATGATTCGGTCCAAGGGTGGTTCGGTGACTATTCGGGAGGTTCAGAGATCGTCCCGAAAGTACACCAACGCCAAAGATGCCGAGCAAGCTCTCGAAGCCCTGGTCGCAGCCGGGGTAGGGATCTGGGAAGACCCGAAACCCGGTCTGGCGGGGGGGCGACCTGTTCGACAGTTTGTACTTGCCCAGTGCGCTGACGCTGACAAAACCTGCCGAGACGGCCCGTGAATGGGGGTATTGTCAACGTCAACAGCGTCAACACCCTGTGAAATTATGGAAGGATAGACCAAGATGTTTCGGCAACGAACTGAGCAAGCCATTGAACCGATGCTGCTGACACCTCGCGAGGCAGCGCGAGCGTTGAGTATCTCGGAGCGAACGCTGTGGCAGCGTACGAAGGACGGCGTGATACCAGCGATCAAGGTGGGGCACCTCGTGCGATATTCTCCCGACGACCTGCGCCACTGGATTCGCCAGGCTTCAACAAAAGAATTTGCCAATCCCAAGAATTAGTACTTGCCATAACACGAAGTATGATGTAGTATCAAGAGTATGATTATGGATACGATTCGACAAGCCATTGAGGAATCAGGCCAGAGCCGCTACCGGATTTGGAAGGATACTGGGATCGAGCAGTCCGTTCTGTGCAAGATCATGGCAGGGGGGACTTGTAGCATGGAGACGGCTGATAGACTTTGTGAATACCTGGGGTTGAAACTCAAGGCTGAACGTAAAACGAGGAGGCGGTAGCATGGCTTCGATTGGCAAAGACAAGGGCGGGCGCAAGCGGGTTTTGTTTGTGGCCGAAGACGGCAGTCGAAAGACGGTTCGACTCGGCAAGTGTTCTCTTCGACAGGCCGAAGCCTTCAAGGTTCGCCTTGAAGCGTTGGTTGCCGGGCGGTTCAACGGCCTCGATGCCGATACGGCCAAGTGGGTTGCGGAGCTACCAGACGACATTCACGCCAAGCTGGTTGCGGTGGGACTGGTCGAACCGAGAGCAGGAGGGCAAGAGGGTCCGAGCGACGGCGCGAGGCTGGCTGCTTTCCTTGACGGCTATCTCAAGGATCGGGACGACCTCAAGCCCAACAGCCAGCTTGTCTACGGTCACACGCGCCGCACACTGGTCGAGTTCTTCGGGCCGGACAAGCCGCTGGCCGAGATCACCGAGTACGACGCCGAGCAGTGGCAACGCTATCTCGGGCGGGAGGGTCTAAGCAAGGCAACTATTCGAAAGCGGACGGCCAATGCGAAGGCGTTCTTTCGCGTGGCAGTCAAACAGAAGCTCATCACGTCGAATCCGTTCCAGGAATTGAAATCGACGTCGGTCAGTAACGAGGAACGCCAGTTCTTCATCGACCACGAGACGACTCAGAAGGTTCTGGATGCCTGTCCAGATGCCGAATGGCGTCTGATTGTTGCCTTGGCCCGCTACGGGGGCCTCAGAACGCCAAGCGAGACGCTGGCCTTGACGTGGGGGGACATCAATTGGGATGGCAAGATTCTGGTTCGCTCCTGCAAGACCGAGCATCATGAGGGCAAGGAATCCAGAACGATTCCGCTGTTTCCCGAGATCTTGGCACACCTGAGGGAAGTCTTTGAACAGGCCGACCCAGGTCGATTCGTTATCACGAGATACCGCAGGGCGAACTGCAACCTCAGGACGCAGTTGCTTCGGATTCTCCGAAGGGCGGGCGTCTCACCCTGGCCGCGACTGTTCCAAAATATGCGGTCGAGCCGGGAGACGGAGCTTGCCGAGACGTACCCGCTGCACGTGGTCACCGCTTGGCTGGGGAACTCGAAAGCGATAGCGGCGCGTCACTATCTGCAGTTGCGAGACTCGGACTTTGAGAGGGCGATCCAGGCCCCGACGAGCGCGGCACAGAATCCGGCACAGTCAGCGCACGCGAAGGGGGGTAACCACTCGCAAAACACCGGGATGGATGGTCACCCAATCGGGGTTTTTCGGGGCGTCACGAAGGGTTGCGATTTCTCGCAAGTGCTTACAAGGCAAGGGATTGGAGACGAAGGGAATCGAACCCTCATTCCTGCGATGCGACCGCAGTGTGCTCCCGTTACACCACGTCCCCGTGTTCAACACCCTCTATTGTAGGCATCATCGGCGAAGTGTCAATGCTTTCTCAAGGGCCTTTTCAGAAATTGTCATGCGGACAGATGCCCGGCCTTGGTCATTCGGCCAAGCGGAAGAGGCGAATCTCGTGGGCTTCGTTCGGTCGGGCAACCTCTGCGTAGACCCAGAGATCGCCATCGACCCGCATCCAGTGTGAATAGCGCCAGGTGGCGAACCGTTCGCTGGGTGTGGTGCTGATCACGAGAGGGCTGTCCGGCGTCAGGTCCGTGACCCGGTGCAGGTCGAAGGTGAAGCCGACGCCCGTGGCGATGTTGTAGACGGGATCGTGCCAGTCGCAGTTCGAGCCTTCGTAGAAGAACAGATAGCCGACGCCGATCGGAACGACGCTCGCCGGGCGGACGTAAAAATCGTGCCAGCCGGTAAGGTCCATGATCGCCTGATAGGGGCTGCCGACCGGTTCCCAGACCTCGCCGTCGGCGCTGCGGAAATGGTAGATCCGCTCGGTTCGGCGCATCACACCGATGACGTAGCAGTGGTACATCCCCTCTGCATGAAGGATGAATGGGTCTTTGTACTCGGTCGGGATGATGTCGCGGTCGTAGGATTTTGGCAACGGCGCAATGACGACCCTGGCCGAAGCCGGGTCGAATCCGGTCGGCGTTTCCGCATCGGCAAACTTGACAATCGACCAGGGTCCGTCCTTCCAGGGCCCGCAGGTGTAGAGCTTGAAGCGCCCGGACTGCGGGTCGATCAGCAGGGCGGGGCGTTCGAAACCCGGAATGGGCACGTCCTCTCTCCGGATGCGGTGGCCCGTCGTGAAGTGGATGCCGTCATCGCTGCGCAGGATTCGGATTTCGTAACCGCGCAGGCCGCGAGGCGCATCAGCGGTACGCATCCGGCAGGCCAGCCAGAATATGCCGTTCTTGTCGCGTACGACCGACGGGGCCCCGGCCCACCATTCGGCTTCATCCTTGTCGGGCGCGACGATCACCTTATAGTCGGTGAACTTCGTCGCGATACTGCCGAACGGGCCTGCGACCACCGGAATCGACCGGGCACCGCAGGTACAGGCATGGACAAGCGCAAAACTGATGGGGAAGTACAGGTACAAGCCCAATCTCATTGTACAATCCTCCGTCCATCGAGGAGCCGTTGTCCAGGATGATGATATGCGGAGATCGCAATGGCCGTCAATGCCAACCCCGACCGTGGGGGAATCGAAGAAAGCGGCTGATGAGACTCGAACTCACAACATCGACCTTGGGAAGGTCGCGCTCTACCATTGAGCTACAGCCGCAATAGCACGCGGATTCTATGTCGCCGCCGCAACCCTGTCAAGCAAAAACCCTGCCCTTCAAGGGTGCAGTCGATCTACAGGCCGATGCGGTTGGCCCACGCGCCGAATGGCAAGAGGCCGTTGGGCTGCTTCGTGCTGCCGAGAAATTCGGTCGTATGCCCCGGCGCCCGATGTGGACTTCTGCCGCCGATCGTCGCAGAATGGCGAACCGGGGCGTCTGTCGCTGGGACTGGATATGTGAAGATGCACGATACGACCGGACAACTCGTCGACGAGCTGCTGGTGATGGAGGCCCAAAGCGGCAACGCCAAGGCCTTCGAGGCGCTGGTCAGTCGCTGGCAGAAGCGGCTCTGGCAGTACGCCCGTCGTCTGACGGGCAGTTCCGAGGCCGCCTGGGATGTTACGCAGGAGAGTTGGCTGGGCGTGGTACGCGGCCTTCACAAGTTGAACGATCCGGCCCGGCTGCGACCCTGGCTCTATCGCATCGTGACGAACAAAGCCAACGACTGGATTCGGTCTGTGGCCCAGACTCGAACGCCGGTCGCGGCCTCCGATCCGGCGTCGGACGACACGTTGGACGTGGATGTCTCGACCGACCTGCAGAGCATCCTGCGGCAGTTGCCGGCCCGCAGCCGGGTGGTGCTGACACTGTACTATCTGGAAGGACTTGGCCTGTCGGAGGTTGCCCGTGTGCTGGATGTTCCGGCCGGGACGGTCAAGTCGCGGCTGTTTCACGCCAGAAATGAGTTCAAGGAGATTTGGCAACAATCCGCAGGATAGCCTGCAAGGAGAGCCACCATGAACGACGAACAGATCAGAAAGATCATCGACGGACCGCAGGACTACGACGACTCCAAGGAAGACAGCCTTTGCTCGATGCTCAGCGATTTCTACAGCCGCAAGATGCTCTCGACGGCCATCCTCGTCTGGTTCTGGGGGATTGTCTTCGTCGCCGGCGCCGTCTACAGTGCGGTCAGGTTCTTCGACACCGACCAGACCAAAGACCAGATCATGTACGCGGCCCTCTTCATCTGCCTCGTACACTTCGTCGGTCTGATGAAGGTCTTCGCCTGGCAAATGATCGCACGAAACAGCATCAAGCGAGAAGTCAAGCGCCTCGAACTCCGCATCGCCGAACTGGCCGGCGGGCGTTCGTAAGGGCGGATCATCGTTCGTCCCTACGGTCTACGCAGGACGGCTGGCTTGATCGTCCAGGCCTGGAGCTTGGCGACCTCCATCATGTGCGGGGCGCGGAAGCCTTCGGGGAAGACCACCCACCCCCAAAGGCGCGTCGAATCGTCGGCGACGTGTTTCTTCGCCGCAAGCTCACCCCGACGCAACGGAACATCGCCCGACAGGCCGCCGGACGCCACCACGTGCGCCAGCGTCACAGCGAAGTCTTCCGGACGCACCGGCTCGCCCGCTATCCAGATCACGGAAGGCATTTGTCCGGTCTGCTGCACGATATCGAGCAGTTCCCGTGCTGCTTCGCGAATGGCCTCGGCGGAATATGTGCCCTCCGTAACGAATCGCTGCGCCGCTGAGGCCGGACCATAAGCGAATTCCAGCGTGATCTCGGCGGCCTCGGAATCGCTATCGGCTTTGGCGACTGTCTGAGCCAGGGCCAGCAGGCCTTCGGCCGCCGAGGCGATCTTGCCGCCGAGATCGACGTAGGAAAGCTCCTTGCCGAAGGCCTCGGCGATCATATGAACATCGCGTTGCGTCAGCGGACGTGAGTAGACGCGGTCGGGATACAGCGATGGGATCTCCCGAGCGGTCACAAGGCGGGTCTCGGGATGGCGGACGATGTGATCGAGAAACGCTTCGAACGCGTTGAACGCCTGCTCCTGCTCCTGCGGCGACTTCATGGGCGGCCGCTTCCATTGCGAGCGGGGCGGATTGGCGCCGCGGGCGAAGTTGACGCCGTCCCAGAACTCGCGATGGACGAACTCGCACGGATGGTAGTAGATGCTGATGATGCCTCCGCCTTCACCGAGCAGCTTTTTGTGGACGCGGTCGAACCGCTCGCAGGCCTGCCTGACCTCTTCGTCGGTCCAGCCGGTCCGTATGACGGCATCGCCGAGCCTCAGGATGTTCAGCATGCCGCAGTACCAGAAGGGACGGTTGTTTACGTTGACGTGCGAGGTCTCGTCGAGATAGAGCGGGATGTCGAATGCACGCAGCGCCGCGTAGCTCTGCGGGGTCCATGACCCTCCCGGCTGGCCGTAGCAGGAGGCGTTGACGCCGAAGACCTTCCGTAGCGTGCGAAGCCCAATGCCCTCGCGCCGGGCGAATTCCGAGACGCCTTCGTGCCACGTCAGGTCCCGGCAGTATTCCGACGGCGTCGGGTGCACGCTGTGATCGGTGGAATGATAGGCGATGTCGTTCTTCGCCAGGGCCGCGATCACATCGTCTCGCCCGCGCTCCGCCAGCACGCGGGCCTTCTCGCCGACGATCTTGAACGTGGCCTGAACGCCGGCATTCCACCCGGCAAGCCTCGTCGTGTCAGCCGTCCTGGGGATACATAAATTCGGGGATGCGCCGGAGCTTGCGTTCGGTGCTGATGCAGGCCAGCACGCTGGAGCCCTCCGTCAGAAGCAGGCCCGTCTCGCGTCGCAGCAGGCGATAGGTGTGTTCGACCTTGGCCGCGGTGACGTTCGAGCAGGTGGTCTCCAGCAGCAGCGGCTCGTCGTAGAACACGGGCCGGCGATACTTGATGTGCAGCTCGGCGACGACGAAGAATATCCCCGCGTCCTCCAGGTCTTTATAGGCGACGCCGTTGGCGCGGAGCAGTTCGGTTCGTCCCATCTCGAACCAGACGGGAAAGACGCTGTGGTGGACCACGCCGCCCCGGTCGGTCTCGGCATAGCGCGGTACGATGGAGATCTTGTGACTCGACAGGGTCATGTGCCTGGGAACTTGTCCTTGCATAGCGGAACAGGATACCATATCGGCCGTCGCGTTCAAGTCCAGACCGATTCGAAGAAGCGGGTTGCGTTGCGTGGAAATTGTTGCGGGGAGGGAGATTGGTGTTGGTGCTTTCCGAGCCTTCCCCGCGCACGGTGTTGATTGGGACGAAATGTTGGACCCCGTTTCGTCTCTTTGCAGGTTCTTCGGCCGGAGGAGCCTTGTTGTGGGGATCGGTTGCGGTGTATGAAGGCGATGTTCGCATGAGCAAGGAGGCGACTGATCCAGATCGCCGTGACGCGTCTGCAACGCGGGCAAGTCGCATGGCAAGACGGTTCGGGTACACAGGAAGGTGGACTTGCGGCGGCTCCCGCCGATTGCTCCGTTCTTGCGTCCCCCGGGCCTCCCGGCAAGATCGTTGCGAGTTCCCGCCCTCCGCGAATCCTCAACGCCGCCCACATCGCGAGCGGCTCCGAGGCAGGTGAGGTCTGGGGGGCTGTGGCACGATGTATGCAATCTTTAGCGGTGGAGCGTCGTGACGTTTGAGTGCAATCTGCGGGGATAGGGATTGACTTCTGAAACAGGCGTCTTAAACTGGCGCGTCAAGCGTCTGTTTCTGACGATAGGCGGCGTACCCGCACGAACTGCCGGCGAGGACCCATGACCGAACGAAGCGTCCAGGATCGACCAATGGAAGCGGCGGAGGAGTTGTTCTGCCAACGAGGTTTCCAGGATGCGAGCGTCCGAGAGATCGCGGCGGGGGCCGGGTGCAACGTTGCGGCGATCAACCATTGCTTCGGGGGCAAGGAGAAGCTCTACGTCGCGGTCTGGCGGCGGTGGCTTGCGACGATGCGGGATGTTCGCACCGCAGTGATTCAACAGGCCATGTCGGGCGGGGGGGCAGGCGCATCGGGAAGCTCTTCTGGAGTCCTATGCCCGGACGTTTATCGAACCGCTGGTCGAAGAGGACCGACTGGATCAGAGGCACGGGCGCAGCCGGCTCGTGGGCTTGATGGTCGGGGAGATGGTGGATCACATCGTCGGTTTTCGGCTGCGGGGATTTGCGGCCATGCCAATGGAGAGAGAAAATGAAGGCCGATACCTGTTGGGTTGTGCAAGGATTGACGTATTGTGTCGTGGCCGTTGTGGTCGGAGGTTGCATGATGGGTCCGGAGTATTCCCGGCCCGAGACGCCCGCCGAGACGGCGACGAGCTTCGTCCATGCCTCGGAGCCGACCGAGGGGATCGATGATGTGGAAGAGCCGGATCGCTGGTGGGAGCGGTTCGGCGATCCGGTCACGGCCGATCTGATCCGCCAGGCTCTGGAGGGCAATTACGACCTGAGAGCCTCGGCCGCCAGAGTGCTTCAGGCTCGCGAAGGCTTGTCCGAGGCGAAAGGTCGGCTATGGCCCGAGGTCTCGTACGGTATCACGCGGGACCGCAGCAAACGCTATTTCAACTTCGGCGGTATGGGCGGGGAGCCCAACATTCCGGGGTTCCCCTCGTTCAGTGGCGGCTTCAGCTCGCTGACGACGACATGGTCGCAGGACGTCTCGGTCTCATATCTTGTGGATTTCTGGGGCAAGCTTCGGCGTGCTCGGCGTGCGGCGTGGGAGGACCTTCTGGCGTCCGAGGCGAATCGGCAGGCGCTGACCAACTCGACGATCGCGTTGGTGATCCAGGCTCGAATCGATGTTGCGGTCGCCCAGAGGCGCCTTTCGCTGGCGAGAGCCAACATTGAGAGCCTTCAGAATACGTTGGAGATTACGGAACGTCGAAACCGCGCGGGATTGGTCGGTCCCGTGGACGTGCGGCTGGCGCGGGCGAATCTGGAGGGCGCTAGGGCCCAGGAACCGGCGATCGCCTCTGCACTGGCTTTGGCGCAACACTCGCTGGATGTTCTCGTGGGTCGGCGGCCGGGGGCTTCGGGCGGGCCGCCGGAGACTTTGCCGGAACTGCCCGAACTGGAATCGGCCCCGGCGGGGGTCCCCGGCGCACTGCTGGATCGGCGCCCCGACGTGCGTGCAGCCGAATTCGCCTTGCGCGCCGCCAATGAGCGCGTCGGCGCCAGTATCGCTCAGCTCTATCCCGATCTGGTCCTGACGGCCAGCTATGGGCGCAGTTCCGATGCATGGGAAGATATCTGGAAGAGCTTCTCCGAGACCTATTCGGCCATGTTCAACCTCGCCCAGCCGATTTTCCGAGGGGGCCAGCTTCGGGCGCAGGTTCGCGCGGCTAAGGCCCGCTATGAGGAAGCGGCTGCCGTCTACGGCGGCGTCGTGCTCGATGCCATGCGTCAGGTCGAAGATGCATTGATTGGAGAGCAGCTCCTGCGGCGCCAGCTCGAACACGTGCAACTCCAACTCCAGGAATCGCAAGCGGCTGAACACCTATCGAGGCGACGGTACGATCAAGGAGTCGAGGGTCTGCTGACCGTGCTGGAATCGCAGCGGCGGCGGCGCTCGGCGGAGGAGCAGGTGACCATCCTGAAGGGGCAGATCTGGACGAATCGCGTCAACCTGCACCTGGCGCTGGGAGGTGATTGGGCGGGCGCCCAGGCTGTGGAATCCCAGGTGGCGAAGCAATGACTGAGACGGTGACACAAGTGCAAGGGGCTGGGCCTCAGCGGAACAGGCGGTGGGTGCTGTTGTCGGCACTCACTGTCGCTCTGGTCGCGATCGCGGCGTTAGTCATGCCTCGCAGGATCTCCGATCGGATAGAAGAGGAGGCGGCCGCAGTGCCCCTGGTTCAGGTTCACAGGCTCGTTGCCGGTGACGTTCAGATGGTCGTTCAGGGGCACGGTACGGTCCGACCCAAGGTTACGATGGAGGTTGTTCCTCAGGTGGCCGGCAGGGTCGTGTACGTCCATTCGGAGCTCAGGGCCGGCGGCGTCATCCGGGCCAATGAGAAGATCGCTCAGATCGATCCGCGCGACTACGAGCTGGCCGTTCGGCAGGCTCAGGTTGCGGTGGCGGACGCGGAGGCCCGCCTCGATACCGAAATCGCCGAGGCAGAGGTGGAACGGCCAGAATGGGCACAACCCAACGCGGAGACAGGGCCGGACGCGCTGCGAAGGCTGCGCGAGCTGCGAATTCGACGGGCCCGGGCAGCTTTGGAGTTGGCCGAGACGCAGTTGGCGCTGACTGAGTTGGAGCTGGAACGAACGACGATCTCCCTGCCGTTCAGTGCGATGATCACCGGCAAGGTGGTAGAGCTCGGCCAGTATGTCCAAATCGGACAGCGTCTGGCGACCGCGCACGGGATCGATGCGTTCGAGATCGAGGTCCTGCTTGATGATGAGGATTTGGCGCGGGTCGATGCCTTGCGGTCCCCAGCCGCTCTCGCCGATGGGACCGATGGAGAGCTTGCGCCGGTCCGGGTTCGTGCGGAGTTCGCGGGTGTCCGTCATACCTGGAACGGATACGTCACGCGAACGGCCGGACGTGTGGACCCCGCATCACGGAAGGTTCCCGTGGTGGTGGAGATCGCCAAACCGCTGGAGGCGTCGGCCGGCAAGCCGCCGCTGTGGCCGGGGGTCGTGGCTGAGGTGCTCATCGCGGGAAAGACGCTGGATCATGCGATCGCGGTTCCGCTGGAGGCCGTCCGCGAGGGCAACCGGGTTTGGCTGGTGGACGATGGCCGGTTGGCGGCCCGGTTTCTGGAGATCATGTGGATCAATGCGGCGCATGCCTACGTTACGTCGGGCCTTCCCGATGGGGCCTTGGTCGTTGCGAACCCGATTGACGGGCTCGAAGAAGGGATGACGGTTCGGACCTCAAAGGACATCGGCGACGGGTGACCGGCAGGGGGCCTTCTTCCTTCCCACGAATCTGCAATGTTTTGCTGGAACGGTCCGTGGGCTTGTGGTATAGTGCCGTCCTTGGCAGAGCCCAGGTGGCCCTGCGACTCGGAAACGAAGGTGTCTTTTACCGGCCGGGTCCCATGCAAGCCGAGCCCGCGAACCTGGTCAGGCGGGGAACCGAGCAGCCATAAGTGGACGCTTGGTTGTGTGTGGGTTAACCCGGCCGATCTTTTTCATTCATGATTGATGAATGATTATTGATGATTCGAGGCGGAGGGCGTGAGAATGAATGCGGAAGGCTTGAAACGGCGCACGAAGGATTTTGCGCACCGATGCGTCAGACTGAGTCTGGCTCTGCCGAAGGGGTATCTGGGCAACCATGTCCGGGGCCAGTTGATTCGGGCTTCGACATCCGTGGCCTCCAATTATCGAGCAACATGTTTGGCGCAATCGAAGGCTGCCTTTGTCTCGAAGCTCAGCATTGTGTTGGAAGAAGCCGACGAGTCGGCCTTTTGGATGGAGTTCGCCGTAGAGGAAGATCTGGTGGCGCAATCCACCGTCGGCCGATTGCTGGGTGAGGCACACGAATTGACCGCCATGCTCGTCACCGCAAGAAAGACGGCGAAGAACCGAAACGCCGAGTTTGTATCCGCCAGAACATCAGGCAAAACGATCAATAATCCATAATCAACTATCAATCGCCATGGCTTACACCGTTCTCGCACGAAAGTATCGGTCGCAGACGTTCGACGACGTGGTCGGACAGGACCCGATCTCCAAGACGCTCAAGAACGCCATCGAGACGGAGCGCGTCGCCCATGCGTATCTGTTCTCGGGTACGCGAGGGGTCGGCAAGACCACGATGGCCCGGATTCTGGCCAAGGCCCTCAATTGCCTGGCGTCCGACGGGCCGACGACGAGCCCCTGCTGCCAATGCGACAGTTGCGTCTCGATCAACACCGGCGAGGACATCGACGTCATCGAGATTGACGGCGCGTCGAACAACCGTGTCGATGAGATTCGCGAACTGCGTGAGAACGCGATCTACCGACCTGCCCGCGCCCGCTACAAGATCTACATCATCGACGAAGTGCACATGCTGACGCCGCAGGCGTTCAACGCGCTGCTCAAGACGCTGGAGGAGCCGCCGGAGCATGTGAAATTCATCTTCGCCACGACGGAGCCCAACAAGGTCATCGCCACGATCCAGTCGCGGTGCCAGCGGTTCGATTTCCACAATATCAACCCGAAACAGGTCGCCGAGCAGCTCAAGAGCATCCTCAAGAAGGAGAAGGTCAAGTACGAGGACGACCTCGTGCTGGCCCTGGCGAAGATGGCCAACGGCTCGATGCGCGACGGCCTGAGCCTGCTGGATCGGCTCATCAGCACGGGGATCCAGCCGTTGTCGGTGGACCTGCTGGAGGACTTCCTCGGCCGGCCCAACGCCGAGAAGGTCGAGTCGCTGGTCGAGAAGATCGGCGATGCCGATGCGGCCGGAACGCTGATGGCCACGGAAGACCTGATCAACACGGGTCTGGGCGAGGCCCAGATCGTCGATGCTCTGACCGAGCAGATGCGCGACCTGTTGGTGATCGCCTCGGCCGGGGTGGACACCGACCTGCTGATTATGACGGCCGACCAGAAGGAGCGGGCCGCCGAACTGGCGAAGAAGTTTGACGCAGCGGCACTGATCTACAACATCACCGCGCTGGAGAAACTCCGTTGGGCCGTCAAGAACAGCGATACCCCCCGAGCCCTGCTCGACGCTTCGCTGCTTCGTTTCGCGCTGAGCGAGCACTTCATGAACGTCGATGAGTTGCTGGCCCGCTCAACGGGCGGCGGTGCCGCTGCACCGGTCAAAAAAAAACTCCCGGTAGAGCCTAAGGCTGCCACACCGATCCTAAGCGTTGCCGCCAAGTCGGGCGCGCCTCGTGCGGCCGTTGCGGCTGTATCGCCCGTCGCGTCGGCAACAGAGCACGCGGTTGCATCGTGGCCTGATATCCTCCATACGATCTCCAAACGGCTCGGTCCGGCCACGACCAGCCTTCTGACCGGCTCGACCTCGTCGGGGTTGTCCGGCGATAGGCTGACGATCGAGTTCCCCGCCACCGCCAAAATGCAAAAGGAGATGTGCGAGAGCAACGGGCGAAGCGAACAGGTCGCCGACGCCCTGAGCGAATGCCTCGGCCGAGCCGTTCGTCTCACGTTCGCCGTGGTCGAATCCCCCCAAGCCGCCGAGGACACCGAGCGCATCCCGTTCGCCGAACGACAGCGTCAGATCCTCAGCGATCCCGGCGTCAAGACCGTCCTCATGGAGCTCGGCGCCACTGTCACGGGAATCGAAGAGGAGTAGCTCCGCCCGCCCGCTCAACGTCTACGAGAACGGCCTTTCACAATAAGCTCTTGCTCGAACTTTTCCTGCAGACGTGCTATGCTGTCGTGGGCCGGGTGCCAGCCACACACCGGCTCGGTGTTGATCGGACTATTGCCGAACTCGTTGAGAGAGCAGAATCGCCTATGAGCAGTGCGTACACCGAGAGCCTGAACAGGTTGATTGAGGAATTCGGACGGCTTCCCGGCATCGGGCCCAAGACCGCCGAGCGTCTGGCGTTCCATATCCTCAAGGCCGATCCGCCCGAGGCGATGAAGCTGGCCGACGCCGTTCGCGACGTCAAGACGCGCATCAAACGCTGCAAGGTCTGTTGGAACCTGTCCGAGGATGACACCTGCCAGATCTGCGCCGACCCGCAGCGGGACGCGGGGCTGATCTGCGTGGTCGAGCAGCCCAAGGACGTCATCAGTCTGGAGAAGACCGGAACATGTAAATGGATGTACCACGTCCTCGGCGGCCATATCGCCCCACTCGACGGGGTCGAGGCGGACGACCTGACGATCCGGCAGCTTGTCGAGCGGGTTCGCGGCGGGCAGGTGCGGGAAATCATCATGGCCACGAACCCCAATCTGGAAGGCGACGGCACGTCGTTGTACATCAGCTCGCTGCTGCGGCCGCTGGGCGTGCGAATCACACGGCTGGCCCGAGGACTGCCCACCGGATCGACCATCGAATACGCCAGCGGCAGGATCCTCACTGACGCGATCCTCGGACGGCAGGAGCTCGAATAGGCGCCAACGCATATTCGTCACCGAAAAGGGAGGCACGAGACCTATGACAACCCAGGGACGGGTCAAAGTCGGGATCATTGGTTCGCAGTTCGAGGCGGATATCCACGCCGCATCGTTTCAAATCATGCCGGACGAGGCCGAGGTCGTGGCTGTCGCATCACCGTCGCCCGGCCACGCCAAGGCCCTGGCCGAGCGATACAAGATTCCCCGCGTCTTCACCGACTACAGGCAGATGCTCGAGGAAGACGATATCGAGATGGTCACGATCACCGCGCCGAACGCCCTGCACTGTCGGATGACGGTCGATATCGCCAACGCCGGCAAGCACGTAGTGTGCGAGAAGCCGCTGTGCATGACGCTCGAAGAAGCGGACCTGATGATCGAGACGTGCCGGCGCAAGGGCGTGCTCCTGATGTACGCCGAGGAACTGTATTTCACGCCGAAATACGTCAAGGCCAAAGAGATGGCCGACCAGGGGGCGTTCGGCAAGGTCTACCTCGTCAAGCAGAGCGAAAAGCACTTCGGACCCCATGCATCGTGGTTCTGGGACGTGAGCAAGTCCGGCGGCGGCGTGTTCATGGACATGGGCTGTCACGGGATCGCCTTCTGCTGGTGGTTCCTGGGCCGGCCCGAGATCAAGAACGTCTATTGCCAGATGGGCACCTACGTCCACGGCGACAAGACCAAAGGCGAAGACAACTCCGTCTGCATCATCGAGTTTGCCAACGATGCCGTCGGCCTGATCGAAGACAGTTGGGCCCGCCGAGGCGGCATGGAAGACCGCATCGAGGTCTACGGCGAAGGCGGCGTGACCCATGCGGACCTGCACATGGGCAACGCCTTGCCGACCTACAGCGAGTACGGCTACGGATACGCGGTGGAGAAGGCGCCGACGACCAAAGGCTGGACGTGGCCCGTCTTCGAGGAGCTATGGAACTACGGCTTCCCGCAGGAGATGCACCACTTCGCACGGTGCGTCCGAGGCAAGGAAGAGCCGCAGGCCACAGGTGAAGACGGCCGGGTGGTGCAGCAGGTGCTGTATGCCGGCTACCAATCGGCCGGCACGGGCAGAAAGATCGCACTGCCGTTCAAGCCGCAAGGCGTCAAGGCACCGATCGAGCTGTGGCAGAATCCAAGAGCATAGTCCGACGCCGGATCTGATCGTGTCGCCCCCCCTGAAGAGGTCCGTTATGGCGAAACCAAGCTTGCGTTTCCTGTCCGACGAGGATGTTCAGGCCATTCACGAGGCCGGCCTGCTCATTCTTCGCGACACCGGGGTCAAAGTGCATCATGCCGAGGCGCGAAAGCTGCTGACCCAGGCCGGTGCGACGGTCGATGAGCACAGCAGGATCGCCCGTCTGCCCGAACGACTCACCATGGAATCCATCGCACGGACCGGCAAACGTTATGTGCTTTACGGTCGCAGTGGACATCGCACCGCGCGGTTCGGGCATGGCGACCGTGTGTGGATGTCCAGCCCGGGGCAGTACACCTGGATTGATTCCCAGACGGGTCGTCGGCGAGGTGCCACGGTTCAGGACGTGCGAGATGCGATTCGGCTCGGCGACGCGCTGGACCATATCCACGTTGTCGGGGCGATGGGGCAGCCGGAGGAGATGTCTGAGATCGGCAGCGATGTCTTCTTGATGGGAGAACTGGTCAAGGGAACCACCAAACCCACGCGGTGCTGGGTGCGCAACGGCCACACCGCCGGCGCGATCCTGGAGATCTACCGGACGATCGCCGGCGGCGCGCAGGCCCTGCAACAGCGCCCGATGGCCGAGGCGTTTCTCGAACCGATCAGCCCGCTCCAGTTGCCCGAGCACGGCCTGGACATCGTCAAGGCGTTCGCACAGGCAGGCCAGCCGGTGAGCATCGGTCCGATGGCCATGACCTCGGCTACAGCGCCGGGAACATTGGCGGGAACGCTGGCGCAGGAGAATGCCGAGATTCTGGCCGGCCTGGTCGTGACGCAGCTTTTGGCCCCTGGCACGCCGGTCATGTACGGCGGCATCCCGCACATCATGGACCCGCGGACGAGCATCTGTTCGTTCGGCTCGCCCGAGCAGGGCGTGATGGCGGCAGCCATGGTGCAGATGGCGCGGTTCTACGGCCTGCCGGTGTACGTCAACGTGGGCCTGACCGACGCCAAGACGCTCGACGCCCAGGCCGGCATCGAGAAGGCGTCGAGCATGCTGATGGGGCTGCTGGCCGGGGCCGACACGTTCGGACACTGCGGCATCTGCGGGACCGACCACGGGGCCAGCCTCGAATGGCTCTATCTCGACAATGAGCTGGTGGCCTATGTCGAACGCATTGCGCGCGGTCTGACGGTCGGCGCTGAGACACTGGCGGCCGAAGTCGTTCAGCGCATCGGACCGGGAGGCAACTACCTCGCCGACGAGCACACCGTCCGCCACTTCCGAGACGAATTCTGGCTGCCCGGACCGGCCTGGGCCCGACAGAGTTGGGACGGCTGGGAAGCGGCCGGACGTGCCGCCATGAACGAGCGGGCGCGCGAGCAGGTGCAGACGATTCTGGCGACGCACCAAACCGAGCCGATGGAGGAGAAACTCGCCGCCGAAGTCGACCGAATCGTCCAATGCGCACAGCGCGAACTGGATTGACACGCACGCGAGCATGATGAACGCAACGAGAACGCTCTGGGGAGCACGAAGATGGCAGATCAGAATGGCAGATCGGAAACGGACATCACGCGACGACGCTTCATGGGCCATGCGGCCGCAATGGCGGCGTTCACCGTCGTGCCTCGTCACGTCCTGGGCGGACCGCGCCACGTTGCGCCGAGCGAGAAGCTCAACATCGCAGGCATCGGGGCCGGCGGACGCGGCGGCGACAACCTGCGTGGGGTCGAGAGCGAAAGGATCGTCGCGCTGTGCGACGTCGATTGGCACAGCGCCGCCGGCGCATTTCGACGCTACCCGGACGCGAAAAGGTATCGCGATTCTCGCGAGATGCTGGACAAGGAGGGTGATGCGGTCGATGCGGTCGTGATCTCGACACCCGACCACGTCCACGCCGTGGCGTCGATGGCGGCGATTAAGAAGGGCAAGCACGTGTATTGCGAGAAGCCGCTGACGCGAACGGTCCATGAGGCGCGGGCGCTGACGCTGGCGGTGCGGGAGGCGCGCGTCGCCACGCAGATGGGCAACCAGGGCATGGCGTTCGAAGGCAACCGGTTGATTAAGGAATGGCTATGGGATGGCGCGATCGGCGACGTTCGCGAGGTCCACGTCTGGTCCGACCGACCGACGCACCAGGGCAAGTTGCCCCTGTGGTGGGCCCAGGGGATCGAGCGCCCGACCGACACGCCGGCCGTGCCGGAGCACCTGGACTGGGACCTCTGGCTGGGCCCGGCTCCGCATCGTCCCTACCACCCGGCGTATGTCCCCTTCCGCTGGCGGGGTTGGTGGGATTTCGGTTCCGGCGGGCTCGGTGACATGGGCATCCACAACCTGGCGCCGGTCTTCAGTGCGCTGAAGCTCGGGGCGCCGACGAGCGTCTGCGCCAGCTCCACGGCTGTATACGAAGAGACACTGCCTCTGGCCTCGACGGTCCACTACGAATTTCCCGCACGCGGTGACATGCCGGCGGTGACGGTCCACTGGTACGACGGCGGGCTCATTGCCGCTCGTCCGCCGGAACTCGAAGGCAGCCGAGAGATGCCGCGCGAGGATGGTCTGATCTTCGTCGGTGACAAGGGCAAAATGCTCGTGACCGGCTGGGGCGGCCACAGCCCTCGCCTGATCCCCGAGACGAAGATGAAAGCATACAAGCAGCCGGCAAAGACTCTGCCGCGTTCGATCGGCCATTATGAAGAGTGGATCAAGGCCTGCAAGGAAGGGACGCCGACCGAGTCAAGTTTCGACTTTGCCGGTCCCATGACCGAAGCGGTGCTGCTGGGCACGGTCTGCGTTCGCGCCGGCGGCCGCAAACTCCTCTGGGACAGTCAGGCCATGAAGATCGCAAACCGGCCCGAGGCAAACGACTACCTGCACTATTCGTACCGCCAACCCTGGATGCTGTGATGCCGGAAGGCAAATCCCGCCGGCGATATTGACGAAACGCCCGGCGAGGCTATCATAGGCGCGCCGTGAACGATTGAAATCGACGTTTGGAGCGCACAAAGGTGTTCGAATGAAGCTGGAGATGACAGGACAGATGCGGATGGAGCAGCGGATGAAGCTCGCTCCGCACATGATCCAGTCGATGGAGATCCTTCAGCTTCCGATTCTGGCGCTGGCCGAACGCATCGAACAGGAGCTCAACAGCAATCCGGTCCTCGAACTGGAGGAACCGGCCGAGGCAGACAACGGCGAGGCCGTGGCCGACACCACAGCGGATGATGTTCCGGCCGAGAAGGACCTCATTGTCGACACGGACAACAACAAGGCCGATGACTTCGAGCGTCTGGAGAGCCTCGGAGACGACTTCAAGGAGTTCATCGACCAGTCGGGGCCGTATCGCAGCCGCATCGACTCGGACGAAAGGGACCGCAAGCTCGAAGCGATCAAGAACACGGCCGCTCCACCCCAATCGCTGCATGACTATCTCGACGATCAGTGGCGACTCGTGGATGCCGACGAACCTGTGAAGAAGGCCGGTCAGGCGATCATCGATTACATTGATGACCGGGGCTATCTGAGCGTTCGCCTGGAACAGTTGCACCACAAGGACCGCGACGATTTCCAGTTGGATCATCTCAAGGAGGCCCTTCGCCTCGTCCAGCACCTCGATCCGTCCGGCGTCGGCGCGAGAGATCTGAGGGAGTGCCTGCTGATCCAGATCGCCCAGAGCGGCCAGGAGATGGGGTGTGAATACCGCCTGGTCGCCGATCACATGGACGACTTGCTCGAAAACCGCCTGCCGGACATCGCCCGGAAGATGGGGGTGAGCATCGAGCAGGTCAAGCGGGCCATCGAACGGCTCAGCAAGCTGGATACCTCGCCTGGACTCCAGGTCGGACGCAATGAGAGCATTCCGATCACGCCGGACGTGATCGTCGAATCGCCGAACGGTTCCGACGAATTCACCGTACGCCTGGCTGAGTCCGAACTGAGGGGCCTGAGACTGAGCGACTACTATACCCGGATGGCCAAAGACACCCGGATCGGCGACAACACGCGCAAGTTTCTTCTGAGCAACATTCGCTCGGCCCACTGGATCATCGAAGCGATTGAACAGCGCAAGAACACGCTGCTGAAGGTGGCCCAGGCCATCGTCCGGAACCAGCGCGATTTCTTTGAGAAGGGCCCGCTCCATCTTCGCCCGCTGCCCATGGCCAAGGTCGCCGACGAGGTGGGCGTGCACCTGGCCACCGTCTCTCGGGCGGTCTCCGGCAAGTACATGCAGTGTGGCTGGGGCGTCCTTCCGCTTCGCAAGTTCTTCAGCGGGGGCACCGAAGACGAAAACGGCCAGGCCCACAGTTGGGAAGCCATCCGCGTCAAGCTCCAGCAGATCATCGACGATGAGGACAAGACCAAGCCGCTCAACGATGACCAGATCAAGGAGAAGCTGGCCGAAGCGGGCATTCCCCATCTGGCCCGTCGGACCGTCGCCAAATACCGCAAGCTGTTGAATATCCCCACCGCGCGTTTCCGCAAGCGCTATTGATCGGTCGGGCTCAGTCTGGCTCGCTCCAGGCGGTCGCGAGTACAGCGTCAGCGGTCGTGGATATCCCCTGCAGACAGGTGGGCGTCGTTTGGCCTTGACCGCAGAGGGCAACTCTGTTAGTTTCCGGCGGCTGTTCGCGGTTCTCGGCTGCTCGCTCATCGGAGCGGGGGGCGCAGACGTTGGACGCCGCGAAGACAGCATGCGATACGAACCACTGATCGGAGAAACCTCACCGGTATGAAGAATATCAACCGCCTTTTTGGCTATGTCTGGCCGCAATGGCCTCGCGTCGTAGGGGTCGTAGTCAGTACCGTAGTCATCGCTCTGTTGCTTTCGGTTAGTTTCATGGCGATCATCCCCTTGCTGACGGTCATGATCCAGAATGAGGGACTGCACGGCTGGACCGACCGCAAGACCTGTGAGACCGCCTATGGGATGGAGTTCGACGTACTGGCGACCACCGAAATCAGCGAGGACACCGGGCCTTCGCTCCAGACCCACCTGCGAGTCCGTCGTGTCCGCGAAGGCAGCCTGGCCGAGAAGGCGGGGATCCGCGTCGACGATCGCATCGGCCGGCTCGACGAGGACGCCTCCGACATGCAGGGCACGTACACCGGGTTGCTTGAGGAATTGGCCGCAGCGGCGATGACGACGCCGACGCTGCGGGTCAGGCTGATGCGACGCGATCGCGGCGACTGGATCGGCACCGACATCGAACTGAGCACACCGCAGAACACCGCCGCCGTCGATGGCCTGAACTGGAAGATGCTGCGAGAATTCAAGTGGCGCACCCATCTGACCGGCCTGGCTGCAGCCCGATGGACGGTCGGCTTCCTGCCCCGTGGACAGTCGGCAGAGAACCGGATTCGCGCCGTGGTCGCTATCATGGTTGCGATGCTCGTCATCACCATCATTCGGTGTATCGCCAAGTACTACCAGGATTACGTCAGTCAGAAGATTGTCCAGGTCGCCGTCAACGAACTGAGGCAGGATGTTTTCACCCGTTTGACGTGTGTGCCGATCAGCATCTTTGCCACGGAACGCCCCAGCGACACCATCAGCCGAATCATGCGCGATACGAATACGATGACCTCGGCGATCAAGGTCATGATCGGCAAGGCATTGCGGGAGCCGATGAACGCTCTGTTCATGCTGGCGGGCGCCATGTTCCTGAATTGGAAGCTGTCCCTGATATTCCTCACAGCCGCTCCGCTCGTGCTCGTGCTGCTGGCGTCGTTCGGACGCAAGATCAAAAAGGCGTCGCGACGTTCGCTGGTCGCGGGGGCGGAAATGCTCTCGAAGCTCCAGGAGGCCGTGGCCGGTCTGCGCGTCGTGAAGGTCTACAATCAGCAACGCTACGAGCAGCAGCGATTTGCGGAGATCAACGATCGCCTGCTCAAGCAACTGCTGGCCATGTCAAAGGTGGACGCGGCGACGCACCCGATTCTGGAGGTGCTCGGCATGCTGGCCGGGGCCGGCGCCATCGTCGTCGGGATGGCCTGGGTCACCGGCGGGGGCCTGGAGGGCCCGGAGTTTCTCGCGCTGCTGGCGCTGCTGGGCGGCGCTGCCGAGGCGGTGCGCAAGACCAGCGGCGTCTGGAACAGGATTCAGCAGGCCAACGCGGCTGCCGAACGCGTCTTTGATGTGCTGGACCATCCGGCCGAGCCGGAGAGGCCGGATGCCATGGTCCTGCCGTCGGGGCAAGCCGACGTCGAGTTCTGCGGCGTCGCGTTCACGTATCCGGGCGCCGAGCGGCCCGCGCTCAAGGGGGTCGATCTGACGGTGACGACGGGCCACAACGTCGCTATCGTCGGACCCAACGGATCGGGCAAGACCACGCTGGCCAACCTGCTGCCGCGTTTCTACGATCCGGATTCCGGCCGGATTCTCATCGGCGGCTACGATATCGCCGACGTCACCCTCGAAAGCCTTCGCAGTCAGATTGGCATGGTGACCCAGGAGGTCATCACCTTCAACGATACGATCTCCGCCAATATCGCCTACGGCCGTCTGGGGGCCGCCCAAGAGGAAATCGTCCAAGCCGCCCAGCGGGCGTTCGCTCACGAGTTCATCAGCCAGTTGCCTCTTGGCTACGACACCGTCATCGGCGAGCACGGAGTCGGGCTCAGCGGCGGACAACTCCAACGCATCGTGATCGCGCGGGCGATCCTGAAAAACCCGGCAATCCTCATTTTCGACGAGGCGACCAGCCAGGTCGACGCCGACAGTGAGGCCAAGATTCACAAGGCCCTCGAAGAGATCATGCAGGGGCGCACCACCTTCATCATTGCACACCGCTTCAGTACGGTGATCGCCGCCGACGTCATCGTCGTGATGGACGGTGGGCGGATCGTCGCCCAAGGCAAGCATGAGCAACTCATGCAAACGTGCCCCATCTACCAGGGGTTGTACGAGACCCAGTTGATCAAGGCGTAGGGGGTCGCGATGAGCGCGATGTCACGAATCGAACGAGAGAAGAAGGCCCATGAGCTGTTCACGCGTTTCGACGGCAACCCGATTCTCACGGCCGACCACTGGCCCTACGCCGCCAACGCCGTGTTTAACCCGGCGGCCGCCCAACTGGACGGCCAGACCCTGCTGCTGGTCCGCGTCGAAGACATGCGGGGCTTTTCTCACCTGACGGTCGCCCGGAGCCCTAACGGGCTGACCGATTGGACGGTGGACAGCGAGCCGACGATGACGGCTGACCCGACCACCCACGAGGAACGCTGGGGTCTGGAAGACCCGCGCATCGTCTGGCTGGAAGAGCAGGAGCAGTTCGCCGTCACGTACGTCTCCTTCAGCGAAGGCGGTCCGATTGTCTCGCTGGCGATCACCAAGAACTTCCGCACGTTTGCGCGCCTGGGCGGCCTGTTGCCACCGGAGGACAAGGACGCCTGCCTGTTCCCGCGCCGCTTCGACGGCCGGTTCGCCCTGATTCACCGTCCGATCGTGCGAGGTGAAGCCCACATCTGGATTAGCTTCTCGCCCGACCTGAAGCACTGGGGCGATCACCAGCTACTGATCCCGACGCGTGCGGCTTACTGGGACTGCCACCGCGTCGGCCTGGCCTGCCAGCCGATCGAGACCCCCCAGGGTTGGCTGATCTTCTACCACGGCGTGCGGAGCACGACCGCCGGACAGATCTATCGAACCGGCCTGGCCCTCCTCGATCTGAACCGGCCGTGGAAGCTTCTGCGCCGCAGCGACGAATGGATTCTGGGCCCCCACGCCCAATACGAACGCGTCGGCGATGTCGGCGACGTTGTATTCCCGACGGGCGCGACTGTGAACAAGGACACGGATGAGTTGCGGCTGTACTACGGGGCCGCCGACTGCACCGTGGCCGTCGCCACCGCGAAAATGACCGACCTGCTCGACTACATCTCCGCCAGCCCCGAAGTCGACGACTGACCGCCCGGAGGGTGCACTGCACGTTTGTAGGTAGATTCTAGGCGGCCATGGGGCGGTTCTGC
>CAZSXM010000064.1:0-24683 GCA_964610435.1 uncultured Pirellulales bacterium | reverse complement strand
CACGATTGATCCCAATACCTCATAACATCCGAATCCGTTTCTTTACGAGTCCTAAATCGATCCCCAGCTCGTCCGCAATCCGCCGAATCGCGTGAAGCGCCTCATCATGCAGTCTGTCGTCATTCAGGTACGGTGCCAGCATCCACAATGCGGCCGGATGCTCGATCTCCGACAAGCCGGAGATGAGCACTTTGCGTTCGTCGGCGCTTCGCGCCGACGCATCCAGCAATGCATAGCGCGTCAGGGCCTTGGGATATGCATCGTCCATCTTCCGCAATAGACGCACGGCGGCGTGCAATGCCCGAGACCGCCGCATGGCATCAGGGGTCTGACGAAACAGCTCCACCAGCGCGTCACAGTCCAGCTCGTTCACCATGATGGCGGCCCGCTCATGCGGCTCAGCATCCGGTGCGGCGAAGACCATCATCGGGGCCCCCAGGGCCACAGACGACAGAATCAGGATCGACAGGAGGGTTCTTTCCATATTCATTTCTCCCACAGTACGAGTCTGCCTTGCGCTTATCTGCCCTGTTCAGCACCCGCCATGGCGAAGCCGAACGGATTGGTGAACGTGCGAAACAGGTCTTCACCATCCCGCCGGTGCAGTTCGATGCGCACGTAGCTGCCGATGCCTGCTGTTTGGCGATAGTTGAGCGTCTTGCCCTCATGGACCACGCGTCCCAGCGGCCAGGGCGCGTTGCTCGTCTTGTAGTCGGCTTGCGGCTCCAGAGACTCGGGCGCGGAGATCCACTTGATCGTATCGTAGTTGGAAGCATCGATTGTGATCGTGCCCGCTCTGGCATCGACGCGAATGGCCTTGATCTGCGGGAACAACTCCTCGGGTCGGCGACGCTGGCGAAAATCGTCGCGCCGGCTCGACTTGCGGAAGTAGAACCGCCCGGTCTCCATCGCCATACGAACGTTCGCCTCGCTAAGCGGATCCAGCGGGAAGACCGAATCGGATTCGCGCACGCTGTCCAGGGCGTGCATGTCGTCGGTGCCGAAACCCCAGATGGGCCGGTGCGGCATGAAACGGGCCAGCAGTTGATCCCAAAGCCCCTCATCGTACTTCTCGGTGGGCACCGAACAGTTCGTCACTTCGATGCCGACAAGGTAGTCTGGACCATGAGTCTGAAATCGCTCGACGTACCACTCCACGGGCCGCCGCGTCCACCAGTTCGCGTCGATGCCCGGATGATTCAGAAACGCCACGCCGCCTCGCTTCTTGACCTCCAGCAGCAACGCGTCCTCGTCCATCTCGCCATCAGGAGCGCCGAAACCATTGAAGAAGCTGTTGATGTGGTGCCGGTAAGAAAGCTCGTTGCCTTCAATACCCACCATCCCCAGGTCTTGCGGCGCGGGTCCGCCAAAGTCGGTCCACGGCCACGTGGTGTTGGCCGGATAATCTGCCGGCTTGGGGTCGGGGAAAGGCGACGCCTGCTCTTTGGGCACGCGCCCGCCCTCCACATGCCGGTTGGGCTTCATGTTGTCATGATCGGTAATGGAGAGGATCGTGAATCCCGCTTTGTGATACGCGGCAAGCACCTCTTCGAGGCGATGGTGCCCGTCGCTCTGCAGCGTGTGCACGTGCAGCGCCGCCCTGTGATGCTGCACCGTTGCCCAATCGACGCCTTCATAGGGGTTCACCACGATGGTGCGCGCCGGTTCCGAGCCGGCGGTGCAGCCAGCCCCGATCGCAGCGATGCCGATGCACAGTCCGGCCAAGACAATCCCAACAATCCGACGGAAACATGACATGGCAATTCCCTTTCGTTGGCATCTACTTCGTCGATCATTCATCCAGTTCGTGATTCGCCTTCAGCCTGGCAACAAACTCCGGCGCAAGTTTCACGCCCGTTGCCTTGAGGTGTCCGACTACCTCTCTGCTCAGTCCCGTGTTGAGATGGTAATGCCGCAGCGATTGGTTGATCTCCACAAAGCCGAAGCGGTCCACCATCTCCGGCGCCAGCCTGCCGTCGACAATGGGGGCATGGATTGTGCAGTTGGTCAGACGCGTTCCCAGCGTGCTGTCCAGAGAGTAGAAACGCGGCCCCGCCGCACGGACATCGGGTTGGAACCGGCAATCGGAAAACGCCAGCTCTCCGCGCAGGTCGCGAGCGTCGAAGGCGTTCACCGAACAGCGATGAAGAAACGCGCTGGCCGCACAGCCGCTCAGAAGAACTGTCACATTCTCGCAATCCGTGAAGATCACCTTCGGCACCAGCGCCCTCTGATCGGCGTACTCAATGGGGCTTGCCCCACCGATCTGCAGATGGACCTGAGCGACATCGCCGGGACGGGCCGGATGCGTCTTTTCGAGCTGAACCTTGTCGCATACCAGGATGCAATTGGACTGAATCCGGCTGTCGTCGCAGACGCCGGGCCGCCGCACATCGTAGTGGCCGGGGTCGGCAATGCGCAGCAGGCGTACGCCCTGCTGCCGCCCTTCGACCGTGACGTTTCGGAAGATCAGCGTGTGCGGAAAAAAGAGCCGCTGGCCTGTCTGGGTGCGGGAAAACGCAGCGATGTCCATGAGCCAGCATTCAGCACCCGACGTCGGCGCCGCCGCATAGTCGATGCGAAGGTCTTCGATGCTGACGCTCGTTCCCAGGCCGATGGGATACCTGTAGTCGAAGTCGGATGGACGCATGGAAAGAACGGACACCCTGCTATTGCTGCTGGGCTTGAGCGTGCAGTTCCGCAGGCGGATGGGGCCGTCCCATTTCGCGCCATAATCCGGCCGGAAACTGATGAACGTGTTGCCGTGACGGGTGGTGCTCTCGACCACCAGTTCCCCACCCCCCGTGACGGATATCCCCTTGAGGCCGATGGTGCAATCGGTGATCGACAGATTCCAGCAATGGAAGTGCACGTCCACGCGATTGAGCCGGCAGTTCTCCAGACGGAAGTTCTTGTTGAGGTTGGTGCCGAAGACGCCCCAGGAGATCCAGCCGGCGTCGGCGGTCACATTGCGGAACGTGCAGTTGAGCATCCGCGCACCGCCGATGCCGTAGGTCCCGTGTGCCACCGGCTGCTCGGGGGCGCGACGCGATTTCTCCCAGGGCATGGCCCGAATGTTCTCGAGCGTCACGTCGTAGACATTGCCCAGAACGTAGAGACCGTTGCGTGGTTCGACGGACAGGTCCCGTCTTCCCGGTTCCAGCCCCATCCACTGCTCGCGAATGATGGTGCGGCTGCGCTGGACGGCAATGCCGTTCTGGTGATACCCCGGGGTGCTGTCCTGCGGCGTGTCACCGGAAAAGTGAAAGCCGCCGCCCTGAATGACCAGGTAGTTGTCGTTGCACGGAATCGCTCGAATCGAAGTGAAATTCCGGAACCCCCAGGCGATGTCGCCTAGGATACGTCCTTCCTCTTCCACATAGAACAGTTCCTCGCGCGCCCAGCCCCGGTTGCCGGCATAGCCGGCGCGGATGCCGATGCGGTCTTCCGTATCCTGGACGATCATCAGGTGTCCCGCGTAGGGCGCCAGTTCGTCGATGATCTGCACGCCGGGCTTGAGCTTCCCAAGCAGCGCATCACGAAGAGCAGTATCGTCGGTCAGCACTTTGGCAGGTCGATCGTTTTGAACCACGAAGCGCGGCGCTGTCCGCCGATTGTATCGCTCGTCGATGTGGAAGACCGTCTTTCCCCACTGGACGGGCGTTGTGATCGGTATGGCGTTCGTCCGGACGATCCAGAATTCCCCCGAGAGATGGACGACGGGAATCTGATGTCGGTTGGCGTATGCGTGGGCCAGCTTGATCTGGACCCCATCATCGTTCTTTCCATCGCCGACGGCGCCAAACATCTTGTAGTTGACGGCCCGGCGCTCATGTAGAACCGCCAGAAAACCATCGCGAAGTGCGAGGACGTCGGCCTCATTGGCGACTTCATCCACCTCGGGCTTCTGAATGCGGTAGAGTGCCGCGCCGCCGTCACCGGGAGAATGAAAGCCCAGCGTCTCGGCCCACTCGCCTTCTCGCGGCACAATCGCAGATTTCATGGCCTGCGCGGTGAGGTGTCGTGAGAGGCCGGCGTGGCCCCCGCCCCCCGGCGTATCCCCATCCGCGCCAAGCGCGTGTCTCGTGGAGTGCACCAGGCCAATCCCCGCACCGCCAATGCCGGCAATGACACCGCGTCGAGTCATTCTGGCTGGCTTGGTCATAGTATCCCTTTCATTGCACCGCACTATAGCATACTTGCGATGCGACCGAAAGGACCCTTAGCACAACCCGACCTCGATCGTTTTAGACCGCATGGCCGCAGAGCTCGACACGATCATCGCAGTCAATCGGCAGAAGGTGCCTCCAGGGTGACGACCTTCCCATGTCGCCGGCCCAGAAGATCGGGTCCTATCCTCGTGAGGGGACACGACCCGTCTTCCGGCCCGATGGGGCCAAACAGTAACGGCTCTCAGGTGGGGAAGCGTCCTTCAGAATCACCCTATGGCCGCACCGCCACGCTCTCCCGTACGGATACGAACGCATTCGCCCAGGTCCAGGACGAAGATCTTGCCGTCCCCAATCTGACCGGTTCGCGCCCCGGCGATAATGGCCTCGATCGTCGGCTCGACGAAATCCTCATTGACTCCAATCTCAATCCGCACCTTCTTGAGAAGATTGACCTCGAATTTGATGCCGCGATAGCTCTCCTGATACCCGCGCTGGGCCCCGCAGCCCAGCGCATTGGTCACAGACATCTTATGAACCTCGGCCTTGTACAAGGACCGTTTCACATCGTTGAGCTTGTGCGGCTGTATATAAGCGATAATCAGTTTCATCCGTTTGCTCCCATACCGTGGCGTGCGTTAACTGGTGGTGAACACCTGGAACCCGGCGTACGCCTCCATGCCGTGCTCCCCGATGTCGAGGCCCCGCAGCTCTTCATCGCGACTGACCCGCAGCCCGATCGTGCGGTCGATCAGCTTGAAGACCGCCCCCATGCTCAGCGCCACGAACAGCACAGCGCTGAGGCTGCCGAGCGCCTGTATCGCCAGTTGCGTCGGGTTGCCGCTGTAGATCAGGCCGTTGTGGGCCAGGCCCAACGAGGCCCTGCCGAAGATGCCGATGCTCAGCGTACCGAGGATGCCGCACATGCCGTGGACCGGAACGGCACCGACGGGGTCGTCGATTCGGAAGCGGTCGAGCAGCTCGACGCCACGGACCACGACAAAGCCCGCCACGGCCCCAATGATCAAGGCCGCCCACGGGGCGACGTAGGCGCACGGCGCGGTGATCGCCACCAGACCAGCCAGGGCGCCATTCATCGCCATCGACAGGTCCGGCTTGCCGAACCGTTTCCAGACGGTCAGCATCGCCGCGATGCCGCCGGTGGCCGCCGCCAGGTTCGTGTTCATCGCCACCAGTCCGATCAGCGTGCCGTCGCCCACACCCAGTGTCGAGCCGGCGTTGAACCCGAACCAGCCGAACCACAAGATGAACACACCCAACGACGCCAGCGGGATGCTGTGACCGGCCAGAACGTTCGGCTTGCCCTCCGCGTCGTACTTGCCCTCCCGGGGTTTGAGAATCGCGGTGCCCATCAGCGCTGCGACGCCGCCGACGGTGTGGACGACCGTCGATCCGGCGAAGTCGGCGAATCCCAGCTGTGACAGCCAGCCCCCGCCCCAGATCCAGTGACCAACGACCGGATAGACCAACGCCGAGATGATGAACGAGTAGATCAGGTATGCGGGGAACTTCATCCGCTCGGCCATGCCGCCGGCCACAATGGTCGCGGCCGCTCCGCAGAACGCCGCCTGGAACAGCCAGAAGGCATACAATGGAATCCCGCCGACGGTCGTTTCCAGCCCCGCCAGGCACCAGCCCTGTGTGCCGACCAGGCCGTTGCCGTCGCCGAACATCAGCCCGTAGCCAACGAGGAAGAAGCCCAGCGACGCCATGCAGAAATCCAGGAAGTTCTTGGTGAGGATGTTGCAGGCGTTCTTGGCCCGGATGAACCCGGTCTCGACCATGCCGAAGCCGGCCTGCATGAAGAACACCAGAAAGGCCGCCACCAGGACCCAGACCGTATTCAGTCCCTGCTCCAGTGATTGGACCGTTGGTCCCTCCTCGGACCCCGATGCGACGCCGGCCGCAAGGACTACACACAACCACGTCGCGACAAGCCGCCAGCGCGGCCGCCCTACGGACCTTCTTCGTTCTGCCATCGCCTTCCCGTGCCTCTACTGCAAGACCTTGTTCGGCCGGCGACAACATGCACCGGCCCACGACCCTCCTCCATGAACAAAACACATGCCAGGGCCATCGGCCGGACGAACAATCGCATATCGCTCGTATTGACAACATCTTACGAGAACATAAGCGGATCGCCGCGAAGACACCAGATCTACACGTTTGTAGTATTGGCGAGTTGAGTGGACAGTTTTGTAGATTATCTACTCGGCGTCAGTGTCCCTCGTGCTTGACAAGGCCGGGTCCTGCCTTCGGGGAAGACAGGACCCGCCTTGCTGACTCAAGGGCCCACGAAGCGATGGCCCTGAGGTAGGGAAGTATCCGCTGGGATCACCCGATGGCCGCATGGCCGCGCTCGCCCGTGCGAATGCGAATGCACTCGCCCAGGTCCACGACAAAGATCTTGCCATCTCCGATGGTGCCCGTTCGGGCGCCTGCAATGATGGCCTCGACGGTCTTCTCGACGAAGTCTTCGTTGACCGCAATCTCCAGGCGAACCTTCTTGAGCAAGTTCACCTCGAAGTCGACCCCGCGATAGCTCTCGTGGTACCCCTTCTGAGCGCCGCAGCCGAGGGCGTTGGTCACCGAGAGCTTGAACACCTCAGCGGCATAGAGCGACTTCTTCACGTCCTGCAGTTTGTGTGGCTGTATGTATGCGATGATCAGTTTCATCGGTCTAACTCCGCAAATGGCGTACCTATATCGTGGTGAAGATCTGGAAACCGGCATAGGCTTCCATGCCGTGCTCGCCGATATCGAGCCCCTTCTGTTCCTCTTCCTCGGAGACCCGCAGGCCGATCGTGATCTTGATCAGGTAAAACAGGCCCAGTCCGAGTCCAAAGGCCCACGCGAACGCGGCGACGACACCCAGCGCCTGCACGCCCAACTGCCCCAGTCCTCCACCGTAGAACAGGCCGGACTCCATGTTGAACAGACCAGCCGACAAGGTCCCCCAGGCCCCGCAGACGCCGTGGACGCTGACGGCGCCGACCGGGTCATCCACCTTCAGCACGTGATCGATGAACAGCACGCTCAGCACAACCAACACTCCGCCGACGGCGCCAATGAGCATGGCTCCCATCGGCGAGACGCCGTCGCACGGCGCGGTGATCGCCACCAGGCCCGCCAGCGCTCCGTTGAGCGCCATCGAAGCATCCGGCTTCTTCAGCAGGACCCACGCGGTCGCCATCGCAACGATGGCCCCGGCTGCCGCCGAGAGGTTCGTGGTCACCGCGATGTAGCCGATCGAGCCGTCGCCAGTGGTGGTGCTGCCCGGATTGAAGCCGAACCAGCCGAACCACAGGATGAACACCCCCAGCGCCGCCAACGGCAGATTGTGGCCCAGAATCGCCTTCGGTTTGCCGTCGGGACCGTACTTGCCCATACGCGGACCGAGTACGATCGCGCCGGCCAGCGCCAGCCAGCCGCCAACGGAGTGGACCACCGTCGAACCGGCGAAGTCCAGGAACCCGAGGTTTTCCAGCCAGCCGCCGCCGTCGAGCAGGCCGCCCCAGGCCCACGAACCGAAGATCGGATAGATCAGCAGCGTGATGAAGAAGCTGTAGGCCAGATAGCCGGTGAACTTGGTCCGCTCGGCCATCGCGCCGGATACAATCGTCGCGGCCGTTGCGGCAAAAACCGTCTGGAAGATCAGAAAGGTCCAGTTCCAGTCACTGCCCGGCTCGACGCCGCTGAGCCCAAACAACGTCGTGCCGAACAAGCCGTTGGTCTGGCCGAACATCAGGCCGAACCCCACCAGGAAGAACGCGATCGAGCCGACGGAGAAATCCATCAGGTTCTTCATAAGGATGTTGACGGCGTTCTTGGCCCGCGTGAAGCCCGTCTCGACCATGGCGAACCCGGCCTGCATGAAGAACACCAGGAACGCAGCGATACAAGTCCAGACGATGTTGATATGGTTCTGCAGTTCGTCCTTGGCAACCTCCACGGCCGAGGCGGCGACAACATCGGCCGCCCCGGCGGTAATCGGAAGGACCAGCACGAACAACGGCAAGAGCACTGCACGGAAGCGCATGACGTTCACCTCATATCCTTTCCACACCACAGGGCCTAAAACTCTTTCGCCAGGCTGACGCCGAAGACGACGATGCTGTTGTCGCTGCCGTAGGCATCGGAATCCCTGACGTCGCTGCCGAGCAGTGCGATGTAGCTGACGCTCGGCGCAACGCTCAAACCAGCGACCTCAAAGGGGAAGCCAACCGACAGCAGCAGGTCGTTCCATTCGGCGCCGACGTCGACGGTATCCGTACTCCAGTAGTACCGGTTGTACTTCTTGTTGCCCCAGCCAATGGCGGCGCTCAGATCGATCCCCACCGGGATCTTCTCGGTCGCCTCGATGCTGTGGCCGACGCCGAGCGAGACGTAGATGCCGTCGGCCTCGTCCACGTCGTGATAGACTGCGATGGACGGACTGGCCGGAACGTCCAGGTTGAACCCCCAGTACAGTTCCGTCGTCGTGCCGGCGCTCGGCAAGTAGTAATAGATCGCCCCGATCGAATAGCCGACGGTGTCGTTGATCTGTCGGGAGTAGTCGAGGTACCAGTCGTACTCGATGAACTCGCCGCGCTGATCGTTCTCATTCGTCAGATCCAGACTGCCCCACACTCCGGCGGTCAGGCCTCGATAGGTAGCGCTGACGCCCGGCTGGAACACCCAGTCGTCCGTCAGGTTCTGACCGCGCCACACGTATTTGCTGAAGAAGTCCGCCGTGACCTCTACGCTCACATCTCCGTCGGCCCATCCGGCCCCGGCTACCCCCAACACCACCAGTACTGCACACACCACGTTGGACGTTCTCATCCGTTCTTGTCTCCTTCTGCCTGCTTCGGTTGCCTTTGCCGTTACGCGACATCACTGCCGTCACCATTCGATTTGTGAACCACAAACGATACGTGTCACCTCTACGCAAGCGATGTGCCAGAACACATGGAATCCACCAAAGTACGCTTATCTCACTGCAATGAAAGGCTTTGCGAGTCTCCGCGGCCAGCCACGCGTGAAGAGCTCACAGACAAAAACGTAGAACCATCCTCATCCTCATACAAAATTGTATCCCCATAGACCCTCCGCTGGCGTTGCGGGCCAAGCAGAAGGTACGCGCCCCCACGCTGCCTTGATACAATGGTTTCGATGCCACCAAGCCGGTGGCCTGATCCGGACGAGGAGCCGGATCGAGGAACTCGCGGACAAGACGGAACGACGCCATGACCGATGTCTCCTACCACAATGAACTCACCGTCGCCGTTGAGGCCGCGCGACGGGCGGGTGCGTACCTCCGCGACACCCAGCGGAACGTGCAGATCGCGAAGATCAAAAGCGGCGACAAAGACTACGCGACGCACCAGGATGTGCAATCCGAACGATTGATCCTGCACGAGATCGAACGTCGGTTTCCGGATGACGCGGTGCTGGCCGAGGAGTCGCGCCCGACCGACCACGTCGCCGAGCGGCTCTGGATCGTCGATCCGCTCGATGGAACGCGGAACTACGCGCACGGGCTAACGCACTTTTCGGTGTCCATTGCGTTTTGTCACGCCGGGCTGGTCCGGGCGGCTGCGGTGTACGTCCCCTGCGATGACGAGATGTTCCATGCGCGCCACCGTCATGGAGCGTCTCTCAACGGAGAACCGTTGTCCCAACGTTCATCGCAATCAAGATCGCTGGAGGCCAGTCTGGTGGCAACGGGTTTCTCGTACTACCAGGGCCGGGACCTGCATCCGCACATCGAGGTCTTCGAGCAGGTGATGAACGCAGCGACCGACGTGTTGCGATTCGGCTCGGCGGCGGCCGACCTTTGCTACGTGGCTGCCGGGCGTTTCGGCGCCTACTATGAATCGGGCCTCAAGCCCTGGGACGTCGCCGCAGCAGGGTTGATCGTGCAGGAGGCCGGCGGGATCGTGTCGGACCTCGCCGGCGCGCCCCTGAATCTATTCGCCAAGGATCGAACAACGTTCTCTGTCAATGCACTGGCCGCGAGCAATGCGGGCATCCACCGCCAGATGGTCGAACTGGTCGGTCGCCCACGGACAAACCACCCATCTTGCCCACCCTCGCCGCCCAACAATACGTAGTTGCCACAATTGACAGATGCCGGTGCATCACGGTACCGTGTGCTTGTATTTGCGCGATTGGAGAGCGCAGACGCTGGAGGAACACCCGTACGAACGTGAGGCGGGGAACATCATCGCAACCATATTTCTGCAAGGAGGCAGGACGATGGACAAGATTCGAGTCAGTCTTGGTCTGTTGCTCGTGACGGCGGCGGTCGCGACCGCTCAGAGCATCACCTTTCCGTCTTTGGTGAGAAAAGGCGCGATCGAGACCGTGGAGGTGGATCCGGCCGGCCCCACTACGGCAACGTCCGTGCTGCTGCGTGTGACGGTCGCCGATGCTCTGGAACTGGACCGGGTCGAAACGCAGCCGATCGGAAGCCTGTTCATGATCCGGGTCTATTGGGCCGAACCGGCTCACGGCAGCGCCTCGGAGCCGGGAAGCTGTGAGGTATCGCTTGGGACACTGGCCAAAGGGACGTACCGTCTGTTCATCCAGTCGTTCTGCGACGGGTTTCTGGCCGGCAGCACGCAACTGTCGTTCGATGTCATCGATGCGGCCGTTCCGGGTACCGTTCTGGAGGTGCTCGATGATGTCTCCATCACGCCGCACAATCCGACCACGTCAGAGACCGCGATGTTGACCGTCTCCGGCAACTGGCCGACCGGCGGGTATTCGCTGTCCGTATCGACCGTGCGACTCGCCGGGAACGACGTCACGGTAGAGCTGCACTGGGACAAGCCCCAGGGCCCCGTCCCTCTCGCGGTGACGCCCTTCGTATACAAGACGCCGTTGACCCTTCGCATCGCCGGTGAGTATACAATCCACGTGCGAGTGTATCTCGACGGGCAACTCGTGGACGCCGAGGCGATCCCCGTCGAGGTTGTCGAAGGCGTCAACGGGGTCTGGCCTTGGGGTTTCCTGTGGGATTTTTTCCGACGATGAAGCGGCGCGCGCCGACGGTCTTCAGTACGTCTGCTCGATGAATGTCCTGAGCAGCGGTTGGTCGTAACAGGCGCGGAGATCTAGTTCAAGCTTTGCGATGTAGTCAGGGGCAACACCAAGCGGAGTCCGCCACTTGAGCCAGCGCTGGAGCATGCGGCCGGCGTAATGCCGAGCCCATTGCTCCTTCCCGAAGGCATCATTGTCGGTTTGCCCGCCCGGCTGGACACCATGCATGGCCGGACTGCCGGGTGTTCCGACACAGGGTTTGTGTGCGCTCATCCCAACCGCTCCTCCGTTCCACCAAGCGCGGTCGCACCGTCCCCGGAGATCGTCGTGATCGACAGAACGAGCCAATGAGGCGGGCACCGCCTCCTCCTTCGTTTATCGCCCGAACAACATGACGAGAAGCATCCCATCCCTGGGAAACGGTGCCCACCGCCCATCCATGGGCAACGGTTTCATCGTACAGCCTCTTTGCCCGGCGTCAATTGTGGCAACTGCGTATTCTGCATCGTCAATTCCGATGAGTCGCCGCCACCCGATCCCTTGGGTGCGAGCCGGCCCGCCGTTGTCGGAGCACGGCAAAGCCCCAAAGACGAACGGATGGATCGAAACGCCAATTCTTGTTGCTTCCGATCCCTCGATATGGTACAAGAGCGATGGGGAAGCGCGTTTGGGTGAGCTTGTTGCCCCGGCACAGAATCGTGCACGAGGCGGCCCGCCGACGCGTTTGGGCGTCGCAAGGAGCATCGGAGGCCGGAATGTGATGGGTGCCGCCAGACACACGGCTGGGAAAAGGAAATAGGTGCATCTCTTCAATGGGTGATCTCAGACTTCTTTGAAGGAGGACAATCATGTCGAGCAAGCTGATCTGCATCCTGGCGCTGGCGTTTGTTCTTGGATGGCCGGGCGGTTTCGTATGGGCCCAGGAGAACCAGATCGTCAACAGTGAATTTGACGACGGTTTGACCGGATGGGGCCGGTATGGAGCGACCGGCTTCGACGTGGTGGTGGTGCAGGATGCGGGGCTGTCCGGTGCGAACGCGGTTCTGATCGACATCACCGACGCCGCATCGACCGCCAGCATCGGAATTGCCCAGAGCGGCCTTCTGCTCGAGCCCGGAGTGACCTACCCCATCGGGTTCACCGCGCGAGCGCAACAGAGTCGAGAAATGGTGGTCCTGCTCCAGACCAACCTCAACAACGTGAGCTGGCCCACCCAGGTGGAGCAGAGAGTGACTCTGACCCCCATGGCCCAAACCTATGTCATTGAATACACGCACAGCGGAGATACTCTGGGCGACGATCCAGGCGAGGGCGTGAATCTCTACCTGATGCTGAAGGGCGCGTGGTGGCCGATGGAGGGCGACGACCTGAACGCGAAGGTCTGGTTCGACCGGGTCTATTTCGGGGCCGAGCCCCCACTGCCGCGACGGGACTTGCCGACCCATCCCGATCCTGCTGACGGCGCGACCGACGTCTGGCGAGATACAGGCCTCGCTTGGACGCCCGGCGCATTTGCCCAAACACACGACGTCTATTTGGGCACCGTTTTCGACGACGTTAACGAGGCCGACCGAGCCAACCCGATGGGCGTGCTTCTCAGCGAGGGTCAGAGTGCCGCCGTGTACGATCCGGGTCGCCTTGAACTCGGCCGGACCTATTTCTGGCGCATCGATGAGGTCAACGCACCGCCCGACAGCACCATCATCCGAGGACCCGTCTGGAGCTTCACAACCGAGCCGCTCGCCTACCCCGTGACTGGGGTCATCGCCACAACCAACGGGATCTCGGACGACGACGCCGGGCCGCAGAACGCCGTTGATGGATCGGGCCTCGACGCCGACGACCAGCACTCGACGGCAAGCACCGACATGTGGCTGGCCGACCCCCCTGAGGACGAAGCTCTGTATATCCAATACGAGTTCGATCGTCTCTACAAGCTCCACGAAATGCTCGTGTGGAATTACAACGTCGAGTTCGAGTTGCTGCTGGGTTTCGGGCTCAAGGACGTCACCATTGAGTATTCCGAGAACGGTACAGACTGGACCGTGCTGGGCGACGCTCAGTTGGCCCAAGCCACGGCCCGAGCGACCTACGCCGCCAACACCACAATCGATCTTCAGGGTGTGGCCGCCCGGTTCGTTCGCCTGACTGTCAACAGCGGATGGGGCACAAGAAATCGGTTCGGCCTCAGCGAAGTCCGTTTCCTTTATGTGCCGGCCCACGCGACGAGGCCTCAACCGGCCGACGGGGACACGGACGTGGAGTTGACGACAACGCTGCGCTGGCGACCCGGGCGCGAGGCAACCTCGCACACCGTCTATTTCGGCGCCGACCGCGACGCCGTGGCCGACGGCACGGCGCCTGCCGCAACCGTTAGCGAGAACCGCTATACACCCGACGGGATGGAGTTTGCCGGGGCATACTACTGGAGGGTCGACGAGACCGATCCAGCCGGCGCCTGGGAAGGCGACGTCTGGAGCTTCACGGTCCAGCCATACGCCCTGATCGACGACTTCGAGGCCTACACAGACGACATCGACGCCGGTGAAGCCATCTTCGACACCTGGCTCGACGGCTGGGTCAACGAGACCGGTTCGATCGTCGGCTACCTTGAGGCCCCGTTTGCCGAACGGTCGATCGTCCACAGCGGCATGCAGTCCATGCCGCTGGCATACGACAACACGACCTCGCCGTATTATTCCGAGGCCTACAGGACCTGGCCGACGGCCCAGGACTGGACGGCCGGCGCCGCCGATACGGTGACCCTGCATTTCCGGGGCCATCCGGACAACGCGCCGGGGACGCTCTACGTGGCGCTGGAAGACAGCAACGGACGCGTCGCCGCCGTATCGCATGCGGACCCGGACGCCACCCTGGCAACGCAATGGCAGCCGTGGCCGATCCCGCTGGACGCCTTCAGTGACGCCGGGGTCAACCTCGCGCGGATCAGCACGATGTACATCGGCATCGGCGACCGAAACAGTCCGAGCGCCGGTGGCAAGGGCACGATCTACATCGACGACATCATGTTCGGAAGGCCCGCGACGGACTGAAACCATGCCGCAATCAAGCTTGCCCCCGGCAGAGCGGCCCTCGCGAATCCGACGGCATCCACGGGGGCCGCAAGCACCAGCTTGCGGCCCCATTCTCTTGCCTCCCGGACCATGCCCAAAGAGTCCAGGCCCACGTCTGACCGGCGACGGCCCGGTCTTATGGCCTGAAGACGCACGTCCTTTGTGCCGATAGAAAGGACCATGGTGTCTGTGCAGATTTCCGGGCGACGGCACTTCGGGCACAGAGAGCTGCCGGCGGCCGTTTGTAGTGTGCCCGTCAGGGCATACCTACCACGGAATGGGGATAACGCCTTACGCGTCACTACAAACGCGCGAGGATCGCGTCAGACGACGCCACCCCAAACGACCATCCTCACGCCAGGAAATCCTCACAGACACGGACCATGCGTTCAGGGAATTGTTGTTGCCTTTGCAATGCTGTTTTGGTATGAATGAAGAGGCTTGGATGGTGTTTTTTTCGGACCCAGCGCAACCGAGGGCGCCTTGGTCGAGACGGAAGGAAGGAGGTGAATTCAGGCCGCAGAGCGATGCACGTCTGAAGGAAAGATCCGGAGAGTACCCCTCGCAGGTTCTCGTGCGCCGACTGAGTCGGGCGCCTGGACCGGCGAGGCCGCAACCGATGGCTTTGGCGCTCCACCGAAGCAGGAGAAGTTTCCTTGGTTTGAAGCAGGAGGACCACAATGTGTAAGAAATTGGGTTATCTGATGGTTGTCACGTTGTTTGCGGTGGTCGCCGCAGGCCAGGTTCAGGCCAGCCCGTACATTCGTGCCGCCTATTGGGACGGGAATTACGGCACCGCCTGGGCCGGAGACGGCGGGGCCGTGCGCGATGCCTTGGCGGCGGCGGGATATGAAGTCCTCAATGCCGCCGAGCTCAAGAGTTGGATGGACGATCGCATCGCCGACCGCCGGCTCAGCGTCGTCGTCATGTGTCGCGACGCCGTGCCGGACACCGTCGCCGAGAGCCAGGACGCCAATTGCACCATTCGCCAGTACCTGGACGCCGGCGGAAAGGTCGTCTGGTATTCGGACATCCCGTTCTATTACGTCACGACGGCAGGCGGGACCAATACCACGTGGGGCGACAACGGCTCGATCAACGTGCTGGGATTCGGCGGCTCGACCGCACCCAGAGACGTCGGTGATACCGTCACCTTCACTGAAGAAGGGGAAACGTGGGGCTTGGTCACCCCCTGGTCGTCCACGCGCCCGACGCTTCCCGATGCATGGCCCAACCTGACCATCCTGGCGGTCAACAACGCCGGCAACGCCTCCGGATGGGTCGCCCATTACCTGCCGGGCGACACGTTCCGCGGCTTCGTTCGCATCGAGGACCATACCGGCGGTCCGGTGGACATTCAGAACCTGATCGCCGTGGCCGAGTACGCCGAGTCGCTGAACACGGCGTCCGGGCCACAGCCGGACAGCGGGGCCGTCGATATCCCGCGCGACGTGGTGCTGAGCTGGGTGGCGGGCGATTCGGCCGTCACACACGATGTCTACTTCGGCGCATCGTTCGACGACGTCAACGCCGCCAGCCGCAGCAATCCTTTGGGTGTGCTCCTCAGCCAGGGCCAGACGAACACCACGTTCGACCCGCCCGGTATCCTCGATTTCGGCACGACCTACTACTGGCGCGTCGATGAGGTCAACGGAGCGCCCGACTTTACAATCTTCAAGGGCGACGTCTGGAGCTTCACGGCTGAGCCGTTCGCCTATCCCGTAGCCAACATCATCGCCACGACCAACGGGATCTCGGCCGAAGGAGCCGGGCCGCAAAACATCGTCGATGGATCGGGCCTCAACGCCGCCGATCAACACTCGACCACAAGCACCCATATGTGGCTGGCTGACCCCCCTGAGGACGACCCCCTGTACATCCAGTTCGAGTTCGATCGCCTCTACAAACTCTACGAGATGCTCGTCTGGAATTACAACGTTCAGTTCGAGTTGCTGCTGGGCTTCGGGATCAAGGACGTCACCATCGAGTATTCCGAGAACGGCACCGACTGGGCCGTGCTGGGCGATGCTGAATTGGCCCAGGCCACCGCTCGAGAGACCTACACCGCCAATACAACGATCGATCTCCAGGGCGTGGCCGCCCGGTTCGTTCGCCTGGCCGTCAACAGCGGATGGGGCACAAGGGGCCAGTATGGTCTCAGTGAGGTTCGATTCATGTACATCCCCGTGCACGCCCGCGAGCCGCAGCCGGCCGACGGCGCGATCGGCCTGGAGCCCGACGTGACACTGAGTTGGCGACCGGGACGCGAAGCCGCGACGCACGAGGTCCATCTGAGCGCCAGCAAGGCGGCCGTCGAGGATGGGACCGCCCTGATTGATGCGGTCGACACGGCCAGCTATGCCCCGGCCGGCATCGAGTTCGGGTCGCGCTACTACTGGAGAATCGACGAAGTCAACAACGCCGAGGCCGTCAGCACGTGGGCCGGCGAGGTCTGGACCTTCGTGACTCAGGAGTACACGCTCGTGGAAGGCTTTGAAAGCTACACCGACGACATCGACGCCGGAGAGGCCATCTTCGACACGTGGCTCGATGGCTGGGTCAACGAAACCGGTTCAACGGTGGGACACTTGCAGACCCCCTTTGCCGAGCGGACCATTGTCCGCAGCGGAAGGCAATCGATGCCGCTGTCCTACGACAACACGGAACCGCCGTTCTACTCCGAGGCCGAACGCACGTTCGAGACGGCCCGGAACTGGACGGTCAACGGCGCCGACACATTGAGACTGTTCGTCGCCGGACAGGCCCCGGCCTTCCTTGAGACGGCCGACGGCACAATCCTGATGAACGCGATCGGCAACGACATCTGGAACCAGGCCGACCAGTTTCGCTACGCCTACCGAACGCTCAGCGGCAACGGATCGATCACCGCGCGCGTCGAGTATCTCGACAACAGCCCCGATCCCTGGGTCAAAGCCGGCGTGATGATCCGCCGGACCACCGAGCACGGCGCCGTCAATGCGATGATGGCGATGACCGGCGGCGACGGCGGCGGGGCCTCTTACCAGTACCGAGAGATGGCCGGCGGCGCATCGGACTCGTGGAATACCTTCCCCGACGGACCGTTCTCCCCGCCGTACTGGGTCCGCGTATCCCGCGACGGCAATACAATCACGGGATACACCTCGCCGGATGGACAAGACTGGACCCCGCGTGGCGATCCGGTCACATTAACGATGACCGATCCGGTCCTCATCGGCCTGGCGCTGACAAGCCACAACATCAATCAGGCCACCAGCGCCGAGTTTTCCAACGTTACCTTCACCGGGAACGTCAGCGCCACCTGGGAGGTCGCCGAGATCGGCGTCGCCCAGCCGGCGGGCAATGACGTTGCACCGCTGTATGTGGCAATCGAGGACGCGAGCGGCGCATCGGCAGCTGTCACCCATCCGGACGCAAGGATCGTAACCCGTTCCGGCTGGAACGAGTGGGCGATCCCGTACAGCGATCTGGCCGGGGTGAACATGAGCGGGGTCCGGACGATGTACATCGGCATCGGCAATCGCAACGCGCCGACTACCGACGGCACGGGAACGATCTACGTCGATGATATCGGCTTTGGCAAGCCCTTCCCCACGCCCGAAGCAACGGACGTGACGGCGCCGGGCGATGCGGTCCAAGGCGTTCCGGACGACGACGATTGGCCTCCCGCCGAAACGCCCGACCTGGCCATCGATGATGACGCCGGCACGAAGTTTCTGCACTTCAAAGGCGAAACCGAGCCGACCGGCATTCGGGTGACCCCGTCCGTGGGCGCAACGGTCGTGACGGGTCTTTCGCTGACGACGGCCAACGATGCGCCCGAGCGCGATCCGGTGGCGTTCGAGCTCTACGGCTCGAACGACGGGATCGACGGTCCGTATACGCTGATTGCGGCCGGCGACGTGCCGGACTTCGCCGGTGTCACGGCTTGGCCTCGCTTCACCAGAAATGCCACGCCCATCGAGTTCGAGAACGACGTGGCGTATGAGCACTACCAAGTGCTGTTCACGGCCGTGCGCGATCCCGCCTCGGCCAACAGCATGCAAATCGCTGAGATCGAGTTGCTCGGCGCCATCGCCGATTAAACGGGCGGGTTCACGGCCCAAAGGCATGTCTCACAGGGGCCTGCGTCTTCGCGACGCAGGCCCTTTCTGTTGCGATCATTCCGCCACAGAGTCTCCGAAGAGGAGGTTGAGCAGGTCGTGCCATTGGGAGAAGTCGGGCACGACGACCTGGGCGCCGGCCTTGATCAGGCGCGTGCGCTTCTCCGGATTGAGACCATAGCGACGAACTTCATCCGAGGCCACGCCGACGGCGATGCCTCCTCGCTTGCGGCACTCGCGCATCTCGACGGGACCATCACCGACGACGACCAGTTCGGCGCCGGAGAGTTGATTCTCGGTCATGATCCGGTCGATGACCATGCGTTTGGAGTACTTCGCGACATCACCGACGGCGCCGTAGATGCCGCCGTCGAAGAACTCGGCATAGCCCAGTGCGTGGGCCTCCCGGACCACGTCGTCGCGGTCGGTCCCGCTGGCCAGATAGAGCGTGACACCTCGATTGCGCATCGCCGCCAGAAAGCCGACGGCGCTCTTGACCGTAAAATCGCTGACGTCGAGCTGCCCGCGTTCCAGCCGGGCGATGCGGTCGCCCACCACCTCCATCAGGACCCGGTTGTAGATCTCCTTGTAGCCGAATTTGTCGAGCACCTGATCGGCCGGCACGATACCGAACTCCCTGACCATCTCGACAAGGGCCTCCATCTGGAGGATCGTCTGAATCCCAGTGGACTGGTCGATGTATTCGAGCACGCGTTGCCGCGCCTTCTCATAGAGTGACACGCCGGCGATGCGATACTGCTCGCCGAGGATCGCCTCGATCATCACCGGGGCCATCACCTGCTCCCAGCCCTGGCGAAGCGTGCTGACCGTGCCGTCGGCGTCAAACACCGCGTGCTTGACCCGGCCGAACGGGACTGCATCGGCACACAATTCGATGTCGCATCCGTCCAGATAGCGTGCCTTCCGCGGGTCTTCGGCCAGCTCGGGCTGATAGATATAGTCGGGCGACCTGCCGACCGCCAGGACTTCCTCGCCCGAAGCCGTGCCCGTCTGGAACAGCTTCTGGACCGTCACGGCGGCGGCGAAATTGGCGAACGCGGCCGCCTCGTCGGGCCGCACACCCGCCCCCAGACACAGGGCCAGGGCGCTGGTCACAGTGTCCCCGGCTCCGACCGGATCGAGCTTCTTGAGCAGTTGAATGCCCGGGACCTCGTGCGGACCGTTATGATCGACGGTGAGGAGGCCTCGCGAGCCACGGGTCAGGAATACCGGCTTGGCGGCCTGCTCGTACAAACGGCGGGCGTGGGTCTTCACGTCCTCCAGAGGCAATGTCTCGTCCAGGCCGACCTCGACACCGTTGAGCACAGCCGCCTCCCGGTCGTTGGTCTTGCGATAGATGCCCTTGAACTTGCCGCCGTAGTGCCGGGAATCGAGCAGGACGACCTTGTCCGGAAACTCGGCAAACAAGGCGTTGGCCCGATCGATGAAGCTCGCGTTCGTAATGCTGCCGGGGACTTGCTGATTGACGATCAGCACATCAGCCGTCTCCAGGGCGTGACGGATGCCGGCCAGCAGGGCCTCATCGGTCGCTTCGCTGCGCCGGTTGAAGAAGCCGAAATCCATCCGAGGCTGCTCGCGCCCCTCCACATACGGCTTGGCGAACGTCACCGTGTCGTAATTCTCGCTCTGGATCACCAGGGCTGTCGTATCGACACCCAGGTCGTCCAACTGCCGTCTCAGCTCGCGGCCGTACAGATCGCCGCCGACGGCTCCGATGACCTGAATGGCCTTCGGCTCCAGCGCCGCGAGGTTGGCCACGACGTTCGAGGCGCCACCGAGCGAGTAGTAGTGCCGGGCCACGGCGCGAGCCTGGAGTCCGGTCTCGACCGAGACCTCCGAACCCTTTGGATCAAGAATCCAGTAGGCGTCGAGGCAGAAATCGCCGTAGACGGCGACCGTCACGTTCTTGATACGGTCCAGAATCTCGCCGATGCGCTGCTCGTCCATCCTGCCCCTCTCAGAGTCCCTGGAGAATCGCCTGATACAACAGCGGAAATGTCGCCCGCTGGTCACCCTGCATGTAGAAGCCCCGACCGCCGAAGGCCTGGGGGATCCGCGTCACTACGCTCTTCTGGTCGCGGAAGTAGTAACCCTGCGCCCTTTCGTCGGCCATTTGCTCTGGGTCATATCGGCGCAGATCGAAATCGGCGGTCAGGATGTCACGCGGAACGGCGCCGACGTTGGCGGCCATCGAAACGGCTTTGAGCAACACCTCGGGCCCGGTGACGGCGCTGCCGATATTGAGCACGACGCCGCCGACGGTCAGCTTCCCTATCTCGTGGGTGTAGATCAGGAAATCGCGGCCGGAGCACCCGCCCTTGGCCTGCCCGTCGAAGCTCGGGTGCTGGTCGATCACGTCGGTCCCGATCCCAGCGTGCACCGTGAAGGGGACCTCGTGACGGTAGCACGCCGCCAGGACGCTCGTCTCGGGGTGAGCGAACGTTCGGGGAGAGCCCTCCTTCGCCGCCAGCGCGAGGACCTGCCTCCGGAACGCTTCGTCGCAGATCGTCCGGCCGAGCGTCTCGCCGTAGCCCAGCTTCTGCTGGTTGCCCACGCTCAGCGCCATGTTGATGTAGGCGAACTCGTAGGCCATGCCGAACTGCCCCTGCCCCAGGGCGGCCGGAACGTTCTCGCTGGTCTGCCCGATCAGGGCCAACTCGAAATCGTGAATCGTCGTGGCCGCATTGCCCGCCACCAGCGTGACGAAACGCCGCTCGACGAGGTCGGCCAGCAGCGGGCCCAGTCCGTTCTTGATCAGATGCGCGCCGGTGAAGAGGATGACCGGCTTCTTGGCCCGGCGGGCCGCGACGATGGCTTCAGCCACCGTGCGAATGTCACGCGCTATCGGTTCGGGCACGTCGAGGTTCAGTGCATCGAGCCCGCCCGGAAAGACCAGATCGTCGAGCGTAACCTTGTTGCCGCGGCCTTCGAGCGGATAGGTAGCGATCCGGCTCGAATCGAACGCCTTGTATCTGCCTTCGTACTCCATCGCGTCGTCCGCTCAGAGGCTCGCCTGCAATTTCTCCAGCCGCTTGATGCACTCGATCATGCAGCGAATCGTGTGGTAGTTGACCTTCCACGAGTGGCTCATGTGCGTCCAGATCGGCTGGCCCTCGCGCGTCGTCAGCGGCCACCACTCGCCGACGGGATGGTGAATCATCTTATCGAACACAAAGCGGTGAACGTTCAAGTAGCTCGGCCAGTAGTCGGCCGGGCCGAATCGCAGGCAGCCTTCGAGCATGCCGATCATCACCTCGGCCTGCTGCCAGAATTCTTTCTCCATGTCATAGACGCCGCCGGCATGGGGCCCTTCGGTGTAGACGCCGCCGAACTCGGGATCGATACCGTTGTCCCGACCGTGGTCCATCGCCTTCCTGATGATGCCCTTGCACTGGTCCCAGTGGCTTCCGAGAACATCGGTGGCATGGGCCAGCAGCCAGGCGAACTCGACGTTGTGCCCGGCCGACGTGTTGTCTTCGGCGTTCGGTTTGGCGCCGCCCTCGGCGAAGCGGTCCCAACCCCAGACGATATCGAACTTGATCTGCGGGGCGATCTTCCAGTCCACGGTGAATTGCGGAACCCCCGTGGCATACTTCGGGTGCAGGATCCGCTTGAACAGCAGGTCGATGTCCTCCAGCAGAGTCCGGCGGTGGATGCTCTTGCCCGTGCACTCGTACAGGGTCGTGAACGCCTCCATCAGGTGCATGTGCACGTCGAGGGTCTTGCGGTCGCCGCCCTGGGGGCCCGGGCCGCACAGGTCCCAGTTGCGTTCGAACATCTCGAAGTAGCCGCCATACATGGTGTCGGCCGCGTATTTCTTGACCAGGTCGAACGTCTTCTCGGCGTACTCCTGACCCCGCGGGTCGCCGGTCGCCAGGGTGTACTCGGCCATCGCGTACATGCCGAAGCTCAGGCCGTACATGATCTTCTTATCGATGGCCACCTCGCCCTTACGGTTCGTCGTCCAGTAGAACCCGCCGTGCTGCTTGTCCCAGACCTTCTCGATCAGGAAATCCACGCCATGCCTGGCGTATTCGGCGCAGCGGCCCCCGCCATAGCCGGCCCGGTGGGCCGCCGACATCGAATAGACCGTCCGCAGTTGGGCCAGCGAGGATTTCTCATCCTCGCCTGTGTCCTTGCCGTCCTTGTCGAAATGCGTGATGAACCCGCCGTTGGCGTCGTCCTTGCACCGATCCAGCCAGAACGGCAGCAGCTCCGTCGTGAAATGCTTCCTGCACTCGTCCAGACACGCCGAGACCCGATCGCGGTCGATCGCCATTGCCCATTCCTTTCACCAAGTCGCCGATAGCATCAAAGACCCGCACGCAATTCAGGCATTCTATGCCCCCCCGCCACCACCGTCAACAAGACCGTTCGGTGAACGCCTGCGAAGTGGGTGCCTGAGAACGTCATAGCGGGCGGGTGGCAACCTGAAGCCCACAGGGCCGTTCGTAGTGACGCCGTCAGGCGTTATGCCCTTACGGGCACACTACGAACCGCCATCCCCAAGGCGACGCTCCATTCGACTTCACTCAACCGGCGCCGGCATACCTCCCTCCCCCTCACCACCCCCGCAAACCCAACCACCCCCCAGCAATCCTCCCAGCACCAGAAACCCATCGCGAATTGCGTAAGGCCTCCCCGGAATTCAGATGATCACCTGGGAACAGGCGATGGCCTCGAGTCTCGAACTCGCCCCCGGCCTGGACGACTACACGATGGACACGACCCCGCCCGTCACCGCCGACGCCCAGGGCCGCTACCCCATCGCCCTCCCCGGCCAAACCGCCGTCCTCTGACAACGGCCCAGGACCAGGATTCACAGATACTCGGAATATTGGGGATGGCCACATTGGTGGCGATCCTGAATATGCTTACATAACCGCCCTTATATAAAGTATTTGTGCTCATTCCGGGTTTCGTCCAAGACATGGCCCTTGACGAAGTGTATATATCTATGTATACTTTCAATTGGATCTCAGGTGTTCTTGAGCAAATGACGATGATGTACATCTGGAGGCTGCGTTATGGCCTTGGTTGAAAAGAAACTGTTCAAGCATGGTGGAAGTTGGGCTATCGATCTACCCATGCGTTTCGCCAAGGAGCTTAAGGGGATGAGCGTCATAATCGAAGAAACGCCACAAGGCTTCCTTATCAAGCCCAAGACCGAGTTGGACGCTATGGAGGCGGACCCTCTCTTCCAACGGTTTGTAGAGGCCATTGCAGTGGATGCCATGAAGCATCCTGAGAAACTGCACGACGCCCGCGACGTTTGGGACGATGAGTGGGTGGATTTGCTCAAAGGGGTAGACGTTGACGAAGCATAGGTATCTGCTCAAGTACCACGCGCTCTACCACCGACGAATTCAGGCTCTCAAAGAACAGGTAAAGGAGCTTAGAGCCCGCCTGACAGAGGCTGAATACTGCCAGCATGAAGTCGTCAAGTTCGCGGCTCGCGTTCGACATGCCGATCAAACCATCATCCCCCAAGACCCTGACAGAAAAGACTATCGGTTGACAGGACCGCTCCGGAAATACCGACGCTACAAACAAGGGCTACAGCGGTATCGTCTGTTCTTCTGCTTCTCCAATACGCCGCCGATTATTCTGTACCTCTATCTGAATGACGAGAAGCATCTTCGCAAGGCCGGTGACAAGAATGATCCTTATGCAGAGTTCCAGCGATTGGTGCACAGGGGCGTGTTTTCGCACGATCCTTCCGCCGTGACCATCCAGCAGTGGATCCACGATGCAGACACTTAGGGGGCAGCTACATAGTACGTGGAGCCACTACATCTGCATACAGAGGCCTATTCCCGGTATTCCCCCACAGCTACGGCGCAAGTATCATGCTACTCGCCGGCGTTCTTAGCTTCCTGATCGTCTTCCCTCTTTGGCGAGCGCTCGCGAAAGACAAATTGCCTCGCCATAACCATGAAATACGCTACCGCGACAGCAGTCGCTGCCGGTACCACAAGGACATAGCGACTCATTTCATCTGCATTGGAGAACACGCTCGATAGGACCGCAATGACCGCAGCCGTGACGGTGGGCGGTGCCCACCCTACGAGTCATGCGGTCTTCTTGTGTCGCTTTCGGGCGCCGTGCTTGGTCTGGGCGTGCGTACCTCAATCAGGCCGTATCCCTGCTCACGCACCTCTTCTCTCCGCCTCGGAGTTCGCGCATGCCTCCGGGTCTCGGAATCACGCTGCCATCTTAGGACTCGTAAGGCAATAGATTCGGAAATAGCTCACGTTTGACTGCGGCCC
>CAZSXM010000063.1:0-25313 GCA_964610435.1 uncultured Pirellulales bacterium | reverse complement strand
TGCTGCTGGTCGATCACGGCGATATTGAAGTGGCCGTTCGCGCCATGAAGGCCGGAGCTGCCGATTGCCTGGAGCGACCGCCGGAGAGCCACTTTCTGGTCTCGGCGATTGACGCCGCCCTGTGGGAGACGGTCTGCCATGACTCGCTACCGAAGCGCCCTTTGTCCGAAGTGGAACAGCAGGTGCTCGACCTGATGCTCCAGGGCTGCACGACCAATGAAATGGCTCTACAACTCCACTGGAAGATCAATGAGATCAACGAGGCCGAGGACTTCAGCATTTGGGAGGGCGACGTCTGGGAATTCCATACTATCGAATGACGGGCTGCAAATGCGATGGACCTACAGCATTCGGGTCTACAACCGGGCGGTGGCCCCGTAGGTGGAAGCAGGTGAATCGCATCCTCTTCCTTCGCTGTGCTTTGTGGATGGGGAAGGCCGCAGAGATATTTGTGCAAGGACATCAAAGGGGCCCGGTGGGTTCACAGTACCGAGAACTGCGACGTTTGAGATCCCGGTCTCGGCCATGCAAGACTGGTCGCACGATGTGAGACCAAGACCGATGTAGACTGTAGCCCCCATGGGGATTTCAAGCGAGTTGGATTGGTTCGGATGACCATCCCGGAAGTCCTCCCAGTTCACGCCATCGCCGGAGTGTTGTGCCGTGAAGTGGTTGCCTTGGCGGATGAGCCGTATCCAGCGGGGAAGCTCCGCCCTGTCGGTGGCATATCTGCTCTGTGTGGCTCCGAGCTCGATCGGTCTGTGCTGGAAGACGAGGTCTCCCAAAGGCGTAATTGCGACAGACGCGTGTGGCGAAGCGGGGTCGAGAGTATCACGCATCATCAGGCTGACTTGGGTCCCGTAGTGGGCCGGCTCCACGCGCTCGATCCTCGCGGTGATCGAACCATCGCCGTGCAGTGTCTTGTGGGCAAAGTGCAGGTCGTCGCACACATGCCACATCTCTGAACTGGGTCGGGGATAGCTGAAGTCGAGTTCCTTCTCTACTGTCCAGCGAGGCGATGGAGGAACAAGCAGGGTGTAGCTGTCCGCAACAGGATCATGGCGAACGCTTTCCACAGTCGTAGGACTGTCCTGAGATGCGACGAATTGGCGGGTGTAAGCTGTCTGCAGCTCGTGGAACCATTGCTGAGCCTGTTGTGGTTTGCCCCAGGCTGTGTACAACGCGATCAGACCCCTGATCGTACCCAGAATGTCAGGATGGTCTTCCACAAGCAGGTTGCGCCTTGTACTGAGGACCCTGAGATGAAGGGTTTCGGCCTCGGCGTAACTGCCTTGCTGCTGACGCACTGTCGCGAGTTGCTCCATAGCGTTGGCGAGGTGCGTACTCTCTTCTGAGACGTCGACAAGGCTGACCGGCCCTTCCAGTTGTTTGTCAGCTTCGTCGTATCGGCCTTGCTCCCGATATACTATGGCCAGTATCATCTCGCCCAGGAAGCTGACCGGATGTTGTTTGCCGTTAGCGTCAATGCTCGCCTGCAACGCTGGACGAACACAGCGCTCGGCTTGGTCAAACTGCCTCCGCCACGCATAGAAAAGGCCGAGATAGTAAGAGGCGTGGATCGCGATTGGCGATTCCAGCCCATCCGTCTGCCTGTCTGCCTCGACGGCATCGAGTAGCAGTGTTTCAGCGTCCGTGATTCGGCCTTGGCAAGCATAGTTCTCCGCCAATGCCGCCACATTGTGAAAGGTCCCGGCATTTCGCTCGCCCCATGCCTTCCGTGAGATCGTCAGAGCCTTTGTAAGAAGGTCCTCCGCCTCTGCATACTGACCCTCGCGGCTGTACTGCCGACCAAGGAGAGCGGTGGGATACACCACGAATGGATGGGCCGGGTTCAGCACTCCCTCCGACCGCTTCAAGGCTTTCTCCAACGTGCGTACACCCTCGGCATACCGAGCGTCCGATAGGAGAGCGGTCCCATAGTAGAGCATGAATTCCACCGTTATCGGGTCGTCGTCCCCGAGCGTGTGTCGAGCCGTCTCAAAGGCCTCCCTCAGGAGTTGCTCTGCCTTGGTCGCTCGTCCGTTGCCATAACAGGCCCAGCCGAGCCATGCCATGGTTTTCAACGTGTCGGGATCATTGGAACCCAGAAGACGGCGTTTGCCCTCCAGGGCTTGCGATAGATATTTCTCCGCCTCCCCATATTGCCATCGGTGCCAGTACATCTGCCCCAACTGGTCCACCACGGCGAGGGTGCGCGGATCGTCCGAGCCCAGTTTGCGGGTGAAGATCTCCCGGGACCGGTTCAGACGGTCCTGCGCTTCGTCGAAGGCGTCTAAGGTCAGGTACAAACCTCCGAGCGTCTTCCACATGGCGGCCTCTCGGAGTGGGGTATTGCCGAACTTGTCCGGCACTTTCTCGGAGGCAGCGTCCAGGAAATCCTTGATCGCGATCTGTCGGCCGCCCACGTCCCAACCGTCGATGGAACCAAACACGTCCTCCTGCAGGAATTCGGCTATGGCGGTTGCCTCAGCGCCGGCGCGTTGGGCCCGGATGGCAAAGGTCAGTGACACGATGATGCCGACGACGAGGACTGCCAGGACAGCGGCCAAACCGGTGACCAGAGCGCGATGGCGTCGCACGAATTTTTGGGCCTTGTAGGCCGGACTGGGCCGGCCGGCCGCGGTGGGCTCGTGGTTCAAGTGGCGAAGGACATCGGCAGCGAGTTCGCTGGCGGACGGGTACCGCCGCGTGCGGTCTTTCTCCATCGCCTTCAGCGCAATCCAGTCCAGGTCACCCCGCAAGATTCGCCGCAGTTGTCTGAGGTTCGTGCTTCTTTGTTGGGCCGACTTGATCGATTCCTCGACGGAGGTTCGGCTCAGTCTCGTGCTGGGCGTCTGCGGATCTTCCTCGCAAATGACCTTCCGCACGCCGTCGATACCCTGCCCCCGCAACGTCTGAGAGTCAAATGGCAATACACCGGCGATGAGTTCATACAAGACGACGCCAAGAGAGTAGACATCGGTCCGTGTGTCGATATCCTGGTTGCTCAGATCCGCCTGTTCAGGACTCATGTATTCCGGCGTGCCGACAAGCTGGCCCTGTTCGGTGTGGAGCGTCCGCTCCGTCAAGGGCTGGCTGATAGCCCGTGCGACGCCGAAGTCGATCACCTTGGGAACGGCTTCTTCATCCTCGATCATCACGAGAATGTTCGAAGGCTTGAGGTCGCGGTGGATGATCCCTTTCTGGTGGGCGTGCTGGATGGCCTCACAGACGTGCAGGAACAGCCGCAAGCGTTCCTCGACAGTCAACCTGTGTTTGTCGCAGTACTCGGTGATGGGAACGCCTTTGACGTGCTCCATGATGAAGTACGGCCGGCCGCTCGGGGTCAGGCCCGCATCGTGGACGCGGGCGACATGGGGGTGCTCCATCAGGGCCAGGGCCTGCTGCTCGGCCTCGAAGCGGGCCAGCACGCGTTTGGAGTCCATACCCGGTTTGATGACCTTCAGCGCGACCTGTCGTCTCACCGGCCGCTCCTGCTCGGCCAGATAGACGATCCCCATGCCCCCTTCACCCAGGATGCTCAGGAGTCTGTATCGGCCGATTTGCCCGCCGGGCTGCTCCGAGAGCATCTGGGCAGCCAACGTTGGGTCGTTCTGCTCATCCACATCAAGATTCTGCCACGCCTCGAAGATGAAGCGGTCGAGCCTGTCGGGTGAGGCGCCGAATATGGAGTCGCCGTCTTTCATGTGGCTGTGGCCATGCATGCACCATATCTATCGCGAGATTCGAGCCCGCAATCGCCGGGCAGGACCATCCCGGTTGCGCCAGTATCCGTAAGAAATCCCTACTGCCTGCTTTCTTTCTTGAGGAATCCGAACATTTCGCCCAATTCTTCCTCTGCCGCCTCACCCGACAAGGTGGTCTGGCGTACTTCTTTGGTCAAGATGTTCTGGAACTGCCTCCTGACCGTGCCGAGCATGTTGGAAACCTTGGCTTCGCTCTCGATCCCGTACTTTTCGCACAACCGAGCCAAAGAGGGAGCCTCCAGTCCCTCCATATTGGGTCGTAGCAGGCGGTCTCGAAAGACATGCCAGTGCGTGTCCATGCCGCGTGCGGCGTACCACTGTTTCAACTGGACCAAGGCACGTTCCAACAAGTCGGCCTTCCAGGCATAGTCAAAACACCGCTCCGGATCGAGTTGGCTGACCTCCGGCGGTAATTCCGGCAGGCGAGTGTCATCAAGCGGAACCAACTTGGCTGCGGGAATACGTTTCTGAGCGGCTTCTTTGCGTTGTTCATCTGCCAAGTATTGGTTTAGGGCATGGAGCAGAAACGTGCGAAAGCGACCTCTCGACGGATCGGCCCGTTCGATCAGATGGCGATTGAGCACCACCTCGTGGAAGAACCCCTGCGTCAGGTCTTTGGCCTGCTCGTTGTCAAAGCCCTTCCGACGAAGATAGCAGTACACCGGCTTCCAGTATCGCTCCAGGAGCACCCCGATCAAAGCTCGGTCTTTCTCCTTGTGCTCTTTGACGTGCTCGATGAGTGACCAGTGGGTCGTGAGGAACGTTTCTCTTATTCCTCCCATGTCTGTGCGATCCCGGTAGGCCATCATGTCAGGTTCTCCAGATCGACATGCCGGTCATCGTATGCCAGCCGACAAAAACCCATCATACCGCCCAGGCCAGCATATCGGCAAGCTGGCAATCGGCTTCCCGGACCACTGAGACCCCGCCGAAGCGATGTCTTGTGCAGATTTCTGGTCACTTTTGAAGAATCCATGCAGGATTCGTGATTCTTCACGGAGTTAGAGATAGCTTTGTAGATCTGTCGGAAGCGAAACACGCGATGATCTGAATTCGGACGAGGAGGCACGACATCGAGAGCGGCAATGCTCAGGCTTATCGGTCAGCGGAATGGCGATCGCCATTCCGTCGTAGAACTCTCCATACGAACGATCATTTGGAAAGGGAAATGCGATGAAGACGCTGAAATCGAAGGTGCACCTTCGTGAAATGCTGCTGATTCTGGTTCTGACATTGGGCTTGGCTTCCTTGGGGGCAGCAGCGGAGGGCATATGGACGACGAGGGCGGATATGGCAATAGCAAAGTACTTGCATGGCTCTTGTGCTGTGGATGGGAAGATATACGTCGTCGGTGGCGCCCCCGCGCCGATGATGGGTTCTCCGGTTGTCGAGGAATATGATCCGGCAACCGACACCTGGGTGAGAAAGGCCGACATGCCCACAGCCAGAGCCGGTCTGGGTGTCAGCGCGGTGGATGGCGAGATCTATGCGATTGGGGGCCCCCGCGAGGTGGAAGAGTACGATCCGGCAATGGACACCTGGACGAGGAAGGCCAATATGCCGACGGCCAGAGTCTTCTTGACCACCAGCGTGGTCAATGGAAAGATCTACGCCATCGGAGGCTCCCCAGGCGACACCGCCGGGCCTGGCTTGAGAACCGTCGAGGAATATGATCCGGGGACCAACACGTGGACGCGAAAAGCCGACTTGCCGGAACCAAGGTATCTGCATGCCGCCAGCGTGGTGGACGGCCGGATCTACATCATAGGCGGCTCATGGCAGGAGTACACGGCGAGTAAGGCTGTTTTCGCGTATGATCCCGCGACGGATACCTGGGAAAGGAAGGCCGACGCGCCGACGGCCAGAAGCTGGCTGTCTGCCAGCGAGGCGGATGGGAGGATCTACGTGATTGGAGGAGATTTTGGACCTCCCAAGGCGAACGTAGAGGAGTATAACCCGGCGACCGACACCTGGCGGAGACTGCCGGATATGCCCACTCCGAGGGGTGCCCTGTCCCTGACGACGCTGAACGACACGATCTACGTCATTGGAGGAACGATAACGGTCCATAGCGGGCTTTCAACAGTAGAAGCGTACAGCCCGAACCCACTTATTGTCGATTTCAACGGTGACGGCAAGGTGGGTATCAAGGATCTTCTCAGGCTCATTGAATCCTGGGGGCAGGACGACCCCGGCATGGACATCGGGCCGACGGTGTTTGGCGATGGGACTATCGATGCGGCGGATCTGGAGGTCCTGATGAGATACTGGGATCAACAGCCGGCGGACGTAACACTCTTGTCACATTGGGCGCTGGATGAATCGGAAGGAATCATCGCGGTCGATAGCGCGGGTGCCCGTCATGCCGAGGTGATCGGTGATCCCCTCTGGCAGCCTGACGCAGGAACTGTCGGTGGAGCACTGGAGTTCAACGGAGCGACGGTCCTGATTACGGAGTCCATTGGCAATCTGTCCCAAGGTCCCTTCAGCGTCTTTGCCTGGATCAAGGGCGGCGCGGCAGGGCAAGTCATCATTTCGGAGAACGACGGAGCCAACTGGCTGGCCATCGATTCGGTCCTCGGGACGCTCATGAGCGATCTACAGAGCGCGGGGAGGTTCAGCAGCCCGCTGTACTCGGAGGCGCGCGTCACCGACGGTAGCTGGCACCGCGTCGGTTTCACCTGGGACGGCGATACCAAGAGCCTTTATGTGGACGACGTCCTCGTCGCAGAAGGCGTCGATGCCGGCCTGGCCTGCAGTGAAGGTGGTCTGAGCATCGGTTGTGGATGTGACGCGACTCCCGACACCTTCTTCACCGGTCTGATCGACGACGTGCGAATCTACAGCCGTGCGGTGAAACCATGACACGGTGTACCGACTGAGACGGCAGATGAGGGGCTCCTTCCATGAGCTAGGACGGTTTGACCCTGATCTTCCTTGCCAAGGCCGTGATCTCTTCGGAGCTGAGGGCACAATCATAGAGCCGTACGTCTGCAATAGTGCCGTTCCAATTCTGGCCGGGGCGTTCTGAGTTGGCTCCGATCCACATGGCATGGTTGTTGGTGGCTATGGTGCCGACAAGTCGTTGGGTGCGATCCAGAATCCCGTCGATATACAGGCGCCCCTCGCTCTCATCGAAGACACCGGCCACATGATGCCATGTGCCGTCATCGACGCGCAGGCGTCCCTCCAATGCCAAGAGTGCTCCGGATTGCAGAGTGCAGTGAAAGGCGACAGTGCCCCCGGCACTCTGCAAAGACCAGGCGGAGGCCCCTTTACTGACGATGGCCTGGATATCCTTGCCAGCCGCATGGACCTTGATCCACGCGCAGACCGTGACGGGGCCGGCTCGGTTGTATGCCGGACTGTTTCCGCAATCGAGATACTCGGAGATCCCATCGAAGACGAGTGCGGCCTTGAAAGGTCCCGGGGCCCAGTGGGGAGCATCGGCCATCGTGCCACGATGTCCATTGATCAGATCCTGGAGGATTCGCGTTTGGTAGCACCACCAGGAGTCGGGTAGACGGACCTCCTCGATTCCCCGGTCCGAACCGATCCCACTCAGCTTCGCAATGTCCTGGTCGTTTAAGGGGCGATTGTAGATCTGCACCTCGTCGATCCTACCGGCGAAGAATGAGGGGACGGAAGGACTGGTAGTGTCGCCGATCGTGATGTTGCCGCTCACACCGTAGCCGATCTCAGGGATGAAGACCTTCTGGTGGTTCTTGTAGAAGCGCACACCCGACCCTGGTTCGAAGACCGCTGCCACGAATTGCCATTGATTCACGTCCACAGGGAGTCCGGTATATCGAACATTCTGACCGACGAAGATGCGCCAGAGGTCTTCATACTTGCAGAGAATCGACCAGTCCTTCCCACCATCATCCGTACTGATGACATGTCGGTCGCCCCATCGGGCGCAGTATTCATTGGGCTCCCTCGCTTCGGGGTAGACCCAGGCGCAGAATGTGGCCCCTGGAGACCGCTCGACTTGGTCGATTTGAAGCGGTGTCCGAACCGCATCATCGATTCCGTCGAACTGCAGGGCGCCACCGATGTAGCCGGTGGTCCAGGTCGCTCCCTGAACGGTCGCGTGATTGGTCCCTGCGGAATCATACGCGACGGATCCAGCGGTTTCATCGAAACGCCACCATGCAATGGGTGGGATGCTCGTCGCCGTCCCGCTCATGTGCACGTCTTTGCCTCGTTCGCCGATCCCTGCCGTAGTGACGAGGTAATCCCCCAAGTCCCCTCCGTCGCCGGCAATATCGCGTAGGACCAGTACCTTCGCCCGGTGGATCATAACCACGGCGAACAGGAGAGACGACAAAGCGAGCAAGATCGCCAGTACCAACACGATGTACTGTCGATTTCGCGCCACAAGCTTCGTGAGACGATACCCAACCCCAGGGGGTCGGGCAAGCACCGGCAGGTTGTCCATGTGTCGCTGAATGTCCTCAGCCAAGGCCCGGGCCGTATCATAGCGACGGCCCCGCTCCTTCTCCAGGGCCTTCATGACGATCCAGTCCAGGTCGCCTCTCATCGCTCTGGAAACCAATTCGCCGGTTGTCTGACGCTGCCGGGCAATTTCCGTTCGTTCCTCGCCGAGGGTGTTCAGTCTTAGCGACGGTGCCGAAGGTTCGGTCTCGCGAATGATCCGTTGTATCTCCAGATATCCTGCCTGATGCTGGGTCGGCAAATCGAACGGGGTCTTCCCGATCAACAGTTCGTATAACAGGACACCCAGGGAATAGATATCTGTACGCGCGTCGATTTCGGTGTCTCCGCAGAGTGCCTGTTCCGGGCTCATGTACATCGGCGTACCGATAATCTGTTCATAGCAGGTAACCAGAGTCTCTTGCGTAAGTCGCTGATTCACAGCCTTGGCAATCCCAAAGTCGATGACCTTTGGGTAAGGTCGGCCATCACGTTGTGTCACGAGAACGTTCGTGGGCTTGATATCCCGATGGATGATCCCCTGCTCATGAGCATACTGTATGGCCAGGCACAGATGCCCAAACAACGCGAGCCGGTCGGGAATGGTGAGCCGGTGCTCATTGCAGTAGGCGGTAATGGAAATCCCTTCCACCAGTTCCATCACGAAGTAAGGACGCCCCGTCTCCGTCGCTCCGGCATCGAGAACCTTGGCAATGTGCGGATGGTCCATCAGAGCCAAGGCCTGCCGCTCGGCCTCGAACCGGGTAATCACCTGCTTGGTATCCATCCCAAGCTTGATGATCTTCAGGGCCACCTTGCGGCGGATTGGCCGCTCCTGCTCGGCCACATATACCACGGCCATACCACCTTCGCCGACGACCTCTACCAAGCGGTATCGTCCGATCCGCGCACCCGGCTGCTCCATCAACTGCTGTACCGACAGGGTGGGGGACACGGACTCGACCTGGCCGCTATCTTCGAGCCCAAGCGACAGAATGCGGCTGAGTTGGTGGGACTTCAGCCCGAAGACAGACGACGGCTCTTGTTGTGGTCTCTGCCGGCTCATCGAAGTTCCAGGTCCATCTGACGACCCGCGCGGTACATGCCTCGGCGCACGTTGGTTTGCCCCTTATCATCCGAGCAATTGGGCCGAATCCTGCGCGCCTTTTCCTACCAGGTTCTGTATTTCTCGGATTTCGTCGTCCACGTCGCTCTCCGAGAGGACTGTCAAACGCAGATTCCGGCGCATTGCTTCGCGGAAGCGTCGCTTGACGGTTATCAGCATATTTGACGCGACGGACTCATTGGCGATCCCGTACCGGGTGCAGATTTCTCGCATCGACGGCGGTTTTTCATCGTGATAGATCGGATGAAGGACGTGCGCCTCAAACACCCTCCAATGGACTTCCAGCCCCTGGTTCTGACACGCGGCATGGACTTCGGCCAAGGTTTGGTCGATCAGTGCGGTCTTCCACGCATAGGTGAAGCAGTCCGCTTCGCTTCCCTCCAGAGCTGCCGGTGGCAAAGAGGGCAGATCCGCGGCATCCAACGGAACGAGTTTGTCTTCGGGAATCCGCCGCCCGGTAGTATCCTTACGCCGCTGATCGATCAGAAACTCATCCAGCGCATGCAGAAGGAATGTACGAAAACGCCCCCGGGACGGGTCGGCGCGCTCCAGGAGGTGGCGATTCAGCACGATCTCATGAAAGAAGCTCTGCGTAAGGTCCTTGGCCTCGTCGTTCCGGTAACCCTTGCGATGCAGGTAGCAGTACACCGGCTTCCAATAACGCTGAATGAGCGTGCCGATCAGAGCTCGGTCCTTGTCCTGGTTCTCCCCCATATGGTCAATGAGCGACCAGTGCGTCGTCAGGAACTGCTCTCGGGTACCGCCCATATCTGTTCGATCACCGAATCGCATGGCCTTGTCCGACCTTTGTCTGCGCGTGCCCCCTAACCCGTCACAATACCGTACTTCGGCTGTTTTGGCAAGCCGAGAGGCCGCGATTGGCGAATGCGAGGCCGTTTTTGGCCCAGGATCGAGAAAAAAAGGAAATTCTGCGCAGGAAATGCTGACAGATTGCGGAAATAGCGGTGGAGCTGTCCGTGCGTAACACCGGTGGGGCCGCCGGCAGGACGACCGCCAGCTCCTCGATGACATCGGCTGCGGCAAGGCCCAGACGGCCGGCACCTTCTTCACCGGTCTGATCGACGACGTCCGCATCTACAACCGACCCATGAAACCGTAGGACTTGCCGGGAAAATGCGACGATCTTGTCCGATGCACCGCGGTGGCAGAAACACAGGCACCCATTGGAGGAAACGGACAATGAGACGAGTGAAACGTGCCAGATTCAGGTGGGTTCACTGGGTTGTGCTGGCGGGCATTCTGGTTTCCGGTGCCAGCGGCGCGAAGGCCGATTTTGTTCTGGGCCCGGCGCGGAGCCTGGGACTGATCGTCAACAGTCCTTGGAGTGATTTCGGTACCTGCACGTCGGTCGACGGCCTGGAGTTGTACTTCAGTTCGGACCGGCCGGGGGGCTCGGGGGGCCCAGACCTCTGGGGCAGTACACGTCAAAGCACGCAGGAACCATGGGGCGCACCGGTCAATCTCGGGCCGACGGTCAACAGTCCCTACGCCGATTGTTATCCCAGCCTGTCGGCGGACGGCCTGGCCCTGTACTTCAGCGGGGACTATTCCAGTTCGCCCCGACCCGGCGGGCTCGGCGGCGCGGACATCTGGATGACCACGCGGGCCAGTCGCACCGCTGCCTGGGGCCCGCCTGTGAACCTGGGGGCGTCGGTCAACAGCAACGAGCGCGATTTCAGCCCGACGATCTGCGGTGATGGCCTAACCCTTGTGTTCACCTCGACGCGCGGTGGCGGCATGGGCAGTTGGGATCTGTGGATGTCCACGCGGGCCAGCACTGAGGATGTGTGGAATCCCGCCGTGAACCTGGGTGCAAACGTCAACAGCAGCAATGTCGAGGGCGAGTGTGCTCTCTCGGCCGACGGCCGGGCCCTGTTCTTTCTCTCCAACCGTCCCGGCGGCATGGGATCTTGGGACCTGTGGATGACCACGCGGAAGAGCGCCGACGATCCATGGCCTCTGCCGGTCAATCTGGGCGCCGCAGTCAACAGCCCGGCGGGGGAAGGCTCGGCAGGCATTGCCGCCGACATGCGAACACTCTACTTCACGTCCGACCGCGCGGGCGGCTTGGGCAGCTATGACCTGCACGGGGCACCGATCCTGCCCGTTGTGGACCTCAACGGCAACGGGGTGGTGGATATCCGCGATCTGTTGCACCTGATCGAAGCTTGGGGCCAGGAGGACCCGGCGATCGATATCGGTCCGGGGCCCTGGGGCGACGGCATCGTCGATGAGGCCGATCTGGAGGTCTTGATGAGCTACTGGGGGCAGGAAGTGCCCGATCCGACACTCATCGCTCACTGGCCCCTGGATGAGGTAGAGGGCTGGATCGCCGACGAGAGTGTTGGCGGCAACGACGCGACGTTGACGGGCGCGCCGCTCTGGTGGCCGGAGGCGGGAGTGGTTGACGGTGCGCTGGAGTTCGACGGGGCGACCTTTGCCATCGCCGATCACGTGCTCGATCCGGCCAAAGGGCCGTTCAGCGTCCTGGCCTGGATCCAGGGCGGCGCTCCCGGCCAAGTCATTGTCTCGCAGGCTGCTGGCGCCGACTGGCTCGCGATCGATGCGGCGCAGGGAACCCTGACGACGGCGCTGGCGCCGGCGGCCGGCCGCAAGGCGATCCCACCGCTGGTTTCGGATGCCGTGATCACCGACGGCAACTGGCACCGCGTTGCATTTGTATGGGACGGGATGACCCGGGCGCTGTATGTGGACGAGACGCTGGTCGCCGAGGATGCGCAAACGCCCCTGGCGCCATGCTCCAGCGGCCTGCACATCGGCTGCGGCAAAGACATGACGCCCGGCACTTTCTTCTCCGGTCTCGTGGATGAAATTCGCATCTATAACCGACCCGTGAGACCCTGATGCCAAATGAAACGGCGGCTTTGACACAACACGTGTTCTTCTGAAAGGGCGGTCCAATGAAGAAGGCGATTCTCCTTACACTGCTCTTGGTCGTGGTGCTGACAGTGCTTCTGGGCATGGCTTCCAGGAGCTATGCGGCCGAGGGCGTTTGGACAAAGAAGGCCGATGTACCTACGGCAAGGCTCTGTCCTTCTACCTGTGTTGTGGATGGCAAGATTTATGCCATTGGCGGTGCGACATCGATTCAAGGGACCTATCTGCCGATAGTGGAGGTGTATGATCCTGTCACAGACACCTGGACACGTAAGACCGATATGCCAACGAGAAGAAATGCGCTCGCCACCGCAGTGGTCAATGGCAAGATCTATGCCATCGGTGGTGAACCAACTCCTCAGGCATCGCTTGGGACGGTGGAAGAGTATGATCCGGCGACGGACACATGGATGCGAATGGCGGACATGCCAACGCCAAGGACGTTCCTATGTGCGTGCGCGGTAGATGGGAAGATCTATGCCTTCGGAGGTGTTACGGCCGGAGTCCCTGGGGCGGACCAGAATCCATCGGCTCTGGAAGTCTATGATCCCGCCCTGAACACGTGGGAGACGAAGGCCAGCATGCCGACCCCGAGAGGCTTGGCTGCGGCGTGCATGGCTAACGGGAAGATTTACGTGATGGGTGGGGTCACAGGCAGCACACACAATCCTGGTCTTTCAACCGTAGAAGTCTATGACCCCGCGACGGATACCTGGGCACCAAGGGCCGCGATGCCTACGGGACGGAGTCTGCCCGCCGCAAGTGAAGTAGGTGGCAGAGTCTATGTCATCGGGGGCGGAACCTTCGGTGGGCCCACCTTCTCATCAGTGGACGTATATGATCCCGCTACGGACACGTGGACCAGCGGGGCTCCCATGCCGACGGCAAGGCTTGGTCTATCGACCAGTGCAGTCAACGGCAGAATCTATGCCATCGGTGGCGCCCAGGACTTCCACCCGGCCACGGGCATGTCAACGGTGGAGGAATATGACCTTGTGCCGCCACCGCCGGACTTCAATGGTGATGGGCATGTTGACGGCAAAGACGTTCTGATCCTGGCCGGGGCCTGGGGTCTGGACGATCCTCTTTGTGACATCGCTCCGCCTCCGTTTGGCGACGGTCTTGTCGACCTGGAGGATCTCATCGCTCTTGCGGATTACATTGGCAAAGAGGTGGACGATCGGACCCTGATCGCACACTGGCCGCTGGATGAGGCGGAGGGTCTTGTCGCAAAGGACCGAGTCGCCGGCAACGATGCTGTGCTGGTGGGGGAGCCCATTTGGCAGGCGGACGCCGGTCAGGTGGGGGGAGCTCTGTTGCTCGATGGTCTGGACGACTGCGCCATCACAGAATCTGTTCTCAATCCGGCCGAAGGGTCGTTCAGCGTCCTGGTCTGGATCCAGGGCGGCGCACCCGGACAGGTGATCCTCGCGCAGGACGGCGGCGCGAATTGGCTAATGGCGGATGCAACGAGCGGCGGGCTGAGGACCGAGCTGAAAGGTGCCGGGCGCAACGCCTGTCCGTTGAGCTCAGAGACGCTGATCACCGACGGCAACTGGCACCGGATTGCTCTTGTCTGTGATGGTGAAGCTCGCAGTCTCTATGTCGATGAGGTCTTGATCGCTGATGACACCCCGGCAGGTGGCCCCGCCGGCTGCGAGGGCGGCCTGAGCATCGGCTGCGATAAAAACATGACTCCCGGTACCTTCTTCGCCGGCCTGATCGACGACATGCGGATCTACGGCCGGGCGGTGAAGCCGTAGCTTGAGAACTATCGAAAGACTGGGTCCACAAAATACGTGTATTCCACAATAGCAGCCGATTGCTGAATGGCTATAGTTCGGGTGTGCTCCGGCAGGCCTTGCGTGGCTTGGTGATGCCGTCTGCGGGGCAGGATCACGTCTTGAGGCCATGGGTTCCTGGGTGTGGGAGCGAATGCGGTTACCCAAAGGGGCACAGTTTTTGCCTTTCAGTAGAGAAATTGGCAGATTCTGCGCAGGAAATGCTGACAGATTGCGGAAATAGCGGTGGAGCCGTCCGTGCGGAACACTGGTGCGGCCGCCGGAAGGACGACCGCATCATCGGCGGAGTCCGCTTGATCGGTGCTACTCGAACTCGGCTGTCCCCGGCGGTGTGATCCCGCCGGATCGAATCCGTGTTTCCATAAGGGAGGTGCGATCATGTCTATCCAAAATCGTATGATCGTAGTGTTGTCCGTGACCCTGTTGGCGATCTGTGTCCCGGTAACGGCCCAGCCGGAGGCGAACAAGGCCCTGATCCGAGATCGTTGGCTGCAGATGATGAGAACGGCGGATCAGACCATCGCCGATGAAATCTTCGCCCCCGGCTTCACCTGCCATGCGCCCCACTATCCGCAGGCTGGCACCCTGGCCGGATACCGGGTCGAGGTGATCAACGCGGGGGCCGTTGTCGGCGACTGGCAGGTCGTCCTGGAGGATTTGATCACCGAGGGCGACAGGGTCGTGGGCCGTTTCACCGCCAGTGGCAAGATGCCGCCGGCCGGCATCTTCTACACGAACACCTGGATTATCTTCTACCGCTTCGAAGACGGCAAGATCGCCGAGGAATGGTGGCAATACGACCTTCTGGGGGTGCAGCAGCAGATGGGTGCCATACCGACGGCGCCTGAGGGGCCTCCTGCGATGCAACGCGCCAACCCCGGGGATTTCACGTGGGGCGTGCCGTCGGGCGTAACGGGCGACGCTGGCGAGCCGGAGGCGAACAAGGCACTGTTCCGACGGGAGCTGGACGCGTGGGATCAGGGGGACGTCGATGCGCTCCTGGCCGTGCTGGATGAGATCTACGCGCCCGACCTCGTGTACCACGATCCGGCTCGGCCTCACGTTACGGATCTGGCGAGCTACAAGCAATGGGCAGCCGAGGAATGCTTTGCCGCGTTCCCCGGTTTTCGCATGCCGGTGGAGGACATGATCGCGGAGGCCGACAAGGTGGCCGCTCGCTGGACCTTCACGGGAACGCACATCGGCCTCGGCAGGCCGGTGGTGCAGACGGGCATTACGATCGCCCGCGTCGCCGATGGCAAGATCGTGGAAGCCTGGTGTGCCTGCGACATGCTGGGGACCATCGTACAACTGACGACACCGACGGAGGATGAACTGCTGGCCATTGCCGATGCGGCTGGGGAGGCGATCAACGCGCATGACCTGGACGCATTCACTTCGTTCTTCACGGAAGACGGCGTTTTCGATCTGGTGCCGTTCGGCATGGCCTTCACCGGCGCCGAACAGATCAAGGCGGTCATGGCGGGAGAATTCGTGGCGTTTCCCGACTGGCACATTACCAAGCCGGACATGCTGGCCGGCCCCGGCATCGTGGTCTCCGAGTACACCCTCGGCGGCACGCACCAGGGCATGTGGAACGGCATTCCGCCCACCGGCAACGCGGTGCAGCTTCCCGCGATGGAAATCATCGACTTCGAAGGCGACAAGATCAAGAAGCTCACGATCTACACCGATGTGCTCAGCGAGATGATCCAGCTGGGCGTGATGCCGGCGCCGGAGCTGCCGCCACTGGTGCCGTCGTTTGCGCTGCCTGACCCGGAAGCGACGGGGCTTTCTCCCATGGCGGCCAATGCGGAGCTTCTGGCGCGGTGGAACACCCACGACCTGGGTGAATTCGCGAAGATGCTCACGGCCGATGTCGAGGTTTATGAGGGAGGATTCGGTGTCCCTATGGGGCGGGCCGAGTGTATTGCCGCTCATGAGATGTTGCTGGGAGCCTTCCCCGACGCGGTCGGCCAGTACGTCCGGCAAACCGATCTTGGCGATGGATGGGTCGTCGTCGAAGTCGATCTGACCTCGACGCACAATGGGCCCTTCATGGGCATTCCGCCCACGGGGCGCCCCGTCACCCTTCGCACCGGCGGCCTGCGGCACTTTAATGCCGACGGCCTGGTCGACTATTTCGCGCTCTATTACGACATGCTGGGGGTGATGCAACTGCTCACGGCGGTGGCTCCGGTAGACCCGGGCAGTGACGCGCTGGTGGCGTATTATCCGCTGGACGGCGATGCGAGCGATGCATCGGGCCATGGCCTGGACGGTGTCGCCCATGGCGACCCGACGGCGATTAGCGGCGCGGTCGGCGGCGCGATGGAATTCGATGGGGATGGCGACATGATCGAGATCGCCGCCGATGCTACGTTGGATATCACCGGTCCGATCTCGCTGTCGCTGTGGATCCGCCCGGATGCTGAGGACCCCGAGGGCCAAGGCACGGAGACGGCGCCGATGTGCAAGGCCAGCAGCACCGCCAGTCCCAGTTGGAGCTGGCAGGTACGCTATGGGTGGAACAGTCCGCAGCCCTATATGGCGTTCACGTTCAATACCTCGCCGAGAGCGTGGGCCTACGTCGGGCAGAATCTCACCCAGGGCGAATGGCACCACATCGCCTGTTCGGCCGATGGCGAGACGCTCACTGCCTACCTCAATGGCGAAGCCACCGAATCGGCGCCTATGGGCGCGATTACCAGCAGCCCGGCGCCAGTGCAGATCGGCTCCGATGGCTGGGGGTCCGACTGGATCGGCGGCATCGACGAGGTCCGGATTTACAGCCGCGCGTTGTCGGCAGGCGAGGTCCTGTTTCTGACCGGCCATATGAGCGATGTCACCAGACCGGGCGACCTGGTAGTGGGCGTGCCCGACGACGGCGTGACAACCGGCGGCGAAGACAACGGCTGGCCCGCCGCCGAGACGCCTGACCTGGCGATCGACGACAATGTGAACACGAAGTTTCTGCACTTCAGAGGCGACACCGGGCCGACGGGTCTGCGTATCAAGCCCAGCGTGGGCCCGACCGTCGTAACGGGCCTGACCTTCACCACCGCCAACGACACGCCCGGTCGCGATCCGATCGCGTTCGAGTTGTATGGCTCCAACGGCAGCATCGACGGACCGTACACGCTGATTGCCAGCCGGGACATCGTCGATTTCGCCGGTACCGAGGAGTGGCCGCGATTCACCAAGAACGCCACGCCCATCGTGCTGAACAATGACCAGGCCTACACCTACTACCAGGTGCTCTTCACCGCCATTCGCGGACCGGTCGGAGGCTCGGTCAACAGCATGCAGATCGCGGAAGTCGAGCTGTTCGGCAAACCCCTCGTGCCAACGCCCGACGTCGAGGCCAACAAGCAGGTCGCCCAGCGCTTCTTCGAGGAGATATGGAACAACCGCAACCTCGACATCGCTGCCGAGCTGATCACACCGGAGACAAGGTGCCACGACGTGACGGGCGAGTACGTGGGCTACGAAGGTGCTGAGCAGCATGTCATGGGTACGGTCATGGCTTTTCCGGATCTGACGGTCACGATCGAAGACGTGTTTGCAGAGGACGACATGGTCGCCGTGCGGATGACTGCGCGCGGCACGCATACCGGGCCCCTGATGGGCCAGATCCCCCCGACCGGCGCTGCGATCACCATGACCAGCAACATCCTCTTTCGCTTCGAAAACGGCAAGATCGTCGAATCGTGGCCTTTTCCCGACATGCTGGGCGTAATGCAGCAGGTCGGCGCCGTCACGCCCGACCGACCGGCCCCCGAAGACTACGCCTGGGCGGTACCGTCGGAGCTGACCGGCGATCCGGGCGATCCGGAGGGCAACAAGACGCTGATCATGCGCTTCGTCGACGAGGTATGGAATCAGCGAAACCTCGACCCGATCGCGGAGTTGTTCGACCCCGAGATGAGTGTCAGCAATCCTCCCGTGGATTATCAGTATGCCCCCTTCCTGCCGAAGTCGCGCGATGAATCGTTCACACAGTCGATTGCCGACTATCTGGCGGCGATCCCCGACCTGCACTGCACCGTGCACGAGATTGTAGCTGAAGGGGACGAGGCGATGGCCTACTGGACCGTCACCGGCACGCATGGGGGCGAGCTGGCGGGCATCCCGGCTACCGGCAGACCGGTCAGGTTCTCGGGACATACCATGTATCGCTTCGCCGACGGCCAGATCGTCGACATGTGGTGGGCCTGGGACGTCATGGGCCTGATGCAGCAGATCGCGCCGCCCGAATAGCGCCGGCAGGGCGACGGTGAGATACAAAGTAGGTCCGCTGTTTCCCATAAACGTGGCCATAGGATGGGCTGCGAATAAAGAAATTCGCAGCCCTTTTTTGCAGGGCTGGTCGAGAATGTATGGATCTGCCACGGAGCCGTTACGTCGTGAGCGACCCGGTGGCAATCACCGGCGCGATCGGTGGGGCGATAGAGTTCGACGGCGAGGGCGAAGTGAACGAACCCGAAAGACAGGCTAATCCCTCAGAAGGACACAGTACCACTTACAAAGGAGTTCATCATGGCGATCCATAGAAAGTCGAGATCATTTCATAATGCAACAGGTTTGCCCAAAGAGCAGAAAAACGGGTGCAAGACAAGATAACTTGCGACATGCCGCATTCCTTCATGACGGCGATTCGGGGCACAGAGTAGGTGAATGCTTTATTAGCCATTTTGAAAAGGAGGTACTATCATGAACGGAAAGAGAAACATCATTATCTTGTCATCCATCGGCATCGCGGCCTTGGTGTTGACCGCCAGTTGGAGTGTCCTCGCCGGTGCCGCATGGCCGCCGGAGCCTTACGAGGTCTATTGGATGGCAGGACAGTGGACCTCGCCGGAAGTCACAAACACCCTCTTCCGGGTCGGCCCAGAAGACCAGTTCGGAGCGGGCCTCGCCGAATCGATCAAATTGAGTTTTGATCCCACCCAGGGTGGCATGTTTCCGACGGCGACGGCGGCCACGCCCGTGTACCAGCGGTACGCGAGGACGGGGCCCAACACCTGGCAGCTTCGGGGGCTCATCTACTTCACAGATGACGCGAAGCCCGCGCCCACCATCGTGGTTATTGTCGTCGCCGACAAGAACGCCGTCATGACGGCGCCGGGCGAGCTGGAGGTCACAGAGACGGTTAGCGTCTATCTCGGCAGCCAGGACAAGGACCACGACGGCGTTCCGGACATGGACGAGATGCCGATCAATGTAGTCGAGCGCGGCACAAGTCACTGGACGGCCTTCTAAGCGACGTGGCCCTGGCAAGCACGGTGGCTTGGCCACCGAAGTAACGAAGCAGAGGCAGCTTGATCTGTTTGGCTGCGTGTTCGGGCTGCGAGAAATTGCTCGCAGCCCCCGGTTGTCTTCGCTGGGATCGTGGCTTAAGAGGCCATCAGCGAATACCGCCGGCAGGCCAATCCGGCCAGAGCGTTCCTGCTGGACAACATCTTCGCCGCCCTTGGGAACGATGAACTGCTCGTCCACGCCGAGGAGGAATTCGTCCTGACCGGCTGGTAACGGGAAGATTTACGTGATGGGTGGGGTCACAGGCAGCACACACAATCCTGGTCTTTCAACCGTAGAAGTCTATGACCCCGCGACGGATACCTGGGCACCAAGGGCCGCGATGCCTACGGGACGGAGTCTGCCCGCCGCAAGTGAAGTAGGTGGCAGAGTCTATGTCATCGGGGGCGGAACCTTCGGTGGGCCCACCTTCTCATCAGTGGACGTATATGATCCCGCTACGGACACGTGGACCAGCGGGGCTCCCATGCCGACGGCAAGGCTTGGTCTATCGACCAGTGCAGTCAACGGCAGAATCTATGCCATCGGTGGCGCCCAGGACTTCCACCCGGCCACGGGCATGTCAACGGTGGAGGAATATGACCTTGTGCCGCCACCGCCGGACTTCAATGGTGATGGGCATGTTGACGGCAAAGACGTTCTGATCCTGGCCGGGGCCTGGGGTCTGGACGATCCTCTTTGTGACATCGCTCCGCCTCCGTTTGGCGACGGTCTTGTCGACCTGGAGGATCTCATCGCTCTTGCGGATTACATTGGCAAAGAGGTGGACGATCGGACCCTGATCGCACACTGGCCGCTGGATGAGGCGGAGGGTCTTGTCGCAAAGGACCGAGTCGCCGGCAACGATGCTGTGCTGGTGGGGGAGCCCATTTGGCAGGCGGACGCCGGTCAGGTGGGGGGAGCTCTGTTGCTCGATGGTCTGGACGACTGCGCCATCACAGAATCTGTTCTCAATCCGGCCGAAGGGTCGTTCAGCGTCCTGGTCTGGATCCAGGGCGGCGCACCCGGACAGGTGATCCTCGCGCAGGACGGCGGCGCGAATTGGCTAATGGCGGATGCAACGAGCGGCGGGCTGAGGACCGAGCTGAAAGGTGCCGGGCGCAACGCCTGTGCGACAAGAAAGCCCGGCAGCTTGATGCGACTGCCCGCTGGGATTTCAGTATGTATCCCACAGGCCGCCGTGATGCAGGCCGACCAGGGCCATCATTGCTTCCGCGTTGGATTTGTCCCACCTCATGCCAGGCCCCTTGGGACGGCCGGTCATCTCCTGCTGCCGGTGGCGGGCCTGTTTCGTGCCATCCCCATAGAGCACGTGGCTGGTCCGGACCACACAACCCCGTTTCTGAACTCCGCAAAATGGACATGTTTCCCCTTGCTTGTCTGAGTCCGAGAATCTACAATACACCATTGGCAGGAAGGTATGTCTTTGGCTTCGTCCTCTATCCTTGGGCTGCTTTGCCGGGGTGCCGGCAGGCACAACGAGAAAGTGAGGGGCGCTATGGCTATTGACAGAAGCTTCATCCGAGTCCTGGCGGCATGGGTCAGCACTGTCGCCATCCTGATGGCCGGCCATTTCTGTGTCGTGCGAGGCCAGGCGGCGGCTGCGGACCTCGCGGAGGACCCTGCCCCGTACCCGGCAACCCCGGATTCCAACGATCCCCGGACCCTTTCAGGCCAAGGGTCAATCGTCGGCTGGGGCTGGCAGCGTATCGACAGCAGCGTCTTCAACGCTCCTTTCATCGCCATCGCCGCAGGCGGGAGCCACAGTCTGGCCCTGAAGACAGATGGCTCGATGGTCGGTTGGGGCGACAACTGGGCCGGGCAAGCCACCCCGCCGGACGGCAACGACTTTGTCGCCATTGCCGCAGGCGGTGGCCACGGTCTGGCCCTGAAGGCCGATGGCTCGATCGTCGGGTGGGGCGCCGACTGGTTGTTCGGGCAAGCCACGCCCCCGGACGGCAACGACTTCGTCGCCATCGCCGCAGGCGGCGAGCACAGTCTGGCCCTGAAGGCCGATGGCTCGATGGTCGGGTGGGGCAGCAACTACTACGGGCAAGCCACCCCGGCGGACGGCAACGACTTTGTCGCCATCGCCGCAGGCGCACGGCACAGTCTGGCCCTGAAGGCCGATGGCTCGATTGTCGGGTGGGGCTGGAACTACTACGGGCAAGCCACACCCCCGGACGGTAACGACTTTGTCGCCATTGCCGCAGGCTGGAACCACAGTCTGGCCCTGAAGGCCGATGGCTCGATGGTCGGTTGGGGCTCCAACCACCATGTACTTGAATGGACTAAACCAACTTTTGTCTGGGCCGGGCAAGCCACACCCCCGGACGGCAACGACTTTGTCGCCATTGCCGTAGGCGGGGAGCACAGTCTGGCCCTGAAGGCCGATGGCTCGATGGTCGGGTGGGGCCGGAACGAGTCCGGGCAAGCCACCCCCCCGGACGGCAACGACTTTGTCGCCATTGCCGCAGGCTGGAACCACAGTCTGGCCCTGAAGGCCGATGGCTCGATCGTCGGGTGGGGGCGCAACGAGGACGGGCAAGCCAGCCCCCCGGAGGGCAACGACTTTGTCGCCATCGCTGCAGGCGAGGTGCACAGTCTGGCCCTGAAGGCCGATGGCTCGATGGTCGGTTGGGGCAGCAACATGAATTACGATGGCGTTTGGGTAGGGCAAGCCACCCCCCCGGACGGCAACGACTTCGTCGCCATCGCCGCAGGCGGCTTCCACAGTCTTGCCCTGAAGGCCGATGGCTCGATCGTCGGTTGGGGCGGCAACTGGCTCGGGCAAGCCACCCCCCCGGACGGCAACGATTTTGTCGCCATCGCCGCAGGCTCCGGCCACAGTCTGGCCCTGAAGGCCGATGGCTCGATCGTCGCTTGGGGCTGGGGCAGCAGCCCCCCGGACGGCAACGGCTTTGTCGCCATTGCCACAGGCTCGGCCCACAGTCTGGCCCTGAAGGCCGATGGCTCGATCGTCGCTTGGGGCTGGAACTACTACGGGCAAGCCACCGCCCCGGACGGCAACGACTTTGTCGCCATTGCCGCAGGCTGGAACCACAGTCTGGCCCTGAAGGCAGATGGCTCGATCGTCGGGTGGGGCCACAACTGGTTCGGGCCAGCCACACCCCCGGAGGGCAACGACTTTGTCGCCATTGCCGCAGGCGGTAGCCACAGTTTGGCCCTGAAGGCAGATGGCTCGATCGTCGGGTGGGGGCGCAACGAGGACGGGCGAGCCACCCCCCCGGAGGGCAACGACTTTGTCGCCATTGCCGCAGGCTGGGACTTCAGTCTGGCGATCAGGAGAGCGGAACCGCCCACGGCTCCATGAATGGTCAGCGTCTTCTTGCGTTCAGTCGCCAAGGTTCCCTCGGCCTCGTCTTGGAGTCGTCCGCGCCGGCCCTTGTGACGGCAGCGTTCGGTCGGGTCCGCGATCTCGCCGTCTTCCGGCACGTACGTGGGCGTGCCCGTATCGCGTCCGAGCTGGAGTGCCCGTTTGGCCGCCCGGTCCACCGCCCGCCGCAGCAGGTTGTGAATGTTCGCCAGACTCAGATCCCGCTAATCGAACATCGTCTCGAGCAACTCCTGTACGCTGTAAGGTTCATACATCACCGTAAACAAAGGAATTGCATCGTGCCGCCGGTACGAACCACTCTGGCAGCACGGACAGGCACCACTGTCAAGGATCGGGTTCAAAGCCAGCCGCGAGCCCTGTCCCCGGGGCGGCGACGATCTGGAACCCGATCTCCGGACCCGGGATGGTCTCATTGACGCTTGACGGGCACAGCTTGTTCTTCAAACAAAACCGACAGGAGTACTACGACCGCCTCGACGCGGTCCGTCTCAAGGGCGATTGGCTCGGCTGGCTGCGGTTCTTTCTGGAAGGGGTTCAACAGACAGCCCAACAGGCAGCGGACACCGGTGGACGCATTCTGAGACTATTTGAGGAAGACCGCCACAAGGTCGAAGGTCTCGGCCGCAAGGCTGGGTCCGCGCATCGCATGCTGGAGATGCTGCCCCGGCACCCCCATGACGACCATTCCGAACGCAGCGCCGCAGCTGAACCTGACGCCACCGACCATTCGCAGTGCGGTGGAGAGCCTTGAAGCTCTGGGGATCGTCCGAGAGATCACCGGCAAGCAGCGCGATCGAATCTACATCTACGACCGATACGTCCGAATCCTCGACGAGGGCACAGAGCCCTTACATGGATAACGAAGGACGCTGCAAGTCCTCGTCCGCTTGCCCGGTCAGTTGCCTGTAGTCACCTGTCGGTCACCGAGCGCCATTGTCTCGAATCACATACTTCCGGCTGTTCTCGATGACTCTGTCGGTCTGTTCGGATACATCTTGAACGTATCGCGTTGCCATCTCCAGATTGACATGGCCCAGAAGGCGTTGCACGGCGAACGGATCTCCAGATCGGGCGGCCAATGTGGCGGCCGTGCGGCGAAGCGTGTAAAAGCCCGTCCCTTCCGGTATATGCATTCTGGTCTTCTTCAACACTCGCGAAAACATCGAGCTTATTGCGTTGACCATCGTATACTTGCCGGTTCCATCAGCGGCGGTCTTGAGGGACGTTCTGATCCAGGGATGTCCCTCTCTTGTGTAGAACACCAGGTATCCTGATCTCGGCACGTGTCTCAACGCCTCAATGGTTTCGGGCCACAGCGGCAGATTCCTCGGCACGCCGGTCTTCTTCCTGGCAAGCACGACTCTGCCGCGGTCCAGATCCAGGTCCTTCCATTCCAGCCGCGCACAGTCCGTACACCCAAATCCGCAATTCAGCCCCAACCATATCATCGCCTGCATCTTGGTTTTCGCCGCCGACAGGATCCTGTCGATCTGTTCCGAGTCGAAGGTGAATCTCTCCTGATAGACGACCTTGCCCTTCGAGACGGCGTCGATGTTCGGGATGGTTTCGAGAATGTCGTTCTTTCTGGCCCAGTGGAACATGGCCTTCATGCCACCGATGTGGAGATTCAACCGGTGGGCCGATCCATAAGCCCGCCGGAGCTTTCTCTTATAGTTCTGCAAATCCAAGGTGGAGATGTTCTTGATCCTTCGTCCTTTCCCAAGGAAGGACATCAATCGGCCCAGGCTGTCGATCTGGTCGCTGTAGTGCTTTGGTGTGAGCTCGCCTGCCAGGACCTTTGCATGCTGATACCGCAGATAGCGATCGCAGAGCTCGTTCAACGCCATGCTGCCGTTGCCTCGGGCTGCCTTTGCGTCCTGGCATCCATGCAGATATGTTGCCTGGTCCAGGTATCGCTCGAGCGCATGCTTCTTGTCGGTCCCGAAATAGTGAATTCTGCCTTTGATCTTCTTGCAGTACTGTCCCGTGGGATGTAAAGTCAATGGAAACTTGTCCGAACGTGTCTTTCTTCTTGGACCTTTCATCGTCCTGCTCCTTACAGATAGTGTAATCGGGTGGACCGGATAATCGTCAATCAGTTGTAGGACTGGTTGTTGTTCTCTCACAAAGAGACACGGCGTCGCATCCACAAGGTGCGACATACCAACGGCTTGCACTTATTATAGAGACTCACAGTCCATAGTCCATTGAAGCCGTTCTATATGAAAGCGGCGTTTCTGGGCTGAAATCGAGGGCGCGGTGAATGAGATAGCGGCTGTTCATCGGGGTGGCCGGGGTAGTGTTTCCCGTGACAGAAGATCCCCTACGGAGACCAGGCAGCCCGGCTATACCTGGTGAAGCCGCTATTCAGCCAGTTGATCAGGGCCCACGTTGTACTGCCAATCTGCCAGGACGGCTTGGACCGTTTCCCCGACTTCATGCCTCGCTTCAAATCGTTCCCAACCGTTCATCAAGAGCCTGTCGTACGGCGTCTCAACATGGCGGACGTGAGCCACCACGGCCAAGCGAACAGGGCAATCGCATGTATGGCTATGGGGGTGTGACTTGTGTGTGTCTGTTTATGA
>CAZSXM010000062.1:0-25339 GCA_964610435.1 uncultured Pirellulales bacterium | reverse complement strand
AGACCGCGTCGCGACCGGCCCTCCAGACCAGCCTGCTGTCGACACTGACATCCGCTGCCCCGTCGGCCGGCTGCGGCTGGCGGGCGTGAGCGGGGATGTACATAAAACGAACCTCGCTGAGGCCGTACTGATCTGCTCCGCCCCAACTGCTGTTGGCGGTCAAGCGCACGTATCGAGCCGCCACGCCATCGAAAGCGATCGTTGTATTGGCCGTATAGGTGGCTCTGGCCGTGGCTTGTGCGAGTTCGAAATCACCGAGGGCCGTCCAATCCTCACCGTCTGTCGAATACTCGATTGTGGTGTCTTTGACGCCGAGGCCCAGAAACAGCTCGAACTGAACGTTGTAGTTCCAGACGAGCATCTCATGGAGTTTGTACACGCGATCAAACTCGTACTGGATGTAGAGGGGCTCGTCGTCCGGCGCCTGCGCCAGCCACATGTCGCCGAGAGCGACGGAGTGTCGATCTTCGGGATCGAGACCGGAGCCGTCGATGGTCTTCTCGGGACCGGCTTCCGGGTCGATCTCGCCATTGGTTGTGGCGACGATATTCGTCACCGGATAGGCGAACGGCTCGGCGGTGAAGCTCCAGAGTGGGCCTTTGAAGATCGTGCTGTCGGGCGCGGCGTTAACCTCGTCGACGCGCCAGTAATACGTCTGGCCGATCTCCAGCCATCCGTCGGGATCATACGTCGCCGCCGTCTGGCCCTGGCTGACGAGGACCCCCATTGGATTGGCGCGGCTGGCGTTGTTGACGTCGTCGGCAACGGTCCCGAAGTACACGTCGTGCGTGGCCGCATATTCGCCTGGTTTCCAGGCGAGGACCACGTCGCGACGCACGTCCTGCTCGCCGTCGGCGGGAATCGGGTCGCTCGCAAGGGTGGTCTGGAGGTCGCGGCCGGCCATGGCCGCCCGGACCTCTTCCTGGCTCAGCGCTCGTCGATAGAGACGGAGGTCATCGATCATCCCGAGGAAGCTGCGTGAGGCGCCTTCGCTGGTCCGGCCGATGACGACGCTAGCCGTATCAGCGGCCCCAGGCAGCACGATGCCCGAGCCGTCCTGTCCGGCGGGCTCACCGTTGATGAAGTACGCGTGGGCGCCCGCGCGGACCATCGCACACACATGGACCCATTCGTTCAGGGGCACGATCGTACTGCTCGTACTGCCGTAACCGGCCGTGCTGAAGTGCAGGTTGCCGGAGGACTGCGTGTAGAGACTGTAAGACCGCGGACTGTTGCTCTTGCTTGCGATTCCCTGCCAGCCCTCGCCGCCGGGGCCGTTGTGTCGCCCGGCGTTGATCCAGGCGGCCACGGTCACTTCGTTGTCCACCGTCAAGCTCTCAGCGTGTGGGACCTCCACGTAGTCGTCGACGCCGTCAAACTCCAGGGCCGTGCGGTGCACGCCCGGCACCCATGCCGGGTCTCCCATCAGGGTGCCGTGGTTGCCATACAGCGATGAATCGGCCGCCGTAGTCCCGCTGCCTTCATCGAACCACCACCAGCCGATGATGTCCGGGTCCGCGGCGCTGCCGGCACTTGCCATGCCCAACGCAACCAGAAAAGCCAGCAGCAAACACAATGGTTTACACATCACAATTCTCCTCCAAACAGGTAACACAAGACGCAATGAACTCACCCTATCCGCTCGCCGCAACGCCGGCGGCGGACCTGAGAGCACAGCCTCACAGATTGCCTATGTTATACAACATCAGGCGGCCGGAAGCAACCCTGTCGTCTCAGACCCCCTACATTTCTGCTGCCGTCAGGAACAGCCACATCCTCAGCACCCAGCTTTGGTCCAGACTTGGGGCTCGGAAGCGCCGGCGTCACAGTACTCGATCCGGTAGGGCGTGATTTCAAGGACGCCGTACTTGGGGTCGTCCGGGCCGTCGAAGACGGGTGCCAGCATCTCGGTCCAGAAGTCGTGGCGGATTCTGTGGCTCGTGTCGAGTCGGGCCCGGCCCTGGACCTGAAGGTAGGGGGCCATGTGGTGCGGGTCAGTGACGCCGCAGGTCAGATGGACCTCAGGGTTCTTCTCGATCTGCCTGACCTTGCGGGCCTCGATGAAGGTCGCGCAGCGGATGACCATGTCCCGCGAGGCCACGGTCATGACGTAGCGGACCCAGGGCTTGCCGTCCTCGGTGACGGTGGCCAGTCCGGCCAGTTGCGGCTGCCTGAGTATGGCGGCGATGCGTCGGGTCAAATCGTCCACGTGCGGACTCCTTTCACGGCTTGGGCCAGGTGCGGAGGGCCTCGATGCACTCGATCATGGCCCGTCCGTTGTGGTAGCCGGCCTTCCAGGGATTGGCCTTGTCGCCTCGCGCCCGCCCGTCGGCCGTGATGCTGCTGTGCCATTCCCCATGTTCCCAATCGACCATCTCGTTCTCGATGAACGCGAACGTCTTCTCGAAGACATCGAGATACTTCGCGTCATTTGTGGCGCGGTACATGCGCAGCGCGCTGACGATCGCCTCGGCCTGGACCCACCAGGACTTCTCGCGGTCGTCGGCGGGGCGGTTGAAGTCGCCTGTGTAGTAGAACCCGCCGTTGGCCACGTCGTAGCCGTACTTGAGCGAGTAGGCCCAGAGCGTCTCGTACAGGTCCATGAACGGTCCGTTGGACAGGCCCACCGCATCGCACGCCTCCATCAGCAGCCAGACGTTCTCGATGTCGTGCCCGTACGAGACGCGGGCGAAGTTGCCGTCCAGTCGGGCCGTCCAGTCGCGATCGTACTTGTCCGTGCAGGCGCCGAGCGTCTTGCGGACGACCGCGTTGCTCTCGATGTTGATCAGCTCGATCAACCGCTCGCGCGCGACGCGGAGCCGACTGGCCTGATAGAATGTGGTCATCGCCTCCATCAGGTGCAGGTGCGTGTTCATCAGCTTCAGGCCGGCGGGGGCCCCCATATACGAGTTCTCGTCGGCCGGCGTGGGCGTCCAGTCGGGCTCGAACGATTCGAGATAGCCGCCATAGACTGTGTCGTGGGCCTTCTCTTCGAGCAAGTGGAAGAACTTCGTTGCGAAATTCAGCACGTCCATCCGGCCGCTGGCAAGATAATACTCCGACATCGCATAGAGAGCGAAGGCCTGCCCGTAGAGGTGCTTTCGCGGCCGAAGCGGTTGCGTGCCCGTGGCGTCCAGTTCCCAGTAGAACCCGCCGTGCTCGGCGTCCCACATCTTCTCGGTGAGGAATCTGTAGCCGTGTGCGGCCGCCTCCAGGTTCTCGGTCCGCCCATAGCCGGCGCGGGCCAGCCGCGCGAACAGCCAGACGGTGCGGGCCTGGCTGACGATCATCTTCGTGCCGGGACCCTTGGACTGGCCCTGTGGCCCGAAGTTGATGATGTACCCGCCGTGCTCGCGGTCCAGGCTCTTGTCGAACCAGAACGGCGCGATGTTCTCGATCAGGATTTTCTCCAGCCGCGGCAGGTACTTGTCCGCCAGTTCCGCACCGTCGTCCGCCGCATGCAGCGTTCTGGCGAAGGGCAGGAGCACCACCACCGCCAGGGTCGAGACCAACAAGGATGATTTCCGTTCCGACGTCATACGCAGATCCTTTCCGATCGTCTCCTGAACGCGATTCTACTTCGCGCCTTTGAAGTGCTTGTCGGCGAAATCCATGTACTGCTGCCAGTCGTAGTCGGTGACGTTGTGCCCGCCGGAGCGGATGTGATAGCCGATCGTCCCGACCGCCGGACGATTGACCTCGGGCATCTCGTCGGCGGGCAGGCCGTCGGTGCCAAGCAGCTTATAGACCGGGTCGGCGCCTTTGGCCGCCAGGAACTCGCCGCGCGGGTCGGCCCAGCGGTCCTCCTCGGCGCTGGCGACGTAGACCGGGCGCGGCGCCATCAGGGCGATCAGCATGTGCTGATCGACCGGGCAGGCGGCCACGTTGTCGTTGTATTTGGTGAAGTTGTCGCAGAACCAGTGGGGAAAGACGGTGTTGATCCGCTTGACGGTCTCACCGAACTCGCGGCGCGACAGCGCTGCGCCGCCGCAGCCGGAGTTGTTGGAGATCACGATGGCGAATCGCTCGTCGGCGGCCCCGGCCCAGAGGCTGGTCTTGCCGAGCCGCGAGTGGCCCATCACCGCGACGCGCTTCTGGTCGATGTCCGGGTCGGTCTCGAAGTAATCCATCGCCCGGCTCAGGCCCCAGGCCCAGGCGGCGATGGAGCCCCATTCATCGGGTTCCGGCCGGGTCTGGCCCGGCTTGTAGAACAGCGGGTGGATGCCGTTCTGAAACCCGTCGTCGAAGTCCGGATCGATGTCGCCGTAGTAGATCGTCGCCAAGCCGTAGCCTCGCCCGACGATCCGCTCGACGGGCCAGCGGCCGGCGGCCCGGCCCCGCCCGGCTTCCGTGGCTCTGTTGCCGGCCTGGTTGTCGCGCGTCCAGCTCCTGGTGATGCTGATCGCGGGGTCCGTGTGGATTGTGTGGTTGCCCTGGAAGTTCAGGCCGACGAACAGCGGGATTGGCCCGGTCCGCTCATTGGGCAGGTAGATCAGGATCGTCATGTTGGGGTCCTGCTGGCGGCCGTTGAAGTAGACGGTGACTTCCTTGCGCGTGGCCTGGCCGGCCAGGACGCTGCGGCTGACGGAGGTGGTCATGAACGTCATCTGCTCGGGCCGGCCGGGCGCGCGGCCGTAGACGTGCTCCTCGAACAGCCGGAACACCTCCGGCCGACGCTTCTGCGACCACGTCGCCGCGTCCGTTACCTTCGTGCCGTCCAGGCACACCAGCGGGTCCGGCAGCGTGTACTTCGGGACCCTGGCCTCGTCGTAGTTGGCCTCCTGCGCGCCGACGCAGCAAGCGAGTGTCAGCAGGGCGGCAGAAAAGGTTGCGTAGATCGGATGTTGACGAGCGAACATGTGCGTGCCTCCTTAAAGGTCGCGGTCGGCAGGAGCAAATCACCATCTGCCCCCACGGGTCGTTTCGACCCAGCATGCCCGCCGAACGGCCGCCTTTCAAGGGAAAAGTCGCTCCTCCGGCCGGCACCTCTCGTTCGCCGCTGGCCACGGTTGCCATAGGGCCGGTCGAAATGGGCTCGCTCCGTCCGGAGGCGTCGGATATACTTCGGCAGTAGAACTGTATGGATCTGTCGCGGGACAAGGTGGTTTCGCAGGCGATCTCCCGGCTGGCGGCGGCTTCGAACGGGGCCGTTCAAGTCGAGGGGACATGGGGGTCTTTTGCGCGCCTGTTGGCCGGCCACGTCGCCCGGACGCTGCATCGTCCGATCCTCTACGTCTGTCCCCACATCAACGACGCCGACCGGGCGGTGGACGACCTGCGGACGTTCGAGGCCGGACGGGTCGAGCTGCTGCCGGCCTGGGAAGGCGAGGAGGAGCTGGCCGACGCCACCGACGAGACCCGCGCCGAACGGTTGCGGATCGTCTCGCTGTTGACCGGCAGCGACAACGCCCTTCGCCGAGGCGGCCTGATCGTCGCGCCGGTGCAGGCGCTGTGCCAGCCGGTGGCCAAGCCGGCGGCCCTCGAGGCCGGGTCGCTGCGTCTGAAGGCTGATGCCGCCGTCGATCCGGAGCAGGTTGTCGAATGGCTGGTCAACAACAGCTTCGAGCGGGTCGATGCCGTGGACCTGCCCGGGCAGTTCGCACGGCGGGGCGGCATCGTCGATATCTACGCCCCCCTGACCAGTGGGAAAGTTGTCAGGGCGAGCGTCCCCGCTCGCCAGGGACAGTCGTGCGAGGACGTACGACCTACGGACGCCCAGGCCATTCGCATCGAGTTTTTTGGCGACACGATCGAGAGCATCCGCGAGATCGATCTCGACACGCAGCGGTCCACGCACGAGATCGCCAGTCTGGGTATCGTGGCGGCGACGGCCGGCGCGAAGACCGATCAGCGGGAGCTGTTCGCGAACATCCTGCCGGAGCAGGCCATTGTCGTTCTGGAGGAGCCGCTGGACGTCGAGGAGGTCGCCAAGGTCTATCTGGCCCGCGTCGAGGACGGCGGTCGCCTCTATTCCTGGCCCGCCATTCACCAGTCGCTCTTGCGGCTACCCCAGTTGCACGTCTGCCGGTTCGCCGCCGGTTCGACCGATGGCTCTCTTCGGCTGGGTGTCAAGAGCGTCCAGCAGTTCGAACGCAAGGCCACTTCGCTCTGGGCCGGACACAAGGCGGCGCTTGAAGAGCTGATTCAGAGGTCCAAAGAGGGCCACCACATCCAGCTCTATTGCGAGAGCCCGGCCGAGATGCACCGCGTCGGCGAGATCGTCAAGGAGATCGACGGCCGGGTGCCGCGCAACTTTGAGCTCTTGCTGGGATACGTCCATCAGGGCTTTGTCGTTGAATCGCTCCACACGATCGTGGTCAGCCATCACGAATTGTTCGGCCAGTACGCGCTGCGTCGCCGGCAGCGGCCCGTCCGCGCAACGGCCCCCGTCGATACGCTCGCCGACCTGCAGCCGGGCGACTTCGTCGTCCACGCCTCGCACGGGATCGGCAAGTACCTCGGCACTGAGACCGTCGAGGAGAAGGCCGGCAAGGCCGAGTACCTGACGATCGAATACGCCGACAAGGTCAAGATTCAGGTCGCCGTCGCCAATATCGCCCTGGTGCAGAAGTACATCGGCACCAGTCCAAAGCGCCCGACGCTCAGCAAGGTCGGCTCCAAGCGCTGGCAGAAGCAGAAGGAGAAGGTCGCGCAGTCGGTTCGCGACCTGGCCGCCGAGTTGCTTGGAATCCAGGCCAAACGTCAGGCGATGGGCGGCATCGCCTACGGCGCCGACTCGAGCTGGCAGATGGAATTCGAGGAGTCGTTCCCCTATCAGGAGACGCCCGACCAGGTCACCGCGGCCGGCGAGATCAAGGCGGACATGCAGGAGCCGGTGGCGATGGACCGGCTGCTGTGCGGCGACGTCGGGTACGGCAAGACCGAGCTGGCCATGCGGGCCGCCTTCAAGGCGGTCGAGGCGGGCAAGCAGGTGGCGGTGCTCGTGCCGACGACGGTGCTCTCGGTCCAGCACGCGCGGACGTTTGCCGAGCGGTTCGCCGACTTTCCTATCGCGGTCGAAGTGCTCAACCGCTTTCGGACGCCCAAGCAGGCCAAGGATATCGTCGCCCGCGCGCGGGCCGGCAAGGTGGATATTCTCATCGGCACGCACCGCCTGCTCAGCGGGGACGTCGGCTTCAAGGACCTGGGGCTGCTGATCATCGACGAGGAGCAGCGGTTCGGCGTCGAGCACAAGGAGCGCCTCAAGCGGATGCGGGTCAACGTGGACATCCTGACGATGACCGCTACTCCGATCCCGCGCACGCTGCACATGGCGCTGCTGGGCCTGCGCGACATCAGCTCGCTGACGACGGCGCCGCTGGACCGCCGCAGCATCGTCACGCAGGTGGCCGCGTACCATCCCGAACTGATCCGCAAGGCGATCTATCGCGAGTTGAACCGCCAGGGCCAGGTGTTCTTCCTGCACAACCGCGTCCAGTCGATCCGGGCCAAGGCGATGGAGGTCCAGAAGCTGGCCCCCGATGCGCGGCTCGACATCGCGCACGGGCAGATGAGCAAACGCGAGCTGGAAGATGCGATGGTCAACTTTGTGCTGGGCCGGACCGACGTGCTGGTCTGCACGACGATCATCGAGTCGGGTCTGGATATCCCCAACGCCAATACGATCTTCATCAACGACGCCGACCGCTTCGGGCTGGCCGAAATGCACCAGCTTCGCGGCCGCGTCGGGCGGTACAAGCACCGCGCCTATGCCTACATGCTGCTGCCGAACAGCCGGCCTATCGCGCCGATCGCGGCCAAGCGGCTCAAGGCCATCGAGGAATACTCACACCTCGGCGCGGGATTTCGCATCGCGCTGCGCGACCTGGAGATTCGCGGCGCTGGCAACATCCTCGGCCCCGAGCAGTCAGGCCACATCCAGATGGTCGGCTACCAGATGTATTGCGACATGCTGGCCCAGGCGGTCCGCGAGTTGAGGAACGAGAAGGCCGAGCCGCTGCCGACCGCGAACCTCGACCTGGGTTTCTCGGCGGTGATTCCGAAGAACTACATCCCCATCGACCGTCACCGCATGGACGTCTACCGCAAGATCGCCGTGGCGCGGGCGCCGGCCGATCTCGATCAAATCCGGGCCGAACTGGCGGACGTCTATGGCCCGACCCCCGAGGAGACCAAGGCCCTGATCGACCTGGCCGAATTGCGAATCGCGGCCGCCCGGTGGGACATCCGCAGCATCAACGTCTCCCAGCCCAATCCGCTCAAAGCGGGCGATCTGATCTTCTCGTTCCGAGCCGACCCCGGCGAGAAGGCCAACGCCCTCTTCGCCAACGTCAAGGGCGCCGTCCGTATCACCGACCCCAAAACCGTCTACCTCCGCCTGCCCCCCAGCTACTTCGAACCCCAAACCCTCGTCACCATCCTGCACAAGGTCCTTGCGGGAACAGAGAATGGCTCCTCCAAATCGACCCAGTGAAAGGTATGCTGAGTCTGCTATGAGATCGGCCATTGGCCGGTCTCACCATGTCCAAGCTTCCCCTGAGATGGTCACCCAAACTGACGGCCGGCGTATTTATGGGGTTGCGATTCTTACTTGGATGGCGAAGGCGCCGGGGACGGGGTGTTCGGAGGCGACGAAGAGGTATCCGCCGCCGCAGCCGGAGTACATCGCGCCGGGGTAGCGGGACTGGTAGAATCTCAATAGCTCGACCAGATCGACGCGCAGGGTCCGGTGGCGGACGGTGCCGGGCAGGATGGCCTCCCAGCATTCCATGCACTCGTTCATCGAATCGCCGAGTCGTTCGATGTCACGCGTGACGATGGCGTCGTAGCAGTCGCGGCCGGAGCGGCCGAGTCGGGCGATCCAGGCGGGGTCGAGGTTCTTCGTTTCGAGCGGGTTGTAGCCGTCGGGACGCGGGGCGACCGGCAGGATGTGCAGCACGTGCGCCAGCCAGGCGGCGACGCCGGGGTCGTTGCACGACTCGATGTGGGCGGGGAACAGGCCCTCGTGACATCGGAAGTCGTAGTCGAGCCGGCTGACGCCGGGGTAGATCAGGCCGATCATGTCCTGCGAGCCCGATGGTTCGGCCCGGCCTTCGTTTTCGGCTTGGTAGAGTTCGCGGACGAGCTGGTCGGGGTCGCGATCGGGCAGCGCGCCACCCCAAAGTTCCAGTGCGATCTGGCGGGTGCTGCCGCAGATGCCGGCCCGGTCCATCCAGCGGAACTGCGGCTCGACCGCGACGACGACCATCGAGCCGGGCGGATCCGGGTTGAGCTTCGAGGCGAAGGGCTGGTCGATCCAGCCGCCGGCCAGGGCGAGGCGGTACTGGAGCTTGCCGATGAGGTCGGTGATGTCAGGCGTTTGCGGCGGTTTCATACGTCGATTCTACTATGCACCGTGACGTTGGCAAGGGCCCGGGTGTCAACTGACGGTGGGCTTTCCGGCTTTGCGGGCGTAGTACTGCGACTCGATCCAGGCATAGGTCTTGCGGAGGCCTTCTTCGAGCGGGGTGTCGGGGGCCCAGCCGAGGACTTGCTGGATGAACGTGTTGTCGCTGTTGCGCCCGGCGACGCCTTTCGGAGCGGCCAGGTCGTGTGTGTGTTTGAGTCTCACGCCACCGATCTTCTCGGCCAGGGCCATCAGGTCGTTGATCGAGATCAGGTGGTCGGAGCCGAGGTTGATCGGCGTGGCGATCAGTTCGTCGCAGTGCATGATCAGATCGATACCGAGGACGCAGTCGTCGATGTACATGAAGCTGCGGGTCTGCGTGCCGTCGCCCCAGATCACCACCTCGTCGAGCCCCTGGTCCTTGCACTCGATCACCTTGCGGCACAGCGCCGCCGGCGCCTTCTCGCGCCCGCCGTCCCAGGTGCCCGGCTCGCCGTAGACGTTGTGGAAGCGGGCGATGTGTGTCTCGAAGTGGCGTTCGGCCCAGTATTCCTGGCAGAACATTTCACTCATGAGTTTCTCCCAGCCGTAGCCGCGCTCGGCCATGGCGGGGTAGGCGTCCGACTCCTTCAGGGCCCGGACGTTCGGGTCCTTCTGCAAGTCGGTGTTGTAGGCGCAGGCCGACGACGAGAAGAAGTACCGCGTCGCACCCGCGCGGTACGCCGCCTCGATCATGTGCGTGTTGATCAGCACGCTCCGCAGGCACTCGATGCGAAAACGCTCGATGAACCCCATCCCGCCCATGTCGGCGGCCAGATTGTAGACCTCGACCGCGCCCTCGCAGGCCCGCTCGCAGTTGCCGGCGTCGCTGAGGTCCAGGCACAGGCACTCGACGCCCGGCGTCCGCTGATACCACTGCGGCACCGGCTTCTTGTCGATCGCCCGAATCCGCGTGAATCCCTGCTCGTGAAAATACCGCACCAGCGCCCCGGCGATGAACCCGCCGGCCCCGCCGACCACGATCAGATCGTCCTTGCTCAGAACCGTCGCCGCTGTGGGGTTGTCTTTGCCTGCCATCGCACGTCCTTTCCTGTCTGCCGGCCGCGGCCATTGGCCGGGCCTGCACCTTATTGACTTCCCAGTTGAACCGCCGGCGATTATAATACAGGGGCAGTCTTGCAGAAATGTCAAATGTTGTCCAGTGAATGACGATTATTGACTGGTCGCAATGAGCTACGACATCCGTGATACCGGCAGCGTTCCGACGTTCTACTCGAACCAGGTGCTCGAGGCCGAGCGGTTCTACCTTGACGCCGTCGGCGGGGCGGGTCAGCCGCTGGCGGTGGTCTGTGGCGGTCGCGAGCGCTGCGGGCCCGACTACCGGATCGATCGGGCCGACTTTCCCTTCCATTCGATCGAGTTCGTCGCCCGCGGCAAGGGCACGCTGCGCCTCAAGGGCCGGACCGTGGCCCTCTACCCCGGCCGCGTCTTCACCTACGGGCCCGGCCTCGCCCACGTCATCACCACCGATGCCGCCGAGCCGCTTGTGAAGTATTTCGTCGACTTTGCAGGGCCGGCAGCGGCCAAGGTTCTTTGCGACAACGAATTAGCTCCGGGCTCTGCCGTACGCGTTGCCTCGCCCGATGCGGTCTTGCGCATCTTCGACGATCTGATCGCCAACGGCACATCCGGCACGCGGCACGGCCCGGCTGTCTGCGCCAAGCTGGTCGAGCTGCTGGCCCTCAAGATTGCCGAGGGCGGGCTCGTCGACGACCCCTATCGCACCGCGGCCTTCTCCACCTACCAGAGCTGCCGCCAGTACATCCGCGACCACTTCGCGACGCTGCGGGCCCTGGCCGAGATCGCCGAGGCCTGCCATATCGACGAGGCCTACCTGTGCCGGCTCTTCAAACGGTTCGACAGCCAGAGCCCCTATCAGTACCTCACCCAGCTCAAGATGGCCCAAGCCGCCCGGCGGCTCCAGCGAAACGACGCGCTCATCAAGCAGGTGGCCTTCGAACTGGGCTTCGCCGACCCGTTCCACTTCTCGCGAGCCTTCAAGAAGGTCTTCGGTCTCTCCCCCGCCGCCTTCCGCAAGCTCCGCTAATCCACAATGCGGCAGCCCGCAGGTAGAACAGACTCAGAACTGAGCGCTCAAGACTCAAGACCGAACTCTGCTTCGTCTCTGGTTCAGTGGGTCGGAGGTATGCTGTCGGGGAACCGGTCGGGCCAGCGGCCTGTGCGTTCCTTGATGATCCGGGCATTCTGCCGGTCTTCGTAGCGTTCCACACGGTGACGCTCGTCCGTGGTCTCGTAGATCCCTCCCCCGGCGTGCGGAAAGTCGTCCGGAAACAGCAACTGCTTCACGGAGCGACAGCCCGGCAGCACGATTACGCCTACCAGTACGCACACAAGTCTCATGCGCATGATTCGACCCCTTGTCCAATCAGCCGCACCATCGACGCGCGTCCATCGTAGCCTCTGGCGGCCACACGATCAAGGCCGGACCAGTGGACGCGATCACCTGCCTTCGCACCTTGGGCTTTGCCCGCCCGCCATCACCCCATCCCCGCATCTCCATTCGCCCGCCACTCGCTCCGAAAACGTATGCAGTGACTGCCACCTGATCTACAAGTGACGAGATGCGGCTTGCCGGCTCGTCTGCACGTAGCGTACGATGGTCTGCACGGTGTCGATCCAGATACCGTTGTCCGGGTCGCAGGCGTGCCGGCAGATCGCTTCGAGCGTGTCGATGCGCGTGGTCTGCCGGCCGGCGGCGGCGATCTCATGGCCGGCGAAGACCAGCCACGAGCCGTTTGCGACGGCCGAGTCGATGAGCTTCCTGGCGGCGTCGAAGTCGAGGCCGTCCAGCTCCATGCCGAGCAGTTGGGCCGGGTCGCAGAAGGCTGGATCGTTGGCCGCTTCGTCCATCCATCCGCGCCCGGCTTCAAACATCCGCGCCACGAGCGGCACGTAGCTCTTCAGACGGCGTCCGCGTCCGACGAACTTCTGGCCGCACGGATAGGCGAAGGTGGTCGGCCGCACGCCCAAGGCCGATTCGATGACCCGGTTCGCCTCGCGCAGCTCCCGCTCCATCCGGCCGAGCGTGTAGTCCTCCAGCGCCTTGTTCCGGGCGAAGGCAAAGTTGCCGGTGCAGGGATGGTGCAGGGAGTGGTTGCCGATCTCATGGCCGTTGGCGAGCGCCTGCTTCCAGGCGGGCCGACGCGTCTGGAGCGGGCCGGGCGAGACGTAGAACGTCGCCTTCACCCCGTAGCGGTCGAGCAGCGGAATGCCCGTCTGCGCCTGGCTGGGTCGCGCATCGTCAAACGTCAGACTCACGGCGGCCCGCTTGCCCTCGGGCCAGGCGAACGCATCGCTGGGCCCGGCCGCCGCCGCATAGGGGTCCGCCGTCACACGGTTGGTCCTGGCATCCCGGCTTCCACATCCGCCGCCGACCGCCAGCAGCAGCCCCGAGGCCACCGCCGTCCGAAGGGCATCCCGCCGTGTGACACCGCCGCAACGACGTACGTCTCGATCCATCGTTCACCTCATCGCCGTCAGGCCCACTCGCGTCGTTGGCGTCCCATAAGACATCCCGGCCCAGTCCCGTCTCAGGCGGTCTGCTGCGTCCATCCCCACACATCGAGCCGGTCCGTCCATCTCGTGTGCGCTGTCTCTCAGCCGGAAGATCTGGAAGCTCTGACGCGGCAGAAAGTCGAACGCTTCGGCAAGCTCGAATTCCGCACTCTCCAGTTCCTCAGCGATCTGCTCGGCGCTGAGACGCATCCATTGGGGCGGTCCCGGCGCCAGTTCGCCGGGGCGGTATTCGAGGATCGCCACGCGCCCTCCCGGCCGCAGGCACCGGCGGATCCGCTGCAAATACGCCGGGCGGTTGTTGATTTCCTTGTAGACACTCGAAAAGAAGACCAGGTCGCACGACCCTTCCGGCAAATTGGGATCGTCGAATCGCCCTCGCACGACCTCCACGTTCGACAGGTCGCGATCCGATACGCGCTGACGCAGCGTGTCGATCATCACCTCCTGCACGTCGACAGCGTATACGCGGCCGCCTTCGCTCAGGTGGCGCGCCAATCGCTCGGTGAAATAGCCGCCTCCGGCCCCGATGTCCGCCACCACGGCGTCCGGCGGCAGACGCAACGCTTCCAGAACCTCCTGAGGCTTCTGCCACCCGTCTCGCGCGTCCGATTCCAGATAGAAGAGATAGGCCGGATTGAAAACCTGATGGCCCTCCAGTTCGATGACGGTCGGCGCGCACCCGCTCAGCGCCGCAAAGAAGCCCGTGGCCAGCAGGACCTGCCCGCAATGGGAGTGTTTCCGTCTTGGTCTTGTACGAGATCGTTCCTGATGCATGCGAAATCCTCTTTGGTTTCAGTTCTGCATTATCGGCGGGTTTGCTCGTGCTGTCAAATGCCCTTCTGGGACCGGATCTCCCACACAGGGTGGATGGCATATGCTGTGCGGCGCGCAGGCGATATCGCCTTCCGCCACTGTGTTGTGTGGAAGGCCGGGTGCTCTTGGGGCAGACAAACGCGGCCGTCGTCGTTGGACGCCTGTTGGATTGTGCGGCGGGGCCGTGTGGCTGCATGCCCGCCGGATGGGATCGACGAGACCGGCTGCGCTACGGAGGTGGGGCTTTGAAGGGCCAGCCGTGCTTCTCAAACTGCCCGAATTCGGCATCGGTGTAGTCGGCCCGGTTGTCGATGGTCCTCAGGCCGGAACGAACCTTCTCCACGTGCGCATCGACGAAAACCGCGTTGACGGTGCCTCCGTTCCAGTCGCCGCGCTTGGCGCCGTGGAAAGTCCCGAACCAGTCACGGCCGTCCGGGCAAAGGGCGTTGTCATTCAGCACGTTGCTGCAACCCGGTCGCGTCCACATGTTCTCTTCGGAGAAGAAGAACACCTCGCTCTTGGGTCGGGTGATCTCGCTCTGCTTCAGGACCCCGCCGCCGGCGGCACCCGTCTTCGAGCCCAGGTAGGCGTTCATGCTGTAGCTGTAGTACGGCTCGATCGGGATCGAGGGATCGTGGCTCGGATGGCCGTGCGCCATGGTCTTGGCCAGGACGTTGAACGTCGGGCACAGATGGACCTTGTCGTTCTTGAGATACGGCCAGAACGGTCCGTCCGCCTTGTAGCGGGGGTCATGCCAGCGGCAGTACCGCTGGTACCCGCTTACAGGCGCCTCGGTCTTGACCAACGAGGTCCACGCGCTGGGATAGCGCCCGTCGTGGTCGTCGAGATAGAGCACCTGGGCAACGCCGTACTGTCGCAGGTTGCCCCGGCAGGTCATCTCTTGGGCCTGTTCCTTCACCCGCTGCAACGCGGGCATCATGATCGCCATGAGGATCGCAATGATCGCGATGACGACCAGCAGCTCGATTAGCGTAAAGGCGTGTCGCTTCGGGTGCATCGTTGCCTCCTTCTCCCACGTCGGGGTCCATCAGCCAGCAATTCCGTCCCACATGAACACTGGTGCTCAAGGTGCCAAGGTGTGCGTCTGCAAGTATATCTCGCCTCCGCCGACGGATGCAAACAGAATATCCGGGATTCCCCATCTTGCTTGACGATCGTCCCTGCCCGCACGCCGCAAAGACCCTCCCATGCCCTCGAGCGCCCCACTCGCGGTGCCCGGACCCGCCCTGGGGGTAGGCAGAAGGAGTATTGACAGCGAGAAGGGCTGTGGTGTAACGTCATCGCATTGTTGCTCGGCTGTAGAGGGAGTTCCCGCGACAGCAGGGACGACCTCGCGTCAAAACGTTCACGCTGTCAATGAAGGGGGCGAAGCATGTTCGTACAGCAATTCTTTGTCAAGGGACTGGCCCACAGTTCGTATCTGCTGGGCGGCGCCGAGACCTGCGCCATCGTGGACCCTCAGCGCGACACGGAGATCTACGTTCGGGCGGCCAAGGACATGGGGATGAAGATCACGCACATCCTGGAAACCCACCTGCACGCCGATTTCATCTCCGGGCACATGGATCTGGCGCAACGGACGGGGGCCACGATCTACGCCCCGAAACCGGCGAAGTGCCGCTTCCCGCACAAGGCGGTCGGCGACGGCGACGCGTTCCGGATCGAGGACATGCAGATCAAGGTGTTCGAGACGCCGGGGCATACGCCGGAACACATCAGCTACGTCGTTACGGACAAGAGCCGCGGCGCCGATCCGGTGGCCGTCTTCTGTGGCGACACGCTGTTCGTCGGCGATGTGGGCCGACCCGATCTGTTTCCGGGCCGGGCCAGAGAATTGGCCGGCAAGCTGCACAACAGCCTGCACAAGAAGTTGCTGACCTTGCCCGATTTCTGCGAGGTGTATCCTGCCCATGGGGCCGGGTCGTTGTGTGGACGGGCGATGGGGGCCAAGCGCATCAGCACGATCGGCTACGAGCGGACATACAACGCCGCGCTGCAGATTCGAGACAAGGAGGAGTTCATCCAGTCGCTCACCACGAACATGCCCGCTGCTCCCGACCATTTCAGTCGTTGCAGCGCCATCAACCAGAAGGGCCCGGCTCTGGTCGGCGAGTTGCCCGCGATGGCGCCGCTGGGACCGGGTCAGTTCCGCAAAGCCATGATGAAGAAGAACACGATCGTCCTGGACATCCGCAGCTATGAGGCCTTCGGCGGCCAGCACATTCCGGGATCGTATCACGTGGACTTCGGCGGCAACTTCGCCACGTTTTCGGGTTGGGTGTTGCCGCCGGACCAGAACATCCTGCTCGTGTCCGAGTCGTTCGCCCAGGCGCAAGACGCCGGCGTCTGGCTGCGGCGCGTCGGTCTCGACAAGGTCGTCGGCTGTCTCGACGGCGGGATGTTCGGTTGGGCCAAGGCCGGCCTGCCGATGAATCACATCAGACAGCTCTCGGCCGAAGAGCTCCACCGGATGATGACCGAGGGCGGCAAGCTCTCGCTCGTCGACGTCCGCGCCGTCGGAGAGTTCCAGACTCGACACATCGAAGGGGCGAAGAACATCCCGGCGCCGGACTTGCGTCAGCGTCACACCGAACTCGATACGAAGCGCCCGGTCGCGCTGGTGTGCAGCACGGGGCATCGGTCCAGCCTGGGGGCGGCCCTTCTCAAGCAGCAGGGATTTGCGGACGTCTGCAACGTCGCGGGCGGCATGATGGGCTATGGTGCGGCCGGCTACAGCGACGAATGCCCTCTCTGCGTCGCGCCGCACGTTCCCGGATTGGCCTCCAAGTAGTCGGTGAAGCGCAAAGGGAAAGGACGAACGTATGGAATGGTTGACGATGGAGCGATGGTCGCCGTACGCCGTCGGCATCGGGATCGGCGTCCTGAGCTGGATTGCCTTCGTCTTGTCCGACAAGCCATTGGGTTGCTCGACGGCTTTCGCCCGAACCAGTGGCATGATCGAGAAGATGCTGCGGGGGCGGACCGTCCTCGACAGACCCTACTATCAGAAGTTCACGCCGGAAATCGACTGGGAGTGGATGCTCGTGATCGGGGTGATCGTCGGGGCATTTCTTTCCGCAACGCTGTCCAAGACGTTTGGCATCGAATGGGTCCCCGCATACTGGCAGGCGGCGGCCGGCGAGAGCGCCGTGATTCGCTGGATCGTTGCGCTGTTGGGGGGCGTTGTCATGGGGGTCGGCGCCCGTTGGGCCGGTGGTTGCACGAGCGGCCACGGCATCAGCGGAACGATGCAACTGGCGGTCAGCAGTTGGTTGGCTGCCATGAGCTTCTTTGCCGGGGGGATTGCCACGGCGATGCTCATCTACAGGGTCTTGCTTTGAGCGAAAGGGATGTCCCATGCTGATCGGTATTCATTCGCGCAAGGGCTTGCAGTTGGCCGTCGGCCTGTTGCTCGGCATTGCGTTCGGTTTCCTGCTGCAGAAGGGCGGTGTCACGCGCTACGACGTGATCATCGGACAGTTGTTGTTCCGTGACTTCACGGTGCTGAAGATCATGCTCAGCGCGGTGCTGACCGGGATGATCGGTGTCCATGCGCTCAAGAGCCTGGACCTGGCCCGGCTGCACCCCAAACCCGGTTCGGTCGGGACCAGTGTGGTCGGCGGACTGGTGTTCGGCGTGGGCTTCGGCGTCCTGGGGTATTGCCCCGGCACCGTCGCCGGCGCCGTTGGGCAGGGTTCGATGGACGCCTTGCTCGGCGGGGTGGTCGGGATCCTGCTCGGAGCGGGTCTCTTCGCTGCGGTGTATCCCAGGATTCAGAATTCCGTCCTGAGCAAAGGCCATTTCGGCGAGATCACGTTGCCCGAGTTGTTCAAGGTGCATCCGTGGGCGGTCGTGCTCCCGGTCGTCGCGCTCATCGTCGTTCTGTTGGTCCTGATCGAAAGGGCGGGCTGATATCCATGCCGAGCGACCTCCCATGGCTGCCGCCGTGGCTCATCCGCCTGGACAGGGACGCGCTGCGCGACGATCTGGTCGCCGGTTCGACGATCGCCGTCATGCTCGTGCCCCAGGCAATGGCCTATGCCATGCTGGCCGGCCTGCCTCCGGTGGTCGGGCTCTATGCGTCAACCCTGCCGCTGGTGGCGTACGCCTTGCTGGGCTCGTCGCGCCATTTGGCCGTGGGGCCGGTGGCCATCATCTCGCTGATGGTCTTCACTGCCTGCGCGCCGCTCGCCCAGGGCGGCACCGCCGATTATGTGGCCGTGGTGCTGTTGCTGACATTCATGGTCGGCGCCATCCAGCTTGTGGCCGGTCTGTTGCGGCTGGGTTTTGTCGTCAACTTCTTCTCGCAGGCGGTCATCAGCGGATTCACTTCGGCCGCCGCGATCGTCATCGCACTGAGCCAGGTGCAACACCTCCTGGGGATCCAGCTGGGCGCCGAAAAGAACGTGTTCAAGCTCGTGGCCAGGATTGCCCGACATGCGCCTGAGGCCAGCGGCGCCACGCTGGCGCTCGGTGCGGCCAGTGTGGCGGGACTGTGGTTTCTGAAGAAGCGCTATCCCCGTTTCCCCTCGGCCATTCTCTTCGTCGTCGTGGGGACCGTGCTGTCGTATCTGGGCCTTGCGAAACTGGGCGTCGAGACCGTGGGGGCCGTGCCTCGCGGGCTCCCCGGGTTCACAATGCCGCCGTTCGACCTGGATGCCGTTCGCCGTCTGCTGCCGGCAGCGCTGGCAATATGCTTCGTCGGTTACATGGAGTCGATCTCGGTGGCGAAATATGTTGCGGCACACGCGGGTCACAAGATCGATCCCAACCGTGAGCTGCTCGGGCTTGGTGCGGCCAATCTGGTCGCTTCGTTCTTCTCGGGGTATGCGGTCACCGGAGGGCTTTCCCGCACGGCGGTGGCGCATCAGGCTGGGGCCCGCACCCAGCGGGCGGCCGTGATGACGTCGGTGCTGATCCTGCTGACGTTGCTGCTGCTGACACCCCTGTTCCACTATCTGCCCAAGGCTGTTCTCAGCGCGATCATCGTCGTGGCGGTCGGCGCGTTGCTCGACTACAAGGAGGTCGTGCATCTGTTCCGGATCAAGCGGGCTGACGGTCTGACATTCGTTCTGACGTTCGTGTGCACATTGGCCATCGGCATCGAGCAGGGACTGCTGATCGGTCTGGCGTTTTCGCTCGGCCTGTTCATCTGGCGCAGTTCCCATCCCCACACGGCCGAGTTGGGTTACCTCGAAAGCGAGGGGGTCTTTCGCAATGCCTCGCGCCATCCAGAAGCCAAGGTCTATCCGGGGACGTTGATTCTCCGGCCGGATGCCTCTCTGTACTTCGCCAATACGAAATTCCTCGAAGACCGTCTCGCCGTGGACCTGGCCGGCCGGCCCGAAGTCCGGTGGGTCGTTCTCGACATGTCCGGTGTCAACGATATCGACGCTGTGGCCGTTGACGTGCTGGAGAAGCTGATGGAGGTATACAAGCATCGCGATATCAGATTCGCCTTCGCGGCCATGAAGGGGCCGGTCCGCGACGTGGTCAATCGCGCCGGCTGGGAGGAGAAGCAGGGACATATCCACTACCCTTCGCTACCGCATGCGCTGCGTGGCATCGGCGTTCTCGCAGTAGAATGAGCGGCCCCGTTCGTCTTGCCTCGTGTGGCTTCGCTCACACCAAACCGCGCCCAAGCCCACCCCCACGCCGCCCGCCACCGCCAGATCCTTCCCATGCAGACCCCCGGGCCTGCTACACATGTCCGCGAATCTCTCCAAACACTCCTACTTTGTCTACGGTGTATGACTGACAGTGTGACGCGCAGGAAACATGATGTAGTCAATCCAAGCGGTATCCTGGCCAAGTGAGATTCGCCCGTCCTTGCTGTAGGTCCAGGTGAACGTTCGCTCGCCCGCCTCCACCGGGAAGACGGCCTGCTGCCAATCCAACTCGCCGGACCATCGGCCCTTGCGCTGGCCGTCAATAAAGAACTCAAGAGAATCCCAATTCTCCTCGCTGGAAACCCTGTACCAGAAGCTCATGCTGTACTCCATGCACTCCAACGTCGTCGACAGGCTCGTCTGCTCGTTGTGCCCGATCCGGCCGGCTTGGGCACTGTAGAAACCCGAGCGGGATTGCGCACTCGTTACGAACCAGAGGTGACTGCCGGTTCGCTTCCAATCGAGAGCAAAGAAACCTCCGCTTGAGAAATCTTCGATCAGGTACGGAGATACCGGACCGGGCTCTTCGTCGATCGCAATCTGGTCCAGTTCGACCTCGACCAGAACGAACTCACCTGTCGATGCGGCTAACCTGCTGACATCGACGCCTTCGCCACGTACCGATATCACAATCTCAATGTCGATCCCCGGCCCAACAATCTCCGGCTCCAAGAGCACAGTCCACGTGCCGCCCGCAGCAGAGACCGGCAATGCCTCGGCGAGCAACTGCAGCTTGGAGAAAGCATCCAGATGGATCGTTGCTTTGCCTACATAAGTTCGTTCGGGGTCCGAGGACGTTGAATCCGATGTCAGTAGGATGGAGGTACCCTCACAGTCTGCCACGAAGGTCAGGTCCGTCGATCCGGGCTCCGCGGCGAATTCGTAGGCTCCCATATCGACACGATCGTTGGTGACGCGCGCCCGCCCATCCAAATCCAACCGGTTCGCATCGGTGGCATACATCGGATCGCCCGCATCAATGCACGGCGACGGACTCTGCAGGCGGTAGTCGCCGTCGATCCATATGGCGTCGGCATTCGCCGGTTCCACCGGCGATGTCGGATCATGAGCCTGCGTCCAGCAGCCCGGCGCGACGAATAGCGGATCGGAGTCGATATTGTCTTGGCCCAATGCCCAAGCGCCCACGTTGCTGTATGCGATCACCGGCGGAACGAACGCACCCAACATCGGAAAGCCGATCTCTGCCGGGGCGTTGTCCCAAAGAATGGAGTTCATAACCACAGCGGCCTTGCTGCCCGTTGTATAAAACCCAGCGCCTGCCTGGCCGCCATAGTTGCCGCTGATCGTACACGTATCCAATACGGCCTCACTGTCGAGGCAGTACACCCCGCCGCCGCCAAAGAAGCTCTCTGCCCGATTGCCCGTAATCAGGCAATTCGTGATCACAGGACTGCTGCCCGAGCAGAGAATCCCGCCGGCCAGCCTTCCTTTCCCCCGCGTGATGACGAAGCCGGACAACTGCGACTCCGGGCCCTCGCCGCTTGCGAAAGTGACAACGGTGTTCTCGTAGTTCCCGTCGATTACAGGACAGGGCGGCCCGTCTTCGCCTGCGAGATCCGGATCAAAGCCCGTGACGGAAATACTCTTGCCCAGAAAATCAATCGTCTCGAAATACACGCCGGGAAGGACCACCACGGTTTGGCCATCTACGGCCACATCGATCGCCTTCTGGATCGAATCGTAGGGATGCTCGCGCGTGCCGTCTTGGGTCGGGTCGCTGACGGACTCGTCACGCGACGACACATACAAAGTGCCGCTCGGGTCTGCGTGTCCGTTGACGGGGCCGCCCGGGTGCAAGTCTCCATCGGTCGAGCCTATGGAATACAATCTCTGGACTTCGTCCTGAGCGAGAACCCGGTCGTAGATTCTCAACGACGAGACCTTGCCCGGCCAGAAACTCCCGAATGGCCCGAAACCAGGAAGGATATGAATGCCCAAGTAGACCGCATGCTCCCCGACATTCGAGCCGCCGACGTCCACGCGTCCAATGAGTTGGCCGTCGACGTACACGGATGACCAGGATCCCGTCATGATCCACGTGATATTCACCCACCGGTCGACGACCTTCTGGCCCGTTGAGATTCTGTGCTTCAGGGGATATCCGTTCTTCTCGCCGTGAATCTCAACCGCGTAGTCATTGGGGATAAGCAATTTCACGCCGGGAAGGTTCGCGCCGTCCACAAAGATGTTTCGAATCCCGAAGCCCAACAGGTCGTTGGACGGCTGATACAACCAGATGGATAGTGTCATTTCCGTCATGTCAGGAAACGAGCTGCCGAAACTGATGTAATTGCTCACACCGTCGAATTCGTAGGCGCTGTTGGGATTGCCGTTCTGATCGTGTGTCAGGGTCGCCCCGAATACGGTCCCATGCCTGCCGTTGCCGCTGGCGTCGTTGGCGTTGCCGTCAAACGGGTAGAATGCCACCAAGCCATCCGTGAGACTTGCCGAAGCCACGGAAACGCACAGTAGAACAGCCCCCACGCACACCACGCCAGCAGATCTCATCTCGTACTCCTTCTATAGGTGCCTGTTGTTGCCTTCATCAGCTTTCGGACGACAATGCCCCGGAACCAACTGTGGCTCAATAGACACTTGGGTCCAGCCTGCATTCTGTCCGCTCTTCACCGCCAGCCGTTTGTTGCGGGTTTCGGCTTTCAGTGATTCATCTCTCGGATTTACTGCATCTGGCGTCGCCTGATCCGCTGCACGCCGTCCCCGTCCAACCTCCCAGCTTTCGCTGTGCCTTTGACGCCCGCAGATCAGCTCCATGGGGGCTGTCGTGTGGTCTGGCTCTCGATCATTGAGCTAAGATCCCTCCCAGTTCGACCTCGACCAGAACGAACTCACCTGTCGATGCGGCTAACTTGCTGACATCGACGCCTTCGCCACGTACCGATATCACAATCTCAATGCCGATACCCGGCCCAATAGTCTCCGGTTCCAGTGACACCGTCCACGTGCCGCCGGCCGCAGAGACCGGGAATACCTGGGCAAGCAACCGCAGCTTGAACAATGCGTCCAGATGAATTGTCGCTTCACCCACATACGTCTGTTCAGGATGCAAGGCCGTCGAATCCGGGACCAGTAGGATGGACGTGCCCTCGTAGTCGGCCACGAAGATCGTATCTGGCGATCCAGGCTCCACTGGGTATTCATACGCTCCCATATCAACGCGCTCGTTGCTGACACGCGCCCGTCCATTCAAATCGAACGGGTTCGCGTCGCCCGCATACATCGGGTCTCCCGCATCGATGCACGGCGACGGACTCTGCAGGCGGTAGTCGCCGTCGATCCATATGGCGTCGGCATGCAGCGGTTCGACCGGTGATGTTGGATCATGTGGCTGCGCCCAGTGCCCCGGTGCCACAAACAGGGGGTCGGCGCAGATATTGCCTTCTCCCACTACCTCGATGCCTACGTTGCTGTACGTCACCAGTAAGGGCTGAAACGCGCCGAATGCCGGGAATCCGATCTCCACGGGTGTATTTCCCCAGAGGATGCTGTTCATCAGCACGGCGGACTTGTTGCCCGACGTGTAGAACCCTGCCCCCACCAGGCCGCCGTAGTTGCCGCTGATCGTGCAGGTATCGAACACAGCCTCGCTATTGATGCAGTATATCCCCCCGCCCCCCAATGCACTCCGATTGCCCACGATCAGGCAATTCGCGATCACCGGACTGCTGCCGGAACAGAGAATCCCTCCAGCCAATACGCCTTCGCCTCGCGTAATGACAAAGCCAGACAACCGCGATTCAGTGCTTTCGCCGCTGGCGAAGGTCACAACGGTGTCTTGGTGGCCGCCATCGATCACAGGGCCGGGCAGACGATCCTCCGGCAAGGTATCCGGGTCGAAGCCTGTGACGGTGATGTTCTTGCCGAGAAAGTCGATCGTCTCATAGTACGTTCCGCTGCCGACCACAACGGTTTGGCCTTCCTCGGCCGCCTCAATGGCCCTTTGAATGGAATTATACGGATGCTCTCGCGTACCATCCTCCACCGGATTGCGAATGGGCAAGGCCTCGACGTATATGAACGATGCGTTCTCGTCCGAAACCTTGGAGAATTCCGCCCGAAACCACATATTCGCTCCAGCACCCATGATGTGCCACCCGCCACCCGCCCACGACTCAATGCCGTGACCGTTGCTCGCCACCCAGGATCCATACGGGTACACATCCGCGCCTTCAGACATCGTGGCCCAGCCCGCGCCGTCCAAGACACCGAGAAACAAAACATACCGGGCGCCGGGATCCAGTGTCAGGCCCCCTGTATGGAATTCAACCGCCTCGCCACCAGTAGAGTAGGTCTGCATCCAAGGACTCTGCCACAGCACCGGATACTGGGCCGTTCTGCCGTCCCACGACATGACATAGCCCCGAAACCGCATTGGAATGTCCGGGTGCCTCGACTTGACGTGGAATGCAAAGAGATCCAGAACAGGATGAGTGTCTGGCGCCGTAATGGTCTGTCCCATTGCCAGATACCCTCCGTGATCCTGCATACGACCAAGCCACTGGTCTTTGCGGCGTTCGGCGCCGAACGTATCTATCACGAATTGCGTGCCACTGTCTGCAGTTCGAGCGTCGTCCCGGCCACCCCCCTCATACAGCGACAGAATTTCCGGGCTGCACAAGGCTCGATTATAGATTCGCATGGATGAGATTGTGCCTCGCCAAAAGTAGTTCGCCGGCGGATTGGACCACCCTCCCCAGTAAGCCGCACCAACCACCAAATCATGGCCGCCAACGTTCGATGCCGACTCAAAGTACTGGCCCCGAGCGACACCATCAACGTAGACTACAGAGTGATGCTCCGTCATCACCCAGACCAGGTGTATCCATCGATTGATCACGGAATAACGACTCTGCGATTGAAGCGATTCGTAGAGGTCGAAACCGTGTTCGAGGCGCGCGCCATTCTTCTTCGCCACAAGCTTGATATTGTGCGCTTGGTCGAATTTCATCGACAGATGCTCTCCGTCTGAGAAGATGCAGGCAACTCGATCCGGGGCCGGAATGAACAGCCAGAAGGCCGCCGTCATCCGGTCCATATCAGGCAGCACCGGACCAAAACGAATGTAGTTGCTCACACCGTCGAACTCGTAAGCGCTGTTGGGATTGCCGTTCTGATCGTGTGTCAGGGTCGCCCCGAATACGGTCCCATGCCTGCCGTTGCCGCTGGCATCGTTGGCGTTGCCGTCAAACGGGTAGAATGCCACCAAGCCATCGGTGAGACTTGCCGAAACCACGGAAACGCACAGTAGCAGGACTCCCATACATGCCGCACACATGAGCTTCATCCGACCGTCCTCCTGGAAGCAGTGGCCAAATATCAGAGCGGACACACCCCGATCTCTAACTCTGTCTTTGAGCCGACCAGTGACCGAGCCGGTTCGGCCACCGGGTTCGTTTGCGGTTCGTGCAGACTCCGAGAGGGGCAATCAACTGCCCTGTTCGTGTCTCATCGCGTTGTCGCGGGCCTGCAGTTGCACACGTCTCCTGGTCCTCGCGGCAGGCCGGGGCACTACTCCGGCCGGGGCTCGTCGAGACCATTATCGCCGAAGGATGGGGGCGGGGCAAGAAAAAAGGGCCGTATCTCGAATCTCGTGTTTCGTTCTCGCAAATGGGTAGGAGCGTCGCTGGGGGGCTCCGGCCAATGACCTACGGCCTGCGGCCTCCCGGCTGGAGCCTGCGTCGCCTGTATCTCGCGTCGCGGCAGGCGGGGGGCTGGAGACCGGAGGCCACAGCGCGCGCCGATCTACACTTCACACTTCACACTTGCGACTTGAGACTCGGCCCCGTTCCGCATGGGCTAAAGCCCATCCTTGTATATTGGTCCGTGGATAGTTTATGGTCTCTTGCTGTGGCAG
>CAZSXM010000061.1:0-25474 GCA_964610435.1 uncultured Pirellulales bacterium | reverse complement strand
CGATTGATCCCAATACCTCATAACATCCGAATCCGTTTCTTTACGAGTCCTTAGCTCTCAGTTCTCCCAGCATCCATGCTCCTTGTCCCATTGCACATACCGACTCCACGGTGACAGTAGCATCAGGTCTTGCGGATTTGGGTTTCCTCGCCCGCCCAAAACGCCTCAATACCCTTATTAATACCCTCATTTGAGGGTACTACCCTTATTGCCAAGCCATCGCCAGCGTGCGCCCGGTCCCCGCCCTTTGCAGGTCACTTCGCCGGCCTCTCTCATCTCCGCCAGTAACCTCCTGATCCACTCCCGGCCCACCCCCGGGCAGGCCCGCTCGATGTCACTGAGGCGAAACTCGGCACGGTGCCCGGCCACCGCCTCCCGCACCATCGCCGCCTTGGCCCCGCGCGGCTCGGCCGTCTGCCCAACCCGATACTCGAACTCCTTGTACGCCTCGCGCAGAATCCAAAGGACGTAATTGATGAACGGCCAGGGGTCGTGTTTGCCCTCGTGCCAACCCGTCGAACACTGTTCCAGCGTCTCGTAGTACCGCTCCTTGTTCTCCTCGATCAGCCGTTCCAAGCTGATGTAGCGGCCCACCTCCGCCCCCGCATGGTAGCATTGCAGGAGCAGCAGCAACCGCGATGCCCGCCCGTTGCCGTCCCGGAACGGGTGGATGCACAGGAAGTCCAGGTTGAACGCGGCCACCGCCACCAGGGGCGGGACCCACTTCTCCCGCAGGCAGTCCGTCCATAACTCCGTCAGTTCCGCCATCGCCACAGGGGTCCGCTTCGCCCGCGTCGGACGAAACCGCACCCGCTCGCGACCGTCCGCGAATCGCTCGATGATGTCCGTATCCTTCTGCTTGTACTGCCCGGCGTCCCACACGCTCCCGCGAGCCAGTCGATGCAGATCGCGGATCGTCTTCTCCGACATCTGGAGCTTTGCGCCTTGCGTGTGGATCAGGTTCAGCGCATCGCGGTAGCCACGGACCTCCTCCTCATCGCGGTCGCGCAGGGCCGCCCTGCCGAAGACCAGTGTCCCGACACGCTTGGCGTCTACCTCCACGCCCTCGATGCGATTACTGGAAACCGCGCTCTCGATCAGGGCATGCTCGCGCAAGGCCCGCAGCCGCTGTGGCGACTGCCGGGTGAACAACTCCTGACGCCCGACGGCCTGCCCCAGCTCCGTCAACGACCAAGCGGTCGCCATCGGTACGCTGGCCAGCCCCTTCTTGAATGACCGCAGCGTCATCATCTGCTGTTTCCCCTTTCTCAAGTCGAACAATCACCGTCGTGTTCCGGCCTTCGCACCCGTCGTGGCCAGATACTGCAACAGCACGGTGCAGAAGTAGTCTTTTTCAATCAGCCGGGGCGAAAATCCCGTGTGGGCCGCCGTGAAGTTCAGGGCTTCCAGAAACATGGCCCGGTCCCCGTGGACCCGGATGAGCGTTGGATCAGGCTTGCTCATTGATTACCCCCCCCCATCGTCGGTCCAGCGTGCCGCGCTTGGGCCTCGTGGGAATCCAGGGAATCAGACCGGTAGTCGGGTTCAACGCCCGCTCCAGCCTGCGTAGCAGCCGGGCGTCCACCCCTTCGCGCTCCAGCAGCATCCCCATCCGGCGGATGGTCCCTGTGTCGCCGTAGCGGAGCGTGGTCTTGACCAGTTCGGCCGCACCGACCCGCCGGGCCGCCAGTTCGCGACGAATCCACTCGTATCCACGGGGCAGGCTGTTGAACCGTGACCAGTCATACACGGCATCCACAAGTGTTCGGACGCGCGAGGCATAGATCGCCGTCTCGCCGCCTGGCGTTCGGACCTTCTCCGTGTCGCCCAGCCGCTCGTCGGCCACTTTGATGAGCGTCAGAGCCACTGTACCGATCTGGCGCTCGCCCGAGAGTCGGTTGTTGTAGGCGTAGACGCGGGCGGGGATCTGTTCGTCGAACCCGTGGAGGTTGAAGGCGTTCGGCCCGCATATCTGGTAGCGGCCCTGCTTGTCTGCCATCAGCGTATTTAGCGCCAGAGCCTCATCTGGGCTCCACTTGCCGCCCAGGGGCAATCGTCGCGGGACCAGATACACCCCCCGGCATACCCGCGCGATCAATCCTGCCCTCTCCAGCCGGCTGAGCAATTCCCGCTCTTGCGTGCCGGTCAGATGTAGCGGCTCTTGCAGTTGACCCGTCCGTATGGCCGTCAGTCCGCGCAATTGAACATAGGCGAAGAGTCGGGTTTCGAGTTGTCCCAAGCGTTTCTTCATGGGTGTATTGTACAGATGGGATAATTGCCTCACAAGCAATTATCGCGAAATAGAATACACTCTGGCGGACGGCCTCCCCTCGTCGAGCTTCTGGAAGGCATCCGTCCCGCTGCCAGCCGACCGGTCAGTTCATCAGTTCTTCCAGGTGGACGCCGTCGCCGCAATCCAGGGATACCGCCTTGGTTCGCAGCCATTCTTCGCCGTGGGCGTCGTCGAGGATCTTGGCTTTGAGTTGGATCAGGGAATCGGGGCTCGGTCTGAGGCCATCTGCGTCGATGGAAGGGAGCATCTTGAGGGCCTTCTCCAGCCGGGTCTGGGCCGACTGCCAAAATCCTCGCTCCTCGTTGAGTTCCTCCAGGCGGAGATTGAAGAGGGTGATGGAGGCGTCGAGTCTGTCGTTCGGGCCGGCAAGCACGCCGTCGTCGCCATCGACATCCAGCCCGACGGCATCAGCCGCTGTGTCGAGCACTGCCTGGATGGCGAGAAACATGCGGATGTTTCGTTCGGCCGCCGCCAGCGTATCCTTCAGTTCTGCTCCGACGCGCTCGACAGATTTCTGTGCCTTGCCATCGTGACCGGTCAGGCCCAGAAGCAACTCCGTGCTGTGGGTAATCCACTCGCTGGGAGGCGTCGGTCCCTTGTAGCGGCCTTTGCCGTCCAGCCAGACATCCGGACAGTCTTCCACGACGGCGTAGGCGTGCCGGAATCGTTCATCGTCGTCGTCAAGCCAGTGCCGCTGGTATCGGTCCACCAGTATCTTCCATTCGGGAAGCTCGGTGCAGTCGTAGAGCGTCTGACCGGTCACATAGAGCCGGTCCATCAGCTTCGTGGTCTCTTCCGGGGACAGCTTGCCCTTCTTCCACCGGGTGAGCGAGGGCTTGATCTCCTTCCCGTCCTGTTCGTCGTAGACGACCGCCAGCTTGCCACCGGCGTGGAGCCGGCGGATCTGGTCGATAGCCTGTTTGCAGAGATCCCTGTATGCCTCGGGGACGGCCGCAATGAAGTCTTCCACAGACTCGACATCCACGCCGGCCTCGTCAATCGCTGACCTGGCCTCCGGCGGCGCGATCGCATAGAACCGCTCCTCGACCACGTAGCCCAGACCGAACTCGAACGCCAGCTTCTTCTGGTGCTGGGCGGCCACGATCTCGGCGTACTGCTTTCGCGTGACGATCTGCGGGCCGAACGATTCGAACAGTTCGACCGTCCGGCGTTTATCAACGTCGCAGAGGGCACATTCGAGGAATCCCATTTGCAGGCAGGCATCCTTGCATGCCAACTCCGCCAGCATGCAGCCCCGGTGGAAGCCCCGGCACACGGCCATGAACGTGTTGTAGTCCCGGACGTCAGCCCCCTCCATCCGGATCGCCTGGATGGCGGCCATTTCGCCCTCTGTGAGAACGCTGCCCTTGCCCCGGCAGGTATCGACCGCATCCTGCAAGACGAGTTTGCCCGCCTGCCAGCCGGTCAGGCCCTTGGCGATGATCCGCTTGACCGCTGTCATCGTTACCGTCCTTGCCATGTTGTGTCACCTCCTTGCCTGAACCACGGCTTCCAGCCGCCCCAGCTTGGCCGCCAGGTCGGTCTGTTCGATGGCCTTGAGCATCGATTGCAGGGCCGCCTGCTCCAGCTTGGCCTGCGATTCGTCGATCTCGCCCGCTCGATACCGGGCCAGCACGCCCTGAAGCTGCTTGGCGATGTCGCTGCTGTTCAGTTTTGGACCTGTTTTGGTTCTCTGGCCGGTCTCGACGTATTCACCCTTGAGTTGCTCGAAGTACCGAAGCTGGAGTTCGAGGAGCTTGTCGGTATTGACCTTGGACAGGTCCCGCCTGCCAATCTCGGTTTGGATCGCCTTGAGTTGCTCCCCGATGAGGCGAATGCGACCTTCCTTGAGCAGAAAGAACTCCTCCTGGAGCGCCTCCAACTCCATCGCCCGCGCCCTGGCGACCTCCGCCTCCATCTCGACATTCCACGCCGTCAGCGTCCCCTTGGACACCCCCAACTCCCGCGCAATCCGCGCATAGCTGCACCCCTTCGCCCGCATCACCACAAACCGATGCTTCTGTTCCTCCTTGCCGGGAGCAGCATCATCGACATGATCGGCGTCCATGCCGGTCACGACGTCGGTTTCTTCAGTGGCTGTCGCCGTCATTCCACCGCTCCTTCCTTGGACGCACTCCGCACAAGTGCCTTGATCGCCGCCTTGACATGCCCCGACAGGAACGGCCACTGTTCCTGAATCAGCGTCAAGTCGGGGTCGGACGGGTTTTTTGGTGCAGCTACTGTGCCGGATTCTGTGCCGCGCGGCTCAGGAATCGGTGTCTCTGAGGCAGAAATGGGGATTGTTCGATTCCCTTCGTCTCCATTCGTTTTTCGGGTGCCCTGCCGCAATCGGCCACGGAGGCCGGATTGCGGCGTTTTTCCTTCGTCCAATCGATCCACCGCATGCTCTCATTTCGCGCATCCCCCTTGCCACTCGTCCGGCGTCAGAGAAAGGCGACGTTCAGGTTCTTGGCGGCGGCGGTTTCGTTGGGGCGAGAGACGGGCGTGGTGATGGGGGCCGCTTTGAGCGCCTCGGGGTCCGTCCGTGCCAGTTCGGCGATCTCGATCATGGCGGTGATGAAGGCGTCGAGCGTCTCCTTGCTCTCGGTCTCAGTCGGCTCGATCATCATCGCCTCTTTGACGATGGTCGGGAAGTAGACCGTGGGCGGATGGAATCCCCGATCGATCAGGGCCTTGGCGATGTCGATGGCGTGAACGCCGTTGGCGGCCATCTCGTCCGTCGTGCTGAAGACGCACTCGTGCTTGCAGAGTTTGTCGAAGGCCGCAGCGTAATGGTCCTTCAGCTTACAGCGGACGTAGTTGGCGTTGAGCACGGCGTTTTCCGCGACGCGGGCCAAGCCATCCTTACCCAGCAGCAGGATGTAAACGTAGGCCCGCAGCACGATCCCGAAATTGCCATAGAACGGCGCGACGTAGCCAATGGACTTGGGTCGGTCGTATTCCAGTGCGTAGGTGCCGTCGGCGCGATTGACCACGATCGGGACGGGCAGGAACGGGACGAGATGGTCCCTGACGCCGACCGGTCCAGCACCGGGGCCCCCGCCGCCGTGAGGCGTGGCGAAGGTCTTGTGCAGGTTCAGGTGGACGATGTCGAAGCCGAAGTCGCCGGGACGGGCCTTGCCGACGATCGCGTTGAGGTTGGCGCCGTCGTAATAGGCCAGGCCGTCGACGCTGTGGATCAGGTCGCAGATCTCGCGGATGTGCGGGTTGAACAGACCCAGCGTATTGGGGCACGTCAGCATCACGCCGGCGACCTCGTCGTTGAGGGCCTTCTTGAGGGCCGCCAGGTCCATCACGCCGTCGGAATCGCTGGGGATCGAGACGACACGATAGCCCGCGATGGCGGCGCTGGCGGGGTTGGTGCCGTGGGCGCTGTCAGGGGCCAACAGAACGGTCTTCTTGTGGCCCTTGTCGCGATGGTAGGCGGCCATGATCATCATGCCCGTCAGCTCGCCGTGAGCGCCGGCCATCGGCTGCATCGTGAAGCCGGCCATGCCCGTGATCTCACGCAGCAGCAGGTCCATCTCGTAGAGGATCTCCAGGGCACCCTGGATCAGCATGCCGCCCATGCGCAACTGCGGCAGCAGCGGGTGCAGATGCGCAAAGCCCGGATAGCTGGCGATGCGCTCGGCGACCTTGGGGTTGTACTTCATCGTACAGGAACCGAGCGGATAGAAGTTCGTGTCGACGCCGAAGTTACGCCGGGACAGCTCGGTGAAGTGACGCACGACATCCAGCTCGCTCAACTCAGGCAATGCCGCACTGCGGTCGCGCAGCAGGTCGTCCTTGATATTGACCGATGTCGGCACGTCGCTCGGCCCGGGGCAGACGCCCCGACGGCCTGACACACTCTTCTCAAACAGGAGCTTCATAGCACACCCATAAGGCAGATCAAAATGTAGAAAGCAAAGATCAAAATCACAGACCAAAGCGCAAAAAGGCTATCGCCAAAGGCGATTCCGCAATTCTGATCTTTTATGTTTGCTTCTTGATTTTACAGTACGCTTTCCAGCGCCTCGGCCAACATGCCGATCTCCTGCTTGGTGCGCTTCTCGGTCACACAGATCAGCATGGAGTTTTCCATCCCTTCATAGTATCGGCTCAGCGGAAAGCCGGCGGCAAAGCCCCTCTCGATCAGCCTGGCGATCACGTCCGCCGCCTCGCGAGGCAGATCGACGACGAATTCGTTGAAGAACCACCGGGTCTTGAAGCGGGGTTGAACACCTGCGATGGCGGCCAGCCTCTGGCAGGCGTAGCTGGCCTTGTCGGCGCAGCGCTGGGCGGTTTCCTTGAGCCCTTTCTTGCCCAGCAGCGATAGGTACACCAGTGCCGTCAGGGCACAGAGCGCCTCATTCGAGCAGATATTCGAGGTCGCCTTGTCACGTCGGATGTGCTGTTCGCGGGCCTGAAGGGTCAGAACAAACGCGCGGCGACCTTCGCGATCGGTCGTCTCGCCGACCACGCGGCCGGGCATCTTGCGCACGTGCTCCTTGCGGGCGGCCATGAAGCCGAGGTACGGACCGCCAAACGACATCGGCATGCCCAGACTCTGGCCCTCGCCCGTAACGATGTCGGCGCCCATCGCACTGGGCGTCTTGAGGATGCCCAGCGAGATCGGATAGCACGAGACGAGCAGCAGCGCGCCCTTGGCGTGAGCGGCCTTGGCCAGGTCGGTGAAATCGTCGATGCAGCCGAAGAAGTTCGGGTTCTGAACGATGATCGCGGCGGCCTGGTCGTCGAGCTTGTCGAGGATCTCGGCGCGGTTGGCCAGACCATTGGTGCAGCGGGTCTCGTCCAGGTCGATCTGAAGATTTCGCGTATACGAGCGGATCATCACGCGATAGATCGGATTGACGCTGTCGTCGATGATGACCTTGTTGCGGCCCGTGATGCGCAGGGCCATCATCATCGCCTCGTACATGGCGGTGCCGCCGTCGTAGAGCGAGGCGTTGGAAACCTCCATGTCGGTGAGCCGGCAGATGGCGGACTGGTACTCGTAGATCGCCTGCAGGGTGCCCTGTGACAACTCGGGTTGGTACGGCGTATAGGCCGTGTAAAATTCGCTGCGTGAGATGATCGAATAGACCGCCGAGGGGATGAAGTGGTCGTAGAACCCGCCGCCCAGAAAGAGCGTCAGGTCGATCGAGTTCTTGCCCGCCAGCTCGGCCAGGCGATTGCGCACCTCCATCTCGCTCAGGCCCGCCGGCAGATTGAACGACTTGGCCTTCAGGTGGGCGGGTATGTCGGCGAACAAGCCGTCCATCGTCAGGCCGATCTCGGCAAGCATCTCCTGCTGCTGCTGTTCGGTGTGTGGGACGAATTCCATCTTCTCTCCGGACAATAGGTCCATCGGACCTGTGGGACCGATTGGACCTATAGCGTGTCGAGGTATTCCTGGTACTTCTGGGCGTCCATCAGGTTGTCGAGCGACGTCTTGTCGGTGATCTTCAGCTTGCAGATCCACCCGCCCTCGTAGCAGTCCTCGTTGACCAGTTCGGGTTTGGTGGTCAGCTCGGAATTGACCTCGGTGACCGTACCGGTGACGGGACTGTAGACGTCGCCGGCCGCCTTGGAGCTTTCGACCACTGCGATCTCCTTGCGTGCGGCGATTTCCCTGCCCACCTCCGGCAGCTCGACGAACACCAACTCGCCCAACTGCTCCTGCGCGTAGTCCGCGATCCCCATCGTGACGATGTCGCCTTCGACCTTCGCCCATTCGTGGTCCTTCGTATAGAGCAGACCCTCAACGACCATTGCATTGCCTCCTGTTAGAACTTCTCGAATCGGCCGACAACGGTTCCCATCAGATCGGCCTGTGCCTGTTGTCCTCTGTCCATGCGTTCGGCCCGGCCCTGCTGGACCTGGCTGGGGCTTCGCGCCAGGTAGTAGACGCCCAGGGCGTTGCCTTCCGTCGCCGCGTTGCGGCCGACATAGGCAAGGGCATACTGCTTCTCGTCGGCCTTGGCGCTGCTGAGCACCCAGCCGACACAGACGCCGCAGCCATCGATCATCGGGTCGTCCGGCCGGACCGGTCGAACCCCTTTCGTCGCACTGAACTCCAGCCGCGCCACCTGCATGTCATAGGTCGCAGCGATCTTCGCCATCGGGGCCTTGCCCACGAAGAATGCCTTGTCGAGCTTGACCGCCCATCCGTAGCCGGCCTCGAAAGGCGAGATTCCGAACGGACCGTCCAGTTCATGCCCATACAGCGGCAGGCCCGCCTCGATCCGCAGGCTGTCGCGGGCGCCCAGCCCGCAGGGCAGCACACCCAGCGGCTCGCCCGTTTCCAGGACAAGGCTCCAGAGGCGGGCAGCCTGGTCGGGATGGACGAACAGCTCGAAGCCAATCTTCGACCCGGTGTATCCGGTCCGGCAGATCAGACAGTCGATGCCGCTCAGCTCCTGCTCGAAGAAGGCAAAACCCTTCAGGCCTGACAGCTCCTCGGCAATCGTTCCGTCCGAGGACAGCTTCGCCAGCACATCGATGGACGCGGGCCCCTGCAAGGCAATATCAACGCGGCAGTCCGCCCCGGCCGTCGTATCCCGCATGTCGCGGAAGATGCACGGCTCGGACGGACGGAATCCCGTCCGTTGGGGCTCGACCTCGATCACCACGCGTCCGGCCAGCAACTCGGTCAGATAGACCTTGACCTTCGGCTCGTTGGCCGCGTTGACGACGACCATGTAGAGCGTCTCGGCCCGGCGATAGACGATGATGTCGTCGAGGATGTTGCCGGCGGCGTCGAGGAGATAGCTGTACTGCGCCCGCCCGACGGCGAGCTTCTGAACGTCGTTGGTGGTGGCGGCGTTGAGGAACTCGGCCGCCCCGCCGCCGCAGAACTCCAGCACACCCATGTGGGTACAATCGAACAGCCCGGCCGCCTCGCGAACGGCGCGGTGCTCGGCGGCGATCGACGAATACCACAGCGGCATCACGTACCCCGCGAAGGGGCTCATCCGCGACCTGCTCGTCCGCTTGAGGTGCTCGTCATGCAACACGCTCGGCGCCGGCTCGACGGCGGGAGGCTCGAAGACAAACTGGCCCAAAGGCATACTTCCCTGCACTTGGTCGACTCCTTTCCAGGGCGTGAAAAGCCATAGGATAGGACAATCCACTTTCGCGTCAAGTGCCTTCTCCGCAATTCCCAGGGCAATCCCAGAGCGTGGCCCGGCCGTCCGCAGCCCACACACCCGATGGGCACGCAGTGTCGATAGCGTCCGCTGGGGTAGCCGACCACACTCGCCGGGCTATTGACCACCGTATCCGCGCGAGCTGGGTGCGGGCAGGGGTGCGGGAGCCGTAGGTGGTGTCGTATTGGGGTCGGCCACACGCGGCGGCGGCAGGATGCCGAGGTGCCGCTCGATGCGTTCGAGCCGGGCGTCCAGCTTGGCCAGCCCGATGTCAATGGCCTCCAGTCGAACGGCGACGGCACCGATGTCGGCGGTAACCGCTGCGAAGTTCCGCTCGCTCGCGTCCATATAGCGTTCCATGACGCGCTCGTAGGCCTCAATGGCCCGCATCGTATCCGTCCGGTAGTCAGGCGTGGCATAGACCCGAGTCTGGATCTCGTAGTTCCTCTGGTTCTGTCCAACCGAACTGGGCAGCGCCAGGACGACAATGCCGACCGCAACGGCCGCGATGGCGATGTACGTTCGTCGATTCGATCTCATCGGATGGCTCCCGTAGAGATTCCCACATTCAGTCGCAGACGGACCTACCACCTGCACTCCACAGATCCTATCGGCAGAACAGCAGTGCAGGATTAGCGACGGGGGGCAATGGGTGCGCTGGCGGCGCGGACCTGATCGATAGCACAGGATCAGACTGACACACCGAGGCTGAATCCGATGGACCGGAGGCGTTTTCTTGACAGGTCTGGGAGTCTCTGGCATACTGGCACGGTACGTAAGTGCTTTACGTTCACAGTTTTGAAGAATCCCATTCGAGTCAGCGTTGGAGCCGAACATGAGAGCATCGGAAATGCGAAAAGGCCAGACGGTCAAGATCGACGAGAAGCTCTATGCGATCGTCGATTTTCAGCATGTCAAATTGGGCAAGGGAGGGGCTGTCTATCAGACCAAGCTCAAGAGTCTGATGGACGGCTCGATTCAAAACGTGCGGCTGCGCAGCGAAGAGGTCATCGAAGAGGCCTTTCTCGACAAGCGCAACTATGAATACCTCTACTCCTCGGGCGACGAACACATTCTGATGGACACCGAAACGTTCGATCAGATCACCCTGGACGACGATGCATTTGGCGACGGCCCCAAGTACCTCAAACCGAACACACCGCTGCAAGTCAGCATGTACGAGGGTAAGCCGGTCGTCGTTACGCTGCCCAATACGGTGGACCTTGAAGTGACCGACACCCCGCCGGAGATCAAGGGCGCCACCGCCACGAACCAGACCAAGCCGGCGACGATGGAGACCGGGCTTGTAGTCACCGTACCCCCATTCATCAAGGTGGGTGAACTGATCCGGGTGGATACACGCACGGGCGAGTATGTCACACGAGTCAAGGAATAGACCGAATTCTGTGGATTCGCGACCGGCTTCGGTCGGCGATGATGCCCCCTGCATGGAGAGGATTGAGTTAGCGAAATGGCTTTCGAGAAGGTAAGCAGAGTTCTCCTGAAGGTTTTCGGCTCGCGCAACGAACGTCTGGTCAAGTCCTACAGGGGGATGGTCGAGCGGGCCAATGCGTTCGAGGACGAGATGCGCCTACTCGACGATGCGGCGCTGAAGGCCAAGACCGGCCAGTTCAAGGCGGCCCTGGCGGCTGGAACGGCTCCGGACGCCATCCTTCCCGAGGCGTTCGCAGTAGTCCGTGAGACCGCCCGGCGGACGGTCGAGATGCGGCACTTCGACGTTCAGCTCATCGGCGGCAACGTGCTGTTCGACGGCAAGATCGCTGAGATGGCCACGGGCGAAGGCAAGACCCTCGTGGCGACTCTGGCGGCCTACATGGTGCATCTGACCGGGCGGCACGTACACCTGGTGACGGTCAACGACTATCTGGCCAAGCGCGACGCCGAGTGGATGGCCCCGGTCTACAACGCGCTGGGCATGACGGTCGGAGCGATCCAGGCCGATATGGATTCGGCCGGTCAGGAACGAAAAGACACCTATCGCTGCGATGTCACCTATGGGACCAACAATGAGTTCGGCTTCGACTACCTGCGCGACAACATGAAGACCTCGCTGGAACAGATGGTTCAGGGGCCGCTCGAATATGCCATCATCGACGAGGTGGATTCGATCCTGATCGACGAAGCCCGAACGCCGCTGATTATTTCCGGGCCGGCGTTCGACGATGTCACTCGCTACAAGAAGGCCGATCAGATCGCGCGGCAGTTGATCGGCCTTCAGAGCAACTATGACCGCGCCAGTCGGCAGAAAGCCGCCGCAGAGCGAGCGCTTGCCAACGCACAGGGAGAACTGTCGGAAGCTAAGAAGGCCAAAGACGCGCAGCGCATTGAGAGAGCCCTCAAAGGAATCGAGAAAGCTGAGACCGAACTCGATCGGGCCGAAGCCCACCTCCACGCCGAACTGAAGGGTACGGAGGATCAGATCGAGGAGAAGACACTCTACTACAAGGAGGATCGGGAACACAAATCCGCCCGTCTCATGGAAAAGGGGACCACCAAGGCGGAGGAGCTGCTCGGCATGGGTCCGTTCTCGATGGGGCAGAACATGGAGTGGAAGCATCTCATCGAGCAGAGTCTTCGGGCCCACGTGGTCTTTGAGAGGGAGAAGGACTATGCCGTCATGGACGGCAAGGTCGTCATCGTCGATGAGTTCACGGGGCGCCTGATGCACGGGCGGCAGTGGTCGGACGGGCTGCACCAGGCGGTGGAGGCCAAGGAAGGCGTCACCGTCAAGGAAGAGAGCCAGACGCTGGCGACGATCACGCTGCAGAATTTTTTCAAGCTCTACGACGCCATTGCGGGCATGACCGGTACGGCCGCCACCGAAGCCGATGAGTTCATGAAGATCTACAAGCTGGACGTTGTGGTGATTCCGACGAACAAGCCGTGTGTCCGCGACGATCGCCAGGACGTGATCTACAAATCAATGGCTGAGAAATTCGACGCGATTGTCGAGGAGATCAACGAGACCAGCGCCGCCGGCCGACCCGTCCTGGTCGGCACGATCAGCATCGAGCGGAGCGAGGCGCTCTCGACGGCCCTGATGAAACGACACGGTCTCGACCACGAGGTCCTCAACGCCAAGCAGCACGCCCGCGAGGCCCAGATCGTTCTGAAGGCGGGCCACCAGCACAAGACCCGCGACGGCAGGATGCGCGGCAATGTAACCATCGCGACCAATATGGCCGGCCGGGGCACCGATATCAAGCTGGGGCCCGGCGTGGCGGAGATCGGCGGTCTGCACATCCTCGGCACCGAGCGGCACGAGGCGCGGCGAATCGACAACCAGCTTCGTGGCCGCGCCGGCCGCCAGGGGGACGCCGGGTCGAGCCAGTTCTTCCTGAGCTTCGACGACGACCTGATGCGCGTCTTTGCACCCGAGTGGACGGTCAAGGCGCTGTCCTGGATCGGCTGGGAAGAGGGCCAGCCCATTTACCACAGCCGGATCAGTAAGGGCATCGAGAAGGCCCAGAAGAAGGTCGAAGAGCGGAACTTCGAGATTCGCAAGAGCCTGCTCGAATACGACGAGGTGATGGACCATCAGCGGAAGATCTTCTACTCGCGGCGGCGGCAGGTGCTCGAAGGCCGCAACCTCAAGGAGATGATCGAGGAGATGATCGACCACACGATCACCAGCCACTGCAATTCCATCCTCGACAAGGAGTATCCGTTCAAGTGCATGCTCGAATGGGCCCGCGCGAATTTCGACGTCGAGCTGAGGATCTCCGATGTAGTCGACGCCGAACCCGAGGACGTTGAGCAGCTTATCAAGAGCCGCGCCAGAGACGCCGCCAAAAACGATATCTCACTGTCTTTGGGGGAGTACCTTGAGGATTACTCCGACCCGGGCACCTGGGACGTGGCGGGTCTGAGCAAGTGGGCGATGTCGGCGTTCAAGGTCAATCTCAGTGCAGGCAAGGTCAAGAACCTCTCGCCCGAGGAGATCGAGGAGCAGCTCGTCGCGGCCGCGGGCGAGCAGGTGGACAAGAAGGATTGTTCGCCCTTGGCCGAATTCCTCGGAGACGATTTCGCCGTTCGCCGCCTGGCCGAGTGGGCCCGCGCCAAGTTTGATCTCAAGCTCGATCTCGAGCGGCTCAAAGAACTGGACGCCAGACAGGCCCGGGAGATGATGCTTGCTGAAACCGGGCAGAAGTACCGCCGGCGCGAGATCGAGTATCCGGTCGAGTTCGCCATGAGCATGGCGTACGGCTCGCAGGAGGCCAACGTCTATGGCTTCGAGTCTCTGGCCCAATGGGCCAACAAGAAATACAACGCCGACCTCTCAGCCGAACGCCTGCAGAACGCCAAACCGCGCGAGGTGCAGAAGCAATTGCTTCGGCTGAGCGAGAGCTACAACGACGGCAAGCTCGGCGAAGAGCTGGCTGACAAGATCTCGCATCTGAGTATTGCCGAATTGGTTCAGTGGGCCAATGAGAGGTTCGACGCCTCGTTGAAGCCAGAAGACCTGGGCCAAGCCGACGAACGCGAAGAACGCCTCAGGACGGCTGCGCATCGCTTCTTGCGTCGCGAGCTGGCGGATTTGGAGCGGTACGTCCTGTTGCAGGTCTACGACAGTACGTGGAAGGACCATCTCTACGCGATGGACCACCTCAAGGACAGCATCTGGACCCGCTCCTTCGCGGAGAAGGACCCCAAGGTCGAGTACAAGCGCGAGGGCTACCGGATGTTCAACGAGATGCTCGAATCGATCGAGGATCGCGTTACGGATATCATCTTCCGCGTCCATCTCGAAGCCGGGACGCGGGCGCGGAGCGTCTGGAATGTCAGCCAGACGACGCACGACGAGGTCGGGCAGTTCGCGATGGCTGAGCGGCAGCGTGCCGCCGCCCAGGCGCCGCAAGGCGAGCAGAAGGTCAAGCAGATTCGCCTGGAGCAGCCCAAGGTTGGGCGAAACGACCCCTGTCCGTGCGGTAGCGGCAGGAAATACAAGAAATGCCACGGTCGCGATGCCTGAGTGAGTCAATGGGAAATATGCCAAACATAGGCAAGAGATAGAGGGCAGCAAGAAGAAAACATCGAGCAGCAGGGTGCTACCCGATGTTTTCCGGAGGGGAGAAAAATCTTGGTTTTTACGTTCTCATATCATCAACCACACAATCCGGATGCCCCATTGTATGGGTTCCTGTTCGTTACGTCCAATAATTTTTACGTTGGGTGTTGGCAATAGTTCGGGTCTCGGTGCGAAATTTCGTTGCGCCAACCCACAGAGACGCGAGGAGCGTGAAACAGACCGGGCGGTCCGGGTTAAGTCCATCGATTTCGACCCGACAACAAGATAGAGCGATGTCAATGACCCGCTGCCGGCGGCTGTGTCTGCCCGGACGTTGAGGGCGTGAGCGGGCCTATAGGCGAAGGGGCTGGTTGTGATCCAGGACGAGCGGGTGGTGTTCGCCAATCATGTCATGAGCCAGATCAGCGGCTACACGGTCGAAGAGATTCAGGTGCTATCGCCCCAGGAACTGCGGGACTTCGTGTACAGTGAGGACCGGCGGCTCGTCTGGGACAATCACATCGCTCGACTCGACGGCAGAATGCGTCCGGAGAACTGCGAATTCCGCATCGTTCGAAAGGATGGGACCGTTCGCTGGATGGAGCTGCACGCCTGTCGCATAGAGTATGAAGGACGCCCCGCCATCCATGCCACCTGCGCCGACGTTACGGCACGCATGCAGCCGCAGATCGCCCGCCTCGGCATCGCCGTCGTTCGGGACTTGGCCGAGGACCTGCCCAAAGCGCGATGCGACGCAGTAGGGATTCAACAGGTTACGCTCAACCTCATGGGGAACGCCCTGGAAGCGATGAGCGAGTGCCAGGCCCCCGTGCGAAACCTGACCGTTTCGACGCGTGCTGCCGGTGACAACAAGATTGAGATTGCGGTTGCCGACACCGGCCGGGGGCCTTCGGCGCAACTCACGGAGAGGGTATTCGATTCGTTTTTCACCACCAAGAATGAGGGTCTTGGGATTGGTTTGTCCCTGAGTCGTCGGATTGTCGAGGCCCATGGCGGTCGGCTGTGGGCGGAAGCCAACGAGGGCTCGGACAAGGTCTTCAGATTCACACTACCAGCGGAAGGAGCCAAACGTGAGCAGCACAAAACCCATTGTATCTGTCGTCGATGACGATGAAGCCATCCGCCAGTCTTTAGGTCTGCTGATCGAGGATATCGGCCTGAAGGTTCGGACGTTCAGCGGGGCGCAGCAGTTTCTGGACCAGTACGATCCCTCGCAGCCGGGCTGCCTGGTATTGGACGTACGGATGTCGGGGATGAGCGGTATCGAGCTCCAGGCCCGGCTCAACGAGTTGAATATCGACATCCCGACCATCATCATTACCGGCCACGGCGACGTGCCGATGGCGGTCGAAACCATGAAGGCCGGAGCGATGGATTTTATTGAGAAGCCGTTCCGCGATCAGGTGCTGCTCGACAGCGTTCAAAGGGCTGTCGAATTGGACCGACGCATTCGAGCGACCAAGGAGCACGCCAGGGGCTTTCAATCGCGGGTGGAGGCTTTGACGCGACGTGAACGCCAGGTGATGGACATGCTGGTCCTGGGCAAGCCGAACAAGACGATTGCCTACGAGCTTGGCATCAGTCCGAAGACGGTCGATTTCCACCGTACCAACATTCTGGACAAGGCCGGGGTCGGCTCGGTGGTGGAACTGGTGCGATTGGCACATGAGGCCGGGTTTGCCAGGGGCGGGGCCGGCAAAACCCAGTCGATGGATTGCGAACAGCCTTGACGTGCCGGGAAAATGCTAGGGCCACTTGCGAGGGTTTCCTGTTTACTTGAGTGTCGATTGGAACGATCAGGCAGATAGACAGAGCAATAGGTCTAACAGGCTGCCGGATGCGGGAAGGTGGTCGAATGACGCCGTTCGATATCCACGTCGTGGCTCTGGCAACCACGGCATCTGAGTTGGGTTCTCAGTTCAATGCCGGGCGACGATAGGGACTGCGTGCGTGAGCCATCGCGCAGCGAAAGGGACTGTCATGTACGACAAGCCAGTAGTACTCATTGAGGCTGACCAAGCGAGGCCGCCCACGGCCAGCGAAGTGCTGCATGAGTTGGGTCTGGCTCGCAACGTGCTACGTTTCCACGATGCAGGCCAGGCCCTGGACCGGTTCAAACGTGAGCGGGTTCCCGATCCGGCGGTCATCGTCCTTGACGGTCTGAGCAGTGGTGAAGCAGACCTGGATGCTCTCCGGGCCGTCAAATCCGACGAGACGCTCAAGTCGGTCCCGGTGATTGTTCTGGCTCCGTCGGGCGATCCGCAGGTGGTTGATGAGAGTTTCTCCCTGGGAGCGGCCGGGTTTGTGGTCAAGTCCGCCTCGCGAGGCGAGTTTGTCGAGGCTATTCGGGCGGTTCATGAGTACTGGACACTCAGTGAAGTGCCGTCAGGGGTACAGTCGGCCCGAAGTTGGCCCGGTTCTTGACCGGCGAGTATCCGGCAGACGCCGGTCAGGGTCGCTTTCTCAGCCACTGCTGGCGGAATACGTCGCGCATCCGGTCGGTAAAGCGTACGCCCAGCCGTTGGGTGCAGGCTGGGAAGTCGTGTCTCCGGAGGTCTTCCGGGCTGATGGGCCGACGCCTCCAGCGAAACAGCGAGCTGATGGCTGCAGCGAGGCCACCGAGCCGAGAGGTCCGTGCCGATTTGGCCTTTCGGCCGGTACGAGGTCTCAGTTGCAGGAGGGTCGAGGCCATGTCTGTCTGCGATTACCTTTGCACCGCTTGCTTGAGCGAGGCAAGCAGTTCGTCCCCGGTTCGACTGATGCTCTCGCTGGCGCCGAACAGTTGGTGCCGCTCGAGGATCTCGGGGGCATCACGGTAGTATCGCTCAATGGCCCCGGTTCCCCCCTCGGCTGCGCCTGCTGTGCGGTAGTTGCGAGCCAGCAGCCATGTGTTGATCTCGTCTTCGTATTCGGCCGGATAGATCAGGGCTACGGCGATCCTGTCGTCTGCGTACCTGGCCAAATGCACCTTGGCCCGACAGGGGGGTTGGGCCGTAACCGCCGCTGCGACCAGACGCCCAAAGTCGTCCCTGGCCTGCTCCATCTCGCCCGAATAGAACAGCATACCCGATTCCAACTGAAACGTTCGGGCAGGCACGCCCCTGATCTCAAGTCGGCCGTCTGGATACGCCCGGTGGATCTTGTAGACTTTGCCGTCGCGATAGCGCTCGCTCTCGAGCAACTCGGCCACTTCCTCGGCTGTGAATCCGACTCCGGCCTGATCGCCGAAATCGAAGATGTACAGCCCCGTGTACTTCTCCGGTTTCTCAAGTTTTGGTAGCTTCATAGCTTGCGATTATACGTCGCGGAGACGACACTTGCACGCATTTTTCGCTTCGGCGGCCCCTGGTCGGTGAAGGCGGCGTTCTTAGCGATATCGAGTCGGCCGTCGAGGTGCCGGTCTTCTGGTCCGCTCTTGCGTGTGCGTCTCCTGCCGTTGCGTCTGCTCTTCTGCAGGGCGGGAGAGCCGCTCGTCTTCTGTGGCCGGCGCCGCACCGGCGTTCTCCGGTTTGCTGGGCAGTGGTTCACCCATACCGTTCGGGGTCTCAGCCTGTTCGGCGCTCTCCTGGCGCCTGTAGTATCGTGGGATATGCGGGGTGTAGTACTCCCGATATGGGCTGGGCGGCACGGTGACGATTCCCATGTCCATCGGGACCGGAGACTGGATGCGAGACCCTGGAGGGATCTGCGTCTGCGTCCCCGCAACGGGCCCGTAGACCCATGGGTACGTCTGGACATAGGAATACGCATTCACGCCGTAGATTGCCACGCCGGGCCGGTACTGACGCATGACCACGGCGCCCGGCCCGACGATGAACAGGCGCTGACCCGAAGCGCTTCCAGCCGCCAGCATCGCCAGCAGCCATAGCCCAACGCCGCCACGCTGCAAAAGTGCTCTTGCCGCCATCATGGACCTCCTTGTGGCAATTGCCGTTCAGGCACACTTTTCTATCCATGCGCTGCTACATTACGTCAGAACCGCCAGTTTTGTGCATCGGTGCTTTGATTTCGCAACACCATGCTATCTGTGGCCCGCCTGTGCGTCAATCTCGCCGGGCCCATCACAAAGCTGGCCACCTGTTGCTGCATACTTGCTCGTCACATAGACGCCTTCGGTCAATTGCGCTCCATGTACCCACTTCTCGCCGACGTTGCGATTGCCCTTGAGAGGCTTATTGGGAGTCTTCCGGCCATAAGTCTGCTATGATCAGTCTTCTTTGCACTGGAACTAACCTGGAGTTGACGGATCTCAGGGCAAGCCCACGCGCGAGATTCGACAAGCTCCTGCACGGCCGGGAGTGTATTGGGGATGGTGCCATCTGGTTTGTCCGATATCCTCGCGGTGATTCACGAGAAGAAAGGAGGTCGCGCCAATGAAAACTCGACCGATGCGAGCGACGGTTACGCTTGTGATGATCTGGTTCGGTCTTGCGTGGGGCGGCGCCCGTGGGGCGACCCTCGACGTACATCCCGACAATGCGAGGTGGTTTCGCCGGAATGGCGAGGCCATCGCCCTCTTCGGGAGCGGCTTGTGGACGATCATCCCCGACACCAGGGTCGACATCGGCGAGCACAACGAATGGTACGCGAGGTGGGGCGCCAACGCCAACCGAGCGACGCTGTTCGCTTTCTGCTGTTCGGTGCCGGACGGCAAGGGCCTGGCCCCGTGGCCGCGCACCGGGCCGGGGCAAGCCAACGACGGCTTGGCCCGGTTCGATCTGTCTCGGTGGGACGAACGCTTCTGGAGGCGATTGCACGAGTATCTCTCCGATTGCCAGCGCCGTGGCATTGTGGTGTTGCTCCAGATCTGGGATGAGCCTTTCCTGGAGCATGGAAGCGAACGCTGGCATCTCCACCCCTTCAACCCCGGCAACCATATCAACCACATTGAGGGTCTGCCCGCGACGGAGGGCCACGAACAGAACTTCGCCGTCGGTGTTGAGGATCAGTTCTACGACCCGGGCAATCCCGACCTGATGCGATTCCAGGACGCCCTCGTCGCCCGCCTGCTCGATGAGACCGCCGGCCGATATGACAACGTCATCTACGAAATCGGCAACGAGATCTGTATGGACAGCCGCCATCCGCACGAACGTCGCTGGCAGCGGCACTGGATCGACGTCTTCGGTCGGTACCAGCGTGAGCACAATGTCAAGCTGCTGCTGAGCAACGATACGCGCGAGGCCTTGTTCCAGGACGCGGCCGACGGACTGGACGTGGTCAATCACCATGGTTTTTCCGGACTCCGTCTGCCCCCGTCTGACGGCGATAACCTTTCGGCGCAGGTGTATGCGGCTGTCTGTTGGCACTTCCAGCAGTACGGCCGTCCCGTGATCAACTCCCGGCCCTGTAGCGATCCGGATCGCACACACTATGGTGACGTGGTGACTGAGGAGATCGGCCGGATCTTGTTCTGGTCGTATTTCTGCAGTGCCGGGCACATCGTCGGGTTTCGGACCACCGAACAGTCCTGGAAGGGCGGCTTGGCGGCCGAGCGGATTATCCAGAGCGTCCAGACCTTTGCGGCGAGGCTTTCACTGGACCGTTTCGTCCCCCGCAAAGATCTCGTCGACAACGGCCTGTGTCTGGCCGATCCCGGCCGCGAATACGTCATCTATCTGCCAAGAGGCGGAGGCGTGACGGTGAATCTGGGCCGGGCGAACGCGACATTCGGCGCCACGTGGTACAACCCCCGGACGCGAACCGACGAAGATGCACAGATGCTTGCGGGTGGTGCTCCCAAACGCCTGATCGCGCCGGACACCGACGACTGGGTGTTGCACCTGAAAACGCCGTGATCTTTGCCCATACCGGGGGCATGCAGACGCGAAGAGACCGTAGCTGCTTGCCGCCATCCTCTGATTGTCGTTTACAACGGCCAGAACCACAGAATCAGCGGCACCCCGGTTACGATGATGAGAACCGACAAGGGAAGGCCCATTCGCCAGTAGTCGCCGAATTTGTAACCGCCGGGAGCCATGACCATGGCGTTGGACTGGTGGCCGATGGGGGTCAGGAACGCACATGACGCGCCGACGGCAATCGTCATCAGGAACGGATCGGCACTGGCCTCAATGCTCCCGGCCAGGCTCACGCCGATCGGCGCCATCAGGATCGCGGCGGCAGCGTTGTTGACAATGTTGCTCAGCAGCATCGTGCCGACCATCAGGATCACCAGCGTCGTCGCCGGTGTGGCCGCTTGGGCGATGCTGTGCAAGCGACCGGCGATCAGATCGGCGCTTCCGGTGGTTTCAAAGGCTCGGCCGACCGGGATCATCGCGCCCAGCAGCACGACGACGGGCCAGTCGATGCTCTTGTACGCCTCGGCTGGCGACAACAGTCCGGATGCGATCAGTGCCAGCGCCGCGCACGTCAGCGCGATGGGGGCCGGCAGCACGCCGAAGGCAACAAGCGACATCGCCAGAACAAATATCGTCACCGGAAGCAGCACTTTGCGCGGTTTCCCGATCCGCAGCCCGCGCTCGGCCAGCGGCAGGCACCCCAGTTCCGACAGCGTTGATGGCAGTGAGTCATTGCCGCCCTGGACCAGCAAGATGTCCCCAGCCAGAAAGCGGATGCGTCCCAGTCGTTGCTTCAGTTGTTTGCCGCGACGGGCCACGGCAATGACGTTGATCCCATACCGTTCGCGGACGTCCAGGCCCGAGGCGGTCTTGCCGATCAACAGAGATTCCGGGGCCACGATCGCTTCCACCACGCCGACCTCTTCGGATTCGATGGTCTTGGTGTCGTCTTGCTCTTCGTCGCCTTCAATGAATTCCAGTCCGCCGTCGTCGATCAGGCTTCTGAGGCTGTCCGAGTCCGTTTCAACCATCAGGATGTCGCCAGAGCGCAAGACCCGATACATCGACGGCGCCAGAATCCGCTTTTCGCGACGCACCAGAGCAACGACCGAAATGTCTTCTTTGCTGGGCATAGCCGCCAGCAGATCGTGGAGCGGAAGGCCAACGAACTTGCCGTCCTCCGGCAGGCGAACTTCACTGATGTAATCGCTGATTTCGAACAGGTCCTCCTGACTGTCTTTCTCCGGGTGTTTGGGGATCAGCCGCCAGCCGATCAGGGCGATGAAGATGACTCCGATGAGGGTCACACCAAGGCCGACGGGCAGAAAGCCGAACATCCCAAAGGGCGCTGTCCCATCCTCTGCGCGGTATGCTGCGATGATCATGTTCGGGGGCGTACCGATCAGCGTCAACGATCCGCCCAGCAGCGACCCGAACGCCAGCGGCATCAGCATCAGCGATGGGGAACGGCCGCTCTTTCGCGACATCCAAATCGTTACCGGCATCAGCAACGCCAGCGCCCCGACATTGTTCATGAAGCCCGAGCAAGCTGCCACGAGCCCCGTCATCGCCAATACCTGCACAGTCGGACGGTCGCCGACCCGACCCAACTGTCGCGCTATGACGTCGATCACACCGGCATTGATCAGTCCACGGCTCACGACCAGCACCGCGACAACCGTTACCACCGCCGGATGTCCAAACCCGGAGAAGACCTCATCGGGCGGCACGATGCCCGTGATGGCGACAACCAGCAACGCGGCAATGGACACCACGTCATACCGCCAGCGATTCCAGACGAACATGCCCAAGGTGGCTGCCAGAACACCGAAGACGACAAGTTGCTGCGTATTCATAACGACCGATCCTTCTGCCCGCGACGTGAGCCCCCCACGATCGAGACTCAATGCCGGATGATGCAAACATCGTTCAGCGGCCAAGGACGCAGATGCCGAGCTGGTCGGCCAGGGCGATGGTCTGGGGCTTGTCGATGACGATGGTCTTGCCCGCTTCGATCGCCAGGCACGCGGCGCCGCCGGCGGCAAGGTCGCGGATCGTCTCGGGCCCGACACAGGGGACGTCGAAACGCGGATCCTGCCTGGGCTTGGCGGTTTTGATGAGAGTCCATCCCCCGGCCTTGCAGAACTGGCTGGCCCGCTTGATCATCTCGGCAGTGCCCTCGATGGCCTCGACGGCGATCACCTCGCGCTCGCGGACGGCGATGGCCTGGCCGATGTCCATGTCGCCAAGCTGCCGGGCCAGCGGCCAGCCGAACTCGATATCGCTGAGCACCTGTGCGGCGGGCTGGTGTTTCGTCATGACGCCTGATTCGGCCATGTATTGCTCGCAGTACATCGTGGAGTCCTCCAAACAAATGCCGCCGGTGGCCAGTTCGTCGGCCAGGGCGGTTAGGAGTACGTCGGTCTGTTTGGGCCGGCCGCGAAGCCGCCAGTAGTAGATGCGAAACGCCCGCCAGTCCGGCACGTAGCGCAGGATACGCCTCGGTGTGAACAGGTGCGACTTCGTGACGGTGCCGACCATGATCGTCTCGATCGCGCCATGTTTGCGGAGCCGGCGAATCCAGCTTCCGGGACGGGCCACGGCCGCTTCGTAGAACACGTCCACTTCAGCCGCCAGCGCCGCGTCCACATAGCCGGCCAGGCCGACGCAGACCACACGCCGTCCTGCTTTCCTCACGCCGGCGGCCACCATGAAGGGCAGCCGGCCTCCACCTGCGATCAGACCCACGATGTTGGGCTCCGCCGTAGCTGATGTCATACAAACGCTCTGCTGTCATGACGGATCATCTGCGATCTCATCGAACCGATGGCGCCGTTTCCCGGCGGCTTTCCTCCCGCTGCGCGACAAGCACATGGATGCAACGAGGGGGCCAAGGACGGATTCTACCCGATGGTCGGATGCGGTCAAGTGCGCACCGCGATGAACTCAAGGGGACGGGCTTAATCACCGGGGCAGTCGAAGGGCGATGTGAAGACGCCTTCAACGACGGTTTTCTGGAGATCGGGGCAGGGCTGTCGGGTGAATCGGTCGTGCGGGTCTTGAAGGACGGTCACGGCCGGGCCGATCGGCTGGTACAGGGCCGGGTCCGTTGGGCCGAACATGGCGATCGTGCGCAATCCCATCCCGGCGGCAAGGTGCGTGACCCCGCTGTCGTTGCCGAGGAACGCATCGGCACATGCCAGAAGATCGACGACCCGGCTCAGAGGCAGGTGCGCGGCGCACCTGGCGGCGCCGTACAGACGAGCCTTGTCCATGTTCTCGAAGCGTTCCACCTCGGCAGGTCCGAGCAGGAACAAGACCTCGATCTCTTTGCTTCGCAGCATCTGGGCAATGCTGAGGAAATTGCCGATGTGCCAGCACTTGTGGCGGCCGCCACTGCCGGGGTGGATCACCACAAGGCGTCTGGAAACGTCGATGCCCATCTGTCCGACCATCTCCAGTCCACGTTCGCGGTCGGCGGCAGTCACCTGAATCAGAGGCTTGACGGTTGCGACCTTGGCCTCGTCCGGCGGCAAGCCGCTCTGGCGGGCGAACTGGCGGACGTAGTGCTCCGCGACGTGCAGCCCGGCGTCCTGGGGCGGCTTGAGCGACAGGGTGATGACCTCGGCGCTGTGGCTGCAATTAGCCGTGAAGATCAGGTTCTGTTCGAAGTTGCCATCCGGCTCGCCGAGGAATGTAACGATCCAGGCGTAATCGGCGAACGTGTTGATTAAGGGGTCGCGGTCGGCCAGATCGAACTTGGCCGGTTCGACGAACAAGCGGTGCAACTCGGTGGAATCGATGCAACGAACGCTGCTGACGCAACTGCGGCCCGGCAGGATGCCGATGTATTCACTGTGCCCGACGAGATCGACGCCGCCGAGACCGAGCGCCTCGGTCATGACCTTGACCAACGGCAACGTCAGAATGCAGTCGCCCAAGGCCCCCGGCTGGAGAATGACACCTCGCTGGGCCTCCTTGGCCACCTGTGCGCCCTTGGCTTCAAGCAAACTCAGAATGTCGTCACGGGTCTGCACCATATTGATCACGAATTATACCTCATCGTGCGATCGGCGACAAGAGCGGATCGGCATCCTCTCAGGCAGCGTGTCCGTGCAGATTCTTGGAGCGTTGGGGTTTTGGGCCAGTAGGTGGTCCACGACTTGGCGTTGTGATACAGGCAATCGATCGCCATATGCACGTCGATGCCGGATCGATTCCAGCGTCGGCCTCGGCCCCATCAGTGGCCGAGTGCTTGCGGTCGGCCTGATCCAACTGAAGCTGGGTGGCATGCCGACGCATCAGACGCCCCAAGGCCTGATGGTTGCCGGTGGTGGCGGCTGTGCAGCGATGCGCGTTGTCCGGCTCGCCGGGCGGGGAAGAAGCTTCGCTTTGACTGCGAGGCTCCAGGGCCTTCTCGAAGAGGCGGCGGAATTCACCGGCCGCTGGCGCACCCGCTCTTCGCTATCGTCGATGATGCTACCGGGGTGGGGTCGGTTCATCGCCCCGACCACCTCTTCCAGCATCTTGTCCGTGTCCTCGTTCAAAACCGCCTGCAGTTGCTCTTTGGTAGCCTGACCATCCATGTGCCCTTGTCTTCTAAACCCTTGAAAAACAAAGAGTAACACACAAGAACCCACCGCGCCAGCATCGATTCAGAGACACACCAGCGGCCGGATGGACGTGGCCGGCCCCGAAAGAGCCGTCTGATCACAGAGAGGCGCCAACTCAAACGCAGCAACCGGACGATGTTGACCCCTTGGTTGCATGCCGGAATCAGACCGAGGTCGCAGGAATACCGCTTGTGGCGAGGAGAAACCTCGGATTCATACGCAAGGTGGAGATGCGCAGAGCAGACCGGAGGCAAGATCCTGGTTCGACCCTTGTGCGGCAGTCAGACCGCTGGCCGACTTGCTCGCCTACAATCCCACCAGGGACTGACCTGCAAATGGAGACCGCTCTCGGAACAAAGAGAATCCCCTTTCGCCTGGCACGACACTATAGCAGGAAGGCGTAGCTCCAACGCGAGAGCATTGGAGCTACGCATGGTATATCTCTTCCACCCGACAGAGGAACCTACTCCACAGCGGGCTTGCCGAAGGCGATGTCGTCGATGTAGACGATGCCGGTGCCGCCGGCCGTCGGGCTGGTTCGGCTGCCGACGCCAATGGTCATCGTC
>CAZSXM010000060.1:0-25828 GCA_964610435.1 uncultured Pirellulales bacterium | reverse complement strand
CGATTGATCCCAATACCTCATAACATCCGAATCCGTTTCTTTACGAGTCCTTAGCAGAAAACAACTGATTGTCAACCCCTTTCTACGAATCCCCTGCGGCGACGGCTGTGGCCAACGGTCCGCGTGCTGGGCGGCTGCGGCATGGGTGATCGCCAACGCGGACTCATCCCGGTTTTCTCTTGTCGTGTCGCGGATGCGTCGTCACAATGCGTTCCGATTGAGACAGCCCGAGTGCGCGGAGTCCGCCGGCTGAAAGGAGACGCCATGATGCCGAACGCGATGCGACCTATGGACCTCAGATTGTGCAGATTCTCAGGGATGAAAACGAGCGTCTACAGGGCGGCGATCATCGGACTGATCCTTACCGCGGCGGGCTGCGCGACCGTACCCTATGAACCCACCTCCGTAGACGACTACCCCGGTCGTTATCCCCATGCTGAGAATCCCCCCCAGGTCGTCAGGGGCCGCCCCAGCCGCATCCTCGATGCCAGCGACTGGTACTGGCCGGGCAGCCTTCTGGGCAAACTGCTGCTCTGGAACGGCAAAGTCGACAGTCACCAGATCTCGGAGGAAACGATCCAGGCCGCCATTGTGTTCTGCCAGAAGCACGATCTCGGCGATACAATGATTCGCGTCAACGCCTATTCGGTCGCCGATGAGTGGCGGCGAACGTTTGCCAACGACAACATCGGCCCGATCTGGCGGTATCCGCTGGGCTTCCTGGCGTGGCTGCAATACACGGCGCTGCCGGGACGGTTCTTCGGCGGCGACAACTACAACCCGTATTCCAACACCATCAACCTGTATTCCGACCTGGTGCCGATTGCGTTGCACGAGGCGGGCCATGCCCAGGACTTCGCCCGACGAAAGAACAAGGGGCTCTACGCATTTCTCTACATGGTGCCGTTTGTGAACCTGTACCACGAGGCGGTGGCCTCTTCCACGGCCCTCAGCTACGTGGAGACCTACGAGTCGATCGAACATCAGAAGCAAGCGTATCATCTACTGTATCCGGCCTACGGGACCTATCTCGGGGGCAACCTGGGCGGGTATGTATTCACCGCGACCTATTACCCGGTCTATCTCGGCGCTGTCGCCGGGGGGCACGTAGTGGGCCGCATTCGGGCTGCGTCGCTGTCCGAGGAATCCGCCGGCGAGGATGGGGCAGACGGCCGCAACTGATTGGACGTGCGATCCCAGGATCCGGTGGATCACTCGCCTGAGACGTTCTCGCGAACGGCCTGGTAATGCTTCTGTGGATTCTCGGCCCGCATCGTCATGGGCAGGGCCTGCCCGTCCCACTCCAGGGACACCCGGCAACGCAACCGTCGTCCCGAACGGCGCTGAAACTGGATCCATTGCCCTGATGCATCGAACAGATAGACCCGCTGCACGGAGCCTTCCTTTTGCACCAGGGCCTCGGTTCCATCCGGCAGCTCGTGCAATTCGCTGCTCTGGTCCGGGCAGAGCCACGGGACGAGCAATTCCGCAACGAAACCGTCGAGCAGCCAGCGATCCGAGAACGGCAGGGCCTTACTGATGACTTGGCCTTGGCCGTCGGGGCCGATCCGAACGGCGTAGAGCGTGCTTCCGACGTCCGAGACGCCGACGATGGAGTACCCCGAGTCCGGCTGGGGTTTCACAATCTCGGTCAGAGACAGTTCCCTGCCCGGCCAACGCACCACCGTCCGAAAGACGGCTTGCGATACATCGGGAGGTCGGCAGCTTTGCAGCAGAGACGCCTTTCGGGCCGGATCCTCGACCGCCGGGCCCAGCGACAAAGGCGATGCGCAACCCATAGCGATTAGGGCAAGGAGCGGAATGGAACAGATCAAACGTTTCAAGATGGCGTCGTCTCGACGTCGTTCGCGTCGTCTTGTTGTGTCTGGCGGAAGAAATCCAGGCAGGCCTCGGAAACCTCCGGCGAGACGAACGTTCCCTCCGGAATCGGCTTGTTGCGTCGTTCCCGGCGGAAGAGCAACTCGGTTGTATCGACCTCGGACTCGTGAATGACCACCCGCCGAACCTGGTAGTCGGGACCATCATCCACATAAATGTGGACGCCCTGGATGTACTCGGCCAGCCCTTCGCTGCGCGGCGTCAATCGAATGCAACCCGCCCCATCCTCCCAGGGCAACACACTCAGATCGAACATCTTCTGGTCCGTGTCGAAATCGCCCTGGATCCAGTGACCGATCTGACGGAGAACGCGTCCCACAGCCGTGGCGCCGGGGCTTCGAAGCAACTCCCACCGCCCTTCGGTGAAGGCATAGCACCGCGCCCTCTTGCCATCGTGAATTAGCAGCGATCGCGCCGGCGAGACGATCTCATAGCGGATGAGTCCCGGCCGGCGAAAGAAGATCATGCCTTCCGATTTGAGCGTGACGTCCAGAATCGCCAGACGCTTGGTCTGCGTGAACCGGACGGCCACGGTGTGGTAGGGGGCTCTCGATTCGCGCAGCAGCCGCAGCAAAGGCGGCTGCTGCGCCGAATCGGTTTGCTCTTGTCCGGCGTACGAATGGGGACTGCCCGCCGCCACCATCAGAATGGCGAGACAAAGGGCCCACGTCACAGGAGCGCCGGCCGCAACGGTTCTAATTCGTGATCGAAACAACTCTGCCACTGCCATCGAAGTTCACCAGCCTCGGCTCACCAATCCGACCCCTCCAGTAAGCCCACGTATTGTCATCCAGCGACGGCGTACGGTGCTTGGCGGGATAGCCCAAGGCCACCATAATGCCTTGCTTGGTCATGCCCACCATGGGCTTGCCTTGGCGGATCCCCTGCTCGTCCTCCGGCGTCAGGTCGCTGTAGCTGACCGGACTCGGAGACAGAATCAGATCAAGGTACTCGCTGCCGCTCATCCCGTCCATGTTCTTGCTGTTGTAGTCGAACAGAATCACCGTACCGCTGTCCACCGCCTTGATCTCGTATCCACGCCTCCACCTCTTAACCTCCACCTTGGTGTTGTAAGGCAGGAAGTCGTGCCCCTCGTAGTCGGTGAAGTTGGCATAGCTGGCCACGTTGTTGCTTTTTTGCGAAATATAGTGGAGATTGTAGCGCGTGTAGCGACTCTCCTGCGGCACCGTCCCGCCCGGATTGCTGCTGCATCCCGCACCTATCAGAGAAAAAAGACACGACAACACCGCAATTCCCGTTCCTGCTGCTCGCACCATGATCTTTCTCCTTGCTCTCGCGTTCATCTTGTTGGCGTCCAGTTCGTTGCCGTTTCTGCGACAATACGCGACCTGGAGAAAATGTACGTCGGCCGAAAGACCGCGTCAAGATTTTCTTGCTCTTGTTGGTCCGTGCGCCGCGAGGTGGGGCCGGTCATTCCATCACAGGTACTTTCCGAAACCCAGTACGACCGAATTGAGACCACGGTTCTCGTGGTGCAGGCCCCCGTTGGAGATGTGGTGCAGGCGCAGGGTCAGGAAGGTCGAGCCCATACGCACCCCCACGCCGGCCACGGGATTGAAATTCAGTCGGAGCCCCTGGCGTTTTCGCTGGAAGTCCGTATAGATCAATCCGACACCACCTTCCACGTAAGGGATGAACTTGGGCGTTCCGTAGGCCGGCAGGTCGTAGACCGCCAGGAAATTGCCCGACGCGACCAGCCGGGCTCCGGAGAACTCCGTTCCGACCGCGGTCCCAAGGTTGCCCTCGAAGCGAACGCCCAGGGCATCGGGGGCGTTGTCCGGTCCAACCGCCTTGTATCTGTAGAGGGCTTGGCCACTGGCGAGCGCAAACTGCATGTCGGACCAGTCATAGGCCGTCCCGAGGTACAGGCCGAGCGCCTTCTCGTGCGGCGCTTCGCCACGAAACACGGCCGCCCACTTCTCGGCGAGCCCCATTTCATCGGCTCGGACCGGACTGATAGAAGCAACCATAATGGCTATAGATACGACGATTTCGCGTCTGGGGCGCGATCGAAACGACATGAGATGACTCCGCAATTGCCTTCCGCGTCACACTTGATCGGCCAAACCCGGTTGGGTCCCCGGCCGGCCTGAGCCGCCAGGGCCGAAATGGCCACGTCGAATGCATGTCCCCCAGGCAGGCTGCCGTAGAGAGGACTGTAGGCAGTGAGCTGTGCATGGTCGCCGGCCAGACGCCGATAGGCGTCGGCGCAGCAGCGATGCCCATCGGCCCCGAGAACGAGGGCCGCGTCGGCCGGCGCCGCCCAGCGATCGCTGCGAGTCCAGAGCAGTTGATCGATCCAACCATAGGCCGCCGCGCCCCCTTCACCAGGCGCCAGAAGCAGAAACGCGGCGCCTTCACCCATGACCGCCGTCTGTTTGTCCCAGTGGAACGGCTCAATCGGCCCGGAGGTCTGTTCCCCGAAGAAACGCTCGTAGCTGTAGCTCAGCACGGGACACAGCTCGTCGACGACCCCGAACAGGACCGCTTGGACCCGGCCTTCAGCCAGCCACGTCGAGGCCGTCAGCAGCGCCGAGAGAGGCGACATCTCGAACTGGCTCACCGTCAGCGACGGTCCGCCCGATTGCAGTACGATGCTCAAATGGGAGGCGGCCGACGAGGCCACCGAATTGGAGAAAAGCGTCGGCGACGGACAGCGGCCGTCGTCCTCCAGCATGGAATCGAGAAAATCGAACGTGCTCTTCGAGGCCCCGTAGCCACTGGCGACGATCAGACCCAGATGGTTGTGATTCAACGGGGCCTTGCAGCCGGCATCCTGAAGCGCCAACGAGGCGCCCAGCACGGCGAGCTTACCGAAGCGATTCATGCGGCGCCAGTCGCCGGCGCTGATGAAGGGACGGACGGCGGCCACGTCGGCCTGATACGCCGGCAATCGACGTGGACCGGAGGGAGTCTCCACCGTCACCGTTTCGTTCGGTGCGCCGCCTTTGGCGAGCGCTTCAAGCACGGCCTGCTTGCCCACGCCGAACCCGCCGACCAAGCCGACCCCCATGATGGCAAGCGGCCTGCCGTTCATGCGTCGGCCCCCCCGAGAACCAGCACCGCGTTGTTCCCACCGAAGGCAACCGAATCGGACAGCCCGTAGCGACCTCGGACAGGGGTGTTCTCCGCCGCCGGGCGGCCGGGAAACTCAGGGTCCGGCTCCTCAAAACCGATGTTGCCCACGATCTGCTTTCTCTGCAAGCAAACGACGGTGATCACCGCCTCGATTCCGCCGGCCGCCCCCAGTGTATGACCGGTGAAACCCTTGGTCGAGCTGAAGGGGACCTCGGCAAACAGTTCGGGAAAGAGGCGTCCTTCTACGCGGTCGTTCTCCGGCGTGGCCGTTCCGTGGGCGTTGATGAAATCGATATCGCCGCAGTCCAATCCTGCCTCGGCCAGCGCCAGGTCGATGGCGCGCTTCAATCCTCGCCCGGTCGGCTCCGGAGCCGAGATATGGAACGCATCGCAGGCATTGCCGTAGCCGCATAACCTGGCCTGCACGACCGCACCCCGCCGCCGCACCGAAGACTCCGATTCCATCACGACGATCCCGGCCCCCTCCCCCAGATTCAGGCCCTGACGACGCCGGTCAAAGGGCCGACAGGCCTCGCTGTCGGTGATCAGCAGGGACAGGAAGCCCGCGTGAATGACATTGCAGAGCATATCAGCGCCGCCGGCAATGGCCACATCGCAGACGCCCGCCCTGATCCATTCGGCTGCGTGACCGATGGCGACACTGCCTGAGGAACACGCATTGACGATCGTCTGGCAGGGTCCGGACAGATCAAAGGCCCGGGCAACCATCGAGGCCGGATTTGTTCGAAGATATCGTCGAATCGGTTCGATGCCGGGCATCCGCCCTTCTCGGAAGTGACGATAGAAGGCTTCGTTGTTCATGGCGCTGCCGACGGTCGTCCCGATGCAGACACCGACGGTACGGCCAACGAGGGCCTGCTGCGTCAGTCCGGCGTGCGTGAGTGCCTCGCGCGCTGCCGCGACCGCCAAGCGCCCGCAGCGCTCGCATTCAGCCCCCTCGAAGTATCGTGGCGGCGCATCCTGGGGCGCCAATTGGAAGACGGGATAACGACGCTCTCCCACAGATCGGTACTGAACGTTGCGCTGTCCGGCGAACAGAGTTTTGGCGACCTCCGGAACCGTACCTCCCGCGGCGCAGAGACAACCCAGCCCCGTGATCGGGATCGCCTTGCTCGCATGCGTCATCCCTGCAGGTGCTCCTCAATGAACCCGGTCAACGCCTGGATGGAGGCGAACGCTTCTCGGCCCTCGGTCATATCCTTGATTTCGACACCGAAATGTCGCTTCACCACGACCACCAATTCCACCGCATCAAGCGAATCCAGACCCAGACCCTCACCGAACAGCGGCGCGTCATCCCGAATCTCGTCGGGCGTAACCTCTTCGAGATTCAGGTCTTCGACAATGACTTCTTTGAGTTTCCGTGCTATATCCATAAGATCGTGCTCCTTCTGATGACGACATTCTACCGGGTGTTCTCGCGGGAGCAATGGAATTCTCAGGATGATCCTCCTGATCAAGCGCCGAGGCGGACGATTGATCCGAAAGGGCCACTGCAATGAATCTCTTGACTTCCCTGGTGGCGCTTGGAATAATGCGCTGCATGGCCTTCCTTTGCGGGGATGGAGCCTGTCGCAATCATCAATCGGAACTGACAACAATCTTAGCAGGAGTTATTCATGAAAAGAGCGATTCACCGCGAGAGCCGGAGTCTTAACGTCCTGACGGCATTTCTGGTCATGCTCCTCGTTTTCGGAGCGCTCGGTTGTGGAAAGAAGGAGCCGGCGGCGCCCGACCCCGATGCACCGGCCGTCAGCGCACCGGATGAAACGGGCGCGATCGACATGGTGCCGGTCCAACCCGCACTCAAGCCGGATGCAAGCGCCGTGGTCGCCACAGTCAATGGCGAGCAGATTACCCAAGGCCAACTGGACCAGAACCTCGATCGGCAGATGCGACTGGCCGGCGCGCAGCTTGGGAACCTGCCTCCGGCCTATTTGGAGCAGTTCAAGCAGCAGATGAAGCAGCGTATACTCGAATCGCTGGTCGGTGAAACACTGCTCGATCAACAGGTCGAAGCGGCCAACATCGAGGTGACCGAGGCGGAGGCCATTGCCGCAATCGAAGAGCGTGGCGCTCTACAGGACCCGCCGATCACCGTCGAGACGCTCCGCCAGATGGTCGAATCGCAGGGCGAGAGTTTCGACGAGTTCAAAAAGCAGTATCGGTCGAACCTGGCCAGGCAGGAGTTCATGGAAATGCAGTGGGCCGGGAAGATCGACGTCAACGATGCCGACGCTCAGGTCTACTACGACGAACATCCCCAGGAATTCGAAGCGCCCGAGCAGATTCAGGCGAGCCATATCCTGATTGCGGTTGACCCGAACACCAGCGATCCGGACGATGCGAAGGCCACAGCCAGGGCCAAGGCAGAGAGCCTGCTCGAGCAGATCAGAGAAGGCGCTGATTTCGCCCAACTGGCCGGGATGCATTCGAGTTGTCCTTCAGCAGCCGGAGGCGGCGACTTGGGCCTGTTTGGCCGAGGCCAGATGGTTGCACCGTTTGAGGAGGCCGCCTTTGCCCTGGAGCCGGGCGAGGTCAGCGATGTGGTGGAGACCCGATTCGGTTTTCACATTATCAAGGCCACAGGGCATCAGGATGCCCAGAAGGTTCCGTTCGAAGAGGCCAGACCGGACATTATCGAGCGGCTCACGATGCAGAAGAAGCAACAGGTCGCGCGCAACTATCTCGAGGAACTCAGAGACAAGGCGACAATCGTGTACGCCGAGGGCTTTGAGCCGGCACCGATGGCCCCAGGCGGGAACTGAGTTGTGACCGCGATTCGGCGGACTGTGATCTCACAAGAGGGCCCTCCCCATTTCGAGGGGGGGCCCTTTGTCATTTGATGAGAGAACAAGCAATAGTGTAGAAAAGGCCTGTCCAGTGCCGATATACCCATGAGATGGACAAGTGCCCGGAGGGTTTATGCTCCTGCGGCAATGGATATTATAGGACTCATTGAAGGGGGTGCGATACGGTGGCCCGGAGCAGGAAGTCACGGTCGAGCAAGAACAGACACAAGGCCATCGGGGCGGGGGTCCGCCTGGCGCTGTTGTGCATCGGGATCGTCGTGTCGCTGGTGCTGCTGTTCAGTTGCCTGGGCTTCGATATCGGCGACCCGCCCAGCCCATACGTGTATCCGGCGAACGATCCGGCGGCCAACTGGTGCGGCTCGATGGGGGCCTTTGCGGCGTTCTACCTTCTGTATTACATCGGCCCCGGGGTATTCGTCCTGCTCGTCTCGCTGCTGTGTTACCTCCTGGTCCGGATCAGGAATCGAACGGTGGACCAGGTGGTTTTTCGCTTTGTGGGGATGGTTCTGCTCACTGTGGCGGTCTCGGCGACGTTCTATTTCTTCTGGCCGCACAAGCTCTACACCTTCCCTCTCGGTTCGGGTGGAGTGCTCGGTGTCTCGGCGGCCACGTTCCTGCGAGACCATTTCGCCGTGCTCGGCACATTCATTCTCGTCTCCGCGATCTGGGCGGTCGGCCTGGCGCTTCTGGCCGACAGCGTGATCATCGGCGTGCTGGCCGCCTGTGGGATTGCGGTTCGGCGCATCGTCGGGGTCGTCGTGCCGGCCTGGTCGGTGGCCAAGGAGCACTCCGAGGCCCTGACCGAGATCTGGCAGCGGCTCAGTGCCCGGCAGAAATCGCTCGCCCTGGCCACCGACGGCAGCGCCGAGGTGCGCGAAGAATCCGCCGATGAGTACGCTGATGACGAGGCCGATGAAGAAGAGGATGGGTGTGAATATGAAGAGGAGGAAGCCGATGAGGTCGAGGCCTCTGAGGACGGCCCTGTCGCGGCGCCGGTGAAACGTCCGTTGCCGATGGAGGTGCGCCGTCGCAAGGAGAAACGCGAACCGCCGGCCTTCGTGCAGCCTTCCTACGACGACTATACGCTGCCCCCGATGGAGTTGCTGGCCGAACCCGAGTATGGCTATGCGGCGATTCAGGAGAAAGTGGTCAAGGCCAAGGCCAGCGCGTTGGAGAAACTGCTGAGCGAATTCAACATCAATGCGCGGGTGGTCGCCGCCGAGACCGGACCGGTGGTCACGATGTTCGAGCTGGAACTGGCCGCGGGCATCAAGGTCAGCCGGATCACGAACCTCTCCAACGACATTGCCCGAGCGCTCAGCGCCGGCGCGGTCCGCGTGGTGGCCCCGCTGCCGGGCAGACACACCATTGGCATCGAGGTGCCGAACAGCGAGAAGGAGAAAGTCCGCATCAAGAGCCTGATGGACCTGGGCGGCACACGGGCCAAGAAGATGGAGGTACCGCTGTTCTTGGGCAAGGATTCCTCCGGCGAGGCGCTGGTCTGCGACCTGACCCGGATGCCGCACCTGCTGATCGCCGGCACGACCGGCTCGGGCAAGAGCGTCTGCATCAACAGCATCATCGTCAGTATCTTGCTGACGAAGCGTCCGGACGAGGTCAAGATGATCCTGATCGACCCGAAGATGGTCGAGATGACGGCCTACAGCACGGTCCCGCATCTGATGTGCCCGATCGTGACCGAGACTCAAATGGCGGTCCAGATCCTCGAGTGGGCGACGGTCAAGATGGACGAACGATACGCGCTGCTGGCCGAGGCGCGCGTCAAGAACATCGCGGAGTACAACAAGCTGGGTGCCGAGGAGATCATCGCGCGGTTCAATCCGAGTACAGCGGACGAAGAGGCTCAGATTCCCAAGAAGCTGCCGTACATCATGATCGTGATCGACGAGCTGGCCGACCTGATGATGACGGCGTCGAAGGAGATCGAAGGCTACATCGTCCGGCTGGCTCAGAAGAGCCGGGCGGTCGGCATCCACATCGTGCTGGCGACGCAGAGGCCTCAGGCGACGGTCGTCACCGGGTTGATCAAATCGAATATGCCGTGTCGGATCGGATTCCGCGTCGCCGCCCGCATGGACAGCCGGATCATCCTCGACCAGAACGGCGCCGAGACACTGCTCGGCGAGGGCGACATGCTGTTCCTCAAGCCCGGCACCAGCGACCTGATCCGCGCCCAGGGCACGTTCCTCGACGAGATGGAGATTCGCGGGATCATCAAACACCTCAAGGAGATCGCCCAGCCGCAATTCCATCCAGAGCTGACACAGCTCAAACGCACCGACGCCGGTGAGATGCCACGCGATGAACTCTTCGACGAGGGCGTACGCGTGGTCCTCCAGAGCAAGCGGGGCAGCGTGTCGCTGCTCCAGCGGAAGCTCAGCGTCGGCTACGCCCGCGCTTCACGCATGATCGAAATGATGGCGGCCGCGGGAATCCTCGGCGAGTACAAGGGCAGCCAGGCCCGCGAGGTGCTCATGACGCTGGAAGAATACGAGGCCATTCGCAACCAGATGGATGACGACGCTGAGGCCGGCTACGCCGATCTGACCGCCGACGATGAGGAACGCGAACACGCCCGCGCCTACGCCAGCGAAGGCCAGCAGGAGTACATCTCCAGCACCGCCGACGATGACGAATAGGCCTTCAGGCTCATGTGGGTTTCCGCCAGGCGAGCCGTGAGAGGGCGGTTCCGGGGAACGGCATTGCGACGTTCGAGGACACGCTGTGGCACCTCAGTTGATGGTTTCGGCGGTGTAGCGGGCGAGCAGGCCGGTGCGAACGGCATGGCGGTAGACGCGAATGAAGAGCCCGCAGGCCAGCAGGATGTGCAGCCCGGCCAGAGAGAAGGCCCACAGCAAGTCGGTCCAGACGAGCGGCGCGTCTGCGAGAATCGCTCGCATGGATTCGAATACGTACGACGGCGGCAACAAACGGGCCACATACTGCATCCAGGTCGGCAGGATCGCCACGGGGTAAAAGACGGCGGCAAACGGCGAGAGAACCGCCGGAATGGGCCAGGCGAACCATTCGGCGGCCGGCCCGTACCGAAGCACCATGGCGATCGCGAAGACGCCCAGCGCGATGCCGAAAAGGAACAGCACCAGCAGGAACGGGATCAGCGCCAGGCCGAACACGAGAAACGGCAAGCCAAACAGCGCCACCGCCAGAACGAGCATCACGGCCAGGCCGATCGTGCTTGTGGCGATGCTCGATATCACCAGGCCCGTGAGATACTCAGCGATCGACAGCGGCGTCGCGAACAGGTTCAGGAAATTGCGGGACCACACGTCCTCGAGAAACGTCGTCGTTACCCCGAACATCACCCGGGTGAAGAAGTTCCAGAACAGAACCGCTCCCACCAGAACGCCGACGAAATCGATCTGGGGCGCGGTGACAACATTCAGATACCGGGTGATGAATCCCCACAGAACGATATCGACGGCCGACCATACAAACAGGGGCAGCAGGCGCGCGGGGCTTGTGCGGACGAGGTAGAACCGGCGCAGCAGGATCGCCGCGATGGGCCGAGTGCGCATCATCTGCCGTTTCCTCCGAGGGTCAGCGGCTCGCGCGCTACGGCGATGAACAGCTCTTCGAGGTTGTCTCTACCGTAGTCGGCCGGAAGGGTCCTGGGGTCGCCTTCGAGCAGGACCCGGCCGCGGGAGAGAAACAAGACGCGATCGCAGACGCTCTCGACCTCGGCCATGTTGTGGCTGGTCCAGAGTATGCCGACGGTCTCGTCGGCCACGAAGCGCCGGATCGTCGTGCGGATGTCGCGCGCGGTGGCCGGGTCGAGCGAGGCGGTTGGCTCGTCGAGCAGCAACAGCCGTGGCCGATTGAGCAGGGCCTTGGCGAGTCCCACGCGGGTCTGTTCGCCGGAGCTGAGGACGCCGCACTTGGTATTGCGGAACTGCGCGATATCGAATTTCTCAAGCACCTCCTCAATTCGTGCGGCCAGGTCGCAAACGCCGTAGATGAGCCCGAAGACACGCAGGTTCTGGTACACCGTCAGGTTGCCCGGCAGCGGCGCGTAGACCGCTGCGAAATTGGTACGCTCCAGGGCCCGACGTCGCTGGGAAACGGTGTCGCAGTTCTCGATCCGAATCATCCCGGCCGTCGGCTCCAGGACGCTGAGGATCATGTTGATGATCGTGGTCTTGCCGGCCCCGTTGGGACCGAGCAATCCGACCACCTGGCCGTAATCGACGTGGAACGAGACCCCGTCCACCGCCATCGTGTCGCCGTAGACCTTGCGCAAGTTCACCAGCGACAGCGCCTTCACAGGCGAAGGCCCTGCCGCCGATGCGGATCGTCCTGGCACGCGTTCTTTCGGCATATTGGCAGCAGATCATACGCACGCCGCCTCGACATGGCAACAAGGCTTCTGCTCGGAATGCCCACAGCACAGGCGAGCGGATCGACCGGCATGGCCCGATGTGGTAAGATGGGCCGATGAGCAAGGATCTCAAGGGCAAAACGCTGGACGAGCTGAAACGGCTCGCGGTGGACCTGGGGCAGAAGGCCTATCGCGCCGAGTACATCTTCCGCTTCCTGCACGCGAAGAACGCGCGGGCCATTTCGGACATCACGCCGCTGAGCCAGGCATTTCGCCGGGAGTTGGACGAACAGGGTTATTTCGTCTCGCAGCTCAGGACACTCGATTGCCCGACCGACCCGGATGGGTCGAGGAAGTACCTCTTCGAACTCGCCGACGGCGAACGGGTCGAGTCGGTCCTGCTGCGCGACGCACAGCGGCAGACGCTATGCGTCTCGACGCAGGTCGGCTGTGCGATGGGCTGCGCGTTCTGTGCCACAGGCCGGATCGCCCTGCGCCGCAACCTGACCGCCGGCGAGATCGCCGATCAGGTCAATCAGGCCGAGGCCGACGCGGGCAAGATCCACAATGTGGTCTATATGGGCATGGGCGAGCCGTTCGAGAACTACGACGCCGTGCTGAAGTCCGTCCGCATCCTGAACCATGCGTCCGGTAGGAACATCGGTATCAGGCACATTACGATCAGCACCTGCGGCATTGCGCCGGCGATTGCACGACTGGCCAAGGAGGACGTCCATCCCCGACTGGCGATCTCGCTCAACGCGCCAAGCGATTCGCTCCGAGCCCGCATCATGCCGATCGCCCGGAAGCACCCGCTGGCCGAGCTGTTCGAAGCCGTGCGCACGTACCAGGCGCGAACGCAGCAGCGGGTAACCTTCGAATACGTGCTGATCGACAAGCTCAACGACTCGACGGCCCACGCCCGGCAGCTCGTCATGCTCCTGCGGGGCCTCTCGTGCAACGTCAACCTGATCGAGCACAATCCCTACCCGGGCTGCGCGCTGGCCGGCAGCAGCCGCGACCGCATCGCCCGGTTCGCATCAGCCCTCAAAGACGCCGGCATCGAGACCGTCACCCGTTTCAAGCTTGGCCGCCACATCCAGGCGGCCTGCGGCCAGCTCCAGGCCGGCTATGGCCGCTCGTAGCTGTTCATAGTTGTTCGTAGTGACGCCGTAAGGTGTTACCTTCCGTTCGCGGTGACACTTCGGTCCGCATGTATGCCCTCACGGGCACACTACGAACGGATCAGCGGAGTTTCAGGGTGGCCAGGGCCAGGGCGGCGAAGGCGGCGGCCATCAGCCAGAAGCGGACGACGACCTGCGGCTCGCTCCAGCCGGCCAGGTGAAAGTGGTGGTGCAGCGGCGCGCAGCGGAACAGGCGCTTGCCCCGGGTGTACTTGAAGTAGCCCACCTGAAGCACCACGCTCATCAGCTCGATGACGAACACCCCCCCGATGACCAGCAGCAGCAGTTCGTTCCGCGTCACCAGGGCGCCGTAGCCCATCGCCGCGCCGAGGGGCAGCGAGCCGACGTCGCCCATGAAGGTTTGAGCCGGATAGCAGTTGAACCACAGAAAGCCCAATACCGCCCCCAGAATCGCCGCAAAGAAGATGCTCAACTCCCCGGCCGCGGGAATGTGAGGCAACAGCAGGTAGCTGGCCCACGTCACCGGTGTGGTCCGGGCCATCGTCTCGGACGCGACGTAGCAGAGGAAAGCCAGCACGATGCTCATGATCGCCACGCAACCGGCCGCCAGTCCATCCATGCCGTCGGCAAGGTTCACTGCGTTGCTCGTCGCCGAGATGTAGAAGATGGCGATGAAGATGAACGTCCAGTTGGCCAGCATCAGGCCCTTCTTGTAGAAGGGCACCCAGAGCAGCTTGGCGTCGGGGATATTCGCGAAGTCAAAGTACAGGAACGATGCGATCAGCACCGCGCCGGCGATCTGGAAGATCAGCTTCTCCCAGGCGTGAAGACCGTCGCGACCGCGCTGACGGGCGACGGCGGTCAGCTTGAGCCAGTCGTCGATGCCACCGAGGATGCCGAACCAGAGCAGGACGAACAGCGCCTTCTGAACGAACGGGTTGCCAAGCTCGGCCCACATCAGCGTGGAAAGGGATGCCGCGCAGAGAATGATCAGCCCGCCCATCGTGGGGGTATTGGCCTTCTCTTTGGTCAGCTCGTTCAGGGCGGCGTGATGGAACTCGGGTCGGTCCCCGATCTTCTTGCGCATCAGCCAGCGGATGATCCGCGGCCCGATCACCAACGCGATCGCCAGGGACGTCAGGATCGCCATGACCGCGCGGAACATGACGTACTGATACGCGTAGAAATGCAGCGTCTCGCTCAGGAAATTGCTGAAATAACGAAGCAGATGGTAGATCATGTGCCGTCGATGGATGGTTGTTGATCGCTGGACCGCGCTAACAACAATCGATCATCCATAATCCTTCATCAATTCCCGGACCACGCTCTCCAGCCGGGCCGCACGCGAGCCCTTGACCAGTATTATGTCGCATTTCCCTACCAGCCTCCCCAGATTATCACAGAGAGCGGCCGTGTCGTCAAAACAAACTGCCTGCAGATCGTGTTTCGACGCCTCGCGGGCGGCGGCAACGGTGGTCTTCGCCGCCTCACCGACGCCAATCAGGACGTCCACCCCTGCGTGGGCGATGTCACGTCCGAGTTCGGCGTGCAACGCTTCGCTCTGCGCTCCGAGTTCGGCCATGTGGCCACAGATGAATACCGTGCGGCGTTTCGCATCCTCCTCCGCCTTCGGCCGCAATCCGGCAAGGATCGCCAGGGCATTCTTCATCGAGGCGGGATTGGCGTTGTAGCAGTCGTTCAGCACGGTCAGCGTGCCGATCTGCAACGGCTCGGCGCGCATCGCCACGCCGGGAAGCGTCCGGAGTCTGTCGGCGAACTGCTCGATGGTCAGGCCGAGCGTCTCGCACGCTACCCAGGCCGCCAGCGCGTTGTCTACATTGCCCGGCCCCGGCAATGGCAGTTCGGCCGGCGTGCTACGGATGCGAAAACGGCTTCGCAGGCCGTGGCAGACAACATCCTCGGCGCGGCAGTCGACGTCTGACGACTTGCCAAATGTGCGAAACGGCCTGCCGAGACGGCGACAGGCAGCCGTCAGGATCTCGATATCGCCATTGACGACGAAGACGCCGTCATCCGCGAGGCCTTGGGCAATCGATGTCTTCTCTCGGACGATGGCCTCAATGTCGCCAAATCCGGCCAGATGGGCAGGGTGAACGTTGGTCACAACCGCCACGTTCGGCTGGGCGATCCGCGTCAGATATGCGATCTCGCCCAACTGGTTGGCGCCCAGCTCGGCGACGATGACCTCGTCGTCGGGCTCCGCGTCCAGCAGCGTCAGTGGCAGACCGATCGTGTTGTTGAAGTTCTTCTGCGCCTGGTGGGTCTTGAAGTGTCCGCTCAGAACGTGGTGCACGATCTGCCGGGTGGTGGTCTTGCCGACCGAGCCGGTGATGGCGACCACCTTGTAGCCCCCGGCCCTGCGGTACTCCCGCGCCAGATCGCCCAAGGCGACGATCGTGTCCTCGACCTTCAGCACAGGCCCGGCGGCCTGCACATCGCGACTGACCACGGCACAGGCCGCCCCCCTGGCAAACGCATCGGCCACGTGGTCGTGCCCGTCAAACCGCTCACCCGCAATAGCAAAAAAGCAATCGCCGGCGTTCGTCGTCCGCGAGTCCGTGCTGATTCCCGTGATACGGGGTGTCCTGGCTCTCGCCGAGTCCGCCTGACTCACGACGAACGCCCCGACAACCTGGGCCAAATCTTCGATGGAAAGGTCTTTCACCCGTTCTGTCCTGCAATCCTTCTTCTGCCCAACGAGCCACATCCCTGTAGTTGGTGCCAGTATAGGCCTCGGATTGCTGGAAATCAACTGTGCAAGGCCCGTTACCCGCACCGAGATCCTCGTCCCAGTTGCCGTTGTCTTGGGCGCGGATAGATAGTATTATAGGATGAGATTCGAGAACACAGTGGAATGAGGATCAAGGGAGAAGCCAATGTCCATGAAGTGGAAGACATTGTTGTGTAGCGACCGGCCTCGCCCTTCGACGAGCCAGCGAGATCACCGTGCGCAGTTTGAGCGAGACTTCGATCGTACGATCTTCTCGACGCCGGTCAAGCGGCTGCAAGACAAGGCCCAGGTCTTCCCGCTTGAGCCTCACGACGCGGTCCGCACTCGGCTGACACACTCTCTGGAAGTGTCGTCGGTTGCCCGTGGCCTGGGAATTGCGATCGGACAATGGCTTCTTGCTGAGAAGCTCATTGAGCCCGGCATGGAACGCTCGATCGAAGCGATCTCAGCGACGTGTGGCCTGATCCATGACTTGGGCAATCCGCCCTTTGGCCACTCTGGGGAAGATGCCATTCGCCAGTGGTTCGACACTCGATTTGGTGAGAGCGGCCTTGGTGGAGAATTACATGGCAACAGTCAACTCGTCCAGGATCTTCTGAAATTCGACGGCAACGCACAGTCGCTCCGTTTGCTTACCAAGCTTCAGATTCTGGCTGACTTCCACGGGCTGAATCTGACATTCGGAACCCTGTCGGCGTCGTGCAAGTATACTGCACCGTCCCACGAGGCGGGCGGCAACGGAGCCCATCCGAGATCGAAGCCCGGTTATTTCGCATCTGAGAGTGACGACGTTCGCCGAATTCGGGAAGAGACCGGCACGGGCGACGCCAGGAATCCCATTGCCTACCTGGTCGAAGCGGCCGATGACATCGTGTACTCGGTGGCGGATATCGAAGATGCCGTCAAGAAGGGGGTGCTTGCGTGGCATCCACTTGAGGACGATTTGAAAAAGACGGACCATCCGAGCATGGAAGCCGCGTTGATCAGAACGAGGAAGATCCTTAAGGCGGAGACTGACAAGATCCCCGAGGATCTGAAGGACGATATCTGGGCCTCCGCTTTCCGTACTTCCGTGATTTGGGTCGTCGTGGAGGCTGCCTTAGATGAATCTAAGGAGCAGTACGATGCGATCATGGCCGGACAGTACAGCCGGGAACTGGTCAAGGATTGTGAAGCCTGGACGCTTGTCAAGAAACTGAAGGATGTAGGGAAGACGCAAGTATATTGCACCCCCTCGAATCTGAAACTTGAATTGATGGGGCGGCATGTGATCTGTGACCTCATGGACGTATTCTGGGAGGGAGCGAAGGTGCTGCCCATTAATGGCAAGCTTCCAACGACGAAGACATTTCCAGGCAAGGTGTGTGCGTTGCTTTCGGATAACTACCGGCGTGTGTTCTGCCACTCCGTCGAGACGATGCGAGACCTGCCCCAGCAGTACCACCGGTTCCAGCTCGTGACGGACTATGTGTGCGGAATGACGGACACATTCGCCAAGCGGCTTCATACAGAGTTGATGAATGGATAAACGCGCTGAAATATCTCGACTCAAGGCGATGTTGCTCAAAGACGTCGCCTACTTGTGTCGTCGCCGTGACGGTCTTTGGAGCGAGCCGATCGTGCGCACGCTTCAGGACCTTCGCAGGGCGAACGTCCGTGCCGTACTTTTTGGCGGCACGTTGAGGTCGCTGCTATTGTCGCGGTTACAGGATCGGCGTTTCGGACGGCCTCGCGACATCGACATCGTTGTCGCGGACACGAGTCTCGATGCGTTGCGAGAGAGGTTCCGTTCCATCACGAAAAGAGAGACAAGGTTCGGGGGACTTCGTCTGGAACGCATGAACTGGCAGTTTGACGTGTGGCCGCTCCATCAGACGTGGGCGTTTCTCGAAGATGATCGATGGGAACCACGCTTTTCTGCGCTGCCGCGGACAACCTTCTTCAATCTTGAAGCGGTAGCGGTTGATGTCTGGGTGAGGCCGGGCCAGCGAAGGGCTGTCTACTCCGGTGATGATCAGTTCTTTGAAGGCGTGATATCGCGGACGGTCGAGGTCAACCGAGAGGAGAATCCGTTTCCATCCCTGTGTGTTGTACGTGCGCTTGTGATGGCATCGTCGACGGGATTCGCGATCGGCCCCCGCTTGGCTCATTACCTGAGCATCAATGGTCCCGCTTCGTCTGACGCTGAGCTTGAAGAAACGCAGTTGAAACACTATGGTCAGATACGTTGTGATGTTGGGACGATGCGCAAGTGGCTGGAGCACGTGTCATCCTTATATGCCGAGAACAATGATTCCCCGATCTCTCTTCCCACATGCGGGCAGTTGAGTCTGTGGCCTGAGAGTGAGGCAGACCGAGCACGCTTGAATCTCCACGTCCTAACAGATGCGAGGGAAGGCGCAGACCGTTGCGTCGACTCTTTGAAACATGGGTGACTTGGGTTCGTCTGACCGCTTATCGCTCTCGTGACACAGTTGCTGCTGCCTGTAGAATGCGATAGATCTTTGGGGAGAGTTCTTTCATCGGCGTCCTCTGAGGCACTGCTGGGCGACTTCTTTGTCGCTGAAGTGGGTCTTCTCGGTGCCGATGACCTGGTAGGTTTCGTGGCCCTTGCCTGCGATCAGGACGATATCGTCTTTGCGGGCCTTCTGAATGGCCCGTTCGATGGCTTTCCTGCGATCCGCTTCGATCTCGATCGCTTCCGAGGTGCCACTGCGGAAGCCGGCGACGATGTCTTCGATGATCGCCTCGGGTTTCTCCGTGCGTGGGTTGTCGCTCGTGACGATCACCATATCGGCCAGGCGTTGGGCGACGTTGGCCATTCGAGGCCGTTTGGTTCTGTCGCGGTCGCCGCCACAGCCGAAGACGACGATCAGCCTGCCCTTGCAGAGCGGCTTGAGCGTTGCCAGGACGTTCTGCAAGGCGTCGTCGGTGTGGGCGTAGTCGACGAGGACGGAGAACTCGTCGGCGCCGACCTTCTCCAACCGTCCGGGAATGGCCTTCAGTGACGAAAGTCCGGCCGCGACGGTGGGCAGATCGAAACCGGCGGCCAGGCAAAGTCCGGCAGCCGCCAGGTGATTGGCGACGTTGTAGGCGCCGAGCAGCGGTGTGACCACTTCGGCCCGACGGCCGTCGTGTTCGAGCGTGAACCGCGCGCCGGCGACGGTCATGGATTCGACGTGGGCGGTGATGTCGGCTGGCTCACTCACCGCGTACCAGCAGAGCCGGGCCTGTGTCTGCCTGGCGATGGTCTCGGATTGCGGCGCGTGCCTGTTCAGGACGGCCGTTGCCTCCGGCTCCAGTGCGGTGAACAGACGCATCTTGGCGGCCAGGTAGCTTTCTTCGGTCTTGTGGTAGTCGAGATGGTCGCCTGAGAGATTGGTGAACGCGGCCGCTCGGAAATCAATGCCCGCTATGCGGTCCTGGCTCAGGGCGTGGCTGCTGGCCTCGATCACCATGTATTCGGCGCCCGCCTCGACCATGCTGTGCTGCATCTCGGCGATGGTCAGCGCGTCCGGCGTCGTCAGGGAGGCGGGGGTCACACCCGATCCGGTGTCGTAGACGACGGTTCCCATCAGGCCGCAGCGCTTGCCGGCGTACGTGATGCACGCGTGGACGAGAAAGGCGACGGTCGTCTTGCCGTTGGTTCCCGTCACCGCAAGGTTGGTCAGCTTCGAGGCCGGCCGGCCCCTGCTCGCCTGGGCCAGGAGCCCCGCCGCCCGAGCCGAGTTCTCCACAACGACTGCCACAGCGGCGGCCGATCCGTGGTCGCGGTCCTGGCAAACGACATACCGGGCGCCGTTGGTGAGGGCCTGCTCGATGAATCTGTGTCCGTCGGCGGCACTGCCCGCGATGGCGACGAAGATATCGCCTTGCCGGACGAGACGAGAGTCGGTGCGCACCTCCGGCGAGGCGTCGGAAGAAACCACTGCCAGCAATTCATCGAACGTCATGGTCGTATGTATCGGCAATCGGGGCGATTTGGGATGAAAAACGGGGCTGCTGCGCGTACAATCGGCGTTGTGGGGCGAACAGGTCCCGGCGTCACCGGTATGGAGTATCGAGTCGAATGGCAATCTTGAACGTCCCCGGCGACGTTTCGGGAAGGACATGACGACCATGAGAAGAGTTCTGAGCATTATTGTGTTGTTGGCCGCGGGGTACGCGCCGGCCTGGGCCGAGCAGGAAGCCGAGTACCTGGCGGTCTTCATGCAGGGCAAGAAGGTCGGCCACGCAATTCACGTGCGGGCCGTCGAGGGCGACGAGGTGACGACAAGCGAGGAGGTGAGCATCACCATCAGCCGCCTCGGCATCCCGATCACGGTCCGGATGACCGAGACCAGCGTGGAGACCACGACGGGGCGGCCTCTGCGCTTCGAGTCGGTCCAATTCCTTGGGGCCATGAAGATGACGGTCTCCGGGACGGTTCGCGACGACGGTGTCGTTGAGGTGACCAATTCCTCTATGGGGATGCAGCAGAAGAGCACGATGGACTGGCCCGAGGGCGCGGTGATGGCCGAGGGTCTGCGCCGGATGACCCTCGAGAAGGGACTGACGCCGGGGGCCGAATACCGCATGCGGATATTCAACGCCGGGATCATGCAGGCCATCGACGTGGTCGTGTCCATCGGGGCGAAACAGGAGGTGGACCTGCTCGGTCGGGTCGTCAAGCTCACCGAGGTCACCAGTACGCTGGTCATGCCCGGCGCGGGCCGCGTTTCCAGCACCAGCTATGTTGATGACGATATGCGGGCGCTCAAGAGCAACATGCTCATCGCCGGGATCGACGTCGAGATGATCTCCTGCGCCAGGCAATTCGCGCTGGGCGATAACGATGTGCTCGAATTGATCGGCGCGATGTTCATCGACAGTCCGGCGCCGCTGCGCGATCCGCGGTCGGCTTCAGCGATCACCTATTGGCTGGGGCCCACAGACGCCGAAGAGTTCACCATCCCGACAATGGACAACCAGCAGGCCGAACGGCTCGACGACGGCACGATCAAGCTTGTCGTTCGACCCGTCCCGTCCCCGGCCGGGGGAACGTTCCCCTACGAAGGCGATGACCGAGCGTTGCTCGAAGCGGTGGCGCCGACGCGGTTCCTTCAGAGCGACCGCAAGGAAATTATCGAACTCGCACGAAAGGCGGTCGGCGATGCACGAGACGCGGCCGAGGCGGCCCGTCGGATCGAGACCTTCGTCGCCGACTACATCGACGACAAGAACCTTTCGGTGGGCTATGCATCGGCGGCCGAGGTCGCGGCCAGCCGCCAGGGGGACTGCACGGAGTTCGCCGTCTTGACGGCAGCGCTGTGCCGGGCCGTGGGCATCCCAGCACAGGTCGTCGTCGGGGTCGCCTACGTCGACGATTTCGCCGGCCATCAGGGCTTCGGGGGCCACGCCTGGGCGCAGGCGTACATCGCGGGTCGATGGGTCGGTCTCGATGCAGCGTTCAAGAGCGGCGGTCGCGGCGGCTACGGCCCCAGCCACATCGCCCTGGCCGCAGGCAACGGCGATCCGGCCGAGTTCTTCAACATAGCCGGCGCCCTCGGCCGTTTCAAAATCGAAAGGCTCGAAGTCGAGCAGCGCCGATAAGACCGATCCAGAGCGGCCATCAGGCCGACGTTGGCGAACTGTCTGCCGAAACAAAGCTGCGAGGGGTGCTATGCAGAAGACGATGGTGTTGTTGGCGGTTGCTTGGTATGGGGCAGCGCTTGGGCAGGTCAGGGAACTGCCCGCACGGCCACCGGGGGAGTTCTTTCCGCTGACGGCGCGGGATCATCGCGACGCGGCTTCGTTCAAACATGGTGAGCCGGCGATCGGGACCACGTACTTCTATTGGTACGACATCGACAGCAACGCCCATATCCTCAACGCCGACGGCTCCGACGCGATGACGACGCACCCGGCCGATACAAGCGACCTGAGCTACAAGCGAGCCTCCTGGCACAAGCGAGAGCTGCTCGACATGATGGACGCGGGGATCGACTTCGTCATGCCCGTCTACTGGGGCGTGCCGGGCGACTATGAGGGCTGGAGCTTCGTGGGCCTGCCGCCGCTAGTCGAGGCACACAGCGAGCTGGAGAAGGCCGGCCTGCGTCCGCCGGCCATCGGACTGTTCTACGACACCTCGATCCTGCGATGGAACCGCTTCAACGCCGACGGCAGCAACTACCACGTGGACCTGACCACGGACTTCGGCAAGCGCTGGTTCTACGCGGCCATTCGCGACTTCTTCAGCCTGATCCCGCCGGCCAAGTGGGCCCGTATCGATGGCAAGCCGATCATCTTCCTTTATGAAGCCGCGTTCGCCGCCGAGCAGGACCCGGAGCGGCAGTTTGCGTTCGTCAAGGAGCGATTCAAAGCCGATTTCGGCGTCGATCCGTTCATTGTCAAGTCCTCCGGATGGCAGGGACAGGCGGATGCGACGTATTCCTGGGGTGGCGCGGTCAACGGACCGATCCTCTTCGAGGACATCGCGGCGCTGGGGCCCGGCTACGATCACAGTGCGGTGCCGGGACGGCAGCCTCTGATCGTGGAGCGGCGGGATGGGCAGACGTATATCGAGCGATGGACAAAGCTGCTGCAACTGCCCCCCAAGCAGCGTCCCTGGATGGTGCACGTCGAGACGTGGAACGAGTGGCACGAGGGGACCGATGTGGCCCATTCGCGGGAATACGGGCGAAGCTACATTGTGCTGACGCGGCTGTTCTCCGACATGTGGCACACGGGTACGCAGCTTCGATTCGGCTCGCCCTACGCCGAGGCCGATCGGCTCGTCTGGCAGCCCGAAGCGCCCGAGGGTCTGACCCTGCGCCCCAGTGGCGGCGACGGCAACTGGCGGCGCATCTCGCACGATGAGGGTAAGGCGGTTGTCACGCGACCCAATCCGCACTCGGAAACGGCCCGCTATTTGTACTTCGATGTGGACGATGCGTTCGCGTTCGGTGTCCGGGGTAAGTCCGTAGAAGTGGCGGTCACATATCGCGATGCGGGCTGTTCATCATTCGGTATCGAGTACGACAGCACGGTCAGCGAAGGTCCTCTGGCGGGGGCATTTCGCCCGGCCGGCAGTGTCACCTTGACAGGCAGCGGGGAGTGGAGAACGACGCGCTTCGCGCTGTCCGATTGCCGGTTCATGGGCCGATGCAACGGCGTGGACTTTCGCCTGGTCGCCACCGGGAAGGACATGGAGCTCGTCGTGAAGCACATCGAGGTCGCCAAACCGTAAGACCGTAAGGCCGCACAGTTTTTTGCGTTGACGTCGGGGCCACGGCAGGGTAGGCTTCTCTCCGGCACATCATACGTATACGTATGATCTATGGAGGCCGCGATGGCTACCGGGCACGACATTGCGATGGGTTTGCGGGCCGCGTATGCAAGGATGCACCGCCAGAGCAACATGGCTGTGGCGCCCCATGGCGTGACGATCGATCAGTTCGTGCTCCTGGCCCTGTTGGCCGAGCAGGACGGGATCACACAGCAGGAACTCGTCCGTCGGGCCTCCTCCGACGCCAATACGGTCCGGGCGATGCTCGTGCTCCTGGAAGACCGCGAGTTGATCGCGCGCGAACCCCATCCCACAGATCGCCGTGCCCGTCATGTCACCCTGACGTACAAGGGCCGGCAAGCGCTCGACCAACTGCGGATCGACAGCGAGCCAGTACGGCAGCGTCTGGTATCTGCATTGACCCCGAACGAGGCCGACCTGCTGGTCGATTTCCTCCGGCGCATTTCCGACGCCATGGCCCAGGAGAACGGCGGCATCGCCGCCGCCGAAACCAAACGAGTCCTGAAAGGAGAAACACGATGAACACGCCGAGAGCAAGGACCCCGCTGATCGTTGCTACGATACTGGCATTCACGTGCCCGTCGCAGGCCCAGTTCGGCCGGCAGGGTCCACAGGTGACGTCGCCCGAAGTGGCCGCCAACCGGCAAGTGACGTTTCGCATTTTGGCGCCGAAGGCTGAGAATGTGCTGCTGGCCGGCAGCGACATTCCCGACCTCGGTCGAGGGGCACAGATGAAGAAGGACCCGAACGGCGTCTGGGAAGTGACGCTGGGTCCGATCGATCCGGGTGCATACCGCTACAACTTCAACGTGGACGGCGTCTCGGTGATCGACCCGCGCAACCCGGCCACCAGCGAATCTAACGCGAACACCTGGAGCCTCGTGTACGTTCCGGGTTTGGACTTCATGGACACGAAGAACGTGCCGCACGGCGCTGTGGCGAAGGTGACATACTGGTCCACGTCGCTGGGGCGCTTCCGCCGCATGCACGTCTACACTCCGCCGGGCTACGAATCGGGCCAAGGCACGTACCCAGTCTTCTATCTGCTGCACGGCGCCTCCGACTGCGACGATTCGTGGACGTCGGTCGGCCGGGCCGGCTTCATCCTGGACAACCTGATCGCGGCCGGAAAGGCCAGGCCAATGGTCGTGGTCATGCCCGCCGGGCACACGGGTCCGTTCACGTTCGGCCGCCGACTGCCCATCGATGAGTTCACCAAGGACTTTGTCGGCGACATCATGCCGCACGTGGAGAAGAACTACCGCGTCCATACCGACAAGGCGCATCGCGCCATCGCGGGCCTGTCGATGGGTGGGGCACAGACGCTCAACATAGCGATTCCCCACCCGGACAAGTTTGCCTATGTGGGCGTCTTCAGTTCGGGCATCTTCGGGATCGCCGGTGGAATGGGCGGCGCACCCGAAGGGCCATCGTGGGAAGAGCAGCATAAGAACATCCTCGGTGGCGCGGAACTGAAGAAGGACCTCAAACTCGTCTGGTTCGCCACGGGCCGAGGCGACTTCCTGGTTCAGACCTCGCGCGCTACGGTCGAGATGCTCAAGAAGCACGGACTGGACGTGGTCTACAAGGAAACGGATGGGGGCCATACGTGGACGAACTGGCGCAACTATCTTAACGAATTCGCGCCGCAACTGTTCCGGTAGGCCATCTCATCCATCGCCCTTTCCGGTGATGGATCGAGGGATCCGGAACGTAGGGCGAAGCTTCAGTTCTGGGAGACGGAGAAGCTGGCGTCGACCTCGGTATACATGTCCCACTTGACCGGCATCCACGCTGAGATGGTTCCGCGACCGGTGATCCCTTGAAAGCGTTTCGTCCCTTCGACGAAGACGATGGTGCCAACCTGCTTGGCCCCGGGCTCGCCCGAGGCGTCGATTTTGGCCAGAATGCTCGAACCGTCCTCGAAATCGTATGTGACAAACCCCTGGTGGTACTGCTTGCCGTTGGGCGAGGCGGTGTGGATGACCCACCCGTTGAGCCGGGCGAACTCGCGGTCGCCGACGACCACGAAGCCGGTCCGGTGTACCGCTTCGAGGGCCGCCATGCGGCCACCGGCCAGGCGCGTCTCCTTCGCATACGAGAATTCCCTCCAACGCGTCAGCTCCATCGAGGTCTGGGCCGGGCTGAAGCTGCTGGTCAGTCCGAGAATCATCGCGATGCCAAGGCCGGCCATGATCAAGACCGGGCGGTTGGTCCTCGAACGGCGGCACGTCTCCTGCTCCATCTTCGGAGCGATCAGGCTGTGATGGATCATGGGTGTCTACCTCCAAAGCATCCAGGCCGTTATGAGCCGTCTATCGGCATTCGGGCCGGCCCAGATAAGCACAACCGCGGTGAAAATCCCCGTCCGACACGTGGGATCGTGCCGTGCCCCCTCAACGGGTGCACTGCACGTTTGTAGGTAGATTCTAGGCGGCCATGGGGCGGTTCTGC
>CAZSXM010000059.1:0-26044 GCA_964610435.1 uncultured Pirellulales bacterium | reverse complement strand
GCAGAACCGCCCCATGGCCGCCTAGAATCTACCTACAAACGTGCAGTGCACCCCACACCGAGCTATTTCCGCTCGCGGGCTTGACAGGCAGGCTGAACGCGGTTAGAATTTAATGTTTTTGGGGTGGGGGGTGGTGCTTTCGGTCCGCCGGCCCCGGCGAATCGGCTCGAAATACCGCTGAGGGGCAGCCACAAACGAATCGCAGGATCAGTAGGAGTCAGGAAATGAGGTTACTCCTCGCCGGAGTAGTATTGCTGTCGACGTGTTTGCTGGGTGGTTGTGCCAAGTACTGGTATCAGGAGGGCAAGAGTTTCACACAGTGCCGTAAGGACCTGACGTCGTGCCAGGCGGAGGCCTCGCGATACTCCGACGTCGAGCGCACCAGCGGCCTGGGCCGCTATGAGAACAGCTTCGTCACCGACTGTATGCATGAGAAGGGCTACGAACTGGTGTCGGAGAACACCCTGCCCGTTCGAGTCAAACGGGAGAGTTCGCCTGTCTTCGGCATTCCGGGGGTGGCCGGCACAATCGACTGACCGGGCTGCGACGCCGAGTGACCACGGATACGCCGCATCTGCCGCCGACTGAATGCGTCGGACGGAGCCCCTCTGACGGACGATATTTGCCGAGGCAGGCCGATGAATTGCCTTGACAAGTCCCCCAGAGCAAGGTATGAATAGTGCTTTTACATTTGTGTCAGAGAGTGTCTCTGCGAACCTTCGCAGGGGGAACGGGAGTAATCAGCCATGTTGCCAGTGAAAAAGACCAGCAAGAGCAGGACGCGCACCCGCCGGGCTCATCACCGTCTCAAGCCCGTGAACTACTCGCGGTGCACCAAGTGTGGACAGGCCAGACTTCCCCACGCGGCCTGTGCGAACTGCGGGTACGTGAATCCGAACATGACCTTGAAGCTCGGGAAAGAGGAAACCGCGTAAGGATGCGAATCGCGATAGACGCCATGGGAGGTGACTACGCGCCGGACGAGATCGTTGCCGGCGCCGTAGAGGCGGCCGCTCAGCTGGACAAGGACGACGAACTGGTTCTCGTTGGCCCGCAGGAGTTGATCCAGGCGAAGCTGGCCGGATTGGGATTCAAGAAGGGCGCGGTGACGGTGACCGACGCGCCGGATGTGATCGGCATGGACGAGTCGCCGGTGGAAAGCCTGCGCAGCAAGCCGAAGAGTTCGATTTCGGTTATGGCCAAGCTGGCCAAGCACGGCCAGGCCGACGCGGTCATCTCGGCCGGGAACACCGGGGCCTGCATCGCCGCCTTCCAGATGCGGATGCGGACCCTGCCCGGCGTGAACCGACCCGGCATCGCCGTGGTCTTTCCCATGAGCGCCGGGCCGGTTACCATCTGTGACGTCGGCGCCAATATCGCCTGCAAACCGATCAATCTGTACCAATACGGGCTGATGTCGAGCGTCTACGCCAAGGCCATCCTCGGAATTGCCAAGCCGCGCGTCGGCCTGATGAGCATCGGGCAGGAGGACGCCAAGGGCAACGAGGTCGTCAAGCGGACGCGAGAGCTGCTTCGCTCCGATCCCCGGATGGACTTCATCGGGAACATCGAAGGGCGGGACATCTTCCGGGGCGTCTGCGACGTCGTCGTTTGCGAGGGGTTCGTCGGCAACGTGATCTTGAAGCTGACCGAGGGGGCGGTCGATGGGCTGTTTCGCGCCATCAAGCAGGAGTTGATGCAGGAGAAGGCCCGCCTGGCCCTGAAATTCAAACCGATCATCATGCGGGTCTATCAGAAGCACGACTACAACGAATACGGCGGCGCCCCCCTGCTGGGCATCAACGGCACGGCCTTGATCTGCCACGGATCGAGCAAGAGCCGAACGATTCGCAACGCCGTCTTCGCCGCGAAGAACTGCCACACGCAGCGAATCAATGACAAGATCACGGAATGCCTCTCGGACGTACGCATAAGGACATCGGATGCCTAAGGATACGGAACACGGCCCCTCCCCGAGTCGCGCTGTCATCACCGGGTGCGGCTCGTTCACGCCTTCCAAGCTGCTGACCAACGACGACCTCGCCAAAGTGGTCGACACCTCAGACGAATGGATCACCACGCGAACCGGCATCAAGGTCCGGCACGTGACCACGGAGAACGAGACCACGGCGTTTCTGGCCACCGAGGCCGGTCGACGCGCTCTGGAATACGCCGGTATCGACGCCGGCGAACTCGACCTGGTCATCGTTGCGACCATCACGCCTGAGATGCCGTTTCCGTCCACCGCCTGCTTCGTGCAGGAGGCCCTGGGCGCCAAGAACGCCTGGGTGTTCGATCTCGCCGCCGCATGCAGCGGTTTTGTCTACGCCCTGCACATCGTCCAGCAGTTCATGGAGAACGGGCGCATCAACAAGGCCCTGGTCATCGGGGCCGAAACGCTGACCAAGATCACCAACTGGCAGGACCGCTCCAGTTGCATCCTGTTCGGCGACGGCGCCGGAGCGGTCGTCCTCGAACGCAAGACCGACGGCGGTCGCGGCATCCTGTACAGCACCCTCGGCGCCGACGGCGAATACTGGGAGGCCCTCAACTGCCAGGCCCACGGCTCACGCCACCCCGCACCCAGACCGCTCGAAGACCCCGAGAAGGTCTTCATGCAGATCAAAGGACGCGAAGTCTATCAGCAGGCCGTCCGGCGCATCGTCGATTCGGTGACCGATTGCCTGGACCGCTGCAACCTGACCCGCGATGATATCAAAATGGTGGTCTCCCACCAGATGAACGCGCGCATCATCGAGTCGGCAGCCAAGCGGCTGGGGTTGCCCGATGAGAAGGTCTTCGTCAATATCTCTCAGTACGGCAACACGTCGGCCGCCTCGGTGCCGATCGCCTTCGACGAGTGTGTTCGCACCGGGCGGATTGAGAAAGGGGACATCTTCATTTTCGTGGCTTTCGGCGCCGGCGTGACCTGGGGCGCCAACGTGATCGAGTTCTGACCGCCCCTCTGCAGCCAACGCAACATCGAGAACCAGTCAAGTTCAAGGATACGAACGATGACGATCGCCTTTCTGTTTCCCGGACAAGGTGCCCAGGTCGTTGGCATGGGCGCCGACGTCGCCTCGGCCTACCCCGTCGCGGCTGGCCTCTTCGAAAAAGCCAACGACGTACTGGGTTTTGACCTTCGCAAGGTGTGTTTCGAAGGACCCGCCGAGACACTGAACACGACGACCATGTCGCAACCGGCGATTTTCGCCACGTCGGCGGCGCTTCTCGAAGTGATTCGGACCGAGCCGGCCACATCCGGGATCGTTCCGCAGATCACCGCGGGCCTGAGCATGGGCGAGTATACCGCCCTGTATGCGGCCGGGCTGGTCAGTTTCGAAGACGGGCTGCGGCTGGTCCACAAGCGTGGAGAGGCCATGCAGGCGGCCGCCGACGCGACGCGCGGGGCCATGGTCAGCATCATGGGCCTTGATGAAGACAAGGTGCGTCTGCTGTGCAAGGAGGCGGCGCAAGGCGATCTGCTCGAACCGGTGAACTTCAATTGTCCCGGCCAGATCGTCGTCAGCGGCACGGTCGCCGCTTGCGAACGAGCGGTCGAGCTGGCCCCTCAGCACGGAGCACTCAAGGCCATCCGCCTGGAGGTAGCCGGGGCATTTCACACGGAAATGATGGCCGGCGCCGCCGATGCACTGCGACAGGCCCTGTCGGCGTGCCGGATCGCCGACCCGGGCGACATCAGGACATTGGCGAACATCGACGCCGATTACTATTCCAGCGCGGCCGCGATCGCCGAGGGACTCGCCCGGCAGTTGACCAGCCCGATCCTCTGGGCCAGGTGCATGCAGCGACTGCTGACCGAAGGCGTCGACCAGTTCTTTGAGATCGGCCCCAACCGCGTGCTGACCGGCCTGATGAAACGGATCGACCGAAAGACGAAGGTGGCCAACCTCAGCACCGCCGATTCGATCAAGAGCCTGGTCGAAGGGACCTGACTCGTTTGCGTGGTGACAACCGGCGCCGATCGGACAATTCTGCTTTTGTGATGAGTTTCACAGATTTTGGAGGCGACAGGGATGCCTGAAAGAAGACTTGCCGTGGTAACCGGAGCGGCCCGAGGAATCGGCCGCGCTATTGTATTCGAACTGCTCCAGCAGGGACGCCTCGTGGCGGGCCTCGACGTCATCGAGGATCAGCTCGCCGACCTTCAGAAAGCCGTCAAAGAGGCCGGCTTCGAGGTCATCACCCGGCGTGTGGACATCACCGACACACCCAAGTTTACCGAGGTTCTCGAAGCCCTGGCTTCCGAACACGGCGGCATCGGAATCCTGGTCAACAATGCCGGCATCACGCGCGACAACCTGCTGATCCGCATGACCGACGAGGAGTTCGACAAGGTGCTCGACGTCAACCTGCGTGCGGCGTTCATCGCGACCCGAGCCGCGGCCAAGTCGATGCTGCGCAACAAGTTCGGACGGATCGTCAATATCAGTTCGGTCTCCGGGGTCATCGGCAACGCCGGCCAGGCCAACTATTCCACAAGCAAGGCCGGCCTGATCGGACTGGCCAAGACCACCGCCCGCGAGCTGGCCAAGAAGAACGTCACAGCCAACTGCGTCGCGCCCGGCTTCATTGATACGGAGATGGCCCGCAAACTGCCCGAACCCGTCCTTGAAGCCGCCAAGCAGTTGATTCCCATGCGCCGCCTCGGGTCCATGACCGACATCGCCAAGGCCGTGGCCTTCCTGACCAGCGACGACGCCGGTTACATCACCGGACAGGTTCTCTGCGTCGACGGCGGCATGGCCATGTAAAAAAAAAGTCAGAAATTGTTTGTACAAGTCTCGCCCGCTCGGTAAGATACCGCCCGAATCCGTGCCGGGTGGGGGTGGTATGCAGTGATTTCGGACCATGACGATTGATGGTGCGTGTGACGAAGGTCGAGTGAATTAGGGAGGATCAACCAGTGAGTATCGACGAGGTAGATGTGCAGGCGATTGAGAATAAGGTGATCGAAATCATCAGCGAACAGATGGGCGTCGACAAGGCAGAAATCACCAAAGAGACGTCCTTCATCAACGACCTGAATGCAGATTCGCTGGATACCGTGGAACTGGTCATGGAGTTCGAGGACGAGTTCGACATGAGCATTCCAGACGAAGAAGCCGAGAAGATCCAGACGGTCGGCGCCGCCATCGATTACATCGTCAGTATCGCACAGACCAAGAAGAAAGAAAGCACATAAGCCTGCTATGAACAGACGTCGAGTTGTCATAACGGGCCTGGGGTGTGTTACTGCGCTGTCGGAGTCCGTCGATGAGGTTTTCGCTGCGCTGTGTGAGGGCAAAAGTGGTGTTTCCACCATCGAGTCCTTCGACACCAGTCAGTTTCCCGTCCACTTCGGCGGAGAGATCAAGGATTTCGACGTAACCGCGTATATCGACAAACGCGAATCGAAGCGCATGGATCGGTTTGCTCAGTTCGCCATCGCCAGCGCGATCAGTGCGGCCAAGGACAGCGGCATCGACTTTTCCAAGGAAGACCCCTATCGCGTCGGCGTGATCGTAGGGACAGGGATCGGCGGCATCAAGGAGATCGAGGAGCAGCATGTTCGCCTCATCGAGAAAGGGCCAAGCAAGGTTTCGCCGTTCTGCGTTCCCCGCTTGATGTCCAACGCCGCCAGCGGCAATATCGCCATCCAGTTGGGCGCCCGCGGCCCCTGTTTCGCGGTGTCCAGCGCATGCGCTTCGGGCAATCACACGATCGGCGAGGCCTTCTGGAACATTGCCAGCGATCGCAGCGACGTCGTCATTACAGGCGGCTCCGAGGCGGCGCTGACACCCATCGGCCTGGGCTCGTTCTGCGCGGCCCGCTCCCTGAGCCTGCGAAACGACAACCCGCCTGCCGCCTCTCGCCCGTTCGATCGAGATCGCGACGGATTCGTCCTAACCGAAGGGGCCGCGATCCTCGTGCTGGAGGAATACGAGCACGCGCGAAAACGCGACGCCACCATCTACGCCGAGATGCTCGGATACGCCGCTACGGACGACGGCTACCACATCACCGCGCCTTTGCCCGACGGCGAAGGAGCGGCCATGGCGATGAAACTGGCGCTGGCCGACGCGAAGATCGATGCGAAGGATGTCGACTATATCAACGCACACGGAACCAGCACGGAACTGAACGACATCGCCGAGAGCACCGCCATTCGGACTGTGTTCGGAGAGTGTGCCTACCAGATCCCCGTCAGTTCGACCAAGAGCTGCCTGGGCCACATGCTTGGCGCGACGGCCGCGATCGAGCTGATCGCCTCCGTCAAGGCCATCAATCAGTCCGTTATTCCGCCGACCATCAATCTCGACCATCCCGATGAGCGATGCGACCTGAAGATGGACTACGTGCCCTGGACGGCCCGCGAGGCGAAGGTCAACATCGCGATCAGCAACTCGTTCGGGTTCGGCGGTCACAATGCCTGTCTCGTAGTCGGGAAGGTCTGAGTCGCGCCGGTCGGCGACGACTCCCGTCGCTTGATTCTCGCTGCTGACGGCATGGCACCGAGCGTTTTGGGCGGGCGGTTCTGGTTCGGAACGCATGGGCGCCAAGCCTGGAGATCGCATGCCTTGGGCGATGTTACTTCTGGCCGCTGGACTGTTCCTGCTGTGGAAGGGCGCCGATCTGCTCGTCACCAGCGCCGTCGGAGTTGCGGAGCGTCTCGGGATCAGCGAACTGGTCATCGGGTTGACCGTCGTGGCGATGGGGACCTCGGCGCCGGAAGCGGCCGCGAGCATTGCCTCGACCCTTGGCGGCAGAGGCGACATCGCCATCGGCAACGTCTACGGCTCCAATATCGCCAACCTGGCCCTTGTCGGAGGACTCGTGGCGATGATCAACCCGTTACGGGTCCAGGCCCAAACGCTTCGCCGCGAGATTCCCGCCATGCTGGCCGTCGCCCTGCTGCTCTGGCCGGTCCTGCGCGACTTGGCCCTGTCTCGATCTGAGGGCCTTCTCCTCCTTCTGATCTTTGCTGGGCTCGTGGTCTGTGCCGTACGAACGGCGCGGACCGGGTCGGCGCCGGTCGCAGTCCCAAACGTCCCTGCGATCGCCGAGCACACCAGTGCCGCAAGACTTGCTGTATACATCGCTATCGGACTGGTCGGTCTGTCACTCGGCGCCCGGCTGGCGATCAGTGGGGCGGTGACGATCGGCACCCGAATCGGGCTCAGCGATGCGGTCATCGGCTCGACGATCATGGCGATCGGTACGTCCCTTCCGGAACTGGTGACGTGCGTTCTGGCCGCCCTCAAAGGCCACCACGACATCTCGGTGGGCAATCTCGTGGGCTCGAACATCTTCAACACCCTGCTGGTCAGCGGCATCGCCGGCCTCGTGCGGCCTTTCGCCGTGGGCCAACGATTCGCCGGCGGGGTCGATTTCTGGATCATGGTCGGAGTCGGCGCGGCCTTTGCGATCGCCGCCGTCCTCGGCAGACGGACTGTCGGTCGCCGCGGCGGAGCGGTGCTTCTGACCATGTATGGCAGCTACCTGGTCTACCTGCTCGCCTCCACGCGGGCCGGGTAGCACGATCAGCCCTCCGCTACGGGCTCAGCAACATCGCCTCAGAAAAAACCTCGCTGAACCGGCTTTCGTGGGCGATCTCAACGTATTGAATGCTCCGCGCCAGGGCCGCCGCTGTGGTTCTGGACTCATCGCTGAGTAGGAGCATACGGGCCCCTGAGGCAGCCGCATTGCCCACGAAATGGATACGTTCCAGAGGCACGTTGGGCAACAGTCCCACGCGGACCGCACTGGCCGGACGAATGTAGTTGCCGAAAGCCCCCGCCAGAAGCACCCGCTCCAAGTCTTCGCCGTCGATGCCCATCTTCGCCAGCAGCAGCCGCGTGCCGGCCTGAATCGCCCCTTTGGCGAGCTGGAATTCCCGAATGTCCTTCTGTGTCAGGACGACGGCCACTTGCCCCGCTCGCCCTTCATCCGACAAGCGGAAGGCCGGCTGGCCTTCGAGCTCGATGAGCCGCGACGCCACGGGAGCCGAACACCGGGACCGGACCTCCGCGACATCGGCAAAGCGCCCGGTTGCGTCAACAACACCCAGTTGGCTAAGGACCGCCACCGCGTCGATCAAACCACTGCCACAGATCGAATGAGGTTGGATATCACCGATCACATCCAGGGCGATATCGTCATTGTCGATGACAACCGCCTCAATCGCCCCCTCGGCCGCCCTGCCGCCACATCGGATGCGGGCCCCCTCCAGGGCCGGGCCGGCCGCACAACTGGCCGCGTAGAGTTGCCCGCTCGTCCCCAGAACCAACTCGCCATTGGTGCCGATATCGACCAGGAGAGTCCTCTGCGAGGCCGAATCCATATCGACGGCAAGTGCCGCCGCCGTTGTGTCAGAACCGATGAAACCGGCCACATTCTCGCAGGTATGGACGTTTCCGGCTGCGTTCATGCGCAATCCCAGGCTGCTCGGCGACAGATCGTGCGCGTCGACGGAGTGGGCATGGTATGGGGCCTGGCCCAGTTGCCTCACCGGAAACCCAAGAAAGATATGGTTCATGGTCGTGTTGCCGACAATGGAGGCCTCGTAGATCGCGTCGGCATCTATGCCGGCGTCCCGACACACACCTTCAATCAGTTCGTTGATCCCATCGACGATGACGGCGCGCAACCGGGCAAGACCGGCCTCTGATTCGGCGTAACTGATTCGGGTAACGACGTCGTCGCCGAAGCGTGTCTGAGGATTGAGCATCGCTCGTGTGGCCACTGATCGGCCATCGGCCAAGTCGACCAACCCAGCCACGACGGTGGTCGTCCCAATATCGACGGTGATACCGCAGATGGGTGTCGGGCCGGCAATCGCCCGATACTTGTCGACAATCGTGCGCTGGAGCCCCGTCGTGCCGTCGAGGCCGTGTTGGAGGATCTTGTGGGCGTAGAACCGAGCCTCGGCCGGTACCGTCACGGCCAAGTCGCTCTGGATAGTGTACTGGCAGGCAAGCACCCTCCGGCCGGATGGACCCAGAAGCACGGCACACTTGCCGCAGGTGCCCCTGCCACCGCACGACGTGTTCAGAACGATCCCCGCTTGGCCTGCGGCGTCGACGAGAGTCGCTCCCTGGTGAATGGATATCTCTCTGCCGTCCGGCTCGAAGACTACGCGGAAGTGCTTCATCGATCCGGTCGCACCGACAGCGCACCGCCACTTGCCTGGCACGACAACTCCCTACTGGGTGAAAGACTGCGAAATGAGAAGACTGTTAGCTGATCTTGTGCCTGATTTTCCAGCGCGTACGTCTTTTCTTGCTCCCAATCTTCCGTCTGCGTCTTGGTTTGCTCATGCATTCCTCGAAGAAAACTCAGAATCCCTATTACAAATACTCCGTAAGCCGTATAATGGCATGCTACCCGAGAAAGACCCCGGTGTAAAGAGAGAAAAATGGGCAAATGTCGCAATCCCAGGGCCCCCTGCTAAGGCGTTTGCGATGGGCAATTCGCACGATATCAATGCCCGATCCCTCGCCCTGCACGGCTCGGAAACGAGGTGTAGAGATGATTCAATGCGAGCAATGTGACCTTTGCGAGATCGGACCAAACGGCCAGAAGGTCTTCAAGTGCGACCCGTTTTCCAACATCAAGGAGCCCGAGTGCCTTGCGAAGTGGCAACTGATTCGCCTCGACATGCTCCTGGCAAGCTACCAGAACATGCTCAAGTCGTATGGGCGGCTCGCCCCGCTGCAGGACAAGATCTTCAAGTACGTCCAGCGGGAGATCAACGAGATGGAGGAATCCGAGAGTTGGCGGCTCGATCCGGACGAGCAGGAGCCCGGCGGCGAAGAACCGAACGACGCCTGGCCTGTCTGATCGGGCCAGTCGCTGCGAAGGCACCGACCGGGTGGCCCCCCACACTCCGGGGTGTCGGCCCGACATCGGCCCCGGCCCCAGACCCGATGGGAGCGAGCGTTTGGGGCGAATTCCTGGAATAAAACCTTTGGCAATCGCGTCTTTTCATGGGCTGTGAATGCAACCGATGGGTACAGGCGTCGAGCTAACCCAGATCATCAACGGCTGTAAGTCGGGGGATGCTGAGTGTTTCGCTCAGGTGGTGGATCTCTACGGCGGACGCTGCTACGGGTACTTCTACCGGCTCACCGGCGACCGAGACCTGAGCGAGGAGCTGCTCAGCGAGTTGTTTATGAAGCTGGTGGAGAAGATCGGGTCCTATAAGGGTGGATCGTTTGAGAGCTGGCTCTTTCGGATCGCCTCGAATATCTTTCACGACCATTTGCGGGCCCGAAAGCGACAGAAGAAGCTGTTCAACGGGCGACGAGCCGAGTTGGAGCGGCGTCCCAGCGGATCGGCCCAGTCCGACCTGACCGAAGACAAGCTGGACCGACTTCAGACCCAGTTGAATCGATTGGACGCCGATACACGAGAGTTGATTATGTTGCGATACTATTCCGAGCTCAGCTTCCAAGAGATCGCGAACCTTCGATCCGAGCCGATCGGAACGGCTCTTTCGAAACTGCATCGAGCGCTCAAGAAACTGCGGGCGCTCATGGAGGGTTGAACGAATGGGAAGTGGCCAGAGTCAAAGTGATCTGAGAGAGCTGCTGGATCGATTCATGGACCCGTCTGAGGCAGCGTCGGCCGAGCGGGAGATCCGAGCGGGCGAACGGCTGCTCGACGCCTGTCCGGCACCGCAGGTGGCCCCGGAAACGCTGGTGGCCATCAAACGACGAATCGCGGCTCAGCTTGGGGCCTCGCACAAGCCCTCGCACCCGTTCTACCGCTACGTGGGAGCGGCCGCAGCGGTGATCCTGGTCGCTCTGATCGCTTTCTTCGGACGCTCGGCCCCTGAACGCCCCAGTGTCCGCTACGCCTCGCTGATCCCCGCAGCCATATGGGACAGCGACGACATCGCCTACGACGACATGGAACTGGCGTATTTCCGATCAGAGCTACGGCGCGTCGAGGCGCAGATGCAGGCCCTCGAAGCCGGCGATGGGGATGGAGCCGTCGCGGGCGGGCTCGACGAGGTCGAGTTGGAATTGATTCGCATCGAAAGGCAGTTTTGGAAGGAATAGCTGCAATGCAAAAACATCGGACAGCTCTTCTGATCGGCATGTTCGTGCTAGCCGGCAGTCTCTGGCCGGCCGCAAACACAAGCGCCCAGCCGGCTCACCGGGAAAGCGGCGGAGACATCTGGGACGAAGACCCTACCTCGCCGGCGTACCCATGGTGGTATCGATGGCTCTCCGACGAAATGGTCGAACGCATCATGAAGGGCATCGCACAGCGCGATCCGGCCAAGGCCCGGGAACTGGCCGAGCTGCAGAAGAAAGACCCCGAACAGTTCAAGGTTGAACTGGGCCGGCACGGGCGAACGGAGATCGAAGAGATCAGCCGCGAGCGATTCGAGGCTCGTCGCCAGAGGAGGCACGACGAATTCGTCGAATGGCTCAAGGCCAGTTACCCGCAGGATGAAGCCGAGCTGGCCGGGGTCAGGGAGAAAGACCCGCAACTCTACGTCCGAAACTTCGAACACTTGCTCGAGCGATACGGACGGATCTTCGAGGCCCACAGCATCAATCCCGAACTTGGCGCCGTCTTGAAGGAGGACTACGATCTGAGGCAAAGGCGAGACGGGATCCTCCGACAGATGCGGCGCGAGCGGTCCGGGGCCAGGCGACACGCACTCGGCGCCGAATTGCAGGACATCGTCGCTCGACGATACGACCTGATCGTCCGCCGAAAGGAGATCGCCTACGAACAACTCCAGAGGAAGCTCGAGGAGATGCAGCAGCAAATCGAGCAGAGCAAGAACGAAATCGTCAAGTGGCAGGACACCGAACTGAGACGAGAGAACGTCAGGAAACGCATGGAAGCCCTAACCGAGGGCATGAGCCGACGCGGATTCAAATGGGACTGATCCGGCCGCGAACGCCCGTGTGACGAAGGTCCGATGCACGCGCACCGAACCCCATAGAGCAGGCGGGCACGATGCGTGTCCGCTACAGGTTCTGCCGGCGTAACTCCATCTGCGTGGCCTTCTTGAGGGCCTTCTTTTCCTTTCCCGTCAGGCTGTGCAGCCCCTCGCGGTGAACCTTGGCAAGGATGCGATCGACCTCGATCTGCAACATTCGTTGCTGCTCGACGCTCTTGTCCCACGACCCGGCCCGCATTTTGAGGCGAAACTGACCAAATCTGGGCATCAGCAGGACATAGGCCGCGCCGGCCACCATGCCCGCCAAGTGCGCGGCCTCCCCCCCGGCATTGTTGCTGCGCGTCACGATCAGAAGGAAGTACATGAACGCGAAGACCACCGCTGCCACACGAATCGGCACCGGGAAGAAGAAAACGAACAATACGATATGCGGAAAGAGGATGGCGCAGGCCGCCAAGAGCCCCAGGACCGAGCCGGACGCGCCGATCATCGGGATCGGCGTCAAGAACCGGATCGCGATCAGCAGGAGATAGAACAGTCCGCCGGCCGCTCCGCAGATCAGATAGAACGGCAGGAACCGACGGCTGCCCCAGTGACGTTCCAGAGGCGGCCCGAGGAAAAACAACGCGACCATGTTGAAGAAGACGTGCCAGACGACCGTGCGACTGTGGAGAAACTGGTAGGTGAAAAGCCGCCAGGGCTGCAGGCCGGTGAACCATGAGCCGCCATCGACCGCAAACCAGCGCTCGAGCGAGTCACCGAGCGTCGGAATCAGAACGCCGATGACGAAAATGGAGATGTTGATGATGAGCAGCCACTTGACTACCGGCGTCATGCGCGGAAGATTGAACCGCATCTGAGGCACGCCGTAGTGCTCCTGCCGCTGCCCCGCCTGCGTGTAATCCCTGTCGTAAAGCCCCATAGGACGTCTTCGAATCTGCCAAGGTGCATCAATACCTAGTACCGTTACCCTATACTATCGACAATCCGCTGGCCTGTCCAAACGAAAAAATGCACCAACCCCCGACACCGCCGTCGCCAAACAGAGCAAAAAAGGGCAGGAACACACGACGCACAAACACCGGCTGCAAAAAGGGATTGATAAGCAGTGAACGCACAGCATCTTACATGAATGGGCGGTACAAGATTTGAACTTGTGACCTCCTGCGTGTCGAGCAGGCGCTCTAGCCAACTGAGCTAACCGCCCTCAAAAAAAGGCAACACGGTAAGGATAGACTCCCCACACGAAAGATTCAACGTTTTTTTTGCAGAAGTTCTGCCAAATGTCGGTCGATCGCTTCCGACACCCTTGCGCTCCTTGATGCCGCGGCGTTGCGACGAAAGGATAAGGCCGCTCGCGTGAGCGGCCTTTCGCACAATCCGATGCGGTCGAAAGGCGCCACGGCGCCCTCGATTCTCGCCCCCATCGCTGCTACATCGATCCGTCGGCCAGCGGCCAATCCTGGGGCCCTTCCGAGGGAGCGTAGACGTCCTGCCCGAACTCCTCCCGCGGATGGGCATGGTCGTAGACCTCTTTGAGCTTGCGGGTGGTCAGGTGCGTGTAGACCTGGGTCGTCGAGAGCGACTGATGACCGAGCAGCTCCTGCACGCTTCGCAGGTCGGCCCCATTGTTGAGCATGTGGGTCGCAAAACTGTGCCGCAGCGTGTGCGGGCTGATGTTCGGGTCCAGCCCGGCCATCTTGAGGTATTTGTCCATCTTCCGGCGAACGCTGCGGGTGCTCAGACGCTGCCCGTGCTTGTTGACGAACAGCACCTTCGTGTCGAAATTCGTGTTGCTCTGCGCTCGCTTGTTGCGAAACTCCATATAGCGCTGAATCGCCTGCAACGCCGACGAACTGATCGGCGCGATCCGCTCCTTCTTGCCCTTGCCGCGAATGTGGATGATCTCGCCGAGAAAATCGACGTCGTCCATGTTCAGCGCGACCAGTTCGCTGACCCGGATGCCCGTGCTGTACAGCGTCTCGAGGATCGCCCGGTCCCGAGCGCCCAGCCACGTTTCCGTCGGCGGGGTATCGAGCAGGCGCTTAATCTCTTCGTATTCGAGGAAGCGCGGGAGCTTTTTGTCCTGCTTCGGGGTGCGGACGGCCGTCAGCGGGTTCGAGCTGCGCCGGTTCGTCTTGACCAGGAACTTGTAGAAGCTGCGCAGCGTCGCCAGCTTGCGGGCGATCGTGGCCTTCGAGTACGCCTTGCCGTTGAGGTGGGCCAGGTAGGATCGCGCCTCGTTGACGTCCGCGGCCAGCAGGAGTTGATCGACGCTCTGCGCCGCCTGCACGGCCACTGCCGTGGCGACCCCACCATGCGAGTGATCCAACGAGCCGCCCCCGTCGGAAGGAACGTCGCCGTCGCAGGTCTGCACCAGGAAATCCCCGAACTGCGCGAGGTCGGCGCCATAGCACTTAGCCGTGTGCTCCGAGAACCGCTTTTCGAATTTGAGGTAGTTCAGGAACTGCTCGACTATCGCATGGTTGTCTTCCATAGTCCACCTGCCCACTTCATCTATCGACATCATCGATCACCTATTCGTTTCCATCTCTGTCCACACAGACACGCCTCCTACACAGAGGCGCATCGTTCCATTCGATTCAATGCACGAGCGTCACATCGGAGTCGTCGGCCAGGAGCCCCTCGGCCCGACCGATCAGCATCTGGCTCAATTTGAAACTGAGCACGGCAGCGTCGAACCAGTCGAAGTCCGTTCGATGGTCCTTCACCTGATCGATCAGAGCATCCAGAAGCTCGTCCTCTGCGCCTTGCTCGTAGCGAAAGATGAACTTCTCGGCCCCTTTGTTCAAAACGAGTTGTCGCTGCAATCGCTTCATCTCGGTATCCCATCCTGCGACGTTCCACACGGCGTCGGACACGACGGCACCCGATCGATCGCGCCGAGGCCCGATCCTTGCCCTTGGATCAGTCCGGCCTTTGTGGAACGCTACACACATTTATCGGCCAATTGCGCGTGGCTCTTTACAAAAACTGCGTGTGAATATCGGGCATTCGATGCCGGAGGCTCGAAAGCAGGTGGTTCGGCGTATGCAGAGAGGAATGCCGTTCGGCGCCCTCTCGGTCATTCCGAGCGGCTGTGGTAGTAGGTCACGCCCCCCTGCCGTCCGGAGGTGATGGCCTTCTCTTCGAGCAGTTGGGTGATGTGCTTGACGGCCTCGTTGCGGCTGATCCCAATCCCGGCACAGACGTCTTCGAGACAGCAGGGCCGCCGTTTCAGCATTGATAAGACATCCGCGCGCGTCCGCTGCACATGGCGGTCGTTACGGGCCGGCGGTGCGGCTCCGACGATCTCGCAGTTGCCGCCAATCTGACGGGCGATGCTTTCGAGGCGTTGGCGGGCGATCGCTTCGATCCCCGGCTCGGCAGCGGGTCGGACAGCACTGTTGAGCTGGATCCGATCCGGACGGATCCGATCGATGTGTCGTCTAAGTCCCTCGATCTGCTCCGGCGTCGTGTTCAGACCCTCGATCAGGAATACCTCCAGCCAGATCCGGCCGCTGAATTCCTCACGGAACTGGACGAGCCCGGAAACCAGCTTTTCAATGCTGATACCCGACGCCGGTCGGTTCACCGCCTCGAACGCTTCCGGATCAGCGGCATCCAGCGACGGGACGACCACATCCGCCTTGGCACACTCAGCCCGGACGTCCGGCCGATGCAACAACGTGCCGTTCGTAATGATCGCCACGGGAATACCCGTGACCTGGCGGATGCCATCGATCAGATCCCCGATCTGCGAATTCAGAGTCGGCTCACCCGATCCGCCGATCGTAACGTAATCGGCTTCGACACCCTCGGCCAGCTTGCTCCTCAGTTCGTCGAGGACCGCTCGCACATCGAAGAACGGCCGGCGGACCGTGCTCTTCTCCGTGGTCCTTCCGATCTGGCAGTACACGCAATCGAGCGTGCAGATCTTGGCGGGCACGACGTCGATGCCGAGACTGCGCCCCAGCCGGCGAGAGGGGACGGGGCCGTAGATGTAGCCGACCTGGTTGGCGTCTGGATTACTCACGAACAGTCCTATGGATGCTCAGGCAGACGGCGATCAGTTCCTCCAGCCAATCCAGCGGGAGGATCGATGCGGCGTCGGATTTGGCTTTCTCAGGGTTGGGATGGACTTCGAGGAACAACCCGTTGGCGCCGGCGGCCACCGCGGCCCGGGCCAGGATGGGCGCCATCTCGCGCCGCCCGCCGCTGGCGGTGCCGAGCCCGCCCGGCTGCTGCGTGCTGTGCGTCGCATCGAAAACGACCGGACAGCCCAGCCGCTTCATGGATGCGATCGCGGTCATGTCGTTGACCAGCCGATTGTAGCCGAAGAACGTGCCCCGCTCGGTCAGCAGGATTCGATCGTTCCTGCACGCGCGGATCTTCTCGACGACATTGCCCATCTCGTCAGGCGAGAGGAACTGCCCTTTCTTGACGTTGACGGGCTTGCCCGTCTCCGCACAGGCACAGAGCAGATCGGTCTGCCGGCACAGAAACGCAGGAACCTGGACGCAATCGACAACCAACCCCACCGCCGCCGCCTGGTCGGGCTCGTGCACATCGGTGATCACCGGCAGGCCGGTTTCGGCGCGCACCCGCTCCAGGATTCGCAGACCCCTCTCTAAACCCGGCCCACGGAAACTCGATATGCTGCTGCGGTTGGCCTTGTCAAAGCTGGCCTTAAAGAGCATCGCCACACCGGTCCGCCGGGCGATCTGCGCGAGGCGATCGGCGATCTCCAGGCACCCACCAGCGCTCTCGATCACACAAGGACCGGCCATCACGAACAGCGGCTCATCCAGACCGACAGATACGTTGCCAATGTCAAACTTCATATAAGATATCCACACAGACTCTTCCAGTTTCATCGCATGGTATCCGCACGCGCGCAGCGCCGCAAGGCGATACGATCAGCGGAACGACCGGGCGATTCGAGTTCGGATGCCGGCGGGCTTGGCGCCCGGCGGAATCATGCATTGAACCGCACGGGGCAACACCTCGATGTGCACCGGCAGCGGGGGACCGGGGTCGCCGTCGATCTCGCTGCGGATCGCGCCGACGGACGAGCGGACGCTGATGCGACGGCCCTGTTCGTAGATCACGTCGCGGCGGCCTGCATGATGCTTCAGGACCGTCAGGACCGAGTGCTTGACCAGGTGGACCCGTCCGGCGCACCGGTAAATGCACACGTCCAACAGGCCGTCGCTGAAGTCGGCATGGCGCAGAATCTGAAGCCCGATGGCATAGCGCGAAATGTTGCCGACGAACACCATGCCCGGACCGTCGAAAATCTCACGATCGTCTACCACCACCGTCATCGGGTCGAACGGGTGCCCCCAAAAGGTCCGCCAAAGCGGATACACATAATCGAAATGGTTGATGTGCCCGGTCCGGCGCTGGTTGACCAGGCCGACCACGTCGCCGTCGAACCCGAAGCCGACGATGGAGGTGAAACACTTGCCGTTGACCGTGCCCAGGTCGAGCGGTCGCGTAAGGCCGCCCTCGAACGTCCGGACGAGGGTGTGCAACCATCGGTCGAAGCCCAGTTCGTTGGCCAGCAGATTCTCCGTGCCGCACGGCACAATCAACAGCGGCTTGGCACTGCCTTCCATGCCGTGGGCCGCCTCGCGGACCGTCCCGTCGCCGCCGGCCACAACGACCAGAGCGCACTTCGGATCGACGGCCGCATCGGTCGCGAGCTCACAGACGTGCTCGAGCGATCTCGTCATCAACACCTGCACGTCGTAGCCGCGATGGATCAGATAACGACAGAATCGCCGGCAAGCGAACTTGCCGCTGCTGGCGCCGGATTTCGGATTGATAATATACTGAATATAGCCGTCGGATGGCTTCATGGCGACTCGAACCATACCCTCACAGGAACACCTCTCTCCGTGTCGAGTCGAGACGGGACAATGCCGCTTCGATCAGCGAGGCGTAACTGTCCATGACGTGCGGGGAATCCGTCAATCCCAACGCCTCCTGCACGGTCCGGATGATCGAGGCGTTGACGCCTTCGATCTCCACGAACGTGCCGATCAGAGGCAACGTGTCCAGAGCGATGAGGCAGTCGTTCAGCTTCCACTCTCGCCGCTGCTTGTTGAAGGCCAACGCGCGCCGGTATCCCAGCCCGTCCAGCAGAGACTCCACCGCCGCCCCATCGGTGACGTTGAGGTTCACCTCCTTGCGCCTCTTGAAGTCGTCGGCCTGCTTGGGACCTTTGTACGTCAGGACGAAGTATTCCTGCCCGTGCATCGCCTCGAGCCGAAGACGCAGGCATCGGTCGGTCCGCGTCAGATCGCCGGCGGCGGTGTCGAAGTAGACATCGGTTTGGATCGCCTCCGAGACGAGCGAAGCGGCCTGCTCGACCAATCGCCGTTCCACCGGCTCGAACGAATCCACTCTGAGTTTCGCTTCGATCTCCAGATACATGCCGGCTCCTTCGGGACGCTCACGCGACGACATTGACCAGACGCGACTTGATGACAATGACCTTCCTCGGCGTCTTGCCCGCCAGGGCCTCGACGATCTTGTCGCTGCCCAGCGCCTCGGCCTTGATGGCCTCTTCGTCCGCCTCGGCAGCGACCACGATGCGGTCCCTGATCTTGCCATTGACCTGGACGGCCAGTTCGATCTGTCTTTCCTGGATGAGCCCCTTGTCATACGTCGGCCAGGGCTCGTAGGCCAGGCTGTTCGCATGGCCCAATCGCTGCCAGAGTTCCTCGGCGATGTGCGGAGCGAAGGGCGCCAGAACCAGCACGAGGGACTCCAACACCGACTTCGGCCGCACCTGCCGGCGGCCGAGGTGATTGACCAGAATCATCATCGCGCTGATGGCGGTGTTGAAGCCGAACGACTCAACGTCGTCGCCGATCTTCTTAATGGTCTGGTGCAGCAGGCGCAGCGTCTCTTCATCGGCCGGCACGTCCTGTACGCCCGGCGAGAGCCGGCCCGTCTCTTCATCGACGACCAGCCGCCAGGTCTTCTGGAGGAATCGGTGCACGCCCTGCACTCCGTTCATGCTCCAGGGCTTCATCGCCTCCAGCGGGCCCATGAACATCTCGTACAGCCGCATCGAATCGGCGCCGTAGTCCGTCACGACCTGGTCGGGGTTCACCACGTTGCCGCGCGACTTGCTCATCTTCTGCCCGTCTTCGCCGAGGATCATCCCCTGGTTGACGAGCTTCTTGAAAGGCTCCTTCGTGCTGACGTAGCCCAGATCATACAGAAACTTGTGCCAGAACCGCGAGTACAGCAGGTGCAGCACGGCGTGCTCGGCGCCGCCGATGTACAGATCCACGGGCATCCAGTACTTCTCCTTGGCCGGGTCCCAGCCGCGCTCGGGATTGCGCGGGTCGAGATAGCGCAGATAGTACCAGCAGCTCCCCGCCCACTGGGGCATCGTGTTCGTCTCCCGACGGGCGGTGCTGCCGTCGGGCAGCGTGACATTGACCCAGTCGGTCGCCTTGGCCAGCGGCGGCTCGGCCGTCCCCAGCGGCTTGTAGTCGTCGAGATCGGGCAGCCGCAACGGCAATTCGCTTTCCGAAATGCCGGTCACGGTCCCGTCCGCCAGATGCACGATCGGGAATGGCTCGCCCCAGTACCGCTGCCGGCTGAACAGCCAGTCGCGAAGCTTGTAGTTGATCGCCTTCTTGCCCAGACCTCGCTCGGCAAGCCAGGCCGTGACCTTCTCTTTGAATTCCGGCGTCGCCAACCCATCGAACGGCCCGCTGTTAATTGCCGTGCCGTCCCCGGTGAAACACAACTCGCCCCGCGCCACGCGCTCGGCGTCCTCGGCGCTGGGCGGCTGCACCACCTGAACAATCGGCAGCTCGAACTTCGTGGCGAACTCGAAGTCGCGGTCGTCGTGCGCCGGCACCGCCATGATCGCACCGGTCCCATAGCTGATCAGCACGTAGTCGCTGATCCAGATCGGGATTCGCTCGTTGTTGACGGGATTGATCGCATGGGCGCCGGTGAAGACGCCCGTCTTGTCCTTGGCCAGGTCGGTCCGGTCCAGATCGCTCTTGCGGGCGGCGGCTTCGCAGTAGGCCTCGACCGCCGGCTTCTGCGCCTCCGTGACGATGGTCCCAACCAGCGGGTGTTCCGGCGCCATGACCATGTAGGTGGCGCCGAAGAGCGTATCCGGACGGGTCGTGAAGACCCAGATGTTGTCTTCGTATCCGTCGATCCTGAAGCAGACCTCGGCCCCGACGCTGCGGCCGATCCAGTCGATCTGGAGCTTCTTGATCGACTCGGACCAATCGACCTCTTTCAGGTCGTCGAGCAGTCGTTCGGCGTACTTGGTGATGCGGAGCATCCACTGCCGCATCGGCTTACGAATCACGGGGTGGCCGCCCCGCTCGCTGACGCCGCCGACCACCTCCTCGTTGGCCAGGACCGTCCCCAGGGCCGGACACCAGTTCACGGGAACGCTCGACTGGTACGCCAGCCGACGGTCGTCGATATAGCGGCGTCTGTCCTCGTCGCTGAGCCCGTCGGGAATCGTCAATTCCTCGATCGGTCGGGCCTTCTGGAGGTCCTCGTCGAAATAGCTGTTGAACAGCTTCAGGACGATCCACTGCGTCCAGTGATAGTACTCCGGATCGGTCGTGGCGATCTCACGGTCCCAGTCGTAGCTGAAGCCCAGCGCCTTGGTCTGCCGCTTCATGTTGGCGATGTTCCTGTTGGTCGTCTCCTCCGGGTGGGTCCCCGTGGCGATCGCGTGTTGCTCGGCGGGCAGGCCGAAGGCGTCCCAGCCGAACGGGTGCAGGACGTTGAAGCCCTTCATCCGCTTGTAGCGGGCGACGATGTCCGTGGCGGTGTAACCTTCCGGGTGGCCGACGTGCAGACCCTGACCGCTCGGATAGGGGAACATGTCCAGAACGTAGTACTTCGGCTTCGACGCATCACAATCGGTCGCCCTGAAGCTCTTGTGCTCGTCCCAATACGCCTGCCACTTCCGTTCGATCCGCCCGAAATCGCACGTGCCTTCCGTCATACCCATCGAACCACTGACCCTTTCTCTGATCCCCGCCGCACTGCATCCCGGCACAGCAATACGCAAGGCTGCCGACGATCTCATCCCAAGGCCCTCCACGCGCCGACCACAGCCGTCTGACCCTCTGCCTCCAACCGGACGCAGTACTATACTACATCCATCGTCCCCTTTGAAGCGAAACTTGCGGGCGGAGAGGAGAGAGACGGCGAAACCCGGCGGCAGGTCCGATAGACTGCGGCCGAACAGATGCCTCCCGTTCGACACGGCTGGGGGACAGAAGAACAACGATGGCCCGCGGTTTCGTGGTCAGGCCAGAGGTGGATGCGCCGACCCTGCGGTCGCGTCTACCTGCCTCGGCCTTCCTGGCGTTCCTGCGGCAGGGCCGGCCGATCGGTCTGCCGGGCGATTTCGACGGCGCCGGCCCCCGTTTCCCACATGCCGTCCGGCCGCACTCGAAGCACACCGGTGTCCCGATAGAAGTTCAGCGTCGCGATCGCATAGTCCGTCAGCGCATCGGTCAACGCGTTCTTCACAGTGTACAGATCCTGCTGGGCGCTGAGCACGCGCCGGCTGCTCGTTCGCCCGTATTGGAGCAACGCATACGTCTTTTCGAGGCGGACCTGCGCCAGGTCGCGTGCTTCGAGGAGCGTGTGGTACCGCCGGGCCGCCTCGCGAAGCTGGCGGTGGGCCTGGCGCACTTCGACGCGAACGGTGTCGGCGGCCAGATCGTAGTCTCGCTGCCGTTGGCTCAACGCGATCAGGGTCTGGCGATAAGCCGCTTGCTCGGCAACGCGGTCCAGAGGCAAATCGAGTGACGCCCCGGCCGTGCCCCGCTTGCCCCCATCGGTGTCCAACTCGACCGTGCCGCCGAGTCTCAAATCGGCTCGCAATTGATCGGCCGCCACATGGACGTGCCGCTGCGCATCCAGGACGGCGTCGGCCGCATTGGCCATGTCCAGACGATGATACAAAGCGGTGTCAATCGCCTCACGCTCGGCGAACGTCGGCTCGGCCAGCCCGGACTCGGCCAGCGAGCGCATCGCTTCGGCGTCCAGGCGGAAATCCTCTGTCGGCGCCATTCCCAGGGCGATCTTGTATTGATCGAGAGACTGTTCGTATTGCCGTTGCGCGACGATGTGCGCCTCACGCATCAGCAGCACCTCCTCCTGAAGCCGATCGACCTCGATCACGGGCAGACGTCCGGCCGAAGCCAGGTCGCGCGCCTGATCGCGCAGCCGGCCCAGCGCGGCCACCTGCTCTTCGGCGTTCCGCACGCGCTCGTGCAACTCCAGCGCCTCGAGGTACTGCGTCACGACCCAGACGACGAACGTCTTGCGGAACCGGTTAAAGGTGCGAATCTGATAGAGCGTATCGCGCTTGGCCTGTGTGAGCCCCTCCAGAACGATGGCCGGGTCGCTGCCTCGCAGCAACGGATGCGTCACCGACGCGGCAAAGAGGGAAGACAGCCCCGTCTCGCGCGGCCCCAACAGGACCTCGGTCCAGGCGGTCGCCAGCGCGGCGGTGATCTGCGTCCCCGTCGCCAAGAGTCGATTGAACCCGACGTTGGCCTCGAGCTCGACGGCCTCGTCAGTCCCGTCGCCCGAGTAAAACAGGCTCGCGCCTCCAAACAGAGAGGTCTCGAACTGATGGCGGACCAGCCGCTGATCCAGAGCGCTGGCATAAAGCAGTTCCTTCTGCGTCTGGTATTCGCGGTTGTGCGCCGTTGCCATAGCCACGGCTTCGGGCAGCGTCAGGACGCCCGAACTCGGAATCGCCTTATCCACCCGAACGTCCAATGCGGACGGTTCGACGTCACTGACGCGGTAATTCGCCTTGGTCCCGAATTCGGGGTCCCACTGCCGGTCGAGGATGGAATAGACCCGTTCGTCCGCATCCTGCTTGTAGTTCTTCGGACCGCACCCGACCAGCAGGACGAGGAGCACCATGCACGGTATGCCCCGTGCGATCCAGCAGCGATAATACGAAGCCATGGTCACGTTATCATCCGCCTTAACCGTATGGACGCCGCCCCGGGCCCACACGAAGACTGTTGCATGCTCATAGATCTCGTATGCCGACGATTTCGCCGGAGACGATAGTCATGCCCGGAGGGATGTCGATCAACACCGGCCGGCCCCACTGGGGAATGTTGGGGTTCAACCACAATCGCTGCGGCATCAACTCGATGGTCGGACCGATTCGGGAGACGCGCGACTGGGCAATCTGGGCCGGCTCCCTGGCCTTGACCAGTCGCACGGTCATCTGGTCCTTCAGTAGCATCAACTGATGTTCGCTGACGTAGGCCACAATCTCGGTCGGCTCCTGCTCGGCGACGGCGAGAATCGGATCGCCGGCAGCCACAACCTCGCCGGCCCGTCGGATCATCTGCTCGCCCGGCCGCTGCAAGAGGACCTCGGCGGCCCGCTGACGCACGGCGATCACCATGCCGTCGATGGGCGATTTAACTTCCACGTTCTTGCGCACATCCAGGGTCGCCAGTTGGGCCAGCAGTCCCTTCATCCGCTCTTCCTGAACCGTGATCTCCTTTCGGATCGCCTCCAGCGCGTGATCGATGGACAGCTCGGGCAGATGCTGCCGAGAGAATTCGTCGCGCCTTGTCTCGGCCTTGCGTAGATCCTCTCGCGTCTGCTCCAACTGCTGTTCGGTCTCCTTGACCTTGCCGTCGAGGCTCTTGTACTGGACCTTCGCCCTCTCCACCTCATAGGGTGCAATCGCTTCTCGGCTCAGCAGGTCTTCAAGAATCCTCACCTCCATGTCGAGATCATCCAGCGTGACCCGGTCGGAGGCGAGGGCCCCCTGCAACTCCAGGATGCGAAGTCGGGCGGCCTCCACGTCCACGGCAAACCGCCGCTCGTTGTCGGCCAGGCTGATTCTCATGCTGGCCGTATCGGCCTGCAACTGCTCCTGCGTGGGAATCAACAGCGAGGCCAGACGTTCGGCTTCGGCGACCGCCACCCTCAGTTGGGCCTGCAGCTCGGCCTCCAGCATCTGTTCGTCATCCCGCAGCGTATCGACCACCGCCAACGTCTGACCGGCATGGACGGCTTCAAACAGATCCACGGAGACGTTTCGAATTCGTCCGGTGCTGCTCGTGGCCACCTGACGGACCTGTCCCTGCGCAATCCCCACGATTTCGAACCGTTCGGCCCGCTGGTAGAACAGCCAGACCACAACCACGACCGCTCCCAGCCACACCGCCACCGGCACAAGGTGACGCAGGTAATACCGCTTGACAATATGGTTGTTTCCGGAGCGTTTCTTGATCATGTCGGTGCTACACCTCAAGCAGTTTTTCCTGCATGGTGAGACTGATGTTCTCCACGCCCTCGACGCGTTCGAGTTCGGCGATCAGTTCTTCGTTCCGCGCGGCGTTTCGGATCATCAGTTGGTATGCATAGTCGGCTGGCCCGCCGAAACCGGTGTCCTGAACGGAGATCAGGGTGTAGTTCCCGCAGAACCGCCTCAAGACCCTCGTAATGGGGTGATCGGGCCCGATGGAACCACGGAGACTGAACCGCAGGAACCCGTTGTGCGGCTCGTGCGCGCCGAAATCCGTGAGATACAAGTAGAGGATGATCAGGCAGAGGATGACGGTTCCAATGATGGCCGTGGCGTACCGATGCGAGCCGGCTGCCATGCCCACCACCAGTGAACAGAAGATGAAGGCAATGTCACGCGTATCCTTGATGATATTGCGGAAACGAATGATGGCCAGCGCGCCCATCAGGCCGACGGCGGTGATGATGTTGTTGCCGATCACGGCCATCACCATGGAGATCACGACCGTAATCACGATCAGCGACTGCACGTACGAACGGGAATACGACAGGCCGCTGTGCGTGATGTAGTAGACCCACGCAATCACCTGGCCCAGCACGAACGCCAGCAGGAGGCTCAGCAGAATGCTCTGCGGACTGAACGGCCCGCCCATCGGCGTTTCTTCCATCAGTTGCCAAAGTCTATCCATGCCACCCGTTCCTCAAGACTGGGGCGCAATGCCCCAATGCGCAGGACTGCTCGATCGATGTGGCGAATTTCGACACCGACCTGGCCCGGAGACCGAACAGCGCCGCCATTCGACTCAGCCACGTGGGAAACGTCCCCGTGAATTTGATTTCCAGTATCACATTTCCCTCGGTCAGGGCGTTCCGCTGCCAGCCCGATCCGCCGAGACGAACCAGCGGCTCGTCGGTGACCTTGTAGCAGAGGTTGCGGTCGAAAGTCACTCGCACGCGATTCTCCGTGGTGTTTTCGAACGCCTGGCGCATATACCGGATGAGCACCCGCGGCCCGCCGTTGATGCTGGCCGTGTAGAGCTGAAACTGATTCAGGGCCACTTCATCGGTCGTGTACCCGCGCGCCGGCAACTGTCGTCCTGCCAGCAAAGGCGCGACGTCCTCATCCATGACACGGGCCCGGCTCTTGAGAATGACCTGATTGATCCGCCTCTTGATCTCGAAGAAACGCGGATACTCCGGATCGTCGGTGTAGCTGCGGATTCGAAGCTTGAAACGATTCTTCACGCCGGTCAGAGTTTCACGGCAGAGCTGCATGTCCGGAGAATCGCAGTAGAGGCTGACGATCGGATACATCCCGCCCCGCTGGAGCTTGGAGTACCGGTCGTACTCCAGAAACGGACGGATGTAGCGCTCGATCGCCGCGCCCTTGGCCTCCGTAATCAGGTACTTCAGCTCGAAGCGACACGCCAGCATGCGGTCGCCGCTCTTCGTCGCGTTCGGCGCCGGACGATCCTTCCCTCTGGCCGCCGCCGGTGAACGGCGGTCATCCGTCTGTGCTGTCTGGCTCGTCGTCATGTCATGCTTCTCGTTGCCCCGGGGGGCCTTCCGGGCCCAGAGACGTTCCATCCCTGTTGCCCAAACAACAAAAAGACCCCACCTGCCCCCGGCAAGAACACCTCCACCAATACCGCCGTTCCCCAAGGCCGGACACACTCAGTCGGGCTTGGATTATTTCCCCATTTTACCAAAATCTCCCCTCGAGAGTCAAGGGACTATTAGAATCAGGTTAGGGGACGGGTGCACTGCACGTTTGTAGGTAGATTCTAGGCGGCCATGGGGCGGTTCTGC
>CAZSXM010000058.1:0-27414 GCA_964610435.1 uncultured Pirellulales bacterium | reverse complement strand
CATCTGCGGGATCTGTTCGATCACCCACTCGCTGGCCTCCACCAAGGCCGTCGAGAACGCGATGGGCATCAGAGTCTCCGAGCAGGCCGACAAGGTCCGTATCCTGATGCACTATTCCGAGCAATTGCAGAGCCATGTTCTGCACGTTGGCTACCTGGTCTCGCCCGATCTGTTCGGGCTGCCGTCGGTCGTGCCGCTGGCCGCCAAGGCGCCCGAAGTGGTTATGGCGGTGATTCGCCTGCACCGTCTGGCGAACGAGTGGTCGGACCTGATCGCCGGTCGCACCACGCACCCGGTGACGCTCACGCCGGGCGGCCTGACGAAGTTCCCGACGGAGAAGGAGCTGCGCGAGCTGCAGGAGCGGCTCAAGAACTCCGTAGCCGATCTGAAGGCGGTTGCGGAAGCGGTGCTCTCTGTGGCGGGCAACATCCCGGATTTCACGCGCGAGACCGAATACATCGCGCTCAAGCAGGACAATCCGCCCACGTATACGTTCTACCACGGCGACATCACGAGTACCGATTACGACGGGGCTGTTTCGATCCACGATTGGCAGAGTGTGGCCAACGAGTATATGAACGATCAATCGACGGCCAAGTGGACCAAGTGGCACCGGGAGTCCTACACGGTCGGCGCTCTGGCGCGGTTCAACAACAACGCCGAGCTGCTTTCGCCTCTGGCCAAAGATGTGGCCAAGATGCTCGGGTTGGCCAAGGGCTGCTGCAATCCGTTCATGAACAGCGTCGCTCAGATCGTGGAGTGTGTGCACGTCGTCGAGACCAGCATCGGCATGATCGACGAGTTGTTGACGGCGGGCGTCAAGCCGGAGACGGTGAAGGTCTCGCCGAAGGCCGGCAAGGCCAGTGGCTGCGTCGAAGCGCCCCGCGGAATCCTCTTCCATCAGTACGAATTCGATCGCAAGGGCAACTGCGTCGGCGCCGACATCTGCATTCCGACGAACCAGAACCACGCCGCCATCCAGCAGGACTTCGAGAAGTTCGTTCCGGAGATCCTGGACGAGGGCGAGGACGCGGTCCGTCTGAAACTCGAGATGCTGGTGCGTTCATACGATCCGTGTATCTCGTGCTCGACGCATATGCTGAACGTACAGTTCGTCAGGTAGCCGCGAGGCGATGCGAAAGCCGACAGTGGTGCTTGGCCTCGGCAATCCGCTGATGGCCGACGATGGGATCGGGGTGGATCTGGTCGGGCGGCTGGGGCAGGAGGCCGACTGCTATCCGGCGGTCGATTTCATCGACGCGGGCGTCGGAGGCATGTCGGTGCTGCACATGATCGAGGGGCGCCGCAAGGCGATCCTGATCGACAGTGCGCATATGGGCGAGGCGCCGGGAACGCTCCGGCGTTTCACGCCCGACCAGGTTCGCATCGCGAAGATTCTCGCCCATCAATCGCTCCATGAGGCGGACCTCTTGCGGGTCCTGACACTGGCCGAGCAGTTGGGCCAGGCGCCGGAGACGATGGTCATTTTTGGGATTCAGCCGCAGGTCGTCGAACCCAGGCAGGGCCTGAGCGGCCTCCTGCTGGACAGGATCGATCATTACCTGAGGGAGATACGATCCGAACTTGAGAAGAGTGCAGGTTGACCTGCAATGGACGAAGGAGACGAAATGGGACAGGGCAGGATTCTGATTATTGACGACGATCCGGACATCACCGAAGCGATGACCGTGGTCCTGGAGAACAAGGGCTACGAGGTTCGCGGCGCCGCCGACGGCAGCGAAGGCATGGACCGGATCAAAGAGAGTCGGCCGGACCTGATCATCCTCGATGTGATGATGCGGACCCGCCAGGAAGGCTTTGAGTTCGCGCGGGAACTCAAGGGTGCCGGCGAATACAAGGACATCCCGATCCTCATGCTGACGGCGGTGAAGGACAAGACGGGGCTGGATTTCAAAGCCAATGCCGGCGATCAGGCCTGGCTGCCGGTCGAGGAGTTTCTCGACAAGCCGGTCAAGCCGAACGTGCTTCTGGAGAAGGTTCAGACCCTCCTCGCCAAGCGCTGAAATGACATGGCTTCCCGGAAGGCATTTTCTGGCTGCCGGTTGCCGGCAAGGACCCGGTCATGAGCCAAAGGCACTCGGCAAGGCTCCTGTTGAAGGCGTACTACGAGCGACTGTACGAGCGAATGGCGGCCGAGCGGGATCGCCTCTGTGAACGGATCGATGCCCTGCTGTCGGCCGAGGTCGACCAGCAGGGGTTTGGACCGATGGATCGCGACAAGGTGCAGGCCTATCGTGAGGCCTGTTTGGCCTTCATCGACGAGCGGATCGAGATGTACAATCCGATCGGCATCCAGTACACGTTCGACCGCTCGACGAGCCGGCTGGCGGGCGACCTGGAATTTCAGATCAACTGGTATGACAGCCGTCGCGAATTCGAGAACCTTGTCGCGACGGCCCGCGCCCTCGTTTCCGAGGTCTGTGACGAGGTCCCGGACGAGATGCTCTGCGAACTCGCCGACCGGCTCATCGGGCGAGCCGGGGCCTTTCCCGATGAGAGCATCATCGCCAATTACAGCGACGGGCCCAGCCTTCAGAAGCTGCCCGATTACATCGTAGCCCGTGCCGTCGAGCAGGTTGTCTGCAAGCGAGACCCAGCCACCTGACGTTCCTCCGGCCTCCAGCCCCCAGCAGCGAGGGAGAAACGTCCTGGGCGCACCACGGTGAATGGAGTATGATGACCGCCGGTCATCCGCAACCTACGTGGATCAGAGGAGAACACCATGAAATGCAGATCCGGCGTGACGAAGTCCATCGGTTGTTTGTTTGCCGCGATGCTGGTCATCGCGGCGGGGGCCTATGCTGCTGCTCAGGTCCGCAAATACGGGGTCCACGACATGAGCCGTCCGAGGCCGCCTGTGGTGACGCCCGCCGAGCGGTTCGGGCAGCCGCCTTCCGACGCCATCGTCCTGTTCGACGGCACCGATCTGTCGCAGTGGCAGAAGGGCGACGGCAGTCCGGCCCCGTGGGAGATTGTCGACGACTACATGACCGTCACCCGGAAGGCGGGCAACATTCGAACGAAGCAGTCGTTCGGCAGTTGCCAGTTGCACGTTGAATGGAGAACGCCGGAAGGCGTGCCGGATCGGGTCAGAGGACAGAGCCGCAGCAACAGCGGGGTGTTCTTTATGGGCCGCTATGAAGTGCAGATCCTTGATTCGTATACCGACGACGACTACGAGACCAACCGGACCTATGCCGACGGTCAGGCGGCGGCCATCTATGGATCGCATCCGCCCATGGTCAACGCCACACGCGCGCCCGGCCAATGGCAAAGCTATGACATCGCCTTCATGCGTCCCGTCTTCGACGACAACGGCAACGTGGTGCGCAAAGCCCGCATCACCGTCTTCCACAACGGTGTCTGTGTGCACAACAACCTGGAGATCGAAGGCACCACGCTGCACAAGGCCAAGGCCAGGTATACCCCACACGGCGATGGTCCGATCGTCCTCCAGGATCACGGCGATCCGGTCAGTTTCCGCAACATCTGGATCCGCGAACTGCCCGAGCAACCCTACCTGATCGATTGACGGGAAGGCTTGGCGGCTTGCCAGCACGGAGTCGCATCGGCAGCTTCACCAAAAGCGGGCGCGGGTGGACCAGAGGCCGAGGCTGGGGTTGGCGATGTAGAAGACCTCTTCGCCGCCGACCGTGTTGAAGCCGGTCTTGAGTTTCTTCGGGTCGTACCGGGTCATCATCTCCGCGAGGTCGGCGTACTGGAAGTTGACGCTTTCGATCTGATTGCGGGTTAGGTGCCCTGGGCAGTAGGTGATGCGGAAGCGGCCTTCGGATGAGCCGTGGATCAGGTGGGCGGCGGCGCTGAGGTTGGCCCGCAGGTCTTCGTTCTCATCGACCAGTTGGAGCACCTTGTCGGTGCCGACGTAGCCGTACTTGCGGATCAGCCGATCGATCTCCTTGTCCTCTCCGAACTCGCGCAGGCCCGGCGCCAGGACGATCAACTCACCCCCGTCGGCCATCGCCATCCGCGTGCGGTAGATGCTCTTGTTGCCCAGCCAAGTGCTCTTGAACTCCTCTGGTTCGAGGTAGACGACCACCTTTCTCAGCGGCTCATCGAGCATCTCGAAGTTGACCTTGAGCGACAGGTCGGCCGCGAGGTGGAAGCACTCGATGTCGTCGCCGACGAACAGGCCCCGCGTGGCAAGGCCTTGCTCGCTCGGACCGACCACCGTGTGCACGTACACGACCGGCAGGTCGCGGCCGAAGTGATCGGAGGCGTAGTTCAACACCCGGCGAACGGGCGTGTCGGCCCGGCCCATCATCCGCTCCATCCCGTAGACGGCGCCGAGGTAGTGGCTCTTGTTGATCCCCTCGACCCCGCCGGTGCCGATGAAGACGTTCTTGTTGTAGTTGGCCATGCCGACCACCTCGTGCGGCACGACCTGCCCGATCGACAGGATCAGATCGAACCCGCCTTCGATGAGCAGCTTGTCCACTTGGGCCGGCCAGGAGAAGTCCAGCCTGCCTTCGCTGACCTCTTCGACGAACTGGCCCGGTACCTCGCCCAGTGTGGCAAGCCCCCCGCGCCAGTCGTGCTCGCGGAAGAGCTCGACCGGGACGTCGCCGAACATCCGCTGAATTTCCGGCTCGGTCATCGCGAAATGCGTCCCCACCGCCGGCAGAATGTCCGTCAGCGTCGGTCCATAGTATTGCCATGCGTAGCGGGTTAACTCGCCGGCGCGCGAGTAGAACCGCGTGATGTCCGGCGGCAAGGCGAGGACCTTGCGTCTCCTGCCCAGCTTGTCGAGCGCCTCGAAGAGGCCTTGCTTCAGGTCTTCGATGCTGAACAGGTCGTCTTCACTGCCGCGATGATAGTAGAGCATGGCGTCTCCTATGTTTGCCAAGGGGGCGACACGGAGAACCAGCGGTCGAACTCGGCGATGTGCTCGGCCTCACGGGCTCCGGCGTATCTACCCGCGACGAATGTGTCGAAGATCTCGTTGTGAAGCGTGCGCCACGACACCGCCTCGCGGCCGGGTATAATCGGGTAAAACAAGGTGCCATTGGCCTTGGCCGCCTCCAGGTCGCCGGGGCTGTCGCCGATCATCAGGACGTGGTGGCCATTGTACTTGCCTTCCGTGGCACATGCAAGCTGCCGGACCTTTGGGCCCATCTCCTGGCCCGCAATGACCGATACATACCTGTCGATTCCATGTTCAGCCCACTCCTGGTCGAGCGACTCGGTCGAGGCCGACGAGAGGACGGCGACGTCGGCTACGGTCGCGATCTTCTCCAGACTCTCGCGCACCAATGGGAAGGGGGGGATCCTCCTGATTCCGTCGGCAATCATCGCGTCGGCCTGCCGGCTCCATCGCAGGGCCAGCTCAAGCTCCTTCCTGGCGGCAGGGTCTGTGGCCCGGTCGATGGCCCGTTGGAGTCCGCCGTTACTCAGGATGCTGCTCGGATCGTCCACCCAGCGGAAGTAGTGCGGGAAATCCGGGACTCGGAACCCGCACCGCCGGACCATCGGATGGCCTGGCAGCAACTCGGCGATGACCCGCTTGGTGGTCTTATGGCGGTTGGCGCCTCGCGTTCGCGATTGAAGGGCTGCAAAGTCCATGCACTCGCAGGCTGCCTCGGCAATCGGTTGCAGGCCAAAGCAGGCGATCATCTGCTGGCAGAAGCACTGCCGTTGTTTGACGGCCATCGTATCGAAGGCACAACCGTCCGAGTCGATGCCGACGAAGAATGCGTGCCGGGGTTGGTGGTCCCTGAGGGTCTGCACTGGATCCGTGTTCGTCGGTCGTTTCTTCTGTGAGTTTTGGATTGGCCTCATTTGGATGGCCCTACAGACAACAGAAGCACCTTCCGGCTGCGCCGGGGGGCAGAAAGAGAGCCTAAAGGATATGGCGGCGGAATGCAAACAGCGTATTATGCTGATCCCCACGTGTCGCTGCACGAAACTCGCCCCACGGCAAGGACACGATTCTGCCGTAGTCCCATCGGCGAGACTGGGCAGGTCGAGCGTCCTCGTGTCCCGATGGACCTCCGGAGCGAACGGGACGCTCGACCTGTGTGCCTTCTTGGGGCTATCGCCTGCCGGTCGTACTACGGGGCGATGGCGGGCTTTCCGAACCCGATGTCGTCGATGTAGATCAGTCCCGTGCCACCGGCCTTGGGATTGTCGCGGTCGCCGATGCCGATCGCCATCGACCTGACGCGATCCAGGTTGACGCCGGCAAGCTCATCAAAAGAGATTTGCCACTGGTTCCAGCCTGCTGGGAGAGTGGCCGCTTCGCCGGCCGGATGGATCGCGAGGGCGGAGTTTCCAGTGGCATCCTCAACCGCCACGTAAAGCGCATCGGGTGAATTGCCTTCCGGTTGCTCGGGGCCGATGGTTGCCACCGCCCATTGGCCGGTGACATTACCGGTTGCGGCGACGTCTGAGAATTCCGCACTGGCCAGCGCGCCGGCGCTGTGACTGGTGACGGCCAGACCGATGTAGACGTTGGCGCTCATGGCAATGGTCTGTGGGTTCCACGACATCGCCGTCCAGTCTTCCCCGTCGGCCGAGTAATAGCCGTTGAAGGCGTCGCCGCTGCGTTCGAGCCTGACCCAGTACGGGGCAGTAATGGCGATTTGCTCGTCCGTTGCCACGCTGGTGTCGCTGACGGCGTCGGCGTCGGTTTCGAGGCGTCCCTGATAGCGGCAGCCGTTGCCGGGCGTCAGATACACCGCTGCGAACGCCGAACCGGCGTCCAGGGTCTCTCGGATCATCACGCCGGCCTTGGCCCATTCGTGCGTATTCGTTACGTTCTCGACGCGCGCGACGATTGAGCCGTTGCCGCTGAGGCTCTTGTAGCCGAAACGAAACTCATCGGCGGCATCCCAGATGTCGGCCCCGGCCGCACCCATCATGATGTTGCCCGAGGCCAGTTCCACGAACGGACTGGGACGACCCTGGAAGTGGACCACCAGCGTATCGGCGCCGTGGACCGTCCAATCCTGGGTTGTATCGAAGGTCCGTTTGGTCTCGGAGTACCAGGGCGATTCGCTGTTGTCGTAGGCCAGCGGCATGGACTGGGCGCCGCTGCGGACGATGGTCCTCTCAGCAAAGGGGGCCTCGAGGTAGCCGACGGTCGAGCCGGTATCGTTGACCCAGCCGTCGAGCCATGTGTCGAAGATCGCGTCACCGGCGTCGATGTCGTCGGTGTAGCTCTCGAAGCCTTCGATGATCTCATACTCGCGCGTGGCAAAGCTCCACAGATCGCCTTCCCATAGGGTGATGGTCTCGGCGTCGTTAACCTCGTCGATTCTCCAGTAGTACGTGGTCCCGAATTCGAGTTCGGCCGGGGCGATGCGATCCTGGGCGATCGTATCGATCAAGGGCAGCGCCTCAGGATCGATGCCGAGATAGACCTGGTGGAGATCGGCGTTCCGTCCGGCTCGCCAGCGAACGGTGACGTCGGGCGGCACCTGGGTTTGGCCGTCGGCCGGCTGAGGGGCCCGCGCGAACGCCGGGACGTGAAGGAATCGTACCTCACTGAGACCGTAATACCCCAGAGACCCCCAAGTGCTGTTGGCGGTCAGACGGACAAATCGGGCGGCTGCGCCGCCAAGATCGATGGCCGTGTTGTGGCCGTAGTTCGCTCTCGCCGTTGCCCTGGCGAATTCGACGTCGCCGAACGTGGTCCAATCGACCCCGTCGACCGAAAGCTCGATCGTGACGTCCTTGAGGCCGTAGCCGAGCACCATCTCGAACAGAACGTTGTAGTTCCAGACCCACAACTCGTGCAGTTGGTACACGCGATCGAATTCGTACTGAATCCAGACCGGTTCGTCGTTGACGGGTTCGGCCAGCCACATGTCCATGGCGTCGATCGAATGTTGATCGTCCTCATTGAGCCCGGAACCGTCGATTGTCTTCTCCGGCCCCAGCCCCTCGTCGGAGACTCCGTTGCTGGTGACCGTGACATTCTCGATGGTATACGCCAGAGGCTCGGTCGAAAAGCTCCAGACCTGGCCTTTGAAGATGGTGGCGTCGGGTGTCGCATTGACCTCGTTGATGCGCCAATAGTAGGTCTGACCGAGTTCGAGCCGGCCGGGATCGTATGTGGCGGGCTGCTGGCCCTGGCTGACAAGCACGCCTCTCGGATCGCCTCGGTCGGCGTCGTTAACGTCGTCAAAGACGGTCCCAAAGTACACATCGTGCGCTCCGGCGTAGCCACCGGGCGTCCATCGCAGCTCGGCATCGCGGTAGACGTCGGTCGCTCCGTCTTCCGGGTTGGGATTGCCGGCGGCCGTGGCGCGGCCGCCGATCTCGAACTGGAGCAGGGTGCCGCCCTCCTCGCCCATCTCAACGGTTCGAAGGATCGCATTGCCGCCCTCGGCCGGAGCAAACAAGAAGGCCACGAACCCGTTCGTGTCGCTGTTCAGGAATTCGGCCAAGGCCTCACTCGTATCCGTCGACGCCCTCGTACCACGGGCCGGCGCCGAGAACGTCAGCAGCACGTCGGTCAGATCGGCATGGTTCAGTTCCACCGGCGCGTTGGGGGCCGGCGTGGGATTGTTCATCACCCCTGGTGCGTTATTCCAGGTCAGTCCCTCCACGACGCGGGCCTCCTGGCTTTCAAGGATACCGTAGACGTGGATCGTCCCGGTGTCGTGACCGTAGTTGCTGAAGCTGACATTGGAGAAGAAGGCGCCCTGCGCCTTGGCCTCCGAAAGATCGTACGTCAGGTATCCCACGCGCCGCCGGTCGGCCACGTCGCGCACGTGCATGCCCGATCCGGTCTCATGATTCGTGCCGGGACCTTCGGCGGGGTCGTTGCTGACGTAGGTGTCGTACGTCGGCAGCAGTTCGAAGTAGACACCCTGGACACCCTGGGCGGCGATCAGCAGCAGTGCGACGGCCGTTGAACAGATCAGTTTCCCGGTCATGCTGGCAACCCTCCTTCTCACACGATTGCGGTAGATGTGGATGGATTGTACGGGCAAATCACCATTCGCCCCTGCGCTCACGGTGCAGGTTTCCTTCTCCGAAAAAGCGCTGTAGTCTGGCGTTTGTATCGCCGGGATCGTGCCGGCCCGACAGGTTCCGGGCATCGACGCATGAAGTGTCCCCGGTTCTGTACAACAGGTTAGGATACCATGCTCGCGCCGCTGCGTCAAGACTGAACTCAGCCAGGGTTGTCGGCGAGCCGTAATGGGGTTAAAGTAGGGGGCACATGACGATTCGCCCGTGCAAGGGGGCGTGTGTGCGATATCGACTGAGAACCATATTCTTCAGGAGACAGAAGCGATGGACGGCAGCCACCGGCAATCACGACGGGGTTTCTTGAAGGCTTCTCTGGCGGGGGCGGCCGCGATGACTTCGCTGCATCTGGGGTCCAAGGCGCCGGCGGCGTCCGGCGGCGGTCTGCGGCTTGGCGGGCCGGTGTTCGACCCATACCAGGACCCCGATGGCTGGGCGCAGGCTGTCCGGAAGCTCGGCTACAGCGCCGCCTACTGTCCCATCGGGGCCGAGACCGGCGACGACGTCGTGCGGGCCTACGAGCGGGCGGCACAGAAGGCCGACATCATCATTGCGGAGGTGGGGGCCTGGAGCAACCCGATCAGTCCCGATGACGAGACGCGCAAAGCCGCGTTGGACAGATGTCGTCGGCAACTGGCGCTGGCCGACCGCATCGGCGCCCGCTGCTGCGTGAACATCAGCGGCTCGCGCAGCATGCAGTGGGACGGTCCGGCGGCGGAGAATTTCACCGAAGAGACCTTCGATATGATCGTCGAGACCACACGTGGGATCATCGACGACGTCAAGCCCATGCGGACGTGGTTCACGCTGGAGACGATGCCGTGGGCCTGGCCCGACTCAGCCGATTCCTACGTCCGTCTGATCCAGGCCATCGACCGCGACCGCTTCGCGGTACACCTGGACCCGGTGAACCTGGTGTGCAGCCCGCAGCGCTACTACGGCAACGGCAAGCTGATCACCGAGTGTTTCAAGAAACTCGGGCCCTATATCAAGAGCTGTCACGGTAAGGACATCATTCTGCACCCGAGGCTGATGACCCACCTCGACGAGGTGCGTCCGGGGCAGGGCGAGTTGGACTATGCGACCTTTCTGCGAGAGCTGAGCAAGCTGCCCGGCGTGCCGCTGATGCTGGAACACCTGCCCAACGCCGAGGAATACCGTCAGGCCGCTGAGCATATTCGGTCCGTGGTCCGTGGGCTGGGGTTGTCTTTGGCTTGATCGCCATAGGGACGAAGCACACGTCAGGTGCGCGCGGTTCCCACTTCTTCTTCTTCTTCCGGTTTTTCGGGATTTTTCTGGCAACGGGCATCCAAACGTCGGATAATACTGCTATGATTTGACTGTGATTGAAAGCGGCGGGGCATGGATGTATGACCGACTGCGATCTCACATCGACACGCCCTTCTGTGCCGGGGAACCGGCAGTTTGACCGCCTCTATCGCCTCGCAGGCCCGATCCTGAAAGACGATTGATGCTCGTCTCTCTTCGCGTTTCTTTGGAGCGGCCATGTCATGGAAGCCATCGCGAAATACCGACCCAATATCGAGATTGCTGATGATGCCGAGGCTTTGGCGTCCCGGACGGTCGATCTGTTTGTTTCGTCGGCCTGCGACGCCGTGAAGTCGAAGGGTGTTTTTTATGTAGCCCTTTCGGGCGGCCAGACGCCCAAGCGCGCTTTTGAGAGGCTGGCGGCCAGTCCCGCCGCGCAGGCGTTGCAGTGGCGGCATATCCATGTGTTCTGGGTAGATGAGCGGTATGTCCCGTCGGACTCGCCGTACAGCAACTACCGTCTTGCGGCTGAGGCGTTTCTGAAAAAGGTCCCGATCCCGCCGGACAATATCCACCGAATCCCGACCGAGTACGAGGACATCTGCACCTCGGCCCGGTCCTACGAGACGATTCTCCGCAATGCGTTCGGGCTCGATGAAGACCGCGTCCCCGAATTCGACCTGATCGTGCTCGGGATGGGGGCCGACGGGCACACCGCATCGCTTCTTCCCAACTGTTTCGCGGCGTTCGACACGGACGACCTCGCATGCGTCGTCTACGTCATGGACGGCCGGCTCAATCGCATCACCCTGACCCATCCGGTGCTTCGGGCCGCCAAGCGCTTGGCTGTGCTGGTTTCGGGGCCGGAGAAGGCCGGTATTCTTCGAGAGGTGCTGACCGGCGAGCCCGACGAGGTTCGCTACCCGATCCACGTCCTCTGGCCTGTGCTGGAGAAGGTGCTCTGGCTTGTGGATCGCGACGCAGCCGCAGCGATCCGGTAGGGCGAATCGTCATTCGCGCCTACTGCGGAATGATCAGCTTCGTTCCGGGCCGGATCTTGTTGGCGTCTTTGATGGACTCTTCGTTGGCGGCGAGGATCTTGCGCCACTGATTGGCCGTGCCGTAGTATTGCTGCGAGATGGCCGAGAGGGTTTCATCCTTCTGCACGATGTGGAACCGCGTGGTGGTGATCTTCTGGTCTCTCTCGTAGATGGTTGTGTCCGGCTCGCGGACCAGGGGTTGTGGCTGGACGACGTCGGTGGTTCCCTCCGGAGCGGCAACGGGCGGTCGATCAGGTGAGGGTGTTTCTGCAGTTGTCTCGCCCTGCTCGGTGAACAGCGAATCGATCGGCCGGCGGTTGTCCTGTGATGCAGTCGGTGACGGGCTGAACATCCTCGCCTGTGTCGTCAGCGTCGGACGCGTCGCCACCCAGATCAGGGCGACGCCCGCCAGAACCACGCCGCAGATCAAGCCGATTTTGAAATCTCTGCCCACGGTTCAGGTCCAGTTCAAACCCATACCCATGATGATTCGTGCGCCGAACAGCGCGCCGGTGAGGCCGGACGGGAGCCTCACCGGGTTCCATAGGATATCATCTACTTCCGTTGTTTGTCTTGCTGTTTGTTTGCGCCGACCAGCAGCAGCGGGGCGGCGATGGCGATCGACGAATACGTTCCGATGATGACGCCGAACGCGATGGCGAACGTGAAGCCTCGCAGCCCCTGGCCGCCGAAGATGTACATGATCAGGATTACAATGAACGTGGTCAACGACGTCATCAGAGTTCTTGAGATGGTCTGATTGATGCTGTTGGTGACGGTTTGCGGCGTGAGCTGAGCCTTGTGTCGGTTCTCGCGGATGCGGTCGAAGACGACGATCGTGTCGTTGAGCGAGTAGCCGATGAGCGTCAGGAACGCAGCGATCATGGCCAGATCGATCTTGAAGTCGCCAATCAGCAGGGCCCGTCCGATCGCGGTATCGGCAATGTAGGTGCAGGCGGTCACGGCACCCAGCGTGATGACCACGTCATGGACCAGGGCGGCGATCGCGGTCAAGCCGTAGCGAACGCTGCCAAACCGGATCCACACGTAGGCCACAATGGCCGACAGAGACAGCACGATTGCGATCAAGGCCCGCGTCCTGGCTTCCGAGCCAACCGACGGGTCGATCTGTGTGACGCGCGGAAGCGACGTCTCCAACTGCGTGGCCTCGAGGACCCGCGTCCTCTCGTTCTCCACGAAGCGAGCCCACTCGTCCTCACTGAGTTCGCGCAGGCCGGCTTCGGGCTCGACGCTGACGTAGACGAAGCTGTCCAGAAGCTCGTCGGAGTCGACGGGTCGGATGCCGGGCCCGAAGAGGTCATAATTGTACCACGCCAGCCCCTGCGTATCGGGCTTGAACCGCAGGTCTTTCAACCGGCGGTCGATTTCCTCCAACGTGGCCGGGTGGTCGATACGGCACTCGATCTTGATCCCACCCAGGTAGCTGGTCAACTCGGGATAGGTATCGACCATCTCCGCAGTGATCCTCTGCTCCGACAGGATCTGCGGATCGAGGTTCTCCTGGATTTCCAACAGGCCCTCGAAGGCCTCGCGGATGGCGCCGGTGACCACCTCGTCGATCTGGGGTTCTTCGACGGCGGCCTGCGGGAACGCCTGCTCCAGAACACTCTGCACGACGGACGGATTGACCCGGGTGGTGGTGACCACAAAGGTATTGGCCTTCTTCGCGTCGGCGGTCACGTCCAGGCCCGCCAGCTCCCGATGGAGTTGCGACTGCGTCTGCCGGATGGTGGCGGCGATGGTTTCTGGTGTCTGCCCGTGCCCGTCGGCCAATGCGATCACCGCGCGGGTCCTGTTGGTGGCCGTTGTGGTGATCTCATACTCGCGGCCCGACTCGCCGATGCTGTAGACGTTGGCCGCTCTCAGGGCGGGGTTGCCGAGCTCGGTTGCGATCTCGATGATGCGGTCCTGTACGTCCTGACGCGAGAGCGAGACGCCTTCTTTCAGGTTGATCTGGACGCTCGTGCCGCCGGTGAATTCAATGTCGTATTTGTTGTTCTTGGTATCATCACGGGTCAAGAACACCAGCAGGCCGGCAACGATGAGGACGCCGGAGATCACGAAAAACGCCTTCCGCATGCCCATCCAGTTGACGTTCGGCTCATGGATCAGACGCAGCATAACCACGCGGTCTTTGATGAGACGCTTGGAGACGAGGAAATCGAAGATCAGCCGGGTGACGAACAGGGCGGTGAACATGCTCGATGCGATGCCGAGCATCAACACGATAGCGAAGCCCTTGATCTCCTCGGAGGCGACGTAATACAGGATCGCGGCGGTCATGAACGTTGTCAGGTTCGCGTCGAAAATCGCTCGGAAGGCCCGCTCGTATCCGTTCCGAATGGCGGAGGCCAGGCCCATGCCTTTGGCCTGCTCCTCGCGAATGCGCTCGAAGATCAGCACGTTTGCATCGACGCTCATGCCGATCGTCAGAATGATACCGGCGATGCCGGGCAGTGTGAACGTCGCCCGCAGTCCGGCCATAATGCCCAGTACGAAGAGGATGTTCAACAGCAGCGCCACGTCGGCGATGGCGCCGGCCGAGAGGTAGTAGGCCGCCATGATGACGATCACGACGACGAGGCCGATCATGCCGGCCCGAATCCCGCGGTCGCGATTGTCGGCGCCGATGGACGGCCCGATGGTCTTTTCGGAGATGGGCTGCTCGATCAACCGAGCCGGCAGGGAGCCGGCGTTGAGCTTGTTGACCATGTTGGTGATGTCCGTTGGCGTGAAGCTGCCGGTGATGATGCCCTCGCTGCCGATCGGACGCTCCGGGTTGATTTCCGGCGCCGAGATCGCGACACCGTCGAGCAGGATACACAGCGGGCGTCCGGGGTTCTCGGCCGTGACGTTGTAGAACATGGCGCCTCCCCGGTCATCCAGGCGGAAGCCGATGGCCCTTCGTCCCACCTGGTCCGAAGATGGAAACGCTCTCTCGAGTTTCCAGTCGCGTCCGCCGGGTGTGCGAAGAATGGCCTCGTTCGGGCGATTGCTGGCGAGGACATAGGCCTTGTCGCCGAACTGGGCGATGATGGCGTTGCGGGCGCCAAACTGGGTCGGGTCTTCGATCTCACACCAGACGTACTGGCTGTCGGAGGCGTACCGGGGGCCTCTCTCGGTCAGCGATTCGACGTACCGTTCGATCTCCGCCTCGCTCAGTTCGCTACGGTCATAGGTCGGCAGGACACGCCATTCGAGGATGCCCGCCCCTTTGAGCATGCGCTGGAGGTCTCTGGGGTCATCGAGCTGGCCCTGGAAGGGTCGGTAGGCGTCGTAGGCCGCGACGAGATTCTCGATCTCCGCGACGCGATCTGAGAAGTTGGCCTTGAGCTGCTCGATGTTCTCGATACGCTGCGGAGCCTTCTCCGGCAGTTCCAGGACGTACGTGATCTGATCCATCGTCAGATTCAATCGGTCCAATCGGCGCCGGGCGGCTTCGTACGCGTCGTTGAGGCCCGACTCGGCTGTGAGTCGGTTCAGAACGTCCGCCAGCTCTTTGTACGCGGTGATGTACTCGGTCAACGGAGCAACCTGCTCTTCGGATGTGGCGAAATCCGCCAGGGTCGTTGCGAGTTCGTCGGCCGACATCCTGACCCAGTCGCCTCGATTGGCTTCGACGCGGTCCATGGGTACCCCCGCGTCGGCCAGGGTCTCGTTGAGGCTGTCGAGCCGTGTGTAGAGCGCATCTCGCCTGTCTTGGGCCTCTTTGCGTGCATCATGGGTCGAGGCCAGCTCCTCGAGAATCTCCTGGCGGTTGGGATCGCCCTGTGCCAGCCGTGCGAACGTCCTGGCGCGTTCGGCCTCGCCTTCCTGGAGCGACCGGATGATGCTGGCCGGATTGACGTTCTTGGCCAGAAGATCGCTCAGTGCGGCCTCGTAGGTCTGTCGCATCTGCCGTGCGGCCTGGCTGGCCAACGGCATCTGGATCTCAAATCGTGTGTTGCCCTGCGGCCGCCAAATCAGGTTTTGAATGTTGGTCGGGTCAATGCGTCGTCGAAGGACCTGGATCATCCTCTGGGCCAGATCTTGCTCTTCGGCCGAACTGAGCCCCTCGGTGTCGATGGCATAGATGAGACTCGTCCCACCGGCCAGATCGATGCCCTGCTTCAGCGTCTTGTCGGGGGGGTACAACGTCCACAAGGCCGCAGCCACAAGGACGACAGTGAGAATGCTCTTCGGCACCAGGTTCTTGTTCATAGCGTCTTCCTGTTTAGGTTCTCTACTGAGTCAGTCTCTCATCGGCCATCCGCGAGGGCAGCTTAATCTTTCCCTTCCTGTGAAAGGTTCTTGCCGATCGCGGTTGTGCTGACTCGTATCCTCGTGTTGTTCGATTCGTCGATCTTGAGGACGACCTCGTCGCCTTTGACCTCCACGATGGTTCCGAGAATCCCCCCGATGGTCCGGACCCGGTCGTTCTTATTCAGCGATTGCACCATCTGCTTGTGTTTCTGTTGCTGTTTGCGAGGTCCTCGCATCAAGAGCAGATACATGACCACGAAAATGAGGATCAGAGGCATGAACTGGATCCACGGGGACGGTCTTGGCGCATCGGGCGTTGGCGGGCCGCCGTTGGGGTCCTGGACGACGACCGTGCTCTCCTCGCCGCCGGTCACCGGCTCCGATGTGATTCGCGAAGGGGCCTGGCCGCCGTCCGTTTGCGCTATGATCCACACGTTTGACATGACGATTTCCTTTCAACGTCTTGGGTATATTCGCAATAGCGTATAGATTAGGCACAGAATTGTCAAATTCAAATGGGGCCTGCTCGCCGAAAACCGTTGCCGGGGCTATGGTTACTCTACGCTCTTGCGGCGGTCCGGTTCGGCCTGGGACCAGGAATCGAAGCGGCCGGCCTCGATCTGTCTGCGGATCTCGTCCATCCATCTCTGGTAGAATCTCAGATTGTGCAGGCTCAGGAGAATGGGCCCGAGCATCTCGCCGCAATTGAAGAAATGACGGATCGCACCCCGGGTGAACCGCCGGCATGCATAGCAGTCGCAGCCGTTCTCAATCGGCTCGGTCGAATCGGCATGGGCGCTGTTGCGCAGACGCAGGGGGCCTTGCCGGGTGAAGGCGAAGGCGTTGCGCCCGTTTCGGGTCGGCAGGACGCAGTCGAACATGTCCACACCTGCCCGCACGGCGGCGATAATATCGGTCGGCATCCCCACGCCCATCAGGTACCGGGGCCGGTCGGAGGGCAGCAGGGCCGCCGTATGCTCGACCGTGCGGACCATGTGTTCGTGGCCCTCTCCGACGCTGAGGCCGCCGATGGCATATCCGTCAAAACCGATACGAACGATCTCATCAGCACACCGGCTGCGAAGCGCCAGATCGATTCCGCCCTGCACGATGCCGAAGAGCAACTGCCCGTCGCGCCGGTGGGCCTTGCGACATCGATCGGCCCAGGCGACGGTGCGCGCCACGGCCTTCTCAAGCTGGTCGGGCTTGGCTGGAAACGGGGTGCACTCATCGAAGCACATGATGACGTCGGCGCCGAGGCGGTTCTGGATGTCGGTGGCGATCTCGGCGTTCAGATGGACCTTCGCGCCGTCCACGTGGCTGGCGAACTGAACGCCTTCGTCATCGACTCGGGTCAGTGCGCTGAGAGAGAAGACCTGGTAGCCTCCGCTGTCGGTCAATATGGGACGGTCCCAGGCCATGAAGCGGTGCAGCCCCCCGAGTCTCTCGACGACCTCGACGCCGGGACGGAGCATCAGGTGGTAGGTGTTGGCCAGGACGATCCCGGCGCCCGTGGCCTCGATCTGGTCGGGCGTGAGCCCCTTGACGGTCCCGGCGGTGCCGACGGGCATGAAGGCCGGCGTCTGGACCGGCCCGTGCGCTGTGGTCAAGACGCCCCGACGGGCGCCGCAGCGAGGGTCGACCGCGATGACTTCAAAATGTGACATCAGGGGATTGTCGATCTCCGTCCACAAGTCCTGCTGGTTCTGCGGGGCCCATGCTCTTCGACTCTTCAGTAGAGGCTCACGATGGCCGAGCCGGGATAGTAGTGTTGGAGAATCTCCTCGGCGGTCTTGCCGAGCCGCGCCATCCCTTCGGCCCCGCACTGGCACATGCCGACGCCGTGGCCCCAGCCCCGACCGGAAAGGAACGCCCAGCCGTCGCCCCAGGGGACGATGTGACAGATCGTGCTCTGGATCCTGCGTCCGCTTGGGTCCAGGGTCAGACGAAGGTCTTCGGCACGCAGTGTATCGGTCTGGCCCGTCGATCCGGATAGGCGGATTCGGGTCAGTCGCGCGAACTGGCCGTGGTCGTTCTTTTCGATGGCGACAATGCCGGTGATCTCTCCGAGCTTCTCCAGCGCCGGATACCGCGCGACCAGACGGGCCGTTACCGTGGCCCGGTCGAACTGAGCCATCGGCCAGAAAAACATGCCCATCCTGGCGACGTCCTTGCAGTAGGGGCACGGCACCGCTTTGAGCGGGCCAAAGGCCTCGCCGAAAACGTGCTCGCAGTTCTCGGTATGGCCCCCACAAATGGAGCTGTAGTAGGTCGGGAACAGACCCGTCTCAGGGCTCTGGCCACGTCGGGAAACCAGCACCTTGCCGTAGGTGGCGGTCACGGCGTTCCATATCTGCGCTGTTTCGGCGCTGAGGCCGCGATACACCTGGTTGGCTTGCGTGCTGCTGACGTCCCAGCTACGGTTGACACCGAAACGGTTCTTCGTGTAGAGGCAGTAGGTTCTGGCGGCGATGGCCTGGGCCCTGAGGGCCTGTGGTTCCCAATACGCCGGCATCTCGGCCCCGACGACGCCGGCCAGATAGGGTTCCAGCGGAACGACGTTGACGGCATGGAACGTCCGACCGTCTTCGCTGAGGACCAGTCGGAGTTTGCCACGGTAGCTCTGGCCGTTGAGGCTGAACACGTGGGGTTCTTCGGTGCTGATCGTCACCTCATTGGCCGGATGTGGCGTGGCGCCCAGCAGAATCCGTCCATCGGAGAGCGTCACGCGGACGGGGCCTTCGAGCGAAGCGGCCATCGCTCGGCCGGCCGTCGTGGTTCCAGGGATGTCGTGCCGACTGGCATAGATCGGCGACGGTGCCGCGACCGTGCACTCGGTGGCGTTGGGCAGCAGCAGAACGCGCACCCAGAATCGCGAGTCCGCATCCATCTGGGGCGTAGGCCGAACGATCTCCCGCCGTCCGCAACCCGCCAGAAGGACCATCAGCCCGATCAGAACCCGCGCCGCTATTCTCGTCCCAAAGCATCGGCCGCGCGCCGGCGGTCCGGAGGCCCGCAGCAAGGCCAGATCGCGGAATGGCATATTGTACGACAGCACGGACATCCAGTACGAGCGGACGGACTACTCAAGGTTTCTCAAGGCCAGGCCGAGACCCGAGAGGGCTTTCTTGATCTCGTTCAGGCTGGTGACGCCGAAGTTCTTGCAGCCGAGAAGCTCCGCTTCGGTCGTGCGGGTCAACTCGCCGACGGTGTGCAGGTTGAGCTTCTGGAGGCACTTGCGGGCGCGGACGGACAGTTGGAGATCGTCCACGAGCTTGTTCAGGAGCCCCTGTTCTTCCGGGCTGCTCGGCTCCGTCAGGTCTCCTGGAGCCAGGTCCTTGTCCTCCAGCGCCATGCCCAGGCGAAGTCCCTTGGTGTCGAGAATCGCCTTGATCTCGCGGAGCGAGGTCTCGCCGAAGTTCTTGTACGACAGCAGTTCGGCTTCGGTGATGTTGAGCAGGTCGCCCAGCGTGCGGATGTTCATTTTCCTGAGGCAGTTCCGGCTGCGAACCGACAGCTCGAAATCGGAGATGGGCGTTTCGAGGATCTGGTTCTTGCGGCTTCTCTTCTTCTCCCGCTCCTCGTCATAGTACATTGTCTTGGAACTCTCGACGTCCTTCTTGAACAACCGGGCGCGCCGGTGGTTCGGGTGGCACTCGAGCACCTTGTCGATGCACGCGCCGGCTCTGTCGAACTGGCCGCGGTCCTCGTAGAGGACGGCCAGATTCAGCAGGGCGCTGACGTAAGCCGGGGCGCAGGCGATGGCTTGCTTGTAGTAGTCGATGGCGGCCGATTCGTATCCGGACAGATCGTGGCGATAGGCCAGGTGAAACAGCGCGCGGTGATGTTCCGGCGCCAGTTCCAGGACGGTCTTGTAGTTCTGCACGGCCTGGTCGTATTCGCCTTGAGCCTCCTGGAGACGGCCAAGCTGATAGTGGTACTCGGCGCTGACGTTCTCGAAATTCTTGCAGGCGGCCAGTTCCTTGGCCGCCGAGTTCAGGTCCCGGGCCTTGCGGTAGGTGGCCGCCTTTTCCAGACTGACGTTGAGCGGCTCGGCGCCGAAGTCCAGGGCCCGTTGCAGGCAGTCGATCGCCTCGGCGTACCTTCTGCGACTGCGGAGCGCGTAGGCCAGATAGGTGAGCTTCTCAAGGCTGTCCTTGGCTTTCTGGAGCTTTTCGGCGGCTTCCTGGCACCTTCCGAGCAAGAACAAGCCTATCCCCACCGCCAGGTTGGCTTCCGCCGAGGTCTTACTGGATTCGGCCTCCACCTTCTCGGCAAACCTGACGCGGCTGGACTCGCTGGAGTTGACGATCTGCGACAGCGTGTGCAACTCCTTGAGCGACGGCAGTTGCGAGGCAAAAAAGTCAATCTCCCGTTCGGACATCTGCTCCATGGATACTGTCTCCCAAAAGGACCTGTTCCTGTAGGTCGAATGCAAACCCCTGAGAATCGGACAAACAGGTATTATACGGTCGCTCGCCGGTCCTGCAACAGCTTTTTGACCGAGGTCGGCCGCTCCATGCCGCCGTCGCGCCCCGGCGAGGCAAATCGAACGGGCAAAAACCTCTTTCCTTACCTCCTCGTTTCTGATACTACTACGGCACGGACATGGATGTGACGAGCCGATATGTGGATGACGCCGACGGCAACACCGTCGGTTGCCCCGTATGCGGGAGCAAACGGGCCATCGCGGGGGTGGGGATTCCGTCTTTTGTGAGACCGTAGGATTACAGGTGTGCTATGGCTGAGCAGGTGCTGATCCGCAACGGGCGGGTGATCGACCCGGCCCACAATCTCGATGCTGTCTGCGACGTGCTCATTCTCGACGGCAAGATCGCCGAAGTCGGCCGGGTCGGCCCCGCCGTCGCCAGATCGGCTGAGCGGGTCATCGATGCGACGGGCAAGCTCGTTACACCCGGCCTGATCGACATTCACGTGCATTTCCGCGAGCCGGGCGACGAGGAAGAGGAGACGATCGCCAGCGGCTCGGCCGCCGCCGTGGCCGCCGGGTTCACCTCGGTGGTCTGCATGCCCAACACCAGCCCCACCATCGAGAACGAGACCGATATCGAATACGTCCATCGCAAGGGCCGCCAGGCGCGGAAGACCCATGTCTACGTGATGGGCGCGATCACCAAGAGGCGCGAGGGTGTCGAACTGGCGGAGATGGGCATGATGGCCGAGGCCGGCGCGCGGGGGTTCACCGACGACGGGCACGGCGTGCAGGATGTGGCCGTGATGCTCCGGGCCCTCAAATATGCCAAGATGTTCGACCGCGTGGTGGCCCAGCACTGCCAGGACGACCGGATCGTGGGAAAGGGCGTGATGAACGCGGGGTACTACTCGACGATCCTGGGCCTGCCCGGCATGGACACGCTGGCCGAGGAGGGCATGCTGTGGCGTGATATCCAGTTGATTCGCAAAACCGGCGTCCGCTATCACGCCCAGCACATCTCGACGGCCGGCTCGGTCGAGCTGATCCGCCAGGCGAAGAGGGACGCACTGCCGGTGACGTGCGAGGTGACGCCGCACCACCTGCTGCTGACGGAGGAATTGTGCGCCGACTACGACACAAACTACAAGGTCAACCCGCCGCTGCGCAGTCGCAAGGACGTCGAGGCGCTCAAGCAGGCGATCTCCGAGGGGCTGGTCGATGCCCTGGCGACCGACCACGCCCCGCACTTGCAAAGCGAGAAGGAGCTGGAGTTTCTGGCCGCGCCGTTCGGGATCGCCAGCCTGGAGTGCGCGTTGGGGCTCTATGTCAAAGCGTTGATCGAGTCGAAGGTCCTCGACTGGCCGGGGCTGATCCGGCTGATGACTGTCAACCCCGCCGGGATCATCGGCATCGAGAAAGGCACGCTGGGACGCGGCCGCCAGGGCGACGTGACGATCATCGATCCCGACGCCGAATGGGTCGTTGACGTCGACCAGTTCGTCTCGAAGAGCCGCAACTGCCCCTATCACGGCTGGAAGCTCAAGGGCAAGGTCGAGACGACCATCGTCGGAGGCGAGATCCGCTTCGAGGCCCACGCCGCCGCCAACGCCGTCTGAGCCGCCGTGACCGGGAGCGACCTGATGGAATGCACACGCCGCAAGCATCTCGGAGACGGTGATGCAACCGAACGAAGGAATGGGTGAGCCGGAGCGCCAAGCGGAGCCTCTGCGTGAGCGGGACGATCCTCATGCTGTCGCGGGCGGCAGCGCGCCCGATGCATTGTCCGCATCAGGACCCGATGGGGGTGACACCGCCGAGCCGGTGTTGTATGAAGGCAATCGCCTCCTGTCGTTGCTCTTCGATACCCGGATCCCCGCCTGGAAGTACATCCTTCGCGCCGGCCTGATCAGCCTGGTTCCCAGCCTGTTGGTTTCCTTTCTCATAGCCGCCGTTGGACTCGGCAATGAGGAGACGATGCCGCAGTTCGATCGGGCAGCCGGGCCGGTCGTTCTGTTCGTGATGGTCGTCGTTGCCTCGCCCGTGATCGAGACGCTGGTCTTGGGATTCGGCCTGTGGTTGCTGGCCTTTCTGACGCGGCGGCTTCTATGGCAGGCGATGGGTTCGTCTGTGATTTGGGCGATACTGCATTCGGTGGCGGCTCCGGCGTGGGGACTGGTGGTCCTCTGGCCGTTCTTCGTCTTCTCCTGTGCCTATCTGGCCTGGCGCCGCCGATCCCTGTGGCACGCGATGGGCGTCGCCTGTGGCGTCCACGTGTTCCAGAACCTCTTGCCCGGCATCCTCCTTGCCGCGATGTGAGGTGGCTGGTGCAGAGCACCGATTTGGAGCGTCCTGCCGCCTGCCACCGGCATCTGTCTTTTCCCACGGTCGGGCTTGACCCGGCCGGGTCAAAAAGGGTAAGATAGAGGGTGCGGATACGGGTGCTGTGGGCGGGCCGATGTTCCGGTCCCCACCGGCACTGGGCCATCCTTGGTTAGAACGGTGTTAGACTTGGAAGAGGAATAGCGTGACCCCATCGAAGAGGCTCCCCATATATGCGGTTGTGGCAGTTCTGTTCTGGTCTTCCTTCGGCATGGCCGCCGAGGGGGCGAGGGTGGTGATTAACGAATTACACACCGATCCGGATGTCAAGGCCGACCTCCTGGAGTTCGTCGAGCTACACAATCCCGGTCCGGAGGCCATCGACATCTCCGGTTGGTCGCTCAGTGAGGGGGTCTATTACACGTTCGGGCCGGGCACCATACTGCCGGCCGACGGCTACATCGTTGTGGCCCAGGACATCGAACACCTGTTTGCGGCGTGGGGCGTGCTGCGGTTCGATCTGCCGAGCCATGCGGTCGTCGGGCCCTTCGCCGGCAAACTGAGCAACGACGGCGAGCGGGTCACGTTGAGCGACGCCGACGGCAACGTGGTAGATAGCGTCACCTACAAGCTCGGGTTTCCCTGGCCGACCGTGGGCGACGCAGTGCCGTCGGACCAGCCGGGACGAGGCCAGTCGATGCAACTGGTCAATCCTGCCCTTGACAACAACTTGGGCGGAAGTTGGCGTTCGGCGTATCCGACGCCAGGCTTCCCCAACATCGACGTTCTCGCCGACCGCGCGCCGCCCTATATCCATCACGTAGAGCACACGCCGAACCAGCCGAGGTCGGGCCGACCCGTGACGATTACCGCCAAAGTCACCGACGCCGAAGGGGTCGAGACCGTCCAGTTGCTGTACCAACGGGTGGACCCGGGCGACTATATCAGCCTCAATGATGCGCGCTACCGCGACGATTGGACGTTTGTCGATATGCGCGACGATGGGTTGGCCGGCGACGTGACGGCCGGCGACGGCGTGTATACGGCGGTCCTGCCAGCCGAACTGCAACGGCATCGCCGGCTGGTCCGCTACAGGATCGTGGCGATGGCCTCAGACGGCTTGGTGCGGACGGCGCCGTATGACGACGACCCTCAGCCGAACTTTGCGTATTTCGTCTACGACGGCGTCCCCGCCTGGCATGGGGCCATCCGGCCTGGCAGCGGGGGGACGATGGGGCAAGTGGTCGAATACAGTCCCGAGGTCCTGACGAGTCTGCCGGTTTACCATCTGATCAGCAAGAGAACCGACGTGGAGCGGGCCAATTGGATCGAGCAGTACGGGCTGGGCCATCCGCAGCGCAAGGATTGGCGATGGCATGGCACCCTTGTCTACGACGGACGTGTGTACGACCACATCCGCTATCGGATGCGCGGCGGTGTCTGGCGATACGCCATGGGCAAGAACATGTGGAAGTTCGCCTTCAACCGGGGGCACGATTTTCAGGCGCACGACGACTACGGGCGGCCGTACGATACGAAGTGGCGGAGGCTGAACTTCTCGGCGTGTATCCAGCAGGGCGACTATCAGCACCGCGGCGAGCAGGGCATGTTCGAAGCGGCTTCGTTTCGGCTGTTCAACATGATGGGTGTCGAGGCCTCGAACACGAGCTGGCTTCACTTTCGCGTGATTGACGGCGCCGAGGAGTCCGGCCCAACGCAATACGACGGCGACTTCTGGGGCTTGTACATGACGATCGAGCAGATGGACCGGCGCTTCGTCAAGGAGCATGGCCTTCCCGACGGCAATCTCTACAAGATGGAGGGCGGCACCGGCGAGTTGAACAGCCAGGGCCTGTTGGCGGCCACGAACAAGTCCGATCTCCATCAGTTCATGAATGGCTATCGCAGTCGCCCACCCGAACCTTGGTGGCGCCAGAATGTCAACCTCGACAGCTACTATGGCTACCGCTGTGTCGTCGAAGGCGTCCATCACGGTGACATCGGTTACGGCAAGAACTACTTCTTCTATCTCAATCCGGAGACCAACCTCTGGTCGCAGTTGCCCTGGGATCTCGACTTGACCTGGGCGGAGAACATGTTCGGCAACGGCCAGGACCCGTTCAAAGGCGAAGGCCGGATCTTCTCGAACCCCAACCTGGACATCGAGTTCCGGAACCGCCTGCGCGAGTTCATGGACCTGCTCTACAATACCGATCAGGCCCACCAACTGCTCGATGAGCTGGCCGACGTCATCGACTCGCCCACGGGTGGGCCGACCTTCGTCGACGCCGACCGGGCCTTGTGGGACTACAACCCGATCATGACCAGCGGCTACGTCAACCCCAGCAAGGCCGGCCAAGGCCGCTTCTATCAGCGGGCGAGCACCAAGGACTTCCGGGGGATGGTCCAGATCATGAAGGACTACATCGTTTACGCGACCCACAACAGCCGAAACTGGTACGGCCAGAGTGGTCCGAGTATGACGGCGCTGGCGGCCGACCCGGCGATCCCGGAGACCCCGGTCATCACCGCCACCGGCCCAGCCGCCTTCCCGACCAACGCGCTGACGTTCCGCACGAGCCCCTTTGCCGACCCGCAGGGAACGCACACATTTGCCGCAATGAAGTGGCGCATCGGCGAGGTGGACCCAGCATCGCAAGCCGTATCATCGGACGATTCATCCACGTTTGTCCTTGTGCCCGAAGGCGCCCGCTGGCGGTACTTCAAAGGGACGGCGGCGCCGTCGGCGACGGCCGGCGCATGGCGGCAGCGCGAGTTCGACGATTCGAACTGGCTCATCGGCGATGCACCCATCGGCTACGACGTCGAGATACCCATGAGGACCTACCTTGACGACATGCGCCACGGCTATACGACCATCTACCTGCGCAAGAGCTTCGATGCCACCGGTCTCGCCGACTTCGACTCCCTCGTGCTCGATCTGATCTACGATGACGGGGTCAACATCTGGATCAACAACCGCCTCGTTTTCCAGGACAACGTCGCTTCGGACGAGCTGCCCCACAACGCCACGGCCACAGCGGCCATCGAGATGCTCGATTCGGCTCGGTACGAGATCGGCCGGCCGAGCGAGTTCCTCGTCGAGGGGACCAACGTCATCGCCGTCCAGGTGCTCAACGCCTCGCTCGGCGGCAGTTCCGATTGTTTCGTCGAGTTGAGCCTCAGTGCCAAGAAAGTGCCGGCGCCCGACGGTGATGAGACGCTGTTGCCACCGTTCGTACGACGGCGCGAGCCGGGCAAGTATGAGATTGAGGCCGTTTGGGAGAGCTCCGAACTCGACGTGTTCGACCCGGACGTTCGCGTTCCCGCCTCGGCCGTCGAGCCCGGACGGACCTATCGCGTCCGCTGCCGGATGAAGGACAACACCGGTCGCTGGAGCCACTGGTCCAGTCCCATCCAGTTCGTGGCCGGCGAACCGATCGCCACGGGGGTTCTGGCCCACCTCCGCGTCACCGAACTGATGTACAACCCCGCCGAAGCGCCGCCCGAAGAGGGAATCGACAACAACGAATTCGAGTTCATCGAGTTGAAGAATACCGGCAACGAGACGCTCGATCTGTCCGGCGTCTCTCTGACCGAGGGCGTGCGATTCGATTTCGCCGGCGGCGACGTCACGACCCTGGGGCCCGGCGGCTTCGTCCTGGTCGTCCGGAACAGGCAGGCGTTTTTGTCGCGATACGGACAGGGCTTTGCAGGCATCATCGCCGGCGAGTACGAGGGCCGCCTGTCCAACAGCGGCGAGACCGTGACGCTTGAGGATTACTGGAACGGGACGATCGCCGAGTTCACCTACAGCGACGGTCCCGGCTGGCCGATTGAGGCCGACGGTCCGGGCCACTCGCTCGTGCCGCTGGCCTCGGCGATTCCCGACCAGCCGTTCGGCTCGCTCAACTATGGCGGCAATTGGCGGGCCAGTGCGTATATCGGCGGTTCGCCCGGTGCCGACGATCCCGAGCCCATCGCGACCCTCGTGATCAACGAGTTCCTGGCCGGCCGCGGCAACGAGGATTGGATCGAGCTGTACAACCCGACCGATGCGATCGTCTCTCTGGATGGCTTCTACCTGAGCGACGACCTCGACGACGTCGGGCAATGGGCGCTGCCCGGGTGGGCCATCGGGCCGGGCCAGTTCCTCAGTTTCGATGCGCCGACCGACGGTCTGAACTTCGGCCTCAGTCGTTTCGGCGAGCAGGCGATCCTGTCGTATCTGCCGGGCACGGCCGAGGACCGCGTCGTCGACGCCGTGCTGTTCCAGGCGCAGGAAGAAGGGATCTCGAAGGGCCGCTATCCCGACGGCGGGCCGTGGTGGTTCCGGATGACACCCTCGCGCAACCTCGCGAACGTTGTGCCGATCGGCGACGTGGTGATCGACGAGATCATGATCGATCCGGCCGATGGCCACGATGCGTACATCGAGCTGTTCAATCCGACCGATGCGACGATCGAGCTGTCAGACGATGCGGGGCCGTGGCGTCTTAGCGGGGCGGTCGAGTACACCTTCGATCGCGGCCTGTCTCTGGAGTCGGGGGCCCGGCTGATCGTTGTCGGGTTTGATCTGATGCGCAACGTCGACCGCCTCGGCATGTTTCTGTTCGCCTACGTAGGCGAACCGCTGCCACCCGGCCTCGAAATCGTCGGACCCTGGCAGGGCGATCTGGTCGGCACCGCCGGGCGTCTGGTTCTGGAGCGACCCCTGGCGACGAGCAACCCGGCCGATCCGGCGTGGGCGATCGTCGACGAGGTCATCTACAGCGACATGCCGCCCTGGCCGAGCGCCACCGACGGCGACGCCCTTCAGCGCACAACCAGCGACCCCGGCCGCTCCGGCAACGACCCCGCCAACTGGTGCCCCGCACCCCCAACCCCCGGCTTCGCCCCGTAACGCCACGTGCTGTACTGTGCAGCCGTAGCGTGCCATGCCGCTGTTCGACGCAAGGTGTGGTGAGGCCGACGTATACGTTTCTCCTCCTCATTGTGGCCCGAATCTCCTGCAGGGGAGAGGGTGCACTGCACGTTTGTGGGTAGAATAATCGGGCCCTTTTTGTAGGATCG
>CAZSXM010000057.1:0-29120 GCA_964610435.1 uncultured Pirellulales bacterium | reverse complement strand
TGCCGCTCGCGATGTCTCTTCTATACCCGTGTTGCGCTTACCATGTGAATTCGCCCCTCCACAATGGTATACTAGGGACAGCCACCTATTTCTGGCGGGGGGCAAGCGGGGCCAGCCCTTGAGATACAAGGTAAGGCGGATGTTGTGCGCAGCGTGAATCGTTTTGGCCGGAGACCTTTGGATTGATGATTGACGATTGGGAGCCGCGAAGCATGCGTGGGCGGTTGCACCGTCGCCTACTGGCTCGGGTCCAGGATTCGCTTCACTTGCTCGTAAACGTTCTGTGCACAGCGATGGAACTGCTCCGCATCGGCGCGCGTTGGTTTGCCGTTGGGGAGCAGGCCGAGTTCGCCGGGGTATCTGGATTCCAGGTAGAGCCCGTCCAGATCGGTCAGGATCTGGGCGTCGACATCCAGTCGGGCCAGGTCGGCGACCCGTCCGTAGAGCTTCAGGGTGGAATGCCCCTTGGGAACCTTCGTGGCGTGCTCTTCGAGCACGGCCTTGAAACACTTCTCGACGCACTGCTGGCAGTGAAAGGCCACCACCGGCGTCAGATCCTCCCGCCGGATGATCTGCTCGACACTGGCGAGGTCCATCTCGGCTGATTCGAGCCACTGACCGGTCGCCCTCTTCATAGCAGTCGGACCCCTTCGTTCATGATCTGGCGAGCAAAGCTGCCGTCGATCTCTACGAACTTGCGGTGCATCGCCTTGGTGTGCACGAGCAGGTCGATGGCGTACTGCGTCCTCAGATCCAGCATGCGATTCGACACGGCCCGGACGATGTCGCGCTTCTGCCGCCATGTGGCGGGCATGAAGTCGTCCTGGGTCACGACGTAAAGGTCGATATCGCTGTCCTCCGTCGGGCGACCCCAGGCGTAAGAGCCGAAAAGGATGACTCGTTCCGGCTGCAGGGGTGCCAGCGCATCGCGAATTTGCGTTGCCAATTGCCCCGACAGCTTGATTGCATCCGTTGCCATGTCCGTATTCTACCCCCACCCGGCCCCTCGCGCCAAGGACGGGGAACGAAAGCTGGGTAGACGGGGCCAGCCCCTAAGACGCAAGTTAAGGCGGATGTTGTGCGGAGCTCGAATCTCGTATCGGCTTTGGATTGATTATTGATGAATGATGATTGATTCCTGCGAGGGGCTTTAGGCCGGAGACTGGAGACCATAGGGAGGCAAACGTGGCTACTTGGCAGTCAGCAGATGGTGGATGGCAACCTTCAATGCGGGCAGGTCGTTTTGGAGGATGTTCCAGACCTTGTCCAGGTCGACGCCGAGGTAGTCGTGTACGAGGGCATTCCGGAAGCCGGCGATCTTGAACCACTCGATGTCGGGCCGGCTCCGCCTAGTGGGCTCCGAGAGACGTTGCGTCGCTTCCGCCATCGTCTGAAGATTGCGAATCACGGCGTCCTGCACAAGCGATGAGTCCAGGAACGCCTCCTTGGTCATCCCCTGGGTATAGGACTCGACGCGGCCGATGCACTCGGCGATGTGAATCAGATAGAGTTTCTCGTCTTTCATAACGGTCTGGCCTGTTGGATGACTCGATCGCGGATATACCAGTGCAGGCCCGCCTCGGTGACGACGTCCACCTTGCGGCCGACCAACTCCTGCAGGTCCATCAGCAGGCCGCCCAGGTCGAACAGGCTCCGCCCCGGCTCCATATCGACGAGGAAATCCACGTCGCTGGTCTCGTCGGCCTTGCCCTCGGCCACCGACCCGAACACGCGCACGTTCGATGCCCCATACTTGGCCGCCAGCGCCAAGATCGCCTCGCGCTTGTCCCCGATGACTTCCCCTATTCCCATCGTCGCCGACCCCAATCCAACTCTCCATCTCAAAGCCGTCAAATCCTGCTGCGCTCGTTGCAGCCCAGTATACCTTCACCGAGCCCGGCTCTGCAAGGGCATGCGAGATCCGCGACGAGCCGCAGCCTGTAGGCCGCAGGCCTTGGGATTGATTATTGACGATTGACGATGGATTCCTGCGCGGGGCTGCAGGCCGGAGACCGGCGACGGGAGGGGGGCGGCCACGGGCCGCGTCGCCCGTGGCCCGAGATACGAGATACGCAAGAAAATGCGGAAAACCGCATTTTCTTGTTGCCTTCCCCCCCAATCCCCTCCAGAATCAATGGTCTTGAGACACACGCGGCACCAGAAATAAGAGACAGACAAAAACCGTCGCCGCGACGCATTCGTGCCGAGGCTTATCGATTGGTGTGCAGCCCGTGGTGTGAAGAAGCGAAGACGACACAGAGAGGAGATAATAGGTGGCTGTCCCCAGTATACGCCCCCGGCGTATCTCGAATCTCGCCTCTTCCGCCAAATCATCAATGATCCATAATCAGTAATCGATAGCTCTCCCACCTTTACCCGGCAGGCCATTTCCGGTAGACTACACGCATGAACTGGGCAGACTACATCACGGTGGGGTAGGCGCCGGGGATCGTGGCGGCCGTCCGGGACGGCGCGACGGCAGTAGAACCGGACGCGGAGAACTTTGTGTTCGCGTGGGCATTGAATGAGTAGGACGACTTCTGGCTGAGAGGCCAAGATGAAAAACGAAGCGTTACGCGGTATCTGTGCTGGATTCTTGTTGGCGGGATGTCTGGGGGTGGCGTTTGCGGGGGACGGAAACGACTGGCCGCAGTTTCGAGGACCCGGCGGCAGCGGCATAGCCCAAGACCCCAAGAGCAGAGGAGTCCCCACGGAATGGGACACGACGAAGAACGTGGTATGGCGCATTGATGTGCCAGGCCTGGGGTGGTCCAGCCCGATTGTCTGGGGGAACTGCATCTTCCTTACCACCTCGGTGGACGTCCAGGGTACCGAGGAACCGGAGGAAGGCTTCTACTTGGGCAAGGATCGCGGCGGCCGTGGCGAACATCGCTGGTTGGTGCTCGCCTACGATCTGAACACCGGAGCGAAACTCTGGGAACGTCAAGTTCACCAGGCGGTGCCGCCGCGCACCCATCTCAAGAGCAGCTACGCTTCGGCGACACCCGTGACAGACGGCGAGCGGGTGTACGCCTGGTTCGGCGAGTTCGGACTTCTGGTGGCCCTGAACGCAGCGGACGGCACTGAGGCGTGGTCCTTCTCGGAGCCGCCACGCAAATCCAGGGAGAACTGGGGGTTCGGCGCGTCGCCCGTGATGCACGGTGGCCGGGTCTATCTGGTGCATGACAACGAGGAAGACGCCTACGTCGCCGCGTTCGATGCTTCGACCGGAAACCAGATCTGGCGGACCAAACGACCGCCGGAGACCAACTGGAGCACGCCCCTGGTGTGGACGAACGATCAGCGCACCGAACTGGTCGTCGCCGCGACCGGCGGCGTCACCTCCTACGATCTGACTGGGGAGCCGCTTTGGGAACTGCGCGGTATGTCCCGGATCACGGTGCCCAACCCGGTGGCGGAAAACGGCATGGTCTATGTCGGCTCGGGGTTCGTTGCGGATCGGCAGAAACCGCTCTATGCGATCCGTCCGGGTGCGGCGGGCGATATCTCCCTGGAAGAAGGCCTGGCCCAGAACCGGTACGTCGCCTGGGTGCAAGAGCGCGCCGCTCCCTATGTCCCGTCGTTTCTGGTAGCCGGCAAGTACCTGTACGTGATCCAGGACAACGGCCGACTCTCCTGCTACGACGCGGTGACCGGTAGTTCGGTTTACGAGGAGCGGTTGCGTGGCCACTTCACGGCCTCGCCCTGGATGTGCGGAGACAGGTTGTTCTTCCTGAACGAGCGTGGGGATACCTATGTCGTGCAGGGGGGACCGGCATTCAAGCTCCTGGCTACGAACCCGCTCGAAAAGCTGTGTCTGGCCACACCCGCGGTGGCGGGCGACCGACTTCTGATCCGGACTTCAGCCCGGTTGTATTGCATAGCAAGCGATCAATGATGAAAGCTTTTCGAATTCATGACTACGCCCCCGCCGAGGTGCTCTGTTACGAGCATGCCCCGCCCCCTGAGCCGGGGCCGCGCGAAGTACGTTGTCAAGGTCTTCAAAACGCTGGAATTGGCCCTGTATCACAACCTCGGAGCACTGCCGGAGCCTGTAGAGGCCCACAGATTCTTTTGACGAGGCAAGAAGGAGAATTATCATGCACAACCAACGTCAGTTTATTCGCCAGACGGCCGCAGTCTTGATGGCTTGCGGTCTGATCGCCACCCTGCTGCCGACAAATGTTTCCGGAGCAGAAAAGATCAGGATAATTCTGGATACTGACGCCTTAGCGGAAGTCGATGATCAGCATGCTCTGGCGTATGCGCTTTTCAGTGGCGACCATTTTGAGGTAGAAGGAATCACGGTCAACCGTGGATCAGATTATCCCGAGCGCACTGAGCGACGTCCTTATTTTGGTCGTGTAGATATCGATGACCATTTCACGGAGGCGGTAAATGTGGCCAGGATGTGCGCTTCTCCCCACGTCCCGTTTCTCAAAGGTCCAGCCGGAAATTACCGACAATTAAAAGGAAACGTTAACAATTCCACTTTTGACGGATCTGATGCGGTTAATTTCATTATTGAGCGCGCGCATGCGCCCTCAGACCGTCCTCTCCACATATATGCTATGGGAAATCTCACGAATGTTGCCCTGGCATTATTGAAAGATCCCACGATTGCACCCAAGATCGAAATATGGTGGCTGGGGACCGAATGGCCCCGAGGCTATGCATGTAACAACCATGCGGGCGATCTTGATGCAGTGGATGCACTTCTCGCCAATCCGCAAAACGTGCCCTTCAACATTATTCCTTGGCCAACAAGTGCCGGGGTGACTTATACGGAGATAAAGGAGAAAATGACCGGCAGAGGTCCCCAGGTTAGTCCTGCCGTGCCTGGTTTGAGGGGTGAGGGTCCTGATTTCACCTGTTTTGGCGACTATTCAGTCTATCTTTTTGATCGTTTCGTTGGGGCGCGGCAAAAAGAGCACGGACGTGCTCTCTTGGATGTGGTCGGTTTTGCTGCTGTCAAAAACAATGTTGGAAAGTTTGCTCCTTATGAAATGGGGGCACCTTCATTCGTAGTGGAAGAGGAGTCCGAAACCGGGTCGCAAGCGCACAGATACCCTGGAACATGGGTGGAACACGATGACAATCCCCGAAGAGTGACCATGTGGAGGCATCCAAACCGTGACGCCGTGTATAATGATTTCTTCAATACCATCGACAATTACGTAGTTTCTGTTGCGGAAAGGGGTTCTGAACGTGTCATTGACCCGTTCCACAAAGCACAAAGGAACGATCGGGATGATGCCGAGTGCAGACGACGGGCATTTCTCCTTCGTGGAGCGATTTCAGGCTGGTTGTGCATAGACCTATCCCATGGTACGTGTCTCTCATCTCTATTTCGTCGTCCTGCAGTTGCTGTTGGGGGGGACGGCCACCTATTTCTGACGGGGGAGGCTGGGCCAGCCCTTAAAATACAAGTCAAGGCGGATGTTGTGCGGAGCGTGAAGCGGGGGAGCCTTTGGGTTGATTATTGATGATTGACGATTGATTCCTGGGAGGGGCTGTGGGCCGGAGGCGTGCGGAGGTAGCCAGAAGTGACAAGTGACAGGTGATAGGTTCGAGGGGGGACGGCTTCGAGCCGGTGGCCGGTCATTCTGCAAGGGCTCTCTGGACGAGGGCCTTGAGCCTTGGCACGTTGCTGTGGCAGGTGTCCCAGACGACTTTCAGAACCACGCCGAAATACTCGTGGATCAGAACGTTTCGCATCGCCTTGATTCTGTGCCACGGAACATCTCCATGTTCCGAAAGGAAGCCTCGGGACAGATGCTTGGCGGCCTCACCGATGATTTCCAACTCCCTGACGACCGCATCCACCATCATATCGTTGGCACAAAACGCTTCGTAGTCGGTCCCGGCGATGTAGCGTTCGATTTTCTCGATGGCGTCCAGGATATGGCGCAGATAGGTGAGGTCAGACTCCATAGACGGGTTCCGCCTGCTCCAATACCTCGTCCCGGAAATACTTGCTGAGCGACTGCGGCGTGAGCAGGTCCACCTTGCGCCCCAGCGCATCGGAGAGCTGCTCCTGGATTTCGATGAACTCGAACAGGCCAATCGTTGCCTGGGGGTCGAAATCGATCAGCACATCGACGTCGCTGTCGTCGGTGGCGGTGCCATGAACGTGCGAGCCGAAGAGAGCCACGGACCGGATGCTGGCGCGGTATGGACTGGCCTCGACCGCGCTGCGCAATCGTGCTGTAAGTTCTTCCTTCACCATGGATACAGTGTACGACTTCCCGAGCCGGTCCGTCAAACCGAATCTCGTATCTCGAAGAGCCGCAGGCTGTAGACGGGAGGCTTGAGACCGCAGGCCGCACGCCGCTGGGCTACGGCGGGTTAGCCGGAGGGCTTTCGTTTTTTCGAGCGCAGCCTGGTCAACTGGAGGACGAGACGCAGGGTCTCGTTCACCGACTCGGCCGTCGGGAAGGCCTCGGCGACGTCGGGGGCCAGCGGAACGAGATTGGTCCCTTCGTGATAACGGTCGGCGTACTTGCCCTGGACGCCCGTCTTGAGCAGTTCACCGAGGTCGTATTCCGCCCGCAGGTCGTCACCTTGATCGTCGTTCGATTTCTTTCTCATAGTCCTTCCGCTCGCTACGGCTGTCAGAAGAGGGGTTTGTGTTGCAGCAGTTTTCGGACTTCTCGCCGGACGCGGCGGGCGAGCTTGACGGCCTCCTTCGCTTCTGACAAGGTGACCGGCTCGTACGGTCCCGGATAGCGCAGCGTGGTTGCGTAGTCGGTCAGTCTTCGCTGTTCCTCGATGGTCAGCGAGACCCGTGCATGCTTTGGGATGAGGCCGACGAGTGTCTCGACATCGTGCGTTCGGGCGAAGGCGATCCCCGCTGTGACGAGAAAGGCCTTGATGTGTTTCTCGACGCACTGCTGGGCGTGAAAGCAGACCGTGTCGGTGGGGCAGTCGGCGCCCAGCTTGAGCGTGTGGGCCGCGTTCTTCAGGTCGTTTTCGGCCTTGGCGATCCACTCTGCCGCAACGAGGGTGTTTGCATCACGCTCGGGCATAGAGGACCTTTCCTTCGTGCCAGGCGGGGTGTTCGATGGTGCCGATGGTGTCCTTGCGCCATTCGAACTCTTCGGGCGTGGTGACGATCACGTCCTTGGGCAGGCGGATGTCGTGCAGGGCGACGCCGATTTCGACGGCCTTTTTGCGGCGTGAGCCGGAAAGGGGCATGACGATGAGCAGGTCCACGTCGCTGTCGGGGCCGGCGTCTCCCCGCGCGTACGAGCCGAACAGGATAACCTTTTCCGGGTCGAACTGCCGCACGATCCGCTCGGCCATCTCGCGGATCAGCTCGTCATTCGACGCCGTTCGCTCTTTCGCCTTGCCTCGATTTGCGGTCATTGCGTCGCTCGTATCTCGAAGAGCCGCAGGCTGTAGACCGGAGGTTTGAGGCCGCAGGCCCACTTGGCACTTCACACTTCACACTTCACACTTCAAACTTCACGCTTCACACTTCCCACTCGACGCTTCACGCTTCACGCTTCACGCTCAGCGCGTACGCTCCGGCTATCGCAGCTTCTTGTGTGTGAACTTTCGGGCGTCTTCGCCGGTGTAATCCGCGACGACTTGGCCTTTACCGTATAGCTTCCACTTGTAGATCACGAGGCCTTCGAGGCCGACGGGGCCTCGGGCGTGGATCTTGTTGGTGCTGATGCCGACTTCGGCGCCGAGGCCGTAGCGGTAGCCGTCGGAGAAGCGCGTGGAGCAGTTCCAGAAGACGTCGGCGGAGTCGACGAGGGCCATGAAGCGTTCGGCCTTGTCCTTGTCGGCGGTGACGATGGCGTCGGTGTGGCCGGAGCCAAAACGGTTGATGTGGTCGATGGCGTCGTCGAGGCCGTCGACGACCTTGATCGAGAGGATCAGGTCGAGGTACTCGGTGGCCCAGTCGTCGTCGGTGGCCGGCTCGCAGACGATGACCGCGCGGGTGCGCTCGCAGCCCCGAAGGCGCACGCCCTTGGCCTCCAATGCGCCCTGGAGGGCGGGCAGGAGGGTCTCGGCGATCGCGGCGTCGACCAGCAGCGTCTCGGCGGCGTTGCAGACGGCGACGTACTGGCACTTGGAATCGACGGCGATGGCGACGGCCATCTCGGGGTCGGCGTCGGCGTCGATGTAGACGTGGCAGATGCCGTCGGCGTGGCCGAGGACGGGGATGTTGGTGTGGGTCATGATGTGGCGGACGAATTCGTTGCTGCCGCGCGGGACGATCAGGTCGATGTGTTCGTCGAGTTCGAGCATGTCGGCGACGTCCTGGCGGGTTTCGAGCAGGGCGATCCAGCCGGAGGGCAGGCCGGCCGCTTCGCCGGCGGCGGCGATGGTCTCGGCGAGGATGCGGTTGGTGTGGGCCGCTTCGCTGCCGCCTTTGAGCAGGACGGCGTTGCCGCTTTTGAGGCAGAGGGTGGAGATCTGGACGAGGGCGTCGGGGCGGGACTCGAAGACGACGCCGATGACGCCGATGGGGCAACTGACTTTGTAGAGTTCGAGGCCGGCGTCGAGTTCGGTGGCGGCCAGCGTCCGGCCGACGGGGTCGTCGAGTTTGATCAGGCTGTGGATGCCGGCGCAGACGTCGGCGAGCTTGGCCTCGTCGAACTTGAGCCGCTTGAGCAGGGGGGGGGCGAGGTGGCTGCGCTCGGCCTCGGCCAGGTCGCGCTGGTTGGCGGCGACGATGTCGCTGCGGCGTTGGGTCAGGGCCTTGGCGATCTCGGTCAGAGCCGCGTTCTTGGCCTCGCTCTTGGTCGCCGCTAGACGGATCGAGGCCGCCTTGGCCGCCGACGCACGCTCGCGGATTGTCGTTTTGCTTGACATTTTGGCCTTTACCATTTAACCTCGGTCTCGTACGATAAGCCACCGATTATACGAGATCGGCTCCCGGCAATCAACATGCCGCCATCGCGGGTGTAGCTTAGGGGTAAAGCTCCAGCCTTCCAAGCTGGCCACGCGGGTTCGATTCCCGCCACCCGCTTTGTTGTGTGTATTGGGGCGCGGGGTGTTCGGACAGGGGGCTTCGGTGGGGCACTTAGCCGGTTGGGGTCTGTGTCGGGGGAGATTGTGCGGTGTGTTTGCCTGGGTCGGTGAAGGTGACGGAAGTCACAGGCGGGCCGTTCGATTCGCGATGACGACAGGCGGCCGATGGTCTGCATGTCACTCGTGACACACTCAGGGTTGCCCGGCGGCGTCGGGGTGGGGCGCAGGGGCGGATTCTCCCAAAGCGATCGTTCCTTCGGCCAAGTCTGGTCGGTGCATCGGCATTATCGGACGACTGCATCCTTCCTGGTTGCTAACCTCATTATCGCAAAGCAATTAGGAAGTACCCCGGTGACAGTCTCATAATCCGGCTCTCGAAAAAAAGGACAAAAAGTGGTTTTGGTGATTGACTGAGTGGGGAGAAGTGGTACTATTTCCCACGCATTGAGTGTCGAGTGGAGCAGTTGCCATGCTGTTATTAACAGGCGAATACCAGCACGTTGTCGACGGCAAAGGACGTGTGCTCGTCAGCAACAAGCTGCGGAACCAGATCGACGCCGACGAGCATGGCAGCAACTTCTACCTCGTCCTCGGCGCCAATGGCGTTCTGTGTCTGTACCCGGAGCGGTATTTCGAGCAGATCGTGCTATCGGTGGCCCCGGGGGCGACGGCCCCCGACGAGGCGGTCGCCTTCGAGCGGATCAGCTTCGCCCTGGCCAGCAAGATCGATCTCGACGGCCAGGGCCGCATTCTGCTCAGCGACAAACTGCGTAAGCGCGCGGGCCTCAAGGACGACATCACGCTGGTCGGCGTCCGCGACCACATTGAGCTGTGGAACAGCGAGGACTGGGAGCAGTACCTGTCGGACCACATGGGCCAGTACCAGAAGCAGATGACCCAGGCCCGGCAGTTCGTGCTGCAAAAACAACACAAGGAGCTTTAGCGCTGCACAGGAGGCAGTACACGGATGAACGCAAGCCATTGCCAAGTAGTAGCCAGGACGTTGGCCGACCAGAGGCCGATCGACGAGCAGACCCATGCATCGCTGTCGGTGCTGGCCGAGCGCCTGGAACGGCTTAGGAGCCACGGAGGGCTTTTTTCCGCCATCGAATTCTCCCCCCACGCCCAGAAACTCAAGCGGCGCTGCGAGCCGGTGTCGGTCGGCTGACGGGCGAGCAGGGGCAGGGGTGGATCGTGCGGACGTCGAACATGTTCCGGTTCTCGCCGGACCATTGGCCGAACAGATAGACTTACCTCAGGATGGGGTGATGGTCGATGCGACCGTTGGACACGGAGGTCATAGTCTTCTGTTCGGTGCGACTCTGGGCCCCGAAGGGACGCTCGTGGGCCTGGACCTCGATCCGCTGTCGCTTCAGCGGGCCCGCGAGCGGCTGGCGGCACTCGCCTGCAAGGTCGTCCTGATCCAATCCAATTTCGCGGCGCTTGCCGAGCGTCTGGCCGAGTTGGGCGTGGAAAAGGTGGACCTCATTCTGGCGGACCTGGGGTTCAACTCGGCCCAACTGGCCGACGAGGAGATGGGCCTGAGTTTTCGAGCCGAGGATATGCCGCTGGATATGAGAATTGACGAAAGCTTAACGACGACGGCGGCCGATATAGTGAATGGATACGACGAGAAATCCCTGGCGGACCTGATCTTCGAATACGGCCAGGACCGGGCTTCTCGGCGTATCGCCAGGGCCATCGTTTGGCGACGACAACAGGAACGGATCACCACGACGGGTCAATTGGTGGAAATCGTTTGCAGCGCCCTGAGAACACCGGGCCGGAAGCATCGGCCGAGAAAGCACCCGGCCACACGGACGTTTCAGGCGCTGCGGATCGCGGTCAACCGCGAGCTGGAGAACCTGGATCGACTGCTCGCCTCGGCCCCGAGATTGCTGAAACCAGGCGGTCGTCTGGCCGTGATCAGCTTTCACAGCCTTGAAGACGGGCGCGTCAAATGGGATTTCAAGCGAAACGAGCGGGAAGGTGTGTACCGGCTGCTGACCAAGAAACCCATCGTCGCCGACGCGCAGGAGATCGCCGCGAATCGGCGGTCGCGAAGCGCGAAATTGAGGATCGCAGAGAAGTGTGAGGGGGAGTTTGAAGTGTGAAGTTTCAAGTGTGAAGTGAAGGGTGGGTGTGCCGGGCCCATCCTGCCGGACATCAGAGGATTCGTTCGTCGGGGAACGACTGGGAAGAAGAGAAACGGAGTGCAACCATGACGTCAGATGCGAAGATCGGCTTGCTGCTGGGACTGGTATTCATCTTTGTCATCGCCTTCATCATCAACGGGCTGCCGAATTTTGGTGCCGGCACGAACGCGGAAGCGACGCCGATGATGAGCTTCCAGAACGAGGACTTCGGGCTTGTCCCGGGCGTGGTCCCCAACGGTGTTCGCACCAACCCCGAACGGCTCGATTGGAATGGTCTTCTGGAACAGGAGGGCCAGGATCGGGTGGTGGCTCAAGAGCCCGCGGTCGAGCTGGAGCCGGCTGCGGCGCGGTCTGGACGCGAGACCGGCGAGATTCGACGCGTCTACACGCTCGACGACCTGGTGGGGGGGATGTCGGACAAGATTCAGAATGTGGTCAAGAACCTGATCGAGCCGGTACCGGCTCAGCAGCCGACGACCCAGCCGGCGCCGGCGATCGAATCGCCCAAACCGGACACGGTTCAGAGCCCGCCGGCCGAGACGGCGGCAGCCCGGTCGAGTTCACCGGCGCCGGCCGCTTCTTCGACGCAGAGGCCGACGGCCGCGGCGCCCAGGATCTATGTGGTCGAGGCCGGCGACGTCCTGGCGACGGTGGCCAAGAAGGCCTATGGACCCGAGGAGGGCAATCGGCTGGTCAACGTCAATCGCATCTTCGAGGCCAATCGCGACAGCCTCAAGTCGCCCGACGAGATTGTCGTCGGCCAGAAGCTGGTCATTCCGCCGCTGCCCGGCGCCAAACCCGACGCGACCCTGTCTCAAGCTGTGTTCGAGAAAGTCGAGCAGATCGGCAAGCGGAACGTGGCCGAGGTCCAGGCCCCCAAGCCCGGCGGGACCGTATACGTCGTCCAGGACGGCGACAGCTTGTGGAAGATCGCCAGCAGCCAGCTCGGCAGCGGCGCCCGGTGGGAGGAGATCGTCAAGCTCAATACGGACACCCTCAAGAGCAAGGACGCCACCCTCGTGATCGGCATGCAGTTGAAGCTGCCCCCGAAGTAGGGGGCCGACGGCGGCGGGGAGTCTATGGTCTCTCGAATGTGTTTTGCCTTGGTTATCTTCTTCTTCGCGGCCACGCTGATTGTGGCCGTCCACATGCGCTCCGCCAATCGTCGCGCGTTCTACACGCTCAGGACCTACACGGTCGAACAGCGCCGTCTCCAGCAGGAGTTGTGGCGCAAGCAGCTTCAGGTCGAGGTGTTGACGAACCCCGCTTCGGTCTCCCAGCGGCTGGGAGAATAGGCTCCCTGAAGACCATACGCCGACAGGATGCACCAAACGGACAGTAACGGCAAAGGCGATGCAAACGAAGACGGCAGACAGTCCGGGGCCCACCACGGTCGAAGGCAGCGAGGCACGGCGGGAGCGCACCGCCATCACGGCTTTTGGCGCTCTGGTCGTTCTGGCCTTTCTATGTCTGGGCTGGCGATGTTATCGGCTTCAATACGCATCGGCCGATCATTACTGGCAGTTGAGCCTTCGCCAGCAGTGTGCGTATCTTCCGTTGGAGCCGCAGCGGGGCGCGATCCTGGACAGCCGGGGCCGTGTGCTGGCTGCCAGCAACCGCATTCGCACGCTCTTTGCCGATCCGAGGATCGTCGAGGACCCTAAGGACTTGGCGAACGCCTTGTCGCCGATCGTCGATCTGCCGGCCCATGAGATCTGCAAGACGATCCTGGACCGGGCCGGGTCGCGCTACGCCCCCATCGCTACGGGGATCGACGCCGGACAGGCCGAGGCCGTCCGATCAATCTATGGTGTGGGCGTGGAATACGGCTGGCAACGACACTATCCGATGGGACGCTTGGCATCGCACGTGGTCGGCTACACCAGCACCGACAACCGGGGGCTCGGCGGCATCGAACACGAATTCGACCGTGAACTGAGCGGCGAGGGGGCCAGGCACGTCTTCTTCGTCGACGTGCAGCGGCGTCCGCTGTCCTTTGCGGTGGGTCAGCGAAGCGGCGACAACGGTATGCCCACCAACGGCGACAGCGTCATTCTCACCATCGACGCGACGATCCAACAGTTCGCCCGGGAGGAACTGCTCAAGCAGCACCGGGCGTTCGAGGCTGAGGCGGCGATGGCGGTGGTGGCCGACCCGCGCTCGGGGGCGATCCTGGCGATGGTCTCCTTGCCGGACTTCGACCCGGAGAACATCCGTCGCACCGATCCGAACCACTTGCGCAACCGCGCGCTGACCGATCAGTACGAGCCGGGCAGTATCATCAAGCCGTTTGCCGCCGCGATCGCCCTCGATACGGGGGTGGTTAACACGCATGAGACGATCTTCTGTGAGCACGGCAACTACCGGGGCCGAGGGTTCGGGCGGATCGGCGAGTATCGCCAGGGGTTCGGCGACCTGACCCTGCGCGAGATCCTCCAGCATTCGAGCAACATCGGCATGGCCAAGCTGGGCCAGCGGATGGGCCCGGAGCGGCTCTATGAAGGGCTGACGCTCTTTGGGTTCGGCAAGCGAATCGGCATCGATCTGCCGGGCGAGGCCGAGGGTCGACTCCGCCCGCCGTCGGCGTGGACCGGCTACAGCATCACACGCATCCCGTTCGGTCAGGAGATCTCGGTCACGGCCATCCAGCTCGTGCGGGCGCTGTGCATGCTCGCCAACGGAGGTCGGCTGGTGCGTCCGCACATGATTCGGGCGATCGCCAAGCCCGATGGTTCGGTCGTCGATGTCCGGCCGCCGGCCCTGCGTCTCGGCTACGTCATCAAGCCCGAGGTCGCCAGGTGGGTCGTTCAGGACGCCATGACCGCCGTGATCAACGACGGCACCGGCCGAAGGGCGCAGCTCGACCGGTGGCAGGTGTTCGGCAAGACCGGCACCGCCCAACTGGCCCGCAGCGACGGCCGCGGGTATGAGGAGCGGGCCTACGTCGCCTCGTTCATGGGCGGTGCGCCCGCTGAAGACCCCCGAATCGTCGTGCTCATCTCGTACCGCCGGCCCAACTACGCGTTGCGCAAGGGCTACACCGGCGGCACCATCGCGGCCCCCGTCGCCGGCGCGATCATCGAACGGACCCTGACCTACCTCGAAGGTCCCCAAAGGCCGCCCGCCACCGAAGCCATCGCCCGCTCCGGCCGGCCGTGATGGCCGTTGGGTCTTACGGTTATGTATGTGAGAGCATCCTGGCCTTTGTGTGGCAGCCTCAAGCCCGCAGGGCTTGGGGCTGGTTCTCGTCCGGGGCGCCCATCTGCCATCGTCTCGGTGGCCAACTTCCCCATCCCCAAACGCGGCAGCGTTTGGGGCTGGCACCCAGCCTGTTTGTAGTGTGCCCGTCAGGGCATAGACTCCATAGAAGGGGAATAACCCGCCGCAGGCGGGTCACTACAAACGAATAACGCCTTACGGCTTCACTACAAACGGCCAGGCCCAAACCTGCGCTGTGCTACGGGTGGGTTGGGATGGGCATGTCGGAAGGGTCTCCGACGTAGCCGGCGTCGACGCAGAACTGGATGACGTCGCGTGCGACGGGTGCGGCGTCGCGGGAGCCGTGCTGACCGCCTTCGATGAGGACGGCGAAGGCGATCTTGGCGCCTTCGGTGTCCTCGGCGAAGCCGGCGAACCAGGCGTGGTAGGGCCTTTCGGTCGATCCGGTCTTGCCGAGGACTTTGACGCCCTGGTTGGCCAGTCCGCTGGGTCGAAATGCATTCTGTCCCGATCCGCCGGTTTCGTTGACGACGGCGTTCAGGCCGTCATAGACCACCTGCAGGGTCTCGGGTGAGATGTTCAGATCGACCGTCTCTTCCGGGCGTCCCGGTGTTTCGCCTTGCAGGAACAGGCGTGCCGGGCGGGCGAGGCCGCCGCGAGCGAGCGTGGCGAAGGAGTTGGCGACCTGGAGGGGGCTGGCCCAGAGGTTGCCCTGGCCGATGCCGAAGAGACGCTTGTCCACGTCGCGCAACGGCGGGACGTCCTCGAAGGACGTGATGGTCGTCTCCGGCCGTCTCCAACTGATTCGGCCTTGGGCCTGGATCAGCTCTCGTGGCTCGATTTCACCGGAGGGGGTCGGCGGGTAGTTCAACGGGACGCGGTGTCCGTAGCCGAAGCGGTAGAGCCATTGCTGGAGCACGGCTCGGTCGAGGCGGTCGGCCAGGTGCGAGAAGTAGACGTTGCAACTGCCCTTGATGGCGTTGCGGCCGTTGTTGTCCCAGCGAACGTCGTGGCCGAAGCCGTGGTCTCGGAAGATCAGGCAGCGGGGCCAGCCCTGGGGCGGTCGGGCCGAGGGGCATGAGATGATCTCGTCGGCGGTGACGACCCTTTCCTCAAGGCCGGCCAGCAGGATGAGGGGTTTGATGGACGAGCCGGGCGGATATTGCTGGCTGATCGCGCGGTTCCACAGCGGGTGGTTCGGGTCGTTGACCAGGTTGCCGTAGTCGTAGCGGACGCGATTGAGATCGTAGGTGGGGGTCGAGACGAGGGCGAGGATGTCGCCGGTGCGGACCTGGATCACCACGACCGCCGAGGGGGCGAGGTAGTTGGGGTTGAGGGTCGGATCGGTGAGGTAGTTCTCGATGCGCCGCTGGAGCTCAATGTCGAGGGTCAGTTGGATGTCCTGGCCGAAAACGGTCTCATTCTGGCGGACGAGCTTGCGGTCGATGTCGTACACCAATTCGCCTCTTCGGCCTCGCAGGATGGCTTCACAGGCGTATTCGATGCCAGGCCGTCGCCCGCAGACTTCGCCTTCGCGGTAGCTGGCGAGGCGGTCGTGCTCGAACAATTCGGTGTAGTGGTCCTGGGTGGCCGGACCGACCCAGCCGATGGTCTGGGCCGCGACGGAGCCATAGGGGTATTGCCGCTGGCCCTTGGGGACGATGCTGACGTTGTTGATGTCCATGAACTCGATCTGGGCGGCGAAGACGTCGTCTTCGGTCTCCAGTTCGAGCAGGGGCCGGCTGTCGTACAGGCCGGCGAGGTCGTCGACGCGTGCGATTCTCCGCAGCCGGTCGGCCCGGTCGGGGTAGCGTCGCTCGAAATCCGCTTCGGCCTCAGAGAAGGGGATGCTGTTGATGCGGCCATCGTAGCGGGCCAGGAGGTTGGGGTCGGGCCCGCTGCGGACCCAGGCGACAAAGGTCCGCAGGTTCCACCTCTCGTCGTTGAGACTCGCGATCCGGCCTTCGATGGTGTTTGGGTCGGCGCCGAAGGCATTGCAGTCCCGGATGATCCGCTGTAGATCGGCGCGCTTGGCCTCGATTTCGTCCTGTAGGTCGTATAGCGCCGAAGGATCGGTGCGGTTGCGGGCCAGCAGTTCCATCGCCTCGACGATGCGTTCGTCCCAGAAGCGGGTGAGTCGGTAATCGACGGCGATCTGGAACTGGGGGCTGTCGGTGGCCAGGGCGCGGCCTTTGCGGTCGAGGATCTGGCCGCGAAGGGTGTTGAGCTGGCGGGACCGGCCGCGCTGTCGTTTCAGTGCGGCGATCTCGTCTTGCAAGGACGAATCGGCCAGCAACTGCATCTGGACCAGCCGCAACAGACCGATCAGCAGCAGCGACAGGCTTACACCGACGAATATCTTGACCCGTTTGTCGTACATGGCGACTTGATTCGCTCTAATGCTTGCGACGTCTGCGCCTCGACTCGCTCATGTGCATCCACCAGCCCACCGGCGAGAACAGAAACGGCCCGATGGCCGCCGACAGGGCTGGCTGCCAGAAGCACTGGCGGGCGATGCTGAACGCCGCCGGGTCGGCCCGCAGATAGCTCAACAGGTGGCTGGCGACCGCCGTGACGATGCCCATCAGGAAGATGGCCGCCCCCTGGTAGGGCAGGCGATGGATCGCGATCATGTTGTGCAGGTCGTTGAGCAGGGTCCCGAATACGCCGAAGCTGATGATCCGGGGCCCCATGAACCCTGCGGTCGGGCTGGCCAGGTCGGCGGCGAAGCCGAGGACGAACGAGGCGATCACGGCGTCGGTCGGGTCGCAGCGGACGGCGAAGAACACCAGCAGGATCAACAGCAGGTCCGGTTTGATGTTGGCGTCGAGGATCCAGATCATATCCATGAACGTCGTTTGCAGAATGGCGGCAACGAGAACGAGCACGGCAAACCGAAGCCAACGCATTCAGTGGCACCTCCGGCCGGATGCGGCAGCGGTCGTGTTGGAAGCAGCGGAGGCCATTACCTCTCGGAGATGACGACGGCTACGCGCGTCAGATTGGCGACGTCGCAGACGGCCCGCACTTGGATTCTCCACAGCAGCGGATTGTCCGGGTCGCGTTGCGAATCGACCACCTCGGCCGCCACGATCGGGATGCCCGGGAACCCCGGCGCGTTCAAGGCGTAGACGCGGTCGCCCGGGCGGGCTTGCCGCCGGGCGGGTACCTGCGAGATGACCGCCGTTCCGGCCCCCCGGCCTTCCATGACGCCTCGCGCATCCAGCTCGGCCACGCGGACGGGGACCCTTGACATCGGATCGCTGATCAATTTGACCCGCGCCGTCTGTGCGGCGACGGCGGCGACGACGCCGATCATGCTCAGGTCGCCCAGCACGTATTGCCCGACCGCCAGGCCATCGTCCTGGCCCCGGTCGATCATCAGCTCGCTCTGGCCCTGGCCGCTGACGGAAATGATCCCGGCCTGTTGGAAACTCATGCGGTCCCACTCCGGAATGCTCCGAAGTCGGGCCAGCTCGTCGATCCTGTTCTGGGCCTGCTCCAACTGGGCCTCACGATTGGCCAGGTGATTCTGCAGCTTGCGATGGTGGGCCTCCAGGGCGGCCAGCCGCTCCTGCAACTGCCGATGGGCGTCCATCGAACGTGGGTAGTCGCCCAGGTGGCCCGCCTCGGTTGTCCGCGACGCCACCGTCACCTGCCGGCCGACCGACAGCGGCCAACTGAACAGCCGCGCGTACGCCAACTGGAGTTGCCCCGTCAGTCGCGGCGGGCTGAACAGGAAGATCAGGCCCCCGAGCACGAAGTAGGTGAACATCATTCGCTTGGATGTCTTGCCCCAATGGCGTGTCATAAGGATTGGCTCACTGGACACCGCGACGACCGCTCGCCGCCTCGGCCGCGAGCGGGGCGGCCGAACCGATTACGCCGTTACTCCCACCCTCGATCGCTGTGATCCATCGTGTCTTTCCATATCTCCAGATTTTCCAGATAGACGCTCGTGCCCCGGGCGACGCAACTGAGCGCGTCCTCGACCGTGTGGACGGTCAGCCCCGTGGCGTTGTTCAGGACGATGTCGAGCCCGCGCAGGCAGGACCCTCCGCCGCAGATATGGATGCCGTTGTCGATCAGGTCGGCGGCCAGTTCCGGCTCGGCCTTCTCGAGCGTCGTGGTGACCGCGTCGATGATCGCGGTGATGGGGTCTTTCAACGCCTCGCGGATCTCCTCGCTGGTGATGACGATCTTGCGGGGCAGCCCGCTGATGGTGTCGCGTCCGGCGATCTCCATCGTCAGCTCCTCGTCCAGCGGGGCGGCCGAGCCGATGGCGATCTTGACCTTCTCGGCCCGCGCCTCGCCGATCAGGAGGTTGTACGTCTTTTTCAGGTGGTTGATCACGGCTTCGTCCATGTCGTCGCCGCCGATTCGGATCGACTCGGCCGTGGCGATGTCGGCCAGGCTCATGATGGCCACTTCCGTGGTCCCGCCGCCGATATCGACGATCATCGAGGCGGTTGGCTCGGTGATGGGCAGGCCCGCCCCGATCCCGGCCGCCATGGGTTCGTCGACCAGATAGACCTTGCGGGCGCCGGCCCGCTCGGCGCTGTCGACCACGGCGCGGCGCTCGACGGCGGTGATCCCGCTGGGGATCGCGATGACCACGCGCGGTCGGACCAGGCCGCCTCGGCCGTGCACTTTTCGGATGAAATAGCTCAGCATCGCCTCGGTGACTTCGAAGTCGCTGATGACCCCGTCCTTGAGCGGACGAATCGCGCTGATCGATCCGGGGGTCTTACCGAGCATCTCGCGGGCCACCAGGCCGACCGCTTCCCCGTCGTTCAGGACGACATTGGTCCCTTTGCGAACCGCGACCACGGAGGGTTCATTCAGGACGATGCCCTTGTCCCGGACGCACACCAGGGTCGAACAGGTACCGAGATCGATACCCATATCCATGCTGAACATGCCGAGGATCGAATCCAATAGCACGAGGCGACTCCTTTCTCAGTTGGCCATTGGATATTGTCGCGGCCGGACGGCGAGATCGTCAAGAGGATTCTGTCAGGGCATACCAAAAATCGTGCCGTATTGGGTGTAGCACCGAAAGGCCACGTAGGCGGCGGTCGCCACCACTGCGCCGAAGGCGACGGCCAGGATGGCCGTGTAGAGATTGCTGGGCACGGTGATCTTGGCTGAGCGTTGAGGCATTGGACTCATGCTGGAACAACCTCCCGGCATTCAATCGCCGGGCCCGTGCCGGGCCCGGTCACGAAGGGTTCACGTCACAGGTTGGTCGCGGCCGTATCGCCGACGCGAGGTGGGACCTGAATTCTCTCGAGAATGCCGACCGATTGATCGGGCCCGACTTCGAGGATTCGAATGTCACAGACGTACTGCTGGCCTCGGGTGACATGGAAGACCATGCCCGTTCGGACGCCGGCGGCCGAACCGATGGACAACTCGGCCAGGGCGTTGTTGATATCGACGGCGGTGACGCGGGCGGTCAGGTCGATGTCTCGGGCCAGCGGGGCGGCCGGTTGAACGATCCCGGTCCGCGGAGTTACGGTCGCCGGAGCCGCTGCGGCCTTGCCGTACTGCCGCAGGTACTGGTTCAGGCGTGACTCAAGATCCTGGTTGGCTTCGGTCAGTTGTCGGGTTTTCTCCTCCAACTGCGCGACGACGGCCATTCTCTCCATCAGCGCCTGGTCGGTCTCCGCCAGTTCCCTGCTCAACCGCGTGCGCTCGGCCTCGAGGGCCGCCACCCGCTGTTGGCTCGTTTGGGCCTGCTGCATCTGGCTGGCCTGCAGCTCGTTGGCCTGCTGAACGGAGGCCCCCATATCCCGGACCCTCTGGGCCATCTGGGTATTCTCTCGCTGGATGCTTTCGAGCCGGGTCTCAAGGTCGCTGATGGTGACTCTCAACTCGTTCATCCGGGCTTCCATGTCCCGCCGCATCTGATCGGCCTGCTCTTTGGCGTCGGCCAAGTCGTTCTGAGCGGCCTGGCTGGCATTCCTCGCGGCCGCCAGTTCCCGCCGGCGCGTCTCTGCCATTTCCCTGTAGTTGTCCGCATTGACGACGTACGTGACCACGATGCCACAGAGGAAAATGGAAAAGACCGTCAGCAGGACAATCAGAACCTTCGTAAGCGTACTCAAGACAGGCTCCTTTCACCAATCAGTACGTTCTTGCAGATCTCCGACACCCCATGCTATCGGACGTTGGGCCATGTTTCTCAGGGCAGTTGGGAGAGCCTCATTATTGCAAGAGTTTACACACTCCAACCCACGTCCCATACGGCAACTGCGTACTATAATTTTACGCGGAAGCCCCCAAAAGGTCAAGTCATTTTTCCCAAATCGCCCAAATAGAATGGGCTTATGGACGTGCCGGGGGTCTGCTGCGAGATGAGCGTTGCTGGTCGACATCGTTATCGGGCGTTGGGTTCTGGTGGTTGGGTCGGCGGCGAGCCGGACCGGATGGGCCGCCGCGCAGAGGGCCTCCCAGGGCTCTCAGCCGGCCCAGTCCTGGTCGGTCTTGCTGAGCTTGTTCTGGAAATACATCCCCACGAGCATGGGGGCCAGCAGCAGTACGGGAAGGAACCACTGGTTCTCGCGGACAAACGATTCGAACTGCCCGTCGTTGCTGTCGAGAATGTACTGGTAGAGAACGGCCAGGACGCCGACGACCATCAGCGTACTGCCGCCGAGGCCGGTGAAAAGGATCACGGCGATCTTGAAGACGATGAACGAGATCATGCCGCCGGCGATCAGGCCCACCAGGCCGCCGGCCCAGACGTACGGCTCGGGCAGTCCGGCCGCCAGCCAGACGCCGGCCGTCAAGACCCCGCCGGAGAATGCGCCGAGGATCGTCACGCCCCACCGCATAAACGGAACCGACAGCACCGCAAAGAAGACCGAGAAGATCAGCGCCAGCCAGATCACGTTGCCGGCGATGAGTTGTTCGTTGGCCCAGACCCCCAGGGCCAGGCCGAGAAGGCCGAAACAGATGGTCACCAGAATGCGGAACACGCGCCAGCCATAGAACAGGCAAACCGAGCCAAACGAAATGAAGGTCAGTGCCTCGACGAGTCCCAGCGAGCTGATGTACCTCCACATCACATCGATCGGAAGCACCTGCTCCTCAGCGGCCTGCCCGGTCGCCGCGATCAGCGCGATCCATATCACGGTCCCCATGGTTTGCTCCCTTCATCGGCGGGGCCGCCTCATCCCGATCCTGTCATCTGGACGGGTTCTTCAAAGCTTCCGTCCGCCATGTTATCGGCCTCGGCCGAGCCGATTCTTCTTTCGGCGAGCCGGACCGCATCTTTCTTTCGGCGTACTTGGTTCTTTATCGGCGTATCGGGTCGGATTTCGTTAGGACTTGCCCGGCACGGGCGCGACAACGCCGCCGACCGGATCGCACGAAAGGAATGCGGATGAGAGGAGTCGAACCTCCACGGGCCGAAGCCCACAGGCACCTGAAGCCTGCGCGTCTGCCAATTCCGCCACATCCGCGTGGCAAGAGGCGAATTATGGCCCAAAGGCCTGGATTCGTCAAGCCCTGTGCGGTAGAAATTCCAGAAAACCGGTGGAAACCATGCAACCCAAGTGCCGGTCCGGTCCACCCTTTCACAGGTGGCGCTGTGCTCGCCGACTCGACCGGTGAGGCGGTGAACTCCGGACCATCCGGGCACGTAGGGACGAGCGGGTGTTTTTGCTCGATATGATGGAGGCCGCGTCATGAACAGCGAGGTGAGTATCTGTCAGGTGGAGCCGCAACGGGTGATCGGCATGCGCAAGCGAGGCACCTATGCCGAGATTGGATCGATGATCGTCACCGTTTGGCGATTTGCCGCCGGAAGCGGCGCCCAGATCGTCGGACGACCCACGTTCATCTGCCACGAGACGCCCAAGGAAGCGATGAAGGCCAACGAGCAGAGCAGCGCCGACGTGGAGGTCGTTGTTCCGGTCGCCAAGAAGGTCACCGGAACCGATCGCGTCACCTGCTACGAATTGCCCGGCGGGCAGATGGCCAGGATCGTCCACAAAGGCCCCTATGAGACCTCTGCGCCGACCTACAAGAAGCTGTTCGCCTGGATCGCCGAGAACCACAAGAAGGTGATCGGCCCGACGAGAGAGGTCTATCTCAACGACCCCCAGAAGGTCTCGCCCGACGAGCTGCTCACCGAGATCTACGCCCCCGTGACCTGATCGCGCACACCGAGGTTCCAGGTTCCACGTTGTTGTGCGGACCTCCCGTCCGAGGGGAGAGCTTCCAGGGCGGTCTTTCATGGCCCAACGTCCGAATTGGCTGGGGGTCTCCCTCTTGTTAGGCCCGTTATGGGGCCTGGCCTGGCCGATTGGCGCGTCTTGGTCCAGTGGCCGGCCCCTCTGCGTAAAGTTCCCTCACCGGTTCGCTAAACCCGGCTGCTTCGAAGGCCGATAGGGACGGTGTAGCTGGCTCACCGGACTGTCGTTGAAGTCCGCACGATGATGCGGGTCGGACACCGCAGGGACAGGCACACGGAAGAGGGTCCTAACCGAATTGGCCTTTATGGCTGGAGTCGAGAGGCTCTCAGTCGGGCAGGAGGGTACCATCGTATTCGACGTGACATTGAAGGACTATCTCAAGGAGATCGACGAGGCGTCGCTGCTGACCTGGGAGGAAGAGTACGAGTTGGGCACCAAGGTTGTTGAGGACAACGATCCATGGGCCCGTGAGTTGCTGGTTCGCAGCAACCTGAGGTTGGTGGTGAACATCGCCAAGAAGTACGCCGGCCGCGGGATGAGCCTGGGCGATCTGATCGAAGAGGGCAACCTCGGTCTGATCAAGGCGGTGGACTACTTCGATCCGGAGCGGGGCACGCGGTTCAGCACGTACGCGGCGTGGTGGATCAAGCAGAGCATCAAACGGGCCCTTCTGGAGAACATCCAGCCGGTCCACGTGCCGACGTACATGGTCACGCTGATCAACCAGTGGCGTCACACGGCCACGGAAGCCGAGAGCCGGATGGGGCGCAGGCCGGGCGTCGAGGAAATGGCCGCCCTGATGCACCTGCCGATCCGCAAGGCTAAGGTGGTCCATCGCATCGTCGAGGTCCTCGCCAGCGCCGGCGACAGCCTCAACGGCGACGATTCTGAGGACAGCCACGCCCTGGAATCGACGCTCGAAGACGAGCACGCCGGTCGGCCGGAAGACCCTCTCGTCGAGTACGAGGAGACGGCCAAGGCGCTGCGGTTGCTCGATGAGATCGATCCGCGCGAGGCCGACGTGCTGAAGCTCCACTACGGACTGGGCGGGCGGCGGCCGCTGACCCTCAAGGAGATCGGCAAGAAGATGGGTCTGACGCGCGAGCGGATTCGACAGATTCGGCGCGATGCGCTGACCCGGCTCTACGAGTATATGGAAGCGGAGTAGAACCGGCCGGGATTTGCATTTACTCTTCGCCGACGACAAGGTACGATCACCTCGCCGAGCGACCTTGTCGTCGTCGCGAGGTGGTGACTACCGGGAATCGGACCGACGGGCCCGGGCGGCCTGTCCCTTTGCATTGCGAGGGAACGCATGAACTTAGCGCGGCACATCCGCGACATCCCCGACTGGCCGAAGCCGGGGATCCTGTTTCGTGACATCACGCCGTTGCTGGCGAACCCGCAGGCGCTTCGGGCGGCGGTCGATGCCATGTGCGCCCCGTACAAGAACGCCGGCATCGCGCACGTCGCGGCCGTCGAGGCCCGGGGGTTCATCTTCGGCACGGCGGTGGCCGCCCGGCTCAACGCCGGCTTCGTCCCGATCCGCAAGAAGGGCAAGCTGCCCTTCGAGACCGAGAGCATCACCTACGACCTGGAGTACGGCAGCGACACGCTCGAAATCCATCGCGACGCGGTGCCCGCCGGCGCCAAGGTCCTGATGGTCGATGACCTTCTCGCCACCGGCGGCACGATGAAGGCCGCCTGCGATCTGATCGAAAAGGTCTCCGGCCAAATCGTCGGCATCACCTGCCTGATCGAGCTGGCCGACCTCCAAGGCCGCCCCCGCCTCGCCCCCCACGAAATCCACACCGTGATTTCATACTGACCTGTCGGAGAGCAACGGGCCGATGTCTCCATCGTCGCTCCCTGTGCGGGCGATGACGATGCGGTCGTGGCGCTGGTGGTCTTTTTCTATGCGGATGTCGGAGAACGCGCCGGTTTGTTCGAGCAGTTCGCGGACGGTGGGGCCCTGGGCGTAGCCGATTTCGAGCATCAGGGCGCCGTCGGGTTTGAGGAAGCGGTCGATCTGGTCGCCGAGGCGGCGGTAGACGTCGAGGCCGTCTTCGCCGGCGAGGAGGGCGAGTTGCGGCTCGTAGTCCTTGACGTTCTTCTCGAGCGTCTCGTATTCGGCGGTGCTGACGTAGGGCGGGTTGCACACGATCAGGTCCCACTGCGTCACGTCGAGCTGCGGCACGAGCGGGTCGAACAGATCGCCGCAGAGCAACTCGATCTGGTCGGCGACGCCGTGCTTGGCCACGTTCCGCGCGGCCACCACCAGGGCCTTATCGCAGAGGTCCGTGGCCACCACGCGGGCGTTGGGGCAGCCCTTGGCGATCGCGATGGCGATGCAGCCGCAGCCGGTGCACAGGTCGCAGACGTGCTGCTGTCCCTCGCGCGTGCGCAGGAATTCGATCGCCCGCTGTACGAGCAGCTCGGTCTCGGGCCGGGGGATCAGGCAGTTGGCGGTGACCTCCATCTCGAGCGAATAGAACTCCGTCCGCCCGACCAGATAGGCCACCGGCTCGTGGTCTCCGGCCCGCTTGACCAGGTCGTGCAATCGGTCGAGCGCATCCTTCTCGACGACGCGGTCGAATTGTGTGTACAGCTCGATCCGCTTGAGACCGAGCACGTGGCTCAGCAGCATCTCGGCGCTGAGGCGCGGGGCATCGACCCCGTTCCTGGTCAGGTACTCGGTGATCCACGCGAGCAGTTTCCGGATCGTCCATGCCGTCATGCGTGCGGCCTCGCGACGAGCAGACCGTCCTCGCGGGCCATGCGAATGGCGAAGTCGTACCGGTTGACGTCGAGCGCCATGTCGCAGTCTTCGGGATGGAAGTGCGGCTGGGCCGGGTCGTAGAACTTGCCGACCTGGCCGCTGGCCTGCACGAGCTGCCGCAAGGCGTCGGCGCTCGGCTCGCGGGCCTCCAGCAGGTTCCGCAGATACAGCGCGCACAGTTCGTCCTCATCGGTCCGCAGGTCGGCGTTCCAGCCCATCGCCACGATTGTCACCAGAGATGGGTTGTCCTGCAGGATCGCGCGGGCGGTGGCCTTGGCAACAACGAGCGATGCGGCGTAGACCGTCGAGGCCTCGGTTGCGGCTGCGACGCCCGTGGTGCCGGCTCGCGTCGATTGGATGATGACCTTGCCTTCGAGGTCCGCGCCGGCCATCTCGAAGGGAGAGTTGCCGAAGTCGAAACCCTCCGGCCGGATGCCGTTGACCTCGCCGACGCACAGACCGCCCAGACCCCGGTCCCTCATCGCCAGCGCCTCGTCCGGCTCGGCGACCATGACGATCTTCGCCGCGCCGCGCGAGAACGCGACCGCCGCCGTGGTGAACGCCCGAAACACGTCCACGATGACCACGACGCCCCGCGCCCGCCGGGCCCCTTCGAGCAGACTGTCGATCCGAATCTCCATGCGGCTTCATCCTGACGACGATATCGCGTCAGAGAATACCGCAGCAGAGCCGACAGACAAAGCCAATTCCGGCTCAGACGCCTGCGTCGGCGCTTCGGCCGGTCCGCCGAGAAGCAAGACAGCCGCCGATGGAGGCCTCGTGCTCTGCCTCGATCGACGGCTGTCGATGTGTCGATTCAATTCCTTGTCACAGCGCCTTGCGTCGCCGCATCCAGCCGACCAGGCCGGCGCCGATGCTGCCCAGCAGAATCGCGCCCGGAGCGGGAATGACCGGCTGCACCTGCTCGATGGTCCCGACGGTCATCTGATCGAAGCCGAAGTAATCCACTCCGGGGTTGTCGTTGGCGAAGGTGACCGACGTAAAGGGATTGTCCGTGTCGATCAGGCCGAAGAACAGGACGGCGCCGTCCGGAGGCGAGCCAGTACCCGAGCCGATGCTGTGCGGGATGGTGTAGACGGTGTCGCCGCCGCCGTTGGTGGCCGTGAGCGTCATCTGGCCGCCGAAATCACCGATGTCGGTCCCGTAGAATCCAAAGGCCGCCACCGCCTCGCTAAAGGTGATCGAGAACGAGCCGGTCGATCCAGCAATATACTGGTCGCCATCGGTCGCATAGCGGCCAACGGCGACACCGTCACCGACCAGCATATTGCCGACGAAGTTCGCGGTGATCGTGCCGCCCGGCACCGGGAAGGTCAACGTCGTTGGCGCCTCGCCGACGGTCATGTCTTCGAAGCTCTCGGTCCCGACGCCATCAAGCCACGACATGAAGTTGTTGCTGGCTGCGGTCGCGTTCGGCCACTCGGTGAGGGGAGCCGTCGAGCTTCCGTTCAGATCCTCACCGAAGAACGTTAGCGCTGCCTGGACGTTGGTTCCCACCAGCAGTACGATCAGGCTAAGAAGGAGCAACCTTTTCATCACATCACCTCTCTCTATCTATGAAACACGAAAACCACCCAGACATCTCTATCCTTGCCGTTGGAACTACGCGCTAGGGCGACCCGGCTTTTTCCTATATTCAAATCGCCCGCGAGCTGCAATCCTATTCAAGCTACCTATATCTCTCATTCTATCCGCGATGCACGAATTTTCAACACGAACCACGAATTCTTCGTAAAAACCCCCAAAATCACCCGATTATTGGGGTCCAAGGCCAAAAAAAAAACCGGAAATCTGCTTGGGTTCCAGGCGTGTTTCCGGCATCTGCCAACCAGAAGGGGCTGCCTGAAGTCCGCCTCGCGTGCGCGTTCGCGCCTCACCGAATTGGCATAACAGACGTTTTGTGGGTGGCTCGGCCGCTGTCTGAGCCTTGATGCGCCGATGCGAGTCAGGTAGGCTGGTCCCATCGCTGCGACTGGGTTGTTCTTGGCGGCCGCGCAGAGGCAGGTGAGATGACTCACGGATTGACTCGGCAATATGAGGAGGATGGCATGGTTCCATTTGGCAGATGTACTGCGGCTCTTGGACCGGTGATCTGGATGGTCCTGGCAATCGCACGAACCGCGGCGGCCGTCTCCAGTCCGCTGCCGTCGATCCACGCGCTCGTTGAGGCGGCTGAGGCAGGGGCCCTTGTCGAACTTCCAGCCGGCACGTTTGAGCTGGACCGTCCTGTCGTGATCGACAAGCCCATCTCGCTTCTCGGTCGAGGCAAGGACCGGACGGTGCTGCGTTCGACGGCCCGTCAAACGGGCCCGATGCTGATTGTTCGGAACGTCTCGAGCGTTCGCCTGGCCCGCTTGACACTCGATGGGGCCGGCAATCCTCGCGTTTCCCAGGGCATCGTCATGTCCAACGGCAGCGGCCATCGGCTGGAGGAACTGTGCATCCGCGACATCCCCGGCTCCGGCGAGTTCGGGCCCCATGGCATCTACGCCAGCGCCAACGTGACCGACAGCGTCTTCGCGCATCTGGAGATCCGCGATATCGGTTTGGCATCCGAGTGGGGGGCGGGCATCCGCATCGGCAAGGGCGGGCAGGGCAACGTGATCGAGGACAACGACCTGAGCGGCTTCGGTCGCGGCGGCATTCTCACCACGCACGGAAGCACCGATACGCAGATCCTACGGAACCGCGTGCGCGAGTTCGGTTTCGCCGGACCCGGCCTGGGCATCGAGGTCTGGGGCAGCGGCCGGCGCGTCGTAATCGAGGACAACAGCGTCGATCACTGGATCAGTGTGGATGGCCAGGAAGACGTTGCTGTTCGACGCAATGCGATCACCGGGGCCGGCGACCCCGCCCGCATCGGCAGCTATGTCCTCGAACTGGTCAACAGCCAACGCGTCGTGATGACCGACAACGTCGCGACCGGCGGTAATCAGATCGGCATCTCCGTCTCCAACCGCGCCCGCAAGGACCTCGCCTACTGGGCCCGCAACCGCATGGCCGGCTGCCAGAGCTGGGGCGCCCAGATCCAGGGCGAGGAGGGCGGCGCGCATCGCATGTACTTCTATCGAAACGTCTTCGAGCAGACCCGCCGGTCCGAGCGGTCGCTGTACCCCAACGATGCGGGACACGGCTTTCGTTTCAACGGCAATGCATTCCAGATGGTCCTGCACGCCAACCGCGTCGTCGGCAATCGCGGCGCCGGCATCCAGTTGGGCGGGCCAAACCTCGACCGTTTGACGTTCATCGACAACGTCGTCCGGGACAATGCCGGACCCGCCGTGGCCGGCGCCTTTCGCGGCGAGCACGTCCTCTGGCGGGCCAACGACGTCTCGGGCAACCAGGGTGGTGACAACGCGCTGACGAGCAAAGGCTTCGATGAGCGGTCCCTGCCCGATCTGGCGATCCGAATCTCCGCCGACCCGAAGACCGGCCGAGTGGTGATGTTCGAACTGGAAGGCTTCGACCCGGCCGGCTTCAGCGAAGTCCTCTGGGACCTCGGCCACGGCATCCCGCGCACCGGCCGCACCGTCGAGCACACCTACGACCGCCCCGCCCGATACCGCATCGCCGCCATCGCCTGGACCCCCAACGGCCAGGCCATCCTCGCCGAAGCCACCCTCACCGTCAGCGACTGACCAGTGGTCCGTAAACGATCATGCGTGCCACGAGACCAACGCGGAAGCTGCAGGCTTCCGAGTGTGTGTGAAGATTTCCGGGCGAGGCCACGTCGGGCACAGAGAGCCGCCGGTG
>CAZSXM010000056.1:0-29453 GCA_964610435.1 uncultured Pirellulales bacterium | reverse complement strand
TTTCGGAAGCTACTTCGCAGTGACAATGAACAACCGCCAATCCAGCGCAACCTTTAAGAACTCCGAGGCTTCCCAGCCTTGCGGAGGTGATCCACATGAGCAAACGCAAAGACCGCATCGTCCGGCTCATCGAGCTCGATGCACGGGCCCGAGTGGCGGCACTGGCAAACAGTTATCCACATGCCCAACCCGAGCAGCGCGAGGAGATCATGGCCGGCATCGAGTTCGAACGGTGGCTGGCCGATACTTGCGCCTTTTGCCTGGAGAAGGACTGAGGCCGTGAATCTGGGGAACCATTCACAGTCACCTTTCCGTTCGCATTTATCCTGGAAACCTGAACATGTGAACCCCTTTTTCGCTCCTAAGTCCTTGTCAATCCTCACTCTTTCACCTTCCCAGACCCCGTAACTCTGAACGACTCCTATTTGGCCTCTTCTGGCTCGATACAGCCCCTATGCACGCTCTGCCTCGATCCATGGCACCAGCCTGCTGCCCGTGCCGGCGACCGCGTTATCCACAACCACGATGCCACAGCCCCCCCAATGTCAACCTGGGCACTCTGTGACTTTCACTTTCACGGCCATTTACTATGCCTATATCAGTGATTCCCAACCCCTATTGACACCTTAACCCATTATCAAACCTGTACTTCTGAGCTTCACCATGCGTGTGAATCCCAAGAACCTCAGAAACCCTGTCTTCCGAGCCCTCTTTGAGCTTGATTCGATGCCGTCCAGTCCGATCGTCTCTCGCCTCGGTGCCGGCATATCTTTCCGCCTCTCGCTCTCGATCTCCGGCGGCGCGCCAGCGGCGCCGGACGGGGGACTGCAGCGAAGCGAAAGTCCACCATAGTGCCGCAGGCACTTCACCGCCCTGCTCGACTGTGCCCTGCCGCCACCCTTTCCACGTACCTTTGCCGTCCTTTGAAGACCCCGAATCCGTCCTCTCGCCGTACCGAACCCGCCCCCGAACTGTACCACTGCCCTGCGCGAACCCGACTCGCAAACGTACCCCGAGCTTGCCGAAACCGACTGTCGAACTGTCCCGGCTCCTGGCCGAAACCGTACAACGACGGAACACGGTCTCGCGCCCAACCTGTACCACCACGCGACGCATTGCCGAACCCAAACGGTACCCTCACCCCATGCGTTATGCGCCCGCCACTGACGCAGACCCAGGCCCTCTGACTGCCGCGACCGACTGAGAGAGCGGCGTGTACCAGTTCCTCTGCCCTACGCCACCGCGGTCCCCCGGGGGACGCGAAGTGGACCCGGACAGGTGACCGAAGCGTCAGCGGAGGTCGCCATAGTGCCGAAGGCACTTCACCGCTTCGCTGGATTGTGCCCTGCCGCACACCTTTGCCGCCCGCCGAACACGCCGATGCCGCCCCGCACAACCTCCCATAGCGCGCACCGACTGTACCGCTCCCCGGCGCGAGCTAGACTCGGGAACCGTACCCGGACATGCACAATTCCAAGCGCAGAACTGTACCGCTACCGCGCACTTCGACGCCCCCAAACCGCACCGACCCTTGAGCGAAGCCGCGGCAATTCACACCGACACTGAAGCGCAGAACGGGGCGACTCAGCACCCCGGAGAGGCCCAGAGCTCCCGGACCTTGGCCTCCTGCTGCTCCCTGCTCTTTTCCCGCAGATGCTCAATCTCACGACGAAGCCGCCACACCCGAAGATACATCGCCACCAGGAAGTACATCTCGTTGTTCTCAATGGCACCGATGTCCAGCACCCCGGTTCGAACCAGCCTCATGATTTTGTACTTGGTCTTGCCCGGAACACGGTCCGACATCATACGAAGCAGGCAGGATTGGTCTTTGAGCCGCTCCTTGAGCTGCTCTATCCTGTACCGAAGCCTGCTGTGCTGTGGCCTGTAGCTGTCAAAGTCCACGGTCCCGAATGCACCCCAGTCGAGCCTGCCGTCCTCGTCCATGTTCGGCCGAACCCGACACTCCCACCGCTGCTGCGGCAACCGCAGGATGGGCCACCACATCTGCTTGTACATCACCCGCTCGAGCTCCTCCGGGTCTGCGAGTTCCTCATCCGGCAGGTCCGCCAAGTTGCCGTACCTGGTCCTGCGTTGTTCCTGTCGCAGTGCCGATGCCGGCACGACGATGCCGTCGTATATCTCGAGTTCTTGTTGGTCCATGTTGACCACCTCCGTCTTTCGACACCCCTGGCGAAAGACGGAGTGGGAGCACGACTTTGATTTTTCAAGTTTCATGGCTGGAGCGGGACAGTGATTTAATCCCGTAAATGATTTGCGGTTGTATCCCATTGTTCGAAACCGCAAATCACAATTAGGGAGTAAATCAGCGTCACGCCCCCGAAACACCGAAAAATCAACATCTTGCAGGAGTGTTGAACCATAGGGGTTCAACCAATCACAGAGGGAAGTTCTGCCCCATGAGAGTATGCACCACAGACCGCAGAGAGGCTCTGTATGACCGCCCTATGTGCCACCGAATCCGTCCCTGTCGCCCCGCTGCCCCGTCCAATCGAGCAGTTCATACCCATCTATGCTGTCACTATTCGCTCGCCAGATGGTCTCATCTTCCTGGCGCCAGTTGCTCATCAGATTGGAGCCCACGAGCACGTAGGTACGGCACGTATCGCAGGCAACAAAATGACCTCGGCCGATGTTAAAGAGCCTCGTCGCGTGGCCTGAGCCACCATGGAAGCAGTGCCACGGAGGCGCATTCAGGAGCTCCAATGGACCAACAGGGTGCAATCCACGCCAAGGGAGCCGGACCAAGGAGCAAACCCCAGCAGAGCAAGACGCCGGTAGAGCATTTGCTGTACCCGGCCACCTACGGCCGCTGGTTCTGTGCAAACCAACTCAGCAGCAGTTCCATTCGATTCGTCGGCTCGTTTGTGGGGTGGCGATCATTCCGATTCGCGCCATGCTCCAGACTCCAGCCACTGCTGCACGAACAGAGCTTTTCACAACCTCACCTTCGGCACAATCAGTGCCAGGCAGTTCATGCACCGCAGCTCGTTCCTCTCCAATGCCGGCGATATGATGGCCGCCATCTTGCACTCCCGGCACACGACAATGCCGGCCTGCTCACACGTCTGCCGGCCCTTGTCACTATCGAAATCCACGCAATCGTGTGGATTCTTGACGTTCCTGAACTGCCGCAATCTCAGGTCCGTGAAGTATTGGGTCGGACCACGCCAAACGATGGGCAGTACCCAAGGGCCGTCTGCCTTGTGCCTTTTCTCTTCCATTTTCATCACCTCCATGCTCGCCGATCTGACGATGCTTTGCTCGTTCCTTTGCGAGCTCGTGCTCGCCTTTCAGCCGCACCGCTTGGCACCGGTACCACTGCTTTTGAAACCAACAATCAAGCCCTGAACGATTCAAGGATTTCTTGACGCGGTCGATGGCGCTCTCGATTTCGTCCCGCCATCTTGCTGCCATGAGCAACGCCAATTGGGCATCTCGACCATTGGATGTAACCATACGCACCACCTCCGAGCCGAAAGCGGCTCTCCAAAACGCGAGAGCCGCTTTGTTCGAAGAAACGCGATGGCGATCGGAACCGAACAGGTTCCGACACGCCCATCACCTCGAAATGGCATCCGCGCTTCTATATCTGTTGCCAAGACCCCTCACACCGTCAAATCCCCACTGCTTGAATCAACCGCAAAGACTCGCCATTCTCCGTCCTGCATCTGCCTCACCATCGCGCGGCCCTGGGCCGAATGCATGTCGATGAACTCATCTGGGTCGTTGACATTCGTGAACCGCCTGCCGACGACGTCAACCAGGAATTCACTGCCGGCCCATTCAACAACCGGCAGCAATCGTGCCTCTTCTCTTGTCATTGTACACCTCCGGGCTGCACCGCCCTTGAAGAATCCTGAGTGCCCGCCAGCGAGGTAGTCTGTGGCTCATCTGCCGGCCACTCCTGCTCGAGAAACTCATCGTCAGGATAAAAGTCTTGCTGTATGGTGATGACCTCTTTGCCCTTGAGCAAATTGGTTCCCAGGGTGCCGTTGATGTAAATCATCCCCGACATCTGCTCCTTCCAGCCCTCAGCCTTTAGCCACTCCACAATCTTCTCGGCGTCACACATCTCTGTCATTTTGCACCTCCCCTGACCCCAGCGGCCAGGACTCAAGGATGGGGACTGGCCGCTACATACTGTCCGATTGCGATGGGGACCGATTGCCATGCCGAGGGCATTTCGCTTGACCTATCCACCCTGCTTGGTGTATGATGAGGTCTCGATTTGGAGGAACAGCCACCAAGCATCGCACTTGGGCGACACGGCCTATCCTGGAGACGGAGAACAATGGCACGGAAAGAAACTGATGGATCAGCGGTTCTTCCTCATAGAGAACCCCAGCGTCTGGGCGACCCTTGCGAGGGAGCCTTTGACTGGGTTGACTACAAATGCCAATGCCCGCACTGCGGCAGACAGGTAAACGGCTTTCGCACCAAGGATCTTTGCAACATGCTGGACACCGTGGACTATCGAATCGCCCACCATTTCTACGCCGAGTGCGAGTGCGGCGCCTGGATCGATTTCATTCGCAAGCCTGCCGGCAGCGCGGACGACTTCGATATGGCCGTGGAACTACCCTGAAGTGTAGGCTCGATGGCAATCCAGAACCTGACGCCACAGACCTTTGACTGGCCCCGCTCAGTCACAAGGGAATGTCAGGTATTCGGGCAAAACAGCATCGGTTAGCCAGACACCATTGGCCGACAGATAGAGCTTGCACCCTTCGCGATACATCCGACCGGCCTTGGTCTCCAGCACAACAGCTTTGCCATGGCAGCGTCCCATCCATTCGGCGCTCCGCGCATCTGGTAGCAAGTGAACGTGACGACGACCGCCGCGCAATAAGCCCTGCTACTGGATGGACTTGAGGTTCTTGCGGGCCGCAGCATGGTAGAGAATCTCAGGCGGTACTGCCTTTTCGTAGCCCAGATTGGTAGTGTAAAGGATCTTTCGCACATTTTCTGATGGTAGTCACTCTGGTCCAGGGATAGGGGGTAGGGCGGAACCCCTTGGGCCGCCGCCGGATCGCCACCGGACAGCAGGACGCCCAGCTGGTGCGCCTCCAGAGCCTGGGTCGTCCCGGCGGGGTTCTGCGGCCACCAGGGAAACCGTCCCTTCGAGAGCCGCTTCTGGCACAGCCAGAATCCCTGCCCATCATAGACCAGGATCTTGATGGCCTGACGGCGGCGATTGCAGAAGACGAACACGTAGCCGCTGAATGGATCGCTGTGCAGGACCACGCGACACAGACAGGCCAGACCGTCAATCCCTTTGCGGAAATCCGCCGGCTCGACGGCCACCAGAATCCGCATCTGCGGGGTCACCTGGATCATGCCGGGCCACTCCGGAACAGGCGGGCGAAGGAGACGAGGTCGGGAACCCCGATCCCCTTCACGTGCATCCGCATCTTCCCGCCGTGGCCGTCCTCCCACTCGATCGTGCATTCGGCGGACGAGGACGTCAGCCCGCCCGGCAGAAGCTCGATGAAATCGGGTTTGGCTCTGCCCGGATTCCCCGCATCCGGGGCCGCTCCCTCGAGATGCTTCTTGAGCGAGTCGTACTTCAGGCCCAGGGTGCGGGCGGTCCGATGGACCCCGTGCTCCCGAGCCAGCGACACCGCCTGGACCCAGAACTCCCGGGGCAGTCGCTTGCGACCGGACTGCCGCCGACGCCATTGCCCAATCTCCCGGCGCATCAACTCCAATGTCCGCGGCACCTCTACCGATTGTCGTCTCCTCATCAGCGGTTCTCCAGAACGTCGGTTTCACCGGCACGCCCGGGCGATCTCTTCCACAGACCGCCGATCCCATCAGACGCGCCGACAACCGCTGACGATACCCCCGAAACAAGAACTCTTCATGCACGCTTGCCGCAAAGACACCTTCAGCCGGACCGGTGCCGAGCTGTTGTTCCAGGTCCTCGCCGATCGGTATGAACGCGCCAGCCTGCTGATCACCAGCAACCTGCCGTTCAGCGAGTGGGGCCAGGTTTTCCAGGGCGAACGCATGACGGCGGCCTTACTGGACCGGCTAACGCATCACTGCCACATCTTCGAGATGAACGCCGAGAGCTACCGGTTCCGCGAGTCGGTCAAAAAGAACAGACCAGCAAAGCAATGATCCGTTTGACGGTGTGGTATAAGGGTGTATAGTATGCCTTAGGTGGGTCCAAATTCGGCGCCGACGTGGGTCCCTTTTACATGCCGATTTCCACTTGGAAACCTTCGATGAGAACGACGTGGTCGTTTTCGACCGGTACTACTGCTCGTTCATCATGCTGGCCCTGCTGTCACTTCACGGACTGCACGTGGCTTGCTTGACGATGGTCTTCAAGCTGGTCCGGTGTGCCGAGACACACTGGCGTCGTCTCAACGGTGCGGCGTTGTTGCCCCAAGTGATTCAGGGCGTGACATTCGTCGATGGACTCAAGAAGGAAGCCGCTTGATCATGCAGAGTTTCACGAGGTCATTGGGACGGAAACTGAAATCGCCTTCGGCGAGGGGACCAGGCTTTTCAAACACCCCCCAACCGAAGCCAGATAGGGGCTCCGCCCCGGTCTGTGGCCATGGCACACACCTGAACCGCCTGGCGATCTCTGGCATGTGAGGCCGCCTGGATGAAATGCCAAACCCCCTCCGCCCAAGCGACCTCAAACTTTTTCCATCCACAACATTTGACAATAGCTCCTCAACGACTTCGATGCCTGCTGTGCCATAATGCACCTCCTTTGTCGCAAGGCACACTATCGCCGAACAGACCACCTGAAAAGACGGGTTCGCCGGACGCTCACTCTATTCCTACAGTGAAGGCCCAAACGCCACCCTTTATAATGTTCGGCGGATTTCCGTTCTCAAGCGCATCAATCCGCCAGTAATATGTCACACCTAATCGCAAATTCTCGGCGGGTTGGTAGCTGGTCGTCCATGTCGGAAAGCGGCCGCGATAGATATCTCTGCTTTCAGCTGTCGCAGAGCTTACAGATTCTTTGTTATCTCCCAAGTATACATCGTAGTTGTACTGTGTCCCCGGTTCTCGTGCCCAACGGAGCATAACCACATTGGTAGTCCCTCCGTCTTCCGGATAGAGAGGGATGACAGGGCCACGCGTAGTGAAGCTCCAGACAGGACCTGTGGAGACTTGATCTGGATCAGCTTCATCGATCCCGTCAATTCGCCAGTAGTATGTTGTAAGGTACTTCAGTTCCCCTGGCTCATAGCAAGTAGCCCCCTCAGGAAGTCGCCCTCGATAGACACTCAAGTCACCGGTAGTGCCTTGGCTCACCAAACCCTCATCTTCGCCAAAGTAGACGTCATGAAAACTGGCCAACAAACCGGAATACCAACTAATAACAGGAGACAGATAGAAGTGAGAGCGTGTACCATCCTCCGGTTGTGGATTAAACGCATGTGACGGCCAGTCCTCCCACCAAAGTGCCGGGTACGACTCACCTTCGCGAATCCACCACACCTCGTCATGCCCATCTGTCACGTCGAACACAAAATCCCATCCATCTTTTGACTGGAAAGCCTCCACGCTCTGCACATCCCACAGACAGTTCTGTATGCTACCGTTGGTGTTTTGCCCCACAAGTCTACCGATATGGATACAGGGGTTTCTACTTGCTACGACGGCACCAGCACTATAACAGACAGCGATATTCCCTTCGTTATTCCAGCCCACCAATCCTCCAACAGATCCCCACCCACTGGATATGCAAAGGCTATAGCATTCGCTGATCGTATTGTCATTCCTTCCTACCAGCCCACCAATAGACCTCTCGCCGAGCACAGCACCGGCGCTGTAGCACTGACTCACGGCACCTTCACTTAGGCCTATGAGCCCGCCGATAACGTTGTTCCCGTTTACAGTCCCCGTGCTACGACAGCGGCTTATAGTGCCAAAGTTTTGGCCCGCCAGTCCCCCAACATAGTCCCCAGAACCGGTCACCGTAACATCAATGAGACCGAGGTCTTGCACGACCGCTGCAGACGCCACCTGACCGAACAATCCGAGGTAGCTGTCGCCCTCAATCGTCAAATGTGAGATAACGTGAAAACGTCCCTTGAAGACCCCTGTGAAACTGGGGAACAGTGCTCGCCCGAAGACCTGTCTGCCCGGAAGATTCGGGTCCAGATCAATATCGTTTTGTAGGGTAGAGTATCTTTCCCAGAACATACTCGCCCTCGCAAGCAGCATCAGTTGATCGGCTGTCTCTATCCTATAAGGACTCTCCGATGTCCCATCCCCTTCCAACCAGTCAATGTTGGGCTCAGGAATCATTTGTCCTGAAGTACCTTCCCACGTCAATCGCGGATAATCCCGACCGCTATCGAGAACCCAGTTGGGATTGTTCGCAAAGCCATTTTGGCCGAGCATATCTGAATCCATCATCTCAGCTGTGGTCAACCCAACTCCATCAACACTCTGTGTCACACCGGAGGTCTCTATGTCCCACAGGCAGTGCATGACCCAACCTCCAGCCCCCGCAAGTCCGCTGATCGAAGATGAAACACCACCGTTGACGCTTCCGGTGCTGTAACAGCATACTGCAGTTCCTGAGTTCTCCCCTACGAGTCCACCAACGAAAGAGGCCACCTCGCTACTAACCGCGCCAGTGCTATAGCAGGACCTTACATCGCCCGAATTTCTACCTATCAACCCTCCGTGTGATTCACCGCTGCCAATCACCGCACCCGCACTGTAACAGTTCGCCACATCGCCCAAGTTCTCTCCTATCAGTCCGCCGACATGCCCGGTTCCCCCTGTTACCTCGCTCACACTGTAGGAGTATAGCACCTTGCCCGAGTTCTCGGCCACTAGCCCCCCAATATTGCGACGTCCGTTAACAAAGACAATGCTGTAGCAATGATTGACTTGCCCTCTGTTTGACCCTACCAGTCCAGCAACACAATCTCCACTGTAGCGGCGCCATAGAACGGACGGATGGCCCGGCAACTCGCTGACGCTCCAGCGTCCTGCGGCCGATCCTGTGCTGGAGCAATGACTGACTTCACCCTCATTCCACGCCGCTACTCCCGCAATATACTCGCCTGAACCACTTACATTAACATCTGCCAGACACAGATCTCTCACCGCCGCTGTTTCTCCTAATCGACCAAACAGGCCGACATAACTCTGACCCTCGATGGTTAGACGGGAGATTCTGTGGCCGCCACCATCGAACACACCGGTGAAGGCAGTCCCACTAAACTCATTCACTTGGTCATTTGGATCCATATCCGCTGCGATGACTGCCTTATCGAAGGTCTGTCCGCCCGAGAGATTTGGGTCCAGGTCGATGTCGGCCACCAGAAGGAAGACTTTGTCGTAGTCTTCGGGACTCTCACCAAGCGCAATCAGATCGGTGGCTGTGGCGATTCGATAGGGATCGTCCACCGTCCCAATGCCACCGCCGTATTTGGCCTGAGCAGGCAGAATCAACACGGATGTAATCCAGGCCAGAAGCAACGTCTTCATAGCGTCCAATTCTCCCACCAACAGATCCTGACTAAAGCGATTTTACCAAGCAACCTTTACAAGAACCGTGCTCAGCCCTCGACCTGGAGCCTTGAGTGGATGCTACTTTGCCTCGACCTTAGTAAATGCTACCGAGGAGCAGCCTTATTCACGCCTCCGGTCGGCCTATCTTCTACTCCCTCGACTTTCCATGGTGAAGCTCCAGACATTTCCTTTTGCGATGTTCAGTGGATCGCTTGCATCGACCGCATCAATCCGCCAGTAGTACGTCGTCCCAGGCAGTAAATCTTCCGGAGGACTATAACTGGTTGTCCATGCTGGCAAACGAACGCGATAGATATCCTTGCTCTCAGTTGTCGCAGAGCTTACGGATTCTCTGTCATTTCCAAAATACACATCGTAAGCATATTCACCGCCCGGTTCCGCCTCCCAGCGCAGTGTGGCAACGGTTGTGGTACTTCTGTCTTCCGGAGAGACGTACACTAAGGAACCACGCATGACAAAACTCCACACATTACCCACGCAAACGCTGTTAGGCTCCGTATCACTAATCTCGTCGATCCGCCAATAATATGCCTTACCGTATTCCAAGTCACCAAGCTCATAACTCGTGGTTTCTGCAGCAAGTCGACCCCGATAGACGCTTGAGTCCTCCGTTGTAGCTTGGCTCACGACATCCTGATCGTCGCCAAAGTACAGATCGTGAAACACGGCCGACGCTCCTGAGGACCACCTTAGGATAACTGGCTGCACGACGTCTATTGCCCCACCCCGCGGTTCCGGACTGAAAGCATGCCTTGGCAGCGGTTCCCACCACAATCTTGGGTAGTCATCCCCGTCTGCCATCCACCAGATATCTTCAGTGCCGTTTCTTGTCTCGCCCACGAAGTCCCAATCAGCGTTGAGATACGTTTGGATGTTCTGCATCTCGGCTTTACGCCAATTGATTCCTGAATCGAATGGCCAGCCCTGACTAAGGTCGGTGGTCTCCCAGAATGAACGTGTGACTGTTCCCCTCCGGTTCTCTCCTACCAGATAGCATCGCCCGGCAACGGTCGGAGAAACATCGCTCGTGGAATAGCAGTTGGAGATAGAACCGGCTACGTAGTTCATAAAAGAAGGAAAGTAGTTGATCCCTACCAAGGCACCTATCCGGTCCATCCCTGTCGAGTGTGCCTCAGTTGTGTTCCACCATTCCACCGAGCCAGAAGTATAACAGTTGACTATTTCGCCTTGGTTCACTCCGACCAAGCCGCCAACCCCATCAACACCAAGTACTTCAGCCATGCTGTAGCATTGGGCTATAGTGCCGAATGAACCCACGAATGAGGTTGTCATCCCGTTAGCCCCTACCAAGCCTCCAACAAACATGCGGCCTATGATGGTACCAGTCCCGTAACATCGTGTGACGGTGCCATTATTGCTCCCGACCAATGCGCCCACGTAGTCACCCGAACCGATGATGTTGACATCCAGCACGCCCAAGTCCTGGATCTGTGCACTCGACGACAGAGACCTGAACAGGCCCAGAGTTCCTTCACCTGTTATGCTCAAGTGCGAGATCGTTAAGTTATTCCCATCGAATGTACCCGCAAAAGACGGAATGGGGGCCGCAGGCAGAACGATGTCCGAAAAGTCAAGAGCATCGCAGAGTCGATAATGAGCCGAGCTGTCGTAGTGCACCATTGCCCCCAACTCCAAAGGATTCGAAATGCGATACGGGTCTTCCGCCGTGCCTGCGCCCTCCAACTCCAACGGCGCCGCGAAAACCGGATAGCCCCCGTCTTCCGGCATCTGCCAGAAATCGTGCAAGCCATTGGCTGTCTCACCCACGAAGTCCCACCCGGCATCGAGATACGTTTGGATGTCCTGCATCTGAGCCGTGGTTTTCCCCGTACCTCCGCCACTCCAGTTCTGACGCGACGTCTGCGTATCCCAGAAGCTGAAGGTGATTGGGCTGCGAATAGCGCTGTAATCCCCCACTATGCCTCCGGCCGGCCATCCCCCTATAACCACCCCACTGTTGTAGCTCTCTGTGATCGTCCCGCCATAATACACGCCAACAAGGCCGCCGACACAGCTATCTCCACTGACCGGACCGCTGTTATAGCTCCTCATGGTCGTCCCGCTATAACACATGCCAACAAGGCCGCCGACATAGCTATCTCCACTGACCGGACCGCTGTTATAGCTTGTCGTGATTGTCCCCCAATTGTCCCCAGCGAGGCCGCCGACAAATCCGTCTCCAGTGATGGAGCTGCTGTTGTGGCTTCTGACGATATATGCGTTTTCCACATTGGTCCCCGCGAGGCCGCCGACAAAGGCGAGTCCTGCGACCGAACCGGTGCAGTAGCATGTGTTGATAGAACCACCATAATTGACGCCCACCAGACCTCCGACACACTCACCCAATCCCATGACGTCGACAGCCACCACTCCCAGGTTCCTCACCTCACCGTCGCCAGACGAAGGCAAATGCCGCAATTGCCCAAACAAGCCCAAATAGTGCTTACCTCGTATCGTCACATTCGAGATGACATGCCCATCACCGTCAAAGACGCCGGTGAAGGAGGTTCCCTCGAACCTGGCGTCCGCGTCGTTGACATCCGGGGCGATGACCGCCCGGTCAAAAACTCTGCGGCCGGGGAGGTTGGGTTCCAGGTCGATGTCGGCGGTCACGATGAAGTGCTTGTCGTAGTCGCCGGGCGTCTCGCCGAGGGCGATCAGGTCGGCGGCCGTGGCGATCTGGTACGGGTCGTCCGTCGTGCCGCTGCCGCCGCTATATTCAGCCTGTGTCAGTGTTGTCAACGCTAGTATGGTCGACGCAGCAATCAGAATTCTCATGTCAAATCCTCCAGATACGCCTCGTCGGGTAGAAATACGGCGTGCGCAACCGTAGGTGGAGAGTTTTTCGATCTCCTCTCTTTCGATCCGAGGAGCGGGTTCCTAATTCCACCATAGTCCACGTCTCCGTGGGCCCCCCTCTCATCCCGGACGGTCGGATTTCCCGAATCCGGTTGACAGCAGCAGCTTGTCCCCAGAGGACCTTCCCAGACAGCCCGAGGTTCAAGCACTCGTCTACATACGCCCCTTGGCGGCATGGTTATACCTCCGACTCGGCACCCAGTGAGGCTCACTGCTCCCTGGCTCGAAGTCCAGACAGTGTTGCCTATACGGTGCCCGCCACTTACCGAGAGCCCCTTTGCCTGAGCCGGGCGTTACCCGTCTCAGGGTGATGTCCGGCATCACCTCGGAGGGCATTACCCCTCCTTCATCGCTCCTATGGGCTCATGCGCCCCACCGAAACCCTCTCGCTGACTTAGCCGGAATTTCCCATATGTGAGCACCAACGACAATCTCACATACTACAGCATACGATTCTATCACAATGACCGGGGTCATCACAACCCCTCAGGTGGTTCCATCGGGGCAAGTCTGTCAAGGATCGGGTACCTTTCGTGTGTACTCATGTACGGACAACTTCGTTCTTCCTATAAGTTGCTGCCGGGGCGCCCACACGTCCACAGAGTCAACGAGGGGTCTTGTTCGTAACGTGTACACCGCTCTTTGGACTTCGCTCAGTACGTTTTCAGCCCAAGCAATGGCATGTTGGTTAGGCCCAGTCATTTCTAAGAGTTCTCGTCTATGAATCTGGGATATTCTTTCCATGCTGGCGTCCAAGAAGTCACGCAGTTGTTTTCGTTTTCTTGCGAGGATATGATGGGACGTACATGATACAGCGGCCATTGCATCAGAGGAAAGTGAGGATGCAGCGCTTGTATCATCGGTGACTCCGGAATTATCGTAAGTTGTTTTGTGCATCAGTTTCATGGCATCAGTGCCATACTCATGCACGTATCTATCACCTGTGGAGTCCGCGAATGAGATCCCTGGATTCACAGCAACACTCACGGAAAGCAACGCTGTGAGCACAACATAGCCTCCATAGCGTAGCATCTTGCCGCTCCTTTCTTAAAGCCTCCGATCAGCCTCACATTAAGAGCAAATGGCACCCGCCTATGGCTCCACCGATTATCGAACATACGAGAATCTGGAGAACAAGAACGAGTGATGCTCGGATAAAACCGATGGAGCCTGTCTCGGGATGCTTGATCATGTTGGCACACAAGCCTATGTGTATGAGCAGGCCTATCAGTCCCGATGCCAAGAACGAAAACCCGTTTCTTTCACCCAAGACGGCAAATAGGACGCCAATTAGGACGCCAATTGGGATGGACACAGCATCGCTGATCAGGCCAACCGTAAACGCCCGCAAGAAGTGTGGCTTGAATCCACATACCCAATGGGTGAAGATTTGTAAGAACACGGCCCTAATGATAAGACTTATCGCCTCGATAGGAACTAGGACTATCGCTGCAGGACCTGCAAACCCCATGTAGAACACTAACAGAATTGCGGCGCAGTAACCTGCAGCACCTACACTTGCGGATGTTGCATCTTGGCTTTCCTCCATGGGTTCGTGCTCGTCATCCCGTGCTGCTCTCGCGCTTGCTTGGGAGCAAACATGATTCTCAAGGCAGTGACGCGGTTCACCAGGCTCTTTGGGATGCTCGCCATGTTTTGTCGAATGCGGCCTGACCACGCTCACAGAAGGTATCACCACAAAGGTCTGTTTGCACCTTAGGCATGTTGCCTTCTTTCCTAGGTTAGCATCCGAAGTGTGAAATGGCGTACTGCAACTTGGACACTGTGTTGTCATGGCATGCTCCTCAACTATCCTGCTTGGCTTGTCCACAGCCTTCAACTACGGGTGACGTGGATACCTGATCTGTTCCGACAGCGCCCGTCCCACCTTCTTGTCCCCAATGTAGAAATCAAGTGTTTCGACGCCAAAGGGTATCTCGTATACAAAGCCGTTTCTCTTGGGAGCTCTTGGGCTTCCATACGCGGCAAGTTGCTCCACACCAAAGTAGGTGCCATGCTCGGCCATGATGGCTACCCATTTGTACCGTCGTCCTTGATCATCTACCAAAGTCCAGTGTGTGACGTCCGTTAGGGGATGTCGCCGCGTTGCCTTAATACACAAACATACAAACGCGTGATTGCTTCTCACCTTTCGATTGCCCACTCGCATGTTTTCACCACCGTACGCTACACCGACTCTGCTGATAGTGCCGAGAGGTGTTTCAACACCTACGAGTGATGGCACTTGTGCTTGCGATTCTCCTGTTGCGCCACCTTCCTCGCGGAGTCCCCCGGACTGCTCCAGTAGTGTGGAGTACTGAGTTTCAAGCTGTTCAAGCTCTTTCTGCAATGCAGTCGCGCGAAGCTTCTCTTGGGTAAGCGCCCTGGCCACATCCTCGCATTTCCCAACAGCCTTCCCATTCGTCGTTTGAAGTGCATCGACTTCTTCGTGTGATCGGGCCACGGCTGCTTTGGCTCTGTTGTTGTCGCTCGTGAGTTGCTCTATATGCCTCTTTAGTTCTGAAATCTGACTGTGTGTATCTTCATCCTCAACGCCTGCACGCGCAACGATGGTCCCTCCGACGAGCCCGAGTGGACCTGCGACTCCAATTGCTACGACTACCATAGCGATCCAGAGAACTCGACTAGAAGACCCTGCTTGGTCATTAGGATGATGAATCTCAGAATCAGAAATGGCCAACGTGTTCTTGCAGTGTGGACACATCACATTCATTTCCAACCTCGCTTTCTTCGTTGTCGCACCGTTTGAACCTGGTTTGACTTTACGCCGACTCGCCAAACGAACCATACTGCCTGGTCTGTTCACTTCGTACTTCGCAGTGGTCGTTCAACTGTTTCTACGCAGGCTACTGCTGAGGCCTGCGCTGGGCTTCAAGTTTTGTTTCGTTTTGGTGCATCTCATTTTGGCGTAGGTCAGACGAACTGCTTTATTTGGTGACTTTGCGGATGGCGTGAAAAATCTTTGAATTGTTCTGGCGGCTGTGGAGCTGGAGGGCAGGGGATCACCTTTTCCGAGAGGCGGCCAACTTCTGGAGCGTGTCCCGGTAGTTCCAGGGCATCCAGTCGGCCGGATGCACAGCGAGCTCATCGGCGTGCTTCAGTAGTTGGGTCAAATAGTCGAAGGGATTGACGCCGTTGAGCAACGCGATCATGCTCGCCGATTCGGCATCGTACTTCTCGGTTCCCACGCCCGGCGGCATCCGGGCCGTGAAGATCTCCCCGCACAGGTGGCATCGCAGCTTCTGCACTTCGTACACGGTCGCCCCCAGGGGCGCCTGCCCTCGGATCCGGACCAGGCGGCCGGGTTCGACGCTCTCATACATGGTGCCTTTTTTACAGAGCGGACACGGATCTCCCGGCTTGAGGGACTCATGTGACACGCAGACCTTCTCGGCGCCGACGTATGCCTCGGCCCCGTTACGCCCATGCCCGTGGGGCTTTTCCTGGGATTCTGCGGCGGGGCCCGGGTCCGCTTGCGGGTCCGCCTCCTGACCCGGTGGGTCCTGCGGACCGGCCTGATCGAGAATCTTCTGGAGCACCTGGCGCGTCGTCTCCGTCGTCGCCCCGAACAGCAGGTGTTTCAGTCGCTGGATCGAGACCCGCTTTTTCTCCAATTCCTGGGTCAGAAACACCAACGTCTCGATCACGGCGTGGAGCTTCGCGGATTCCTCTTCACTCAGGGGCGCCGTCTTGGCGCGTTCCAGGATCGCCTCCAGCTCGCTTTGGTCCAGGTCGATCCGCCGGCCCGCATCGTCGTCCCCGGCAGACAAGGCCGGCAGCGGACGCTGGTTCTGGCATGCTCTCTTGAGCTTTCGAAGATTGCCCATCGTCAGCTCCGCCATCAGACGCGCCGACAACCGCTGACGATACCCCCGAAACAAGAACTCTTCATGCACGCTTGCCGCAAAGACACTTTATTTGCGGCGGAAGACTGGCTCCTCCCAGGGAGCTCACGGCGACATGGTCTCGCAGATATAGCGTCTGTAACTTTCGGGTGCAGGTTTCATTTTACGTACCGGTTTACGCAGACCAGCGAAGCTGTCTGTAGGTATCCCAGAATTCCTTCCAGAGTCCGGATTTGACATAGCAGCGAAAGTTGAGGATTCGCTGTCCGCCTTGCCGTGACCAACGCACATCCGATGTCTGTTGCGTCGGAAGAACGTCCGTTCCATCGCCAAGGCCTTGCGGCTGCTTGGGCTGAGCCGGCGGGCGCGCCCTGTAGTAGTCGATGGAACGCCGCAGGGCTTTGACACCGTCGTCTTGTTCTTGGAGGATGGCTCGATACTTCGTGTACCAGTGCTTGCCCTCTGTGCTGTTCTTGCCGAACAGGGCCTCCGCCGCCTTGGACAGGTGCTCGCCGGCATGATAGAAGTCCACCAATTTCTCGTAGCTGTCGAATCGCTCGTTGTGGTCGGCCCCATAGTAAGAAAATCGCTCCGACCATGGCATTCTTGTACGTCGCGTTCTTCGGTTCCTCGGCCTCCTCCGGCCGAGGTCGTTCGGACGGCCGTCCGCGACGGACACCGGGCTCCCGCAGCAGAACGTTCGCCCCATCCATGCTGGCGACCAGGACCTTCGTCTCGTCCGGGGCCTCGATCGAAGCCTGTATCGTTGTGTCCAAAGCGTCCTGATGCGGCTCCATCTCCCCGGAGACCTTCGCCACAGGGCCGAACAAGGTAACCGTTCACGGATTGTTGTCAGCGGAGTAGAGACGGAGCGGCTTCTTGCTGGAAGTGGGCGTTGAGGGCGTCGCAGAAGAATTCGAGGACGCGGCGACCCTGTTGGCGGCAGGTCGCGATCACCGTCCAGACGCGTTCACACCAACGCTGCCCGCGTTTGCCGCGGGTTCCCTGAAGAACTACGGTCGCCTCCGTACCCTGGTAGATCGTTGGATTGAACTGTTAACCCAACTGTGTCAGACGAAAATGGAACGGGAAACGGGCTGACAATCCCGCCACGAAGACAGGCCAGAACATGGCACTGTCCAGTATGTAAACTCAAACCTGCACCCTAACTTTTTACGAACGATAGACTTGAAGAAGAAACCGGAGTCGGCTAGGATGGAGACAGTGACGAGCCAGAGGCAATCGGGAACGCAGTTGTCGGGGCATTTTCTGGCTCGGCGGATGGAGCGAATTCCGCGTCTCTGGGATTGGGCCTTATTGCGATGCAGTTACCGGGTTCAAGAAGTATGGATTCCGGCTCAGGGAAATTTCAGCCCACGAGATGGTCTCTATTTGAGGCTGCCAATACCTCGGATGAGAGCGGACGTAGGGTAATCGTGGAAAAGCTCACGCGCATCTATTGGAGGCCCGTATTCTCCTTTCTCCGACGTAAGGGCTATCCCGACGACCGGGCGCAAGACCTAACGCAGGGCTTCTTCTGTGAAATCGTCCTCGGGCGCGATTTGATCCAACAAGCAAACAAGGCACGTGGACGCTTTCGCTCTCTGTTGCTCAAGGCACTGCAGCGGTACGTAGTCAGTGTAAAACGCCAGGAAGGCGCCAAGTTTCGCTGCCCGGAGGGCGGCGTTCATTCGCTTGACTCCGATGACCTTCCGGAAATACCCATCAGAACCCAGATGAAGCCGGAAGATGCATTCTACTACGCCTGGGCATCGGACCTTCTGGAGCAAGTGCTCGCGGAACTGAAGGAAGAATACTCCCAGTCGGGCCGAGTTCAATACTGGGGCGCGTTCTATCGCAGAGTCCTGGCGCCAATATTGAATCGAACCCAGATGGCCTCACTTTCAGAGGTATGCGCGGCATATGGGATTTCGGACGAGACCAAGGCATCCAATATGATCATCACGGTCAAAAGACGGTTTAGGGCAATCTTAATGCGCCGCCTTCGGTCTTTGGCTCACTCAGATGACGAGGCCGAAAGTGAATTCACTGCCGTGCTTGAGATTTTGTCCCGGCAAGGCGCAGGATAAGACAGAACCGAGCGTAGAATGACTGAGGAGCGCCATTGGAGCGTCTCAATACATCCTTACTAGGGTTCGGTGTGTATCCAGAACATGCGATCGTGGATACACTTATAGGAAACCACATGGACAAGGAAACAGAGACATTTGGGCTGGATCCCGAGAGTCTAAGCCAAATTTGGCAAATTGGCTCTGATACTGATGATCCCGATCAGACCGCTGAATGTGACGACCGGAGGGCGGAGTTGCTCCGTGATCGGCTGGCCGAGAGACTCCCATTCAGCACTTCAGATGATACAATTCATTGGGAAGCACCGGATGAATTCCGATCTGTGCTGTTCTCATTGGCAAATGAACCTGTAGGCCGTATTCTCTTAAGCCCTGATGTCGGTGTTGAGTTGCTCGAAAGGGTCAAACAGCATGGCAAGGCTCTCTCTCGACGCGCGACTACTGAAACCGAGCATCAGACCGCGAACGTGATATACTATGCTGCCATCGCCAAGGCCTTGGCACTGTGTCGGAAGAAGATCAGCTCCTTCTCCCTGACCAGTCTAGCAGATTCTTTCGTTCTGCTTTCGGAAAGCAATTGGCTTACCCGTGAACTAACCGAGTTGTTTGAAGAGGCTCACAAGGTGTGCATCCGCAGGAGAGAGACCCATGGGAAAGGACGAAAGCCATCCGACTGAGCCGGCCAGAGAGGATTTCCCAACGTTGAGCCGATCCGGCGGAGCATCGGGCTCCAGAGAACAAGGCCGGAATGAAACAACAGGGAAGGGCTATCGAATCATCGAGAAGATCGGTGAAGGGGGCATGGGTACGGTATGGCAGGCTGAGCAGCGAAGCACAAATCGAATGGTAGCCGTGAAGATGATGAGCCAGGGAGTGCTAGGTTCGCAGGTGGCCAAGTCTCGCTTCAAGCGAGAGATTCAATTGGCTGCCCGGCTTGATCATCCCAACATAGCTCAAGTGTATTCTGCGGGGACAACAAAGACCGGTCAGCCGTATTTCATTATGGAGTACGTAGCAGGGCCAACGCTGACTCAATACTGTGATGAGAATAAGCTCTCTGTGAAGGAACGGCTGAGACTGTTCCTCCTGGTGTGCGATGCTATTCAATATGCTCACCAAAAGGGCATCATACACCGAGACATCAAGCCGTCAAACATCATCGTCTGGTGCGAAGAACAAGATCCCATACCGAAGATCATAGATTTCGGATTGGCTAAAGCGCTTGACTACCCCATTGCCAGACAGCCAAAGATCACCGAACAACGGCAGTTGCTCGGTACGCCCGAATATATGAGTCCAGAGCAAGCGTCAATGGCTACGGAGGATATTGATACGCGCTCGGACATTTATTCGTTGGGGGTGGTGCTCTATGAGTTGCTATTAGGTGTTTTACCCTTCGATTCTGATGCTTTTCGCTCGGGAGGCATGGATCGTGTTCGTCACATAATCTGCGATGAAGAACCGAAGACGCCGAGTGCAAGGCTGAACAGTTTATCGCAAGACACATCAATGGTCCTGGCGCAGCAGCGCCGAAGTGATGTGCGTTCACTGCTGCGCGTGCTGCATGGCGATCTTGATTGCATCACGATAAAGGCTATGGAGAAGGAGCAGAATCATCGATATCAAACGGTTCAAGCTCTGGCTGATGATATTCGGCGTCATTTAGCTGACGAGCCGATTGATGCAGCACCGCCGACGGTCCTGTATCGCCTGCGAAAGTTTTCTCGCAGACGTCGCGCTACACTTATGTCCGTTGCTGCCATTCTCATAACGGTCGTGACATCTGGAGCAATTGGCTTATATATGTATATGGGCAAGGCACATGCAGAAGCGGACCTCATAGTGAAAATGGAAGAGGCCGACGCGTCTGCAAGAACCGCTGAGGGGGCCATGCAGGTGGCTGAAGAGCAGGAGCACAGACGGAAATACGATAATGCTCGTGCCCTCTATGATCTTGGTCGGTCCGGAGAAGCACTGAGGGCGGTTGAACTGCTCACCACGAGTCCTTATGTAGGCCGCCAGGCGTGTCTGCTGAAAGCCCAGTTGAGTGATCCCAATGTGGCCGCTGAGTTACTCCAATCATTGACAGAAGCTGAGGACGCAATCGCCGGCCTAGCTCACTTGCTTCTCGCTCAAATCTGCCTGGATAGTCGTTCCGGGAACGATCAGGCGGATCAGGAACTTGAGCTTAAGGCGCAGAAACACCTCGAGGTGGGAGAAACCCTGCTGCCGAGATCGGCTCACGCATTTCTTTCGCGAGCGATGGTCGCCAGCACAATACGGGAGCGACTTGAGTGGCTTGATAAGGCTGTGGAACTTGATCATAGGCACTATGAATCCTATCGCGCACGTGCCGTCACGTATCGACTGCTACGAGACTATCGCAGCATGGACATTGACGCGGTGAAGATGACAAGTCTGCGGCCGCAAGAGCCGCTTGGATACCAGCTAGCAGCGATGGCTTTCCTAGAATCCTCGGCACTGGATCATGCCATAGGGTACTGCACCGACGCCATACGACTCGACCCGGACAATCCAGATTTGTACAACCTGCGATACCAGATCCACATGCGTGTCCGAAATTACAGGAAAGCTCTCGCGGATGCGCGGCGATCCGCATCACTATTGCACAATTATCCGAACTACTTCAGTATTTTTTCCGCGCATGTCGCGCTTGAGGAGTTTGAGCAGGCTAAGGATCTATATAACAAGGTATTCGCGCGGAACCAAAGCGCGAAGACGTTCTTTAACTACTGGGCTACCAAATATGTGTTCGAGGTCCTCAGTCGGAGCGACAGCCTTGGCCTACCGAAGGGTGATGCAAATGAACCCGCATTCTGGATAATGCATCGCGCAGCGGAGTACTTTCACAACCTTAGCACGAAAGCCAAGCCGATTGGCGTCATCGGGTTTAAGGCTGTCTGGGCGCCGGACGGTACAAGGTTGGCCTACAGCCGAGGGGTTTCAGGCTGTAATGCTCTTGAGGTTTACCACCTATTGTCCGGCAAAACCCAAGTTCTGACAGTTCCTGGAAAGGATCCTGCATGGTCGCCAGACGGCCGGTACATAGCGTTCGTAAGGGAACGTATGTTCCAGTCCCTCTCAAGCGTTGCTGACGCAGATGTGGTCAGGTCGATGGATGCTGACCGTGAGACAGTATGGATCATTAAGGCCGACGGCACAGGACAGTCTCGGTACATCGCAAGAGGTGGTATGCCGTCTTGGAGTCAAGACTCCAAACGCCTCTACTTCGAATCCCGACCGCCGAAGAACCTCTGTTCTATAGCCATTGAACCCGAAGGCGCTCACGTGCGACTGGTTGCACCATGTGCGAGCTACTACCCTGTGGTTTCACCGGACGAGAAGTACGTTGCCTATAGTGAGCACTTCAGAGATGGTCGGTGTGAACTCGTCGTCAGGGATTTGCATGATCCAAAGGTCGAGGTAGCCCGTTGGAGAGCGCCCTACCGTGAGCGAGGCCTCATTATCCAATGGGGGCCGACCAGCCAGGAAGTCAGCGTCGGAGGATTTGACGGTTCTGATCTTGGGCTTTGGGTATACCATCTGGATACCCAGGCCGCGTTTCAGGTTCTTGACGGCCCCGCCACATCCGGTGCCTGGTTTTCTGACGGAAGCAAACTGGCCTTTGACTTACGGCTGGATGGGGTGTTCCTTGGGATTTGGGTTGCCGAGCTGAAGTCTGGGTTATCGACATGCGAGGCTCTAAAGCCCGTTCGGACGATGGAGGAACACTATGCATCGCTTTTCCACCAGTACCGGGCCGCCATGCTGGCAGGCGCGGTCGATAGGAGTCTAACGAATCAGTCAATCAAACTCTATACTAACTTCTGGCTCGCGGCACTGGCACGATATAGGGAAGGTGCCTACAAAGATGCCTACGACGCAGTGACAAAGGCCGATATACTCCACCGTGGTCTCTACCAGGAATCCCATGCCGCATTTGTGGCGTACCAGGCTATGACGTTGCACCTACTTGGACGACTTCCTGAGGCCAAGACCACCCGGGACCAACTGCATGGTCTGCTGCGGACAGGTAAGTATTGGGAATCCTGGACTACTGAGTTCGCTACAGAAACTCTCCTCATGGCAGAGCACCTACTTGCCGAACCAGACAGAAGACTCTCCCTTCTGTGGAAGCATGCTGGCGCTGGCAAGCTGAGTGAGGCCTGCAAGGTTCTCGAACAGATCCGGTCAGACTTGAGCGATCAACGCCGAGATGATGCGCAAGCGGCCGCTGAGGTCTTGACTATCCTATGGCGCAAGCAGGCGTTGGAGCATAGAAGAGAGAGTCGACATGCGGAAGTGATCCGGTATTACCAAGGCATCTTACGGATCGATCCAAACGATATCCAAACAAGAAAAAGCCTGGCGTGGCTCCTTGCAACGTGTCTTGAGTCGCAGTTCCGAGACGCTTTGGATGCCGTCACACACGCAAGCAGGGCCTGCGAATTGGTAGACTGGAAGGACCCTGACTGTGTGGATACGCTTGCCGCCGCATACGCCGCAACCGGAGACTTTGAATCTGCAATCAAATGGCAGCAGCAGGCGATTGACTTGCTACCTCCTTCTAAAGACCCAGAGCTTTTGGCTGGCTTTCAAGAGCGGCTGCAACTCTACAGGAATGGAGAGATGTACCGCGGCCCATCATTGTCTCCACGCCAGCTTGTTGCCTGCTGGACGTTTGACACCATTGAGGGTGAACAGGTGCTTGACTCTTCAGGGAACGAATTACATGGACGGCTTCACGGCGATGCGCATATTGAGAGGGACTCCATCAGAGAGAGTGTCCTCAGTCTGGATGGTGATGATGACTGGATAGACTGCGGTGACGACGCAAGGTTCAGCATAACTATAGCGATTACCCTTGTAGCCTGGATCAAAACCGATGGTCTTTGTGAGTCTCATCAGGCTATCATAACAAAGGGGGACACTGCTTGGAGACTGCAGGGAACCGGAGAAATGGACGGTTTAGCTTTTACCTGCACTGGCCTGAGGGTGGAAGGTGATCAGTACGGCGGTATCGGGGTACGTGTGGACATCGAGGATGGCAAATGGCACCACATAGCAGGCGTATACGACGGTCAAAGTGTGCGCCTGTTTGTTGATGGAGAAAAGATGGGATCTGCACAAGCCTCAGGTAGAATTCGCACGAACCATCACAGGGTTTTGATAGGTGGTAATTCCGAGTACCCCGGGCGAGAATGGAAGGGCTTGATCGACGATGTTCGTATCTACAACTACGCCCTTTCGGAGGACGATATCAAAACCCTTTACCTAGAGACACGAAGGCCAGTTGCTTCGGAATAGTGCGCGTCGACCGTGTGCTTTCGGCAAGGGTGCATGAAATGACTGTGGCGGCTGGGTATTCTCAGTTGGTGCCGGTGGATTCGGCTTGATCGGGGGCCCATGGAACGGGTCGTCGGGCGCTGCCGGCGAGACCTCTGATGGGAGACCGAGCGATGAACACCCGCCGATCGACAAACCTTCCTGTGGCCCTGCGTACTGCCTCTCGCCAGTTCGATCGCTGGCGAAGCCGCCAGCCCAAACGGACTCGCCTGCCCTTCGACCTGTGGCAGAAAGCCGTGCATCTCGCCCGCGCGCACGGGCTCAACAAGACGGCCACGGCATTGGGGCTGAAGTACGACTCGCTCAAACAACACCTCGCGGCCGCTTCCGCGCAGGCAGCGGATCCAAAGGAGGTTTCGCCCGACTTCATTGAGCTTTTGCCGGGCGGACTGACCGCGTCGCAGCCCGAGTGCGCGATCGGGTAGTGTAAGGTGAGCGTCCGGCGAACCCATCTCTGCACCGAGGATGGGCAACTGCTTGATGCCCATGTCGTCGACGATCAACAGGTCGGGCTTCAAGTATTTGGCCAACACCTTGTTCTCGCCGGCGAACGCCTCGTCTTCCAGGAAGTCCCGAACCACATCGAAGATGGAGCGATAGAGCACTACGAACCCCCGCAACGCCTCTTGCCTCCAGCATCTGGCGCGCCCATTGTTCGGCATGGGTGCCAATTATGGCACTTCTTCTTAGCAACCACACCGTGCCCTTTTCCACCTGGGAGACCTTCTTGGCATGCAAGTGCTGATCCTGCGTCTGGAAGGTCCCCGGCTCGACTTGGACGTGAACCGCGATCGACTCCATCTTGCTGTTGAACACCCGTACGAGATGACCATCCCAACGGGCCCATACCCGGCGACCGGTATACTCCGGGGGAACCGAGTAATACGCCTTGGCCACCTCGATGTGACCGTCCCGGTGCACCGACCGTCGGCCTTCCTCAAAGCTGGGGAATCGACCGGCAGGCAATGGCGTCAACTGAGACTTTTCCTCCTGGAAGAGCAGGTGAACCTGCTTGCGGGTGGTGCCGTGGATGCGGGTGTCGGCGATCCGCCGTTCCCAGTCGCGGAGGTGCTGATTCTCCTCGGCCAGGCTGACGAACGTGTGGCCCTTCAAGGCATTGTCTTGGACGTAATCGATCCCCTTTTCCACCTTGCCCTTGTGCCGAGGCATCCGCGGCTTGGTCGGCAAAATCACCGTCCCGTAGTGCTGACAGAAGGACTGGATTTTCGGGTGCACCTCCGGATCGTACCAGTCCGCCCGACGGACGGCCGCCTTGAGATTGTCGATCACGGTCGTCTGGGGAACCCCGCCAAAGGACCAGAAGGCGTTCTCCAGGCAGCGGAGGAAGTTCTCGGTCGTCTGATGGTAAACCACCTCGCTGTACGCCTTTCGCGAGAAACTCAGGACGACCCGGAAGACATAACAGCGGCGACGTTTGCCGTCCGCCCGCAGAATCGGCGCCCCGACGCCGAAGTCCACCTGTGCCTGCTCACCCAGCAGCACCTCCAGCCGGCGGAACGGCAGCGGCTGACTCTGACCCAGACGTTGGAGGAACCGACGAACGCTGGAGTAGCTGGCCGTGAAACCATGCCCCTCCACCAGGTCCTGGTAGATCCGCTGGCCGGTCAGTCCCTGCCCGAGCTTTGCCTCAATCACCGCCCGAAACGGCTCACAGAGGCTCTCCGGACCGGAACTCTTGTCCGCCAATGGGGCCTCCGCCGCCGGGGACCCGGGGATCGGGTTCACCGCTGGCTCCGACCCGGGGATCGGGTTCGTGGCCGGTTTTGAATCTGCCGGCGGCGAGTGGACGTATCGGGCCACCGTCTCGCGATCGACTCCCAGCACCCCAGCGATCCGCCGTTGTGACCAGCCCAACTGCGCCAGCGTCGATATTGCATGCACCACAGCCATTTTGAGTTGGTTTGCCATACCGAACCTCCCGAAACCGTAACAGCATCGATTTCGAGAAATCCTTACGCCAAACCGTCTGCTCCTCAAAGTGGCTGGTTTTGAACCCGATCCGACTGGCTGGGTCTACCCGATCCTTGACACTGGCTCAAGCGGCAGATGTTCGGCCGCAAGTCCGAAACGATGGATCCGAACCAGCAGCTGCTGTTTGCGGATCTGTTCGAGAAGCTCCAGCAGCAGTTGGACCAACGACCCGTACCCGAGCCGGCCGCAACACCGCCGGCTTCGGCCCCGAAGGTCCCCTCCTCGAATCGGCCCTCTCGGCGTAACGGCCGGGCGCCGTTGCCGGCGGATCTGCCTCGGGTCCCCGAGTACATCGATCCGGACCCCAGGCTGATTGAGAACATGCGTTGCATCGGGGAAGACATCACCGAGATCCTGGAATACATCCCCGCGGGCTTCTATGTCCGCCAGATCATCCGACGCAAGTATGCTCCCAGCGGCGGCATGGGTTCGGTGGTCATGGGTCCTCTGCCGGCCCTGCCCATCGAGAAGGGACGACCCGGCCCTGGGGTCCTGGCCTACATCATCACGAGCAAATACTGCGATCATCGTGTGCCACGAACTTGCACAAGAGAGGAGGTGTTGTCAACGCAAGGAACTGTGAGAGAGATGAGGGTAGGCCCCTCGAAGCCGGCTTACAGGAGCAGGCTTCAAACCACCTTAAGCTGCTCTGGTCAAGAGCCAGGGTGGTGAGCGTTAAGGAAAAGGCATGCCGAGACATGTCAGGTGGGAATTCGGAAGACGAGCGAAAGCGAACCGCTGATGACGTGTCGTAAAGTATCTCACCGATGTCAAAACCGGCTGGTGGTGGTTAGGCCGGGATCAGTCTGGGCGGAGCCTGTTGACGGCCCAGGTGGCATCCGGCATGAAAGCGGCGTGAGCCGAATTCAGGCTCTTTCACGGAACGTGGGAACCTGTCGTCCCGATGCTAAGGGAGACGCTCAAGCGGCGGACCCGCAAGAGCCAGAGTACCGATGCGGGGCACAGGGGCGGAACACCCCGTAGTAGCTGCGAAGTCCCGTAATGGGGATGGAGCCAAGGGGGTGTGTCATTCAGCGTTACCAAAGAACAACCTGCAAAGGGAGGATTCTGTGAGCAACGCAAAGCCGTACAGTATTTCCCGGGAGTTCATCTGGGAAGCCTGGCAACGTGTCCGGGCCAACCAGGGGGCTGCCGGAGTGGACGAAGAGTCGATCCAGGACTTTGAGAGCGATCTCAAGAATAACCTCTACAAGGTCTGGAATCGAATGTCGTCGGGAAGCTACTTTGCGCCGCCGGTACGGACGGTCATGATTGACAAGTCCGGAGGGGGGCAACGAAGGTTAGGCATTCCCACGGTCGGAGATCGCGTGGCCCAGATGGTCGTCAAGATGGTGCTGGAACCACAAGTGGATCCGTACTTCCATCCGGACTCCTATGGCTATCGACCGGGCAAGTCTGCCCATCAGGCTGTAGAACAAGCCCGAAGACGGTGCTGGAGGCATGATTGGGTTCTGGATCTGGATGTCCGTGGATTCTTCGACAACATCGACCATGAACTGATGTTGCGAGCAGTGCGCACGCACACCGACTGCCCTTGGGTTCTTCTCTACATTGAGCGATGGCTGAAAGCCCCGGCGCAATTGGAAGATGGAACCCTGGAGGGTCGGGACAAAGGGACCCCGCAAGGGGGAGTTGTCAGTCCCTTGCTAGCGAACCTGTTTCTGCACTACGCCTTCGATGAATGGATGCGTCGGAACCATCCGACGGTCCCATTCGAGCGCTATGCGGATGACATGATCGTGCATTGCTCCACCGAAGCGCAGGCGCAGGAAATGCGACAAGTGATCGACGAACGACTCGGGCGATGCAATCTACAGTTGCACCCGGAGAAGACGAAGATCGTTTACTGCAAGGATAGCAACCGCAGAGACCGCTATCCGATAGAGCAGTTTGAGTTCCTGGGCTTTACCTTTCGGCCGCGCAAGGCGAAGAACTGTCGAGGAGAGTACTTCGTCAGTTTCAGCCCTGCCATCAGTCGCAAAGCGACCAAGGAGATTCGCCAAACCATGAAGCGGTGGGGACTACAACGCCGCAGTGACAAATCGCTGGAAGACTTGTCACGCATGTTCAATCCCCAGATTCGTGGATGGGTCAACTACTATGGCCGCTTTCGCAGGTCGGCTCTTTACGCAGTCTTCCGTCCACTGAATCAGGCCCTCATGCGATGGGCCACCAGGAAATACAAGAGACTGAGGGGGCATCGTCGCCGAGGCTTGCAGTGGGTAGAGGCGGTTGCCCGCCGACAGCCCACATTGTTCGCTCATTGGCAGTTGGCCGCTCGGAACGTACAGGGCTGAATGATAGGAGCCGGATGAGTCGAGAGGCTCACGTCCGGTTCTGGGAGAGCGCGGGGGTGAAACTCCCCCGCGCCACTCACCTGCCGTTGTATCGGCTGGAGCAGATCTTTGCCCGCCACGGGTTGCATATCCCCCGGACCACGCAGTGGGGCTGGGTGCGTGACAGCGCTGATCTGTTGGTGGCCATCGTCCTGGCGATGAAACGGCTGATTCTGGCCTCCGCTAAAATCCATACGGACGATACCTACATCCCGATCCAGGACAAGTCGCGTACGCGAGTTCGCGAGGGATATCTTTGGCCCCACATCGACATGGCGAACAACGTGTACTTCGACTATACCACCACGCGCAGCCGGGAAGGCCCGGAACAGATGCTGGGGGGCTACCAGGGCTACATCCAGGCCGATGCCTTCAACGGATATGACAGCCTGTACGGGCCAGGCAAGGCCACGGAAGTGGGCTGCTGGGCCCACGCCCGGCGGAAGTTCGATGAGGCCCTGGCGACCGATCCGCTCCGGGCCAACGAGATGCTGGCCCTGATCGCGCAGTTGTACGTCATTGAGAAGAAGGCCCGCCAGGAGCACCTGGATGCCGAGGGGACGAAGGCCCTGCGGCAGAAGTTCAGCAAACCCATTCTGGAAGACCAGATCAAGCCTCTGCTGGAGAGTTGGGGCCCCGAGGTGCTCCCGAAGAGCCCGATCGGCAAGGCCGTCACGTACGCGGTGAATCAATGGGAGGCCTTGAATCGCTACTTGGAGAACGGAATCCTTTGCATAGACAACAGCGTCTCCGAACGCGTGATCAAGCTGGTCGCTCTGGGCCGTAAGAACTGGCTGTTCAGCGGCAGCGACGCAGGGGCCCGGCGGGCCGCCATCCTCTACAGCCTGATTGCCAGTTGCAAGCTCTGTGGGATCGATCCCTTTGTGTACCTGCGTGACGTCCTGGAGCGAATCAACACCCATCCGGCCCACCGGGTCGATGAGCTGACGCCCCCTCAGTGGAAGGAGCGATTCCTGCCCAGGCTCTCTCTGCCGCGTTTCCCCATCAAGGCCGGCAAGCAAACCGAGTAACCAAGCTCTCCCAAGCCCACCGTCATCCTCGTCTCACGTTCGATCAGCCACGCGTCGTCTGCAAACATGATGCCGAGACCCCACGGGGGAGGAATGGGGTTCGCCGGACGCTCACAGTGTAAGATCCTTTCTATAATTTGATCGACGCAGTTCTGTTTTTCCCCTTCGTAAGAAGGTGAGGGGGAAAATAGAACGGCCGAATATGGACACTTCCCACTGTGTCGTCTGTGGCTCGTTTTCGAATGCCATCGTAGATCATGCCAAACAGAAAAAGAAGCGGCAAAACGCCGCCATTCAATAAACCGTTTCCTCCTCAACACT
>CAZSXM010000055.1:0-29612 GCA_964610435.1 uncultured Pirellulales bacterium | reverse complement strand
CGATTGATCCCAATACCTCATAACATCCGAATCCGTTTCTTTACGAGTCCTTAGGGACGAATCATAATTCGCCCTCGCTTGGGGCGCGGGTCGGCGTCAGGCTTCTTTGGGCATGATCGCCCAGGCGACCAGATAGGTCAGCGCCACCGGAACGATCGCGGTGGCGAAGCACAGGAACACCACGACGAGCCGGACCAGGGTCGGGTCGACGTCATACGTCTCCCCGATCCCGCCGCAAACCCCGAAAATCTTCCTGTCCGTCGCCGAAAGGTGCAGTCGTTTCATCCGTACCCTTTCTCGTTCGTCACAGCTCTGTCCACAGACCTATACGCCCTTGATGTCCTCGGGTTTCGGTCCTTTTGATCCACCCAGTTCGCCTTGAGGGCCGTGGCTATGGCCAGGTTGAGGCGATCTTGGAGACCTCCAGCGACTCGACGGCGATCGGGCCGCCCTCGCAGAAGAAGTGCAATGAACGATTCTCGTCGGCGAACTTGATGCCCATCGGCATGTAGAGCCGGCCGGCGTTGGCGAAGACCTCGATCGAGGTGCGATCGACCAGGACGTCCAGCTCTATCGTACCGCCTTCGGGCGTCAGCAGGGCGGTCTTGTCCAGGCAGGACAGTTGGCGGGCCTTGACATCGTAGACGATGCGGACGCCTCGGATGTCCAGGGTCACGCGTTCGCCATCGCCCGGCTCGAAGCGGGTGCGGATGCGAAGCAGGTCGCCGCGGACGCCGCTGAGCAGGTCCTTTCGCGGAGCGAGTTTCTCGTTCGTCCAGGTCCGAAGGGGCGTCTGAATCCGTTCGATCTCTCGGACCGGCACGGCGAACAGACGCGGCCCGTCGGCGGTCGTTCGCAGGGTCAGCTCGACGGGGAACAGCATCATCTGGTTGAACGGCATGCCCGGCATCTCGACGCGCCCCCAGGCGATCTGGATGCGCCGGCCGTCTTCGGGCGGGATGTCACTGTAGGTCTGTGAGGCGTAGAAGCAGTTGCCGTAGTCGAACCGGATCTTATCCGATTCGGGCGTGAAGGTCTTGCCGTCGAACGTGCCGATCAGATAGGCCCCGTCGGCGGCGTAGAGGATCCATCGTGTGTTGTCGGCGTTCCCGTCGATCGGCAGCTCGAAGATCTCCGGGCACTCATAGAACCCTTCGATCAGGCTTTGGTACTGCCAGCTCTTGAGGTCGTCTGAGCTGCAGAAGGCGATGGTGCGTTTGTCGCTCACTTCGTGATAGACGGCCATGACCCAGTGTCGTCCCGGCCCGTACCAGATGATTTTGGGATCGCGCCCGGCGTGCTTGACGACGGGGTTGCCTTCATACTCGGTGAAGGTCATTCCGCCGTCGTTGCTGTAGACGATGCACTCGCCGCGCCCAGTGCTGGTGTAGGCGGCCACGATGGGCGGTTCGTCGCCTCTCTGAAAGCCGGCGGTGTCGTTCACATCGACCACGGCGCTGCCGGAAAAGCACCAGTCGCCGAACTGCTGCGGATACAGGGCGATGGGAAGCTCGGTCCAGTGGACCAGATCGGTGCTGACGGCGTGGCCCCAGTGCATGTTGCCCCAGCGGATGCCATACGGGTTGTGCTGGTAGTAGAGATGGTACAGGCCCTTGTGGAAGACGAGCCCGTTGGAGTCGTTGTTCCATCCGCGCCGCGAGGTGAAATGGAACTGCGGTCGATACCGCTCGCGGTACAGGTCTTCAGCCCCTTTGATCTCGTCGTCCTGGCCTACGAGGTTCAGGCCGTACGAAAAGCGCGGCAGGGCGTCCACCTCGATCGTGGCCCTCTTGCCTTGGAACGCGCTAACGTCCAGGAAGACCCAGAAATCGGGATCGATGTCGGCCAACTCGATCTCGAATTCGCGAACCACGTTGCCGTCGATGACGACTCGCGTACGTCGCTTCGGGGCACCGTTCTTGACGGGGAAGTTGAGATATCGGTTGCGGAGCAGCAGTTCCTTGCTTTGATCGAAATCGGTCCGCGAGTTGCTCTGGAAGATGTGATCGACGGTGATATGGCCCCAGAGGCCCGCATGGTTGTCCACGATGCGGATGCGGGCGGTCCGGCCGACGAAGTCGGAGACGTCCCAGACCCGCGACGTCATCTGCTCGGAGCCGCCCGGCCGGTTGTTGCGCCCGGTGGCGGTGCGGACCGTCCGGCCGTCGACGATCAGGTCCACACAGGTCCGCCCAGGATAGCCGCCTCCGCCGATCAGGAAGTGGATGTACCGGCGCTCGATTGTGAATGGCGGAGATGTCAGCGTGCCCTTCGATTCGTCGCCGTTGTGGAAGCTGTTGGCGAATCCCTGGCCCCGGAAGCCGGTAACGACCAACTGGCCCGGGAGCGCCCCCCTGGTCGGGCCGCCTCCGAAGGCATTGCCCGTTACCGTCCAGTCGCCATAATCCCGTCCTTCAAAGTCGCCGATCAGCAGGTCCGGCTCATGTTGGCCGTGGCACAGGCCGGGCAGGAGCATGGGTAGGAGAATCAAGGCCCATTGTCGCATGGGAACGTCCTTTCCTTCTTTTTGTACCGTTTGCACAGGTCGCAGGTCTGAATTATGCGGGGTTTTGCCGGGCGGGGCAAGTCTCGACTGGAGCCCAATCGCCGGCGTCGAGCAGCAACGCGCGATTTCGTCCTTGATTTTTGCCGGGTGTTTGACGCATAACGGGGCCTCGTGACGTGATATGCAACCTAAACAGATCAATCTGATTCAACTCAACGTCGCCGTTTTGATGTGGGGCGGCACCGCGATGTTCGCCAAGGGCGTCGCGCTGCCCGTATCGCACATCATCTGCCTGCGGTCGTTGATCGGGGCCGCGGCGCTGGTGGCCATACTGGCGGCTCTTAGAAGACCCCTTCGGGTTAATGGGGGCCGGCACTATGTGCTGATGGTTACGCTGGGGCTGCTGTTATGCGCTCATTGGCTGACCTACTTCAAGGCCCTGAAGGTCTCCACGGCGGCGGTGGGGATTCTGGCTCTGCACACGTATCCGATCCTCACGGCGATCATCGAGCCATTCATCTTTTCGGAGCGGCTGCGCAAGAGCGACGTCGTCCTGGCGGTCGCGGTCTTCGTGGGAATCCTCATCATGACGCCCACGCTGAGCCTGTCGGACACGACGACGCAGGGGATCGTGCTGGGGGTAGTCTCCGGGTTGTTTTTCATGGTTCGCAACCTGCTGACCCGCAAATACGTCCGTCAGTACACCAGCAGCGTCCTGATGTTCTGGCAGATGCTGGTGACGGGCCTGGTGCTGCTGCCGTGGCTGCTCGTCGATCGGGTGCCCTGGGCGCCCGGCACGGGCGGATTGCTGCTTCTGCTGGGCATGGTCTTCACGGCGCTTCCGCACACGCTGTTCTCGGCCAGTTTCACGCACCTCAGTGCCAAGACGGTCGGGATCATCGCGACCCTGCTGCCGTTCTACGCGGCGGTGTTGGGCTACCTGATCCACGATGAAACCCTGTCGCTTCGCACCGTGGTCGGCGGCTCGGTCATCCTTAGCGCCATTGCCTTCGAGACCGTGCGCAGCGTTCGGACATGATCGCCGCACGTGCGAGTGGGGCGCTTGGCGCTGGCGGCCCAGGTGTCGGTTGTATAGAATGGCCCTCGGTCCGTGCAACCGGGCGCGGGATCGAGACAAGCGTTGGTTTCTTCACAAGGAGCATGAGATGAACAAGGCAGTGGCATTGGCGGTGGTGGGTTGCATCTTCCTGTTGTCGTCGTGCAATCAGACTGTTTCGGTCCCGCCGAAGACGCACCCGGACGTCAGTTCGTGGGATGACCTGTTCGCGCCGGATCTGTCCGATGCGATCTACCCGGAAGGCGTCTGGACGGTCGAGGACGGGGTGCTGACTGCCAGTGAAGACCGGGAGATCTGGACGAAGAAGGACTATGATAATTTCATCGTGGATCTCGAGTTCAAGACGGCCGAGGGCACCAACAGCGGCGTGATCGTCTATTGCACCGACATGCAGAACTGGATTCCCAATTCTGTTGAGATCCAGATCGCCGACGATTTCGCCGAGCAGTGGGCCAACAGTCCCGGCACCTGGCAATGCGGGGCGATCTTCGGGCACCTGGCCCCCACCAAGAGTATGGTCAAGAAGCCGGGCGAGTGGAACCGGATGACGATCACGTGCCGGGATCAGATGATCTACGTCATGCTCAATGGCGAGATGGTCGCGGTGATGAACATGGCCCTCTGGACCAGCGCTGAGACCAATCCGGACGGCAGCGAGATCCCCTTGTGGCTGAGCACGCCCTTTGCCGAGCTGCCCACGCACGGCCACATCGGGCTCCAGGGCAAGCACGCCGGAGCCCCGATCTACTTCCGCAACCTGAAGATCAAGGTCATCGACTGAGGCCGGACCTTCCCTCGTTTGTCCAAGATCAGCGAATTCCCCTCTTTGCGTTGCCTTGGCCGAAAGGGCAATATGATGTCGTGTGCGTGTTCTTCGTGATGGAGAACTTCCCGCGGGGGAAGGCGAAACCACGGTGTATCAAGGAGAGAAAGACCGATGAAGGGTAGCGACAAGGTCATTGCGGCACTGGACACTCGACCGGCCGACGGGCTGACCGCGATCAAACAGCTTGGCCTCCGGAACTATCTCGTCGAGCAGATGGAGTAGCCCGCGCCGTTGCGCGGGGGGGCCGGGTCTTGCACGTTCGTGCCGCATGCGGTAGTCTACGCGCCGGGGATTCGTCTTGTTTCCCGGCGCGACGTCGCCTCCCACAGGAGCATCTCGCACTCCGGGGCCCCATTTGTGAATGACCGGTTTGTGGGCGAGGAGTTCTGCGATATGTCCGTATTCGAAGCGATCATGCTGGTTTGCTTCGGTGTGAGCTGGCCGATTTCGATCGCCAAGTCGTTGCGCACGAAGAAGGTCGATGGCAAGAGCCCGCTGTTCATGGGGATCGTGTGCTTCGGCTATCTCAACGGCGTCCTCTACAAGGCCCTGCACGCCTTCGACTGGATCATCGTGCTGTATGCCCTGAACATGGTCCTCGTGGCGACGGACCTGTTGCTGTACTTCCACTACACCCGGCCGCGGCCCAGAGGCTTGCCCGGCGGCTGGCCCACAAGCCCCGCCGACGAATGCGCCGTCTGACGGCCCCGGCGTCCACGCTCTGCGTGCTCGATATTCCGTTGAATCGCGCCCGGCGGATGCGTATAATCTGCCTTTTTGAGATTCTTGGCGTTTTGGGGATACCGCTATGGTGAAGAAGCAACAGCAGCAGAAGGTGGTGTTGGCATACAGCGGGGGGCTGGATACGAGCGTGATCCTGCCTTGGCTGAGGGAAACGTACGGGTACGACGTCATCGCATTCGCGGCCGAACTGGGGCAGGGCGACGAGCTGGCGGGCATCAAGAAGAAGGCCTTGGCCAGCGGGGCCAGCAAGTGCGTCGTCAAGGATCTGCGGCGTGAGTTCGTCGAGGAGTACCTCTGGCCGATGCTCAAGAGCGGGGCCGTCTATGAGAACGGCTACCTGCTGGGCACCAGCATTGCCCGGCCGCTGATCGCCAAGCATCAGGTGGAGGTCGCGCACGCCGAGAAGGCCACCGCCGTCGCCCACGGCGCCACGGGCAAGGGCAACGACCAGGTCCGCTTCGAGCTGACCTTCATGGCCCTGGACCCAACGCTCGATATCGTTGCGCCGTGGAAAGACCCGAAGTTCAAGCTGACCAGCCGAGAGGCGGCGGTCGACTACGCCAAAAAGCACAACATCCCCATCGAGCAGAGCAAGAAGAAGATCTACTCCCGCGACCGCAACCTCTGGCACATCAGCCACGAGGGCGCAGACCTCGAAGATCCGGCCAACGAACCGAAAGACGAGCTGTTCGTGATGTCGCAGCCGGTCAGCCAGACCCCGGACAAGCCCGATTACGTCACCATCGGTTTCCATGAAGGCGTCCCCGTCAAGCTCGACGGCAAGCTGACCAGCGGCGTCAAGATGATCGAGGCGCTCAACGAGATCGGCGGCCGGCACGCCGTCGGCCAGGTGGACATCGTGGAGAATCGTCTGGTGGGCATGAAGTCGCGAGGGGTCTACGAGACGCCCGGCGGCACGATCCTGATGGCCGCCCACACGGCCCTGGAAAGCCTCACGATGGAGCGGGAGACAATGCACTACAAGCAGCAGGTGGCCCTGAAGTATGCCGAGCTGGTCTATTACGGCCAGTGGTTCAGCCCGCTTCGCGAGGCGCTCGACGCCTTCGTCAACGTTACCCAGCGCAGCGTCACGGGCGATGTCCGGGTCAAGCTGTTCAAAGGCCGTTGCACGCCGGCCGGCATGAAGAGTCCGCACAGCCTCTATCAGGCGGACCTGGCCAGCTTCACGATGGGCGCCGAATACGATCAGATCGACGCCAGGGGGTTCATTCGCCTGTTCGGGCTGCCCATGAAGGTAGCCGGGGCGGTCGCTCGCAGGGATCAGAAGGGCGCCAGGTAGCGGACATTCGAACGACGGGATGCTCGGCACGGCACAGGAGGCGATGTGGCGGCACAGGAATGGATCATCAGTGTGTTCACCTTTGCGTTCGGCTGCTGCATCGGCAGTTTTCTGAACGTCGTGATCTATCGCCTGCCCCGTGAGAAGTCGCTCGTGAGTCCCGGCTCGGCCTGTCCCGGCTGCGACAAGCCCATCCGATTCTACGACAATATCCCGCTGATTTCCTGGCTCGTCCTGCGGGCCAAATGCCGCCACTGCGGCACGCGCATCTCGCCTCGGTACTTCGTCGTCGAACTGCTCATGGGCCTGGTGTTTCTCGGACTATATCTGGTCTATTTCCACTCGGCCGTGCGGGCGGGGATGCAGGCGCCGAACGGGTGGTTCGTCTATCTGGTCCATGTGGTCCTTCTGGCGGCCCTCGTCGCCGGTTCGGGGATCGATCTGGAGCTCTGGATCATCCCGCTGTCGATCTGCTGGTTCGCCACCGCCGTCGGCTTCGTCGGCTCAGCCGTGGGTGGGTATCTGATTGATCCGGAGGTTATCAGGACTCACTCGCTTCTTCCCGTCGCCTCGCCGACGACCGGGGCATTGGCGCTTGGGGCCGCGATCGGTCTGGCGGCGAGTCTGCTGCTTCTCAAGGCCGGCCTGATCAAACGCAGCTATGAAGTCCCCGATACGGGCGAGAAGCCCGAGCCGGTCGAAGAGAAGCCGAAAGTGGAGAAAGGGGCGTTCCCATTTGCCGACGATCCCGAGTTCAACCATCGCCTCGAAGCGATGAGGGAGATCGTCTTTCTGTCGCCGGTGATCGTTGGCGCGATCGTGGCCAACGCCGTACTGGCCCGGTCGGGCTCGCTGGCGGCAGGGTGGGCCAGCCTCCTGGAGGTTCCTGCCGTTGCAGGGTTCCTCGGCAGTCTCTTCGGCTACTTCGTCGGCTGCGCCGTCGTCTGGGCGACGCGGGTCCTGGGGACCCTGGCGTTCGGCAAGGAGGCGATGGGATTGGGCGACGTCCACCTGATGGGGGCGGCCGGGGCCGTCATCGGCCCGATGATGGTGGTCATCGCATTCTTCATCGCCCCGTTCTTCGGGCTCGGCTGGGCCCTGTTTCAGATGGTTTCGAAAAAAATTCGCCAGATTCCCTACGGTCCATTCTTGTCTCTCGCTGTCTTTACGGTTATGATTCTTCACGATTGGATCGTGAAGGAGTTTGCCTTTCTTTTCCTGCACTGAGAGGGCATGGTTGCGTCCATAGGATTGCAAGGAGGTCTCGAATGCACGTCGTCAGAGCCAAAATGATCGTTCCTCTGCTGTTGGTGGCTGGGCTGTCTGTGGTTTCCGGCTGTACGGATTACAAGAAGAAATACGACTACCTCAACGTCGAACATCAGAACCTCAAAGGGCGCTTTGAGAACCTCCAGAATGAGAAGCAACAACTCGCTCAGCGGATCTCTCGCGATCAGCAGACGATCGACGAGCTTCGCCGGCAGATTGAGGAGTTGAATCAGACCCCTGCCGAGGCGACCGGTTTCGGCGAGGGGTATGACGTGGCCTTCGACGCGGCGGCCGGGACGATCACCGTGACGCTGCCAAACACAATCCTCTTCGAGTCGGGCAAGGCCGAGTTGAAGAGCGCCACCAGCGCCGAACTCGACCATATTCTATCGGTCCTCAAGTCAAAGTACGCCGGCAGGCAGATTGATGTGGTGGGGCACACCGATACCGATCCGATCAGGAAATCTCCCTGGAAAGACAACTGGGAGCTGTCGGCCCAGCGGGCGCTTTCGGTGTCGCGGTACCTGATGAACCAGGGCATACCGGCCGCACAGATTCGCGCCGCTGGCTGCGGCCCGGCCCGGCCGGTCGCCCCCAACACGACGGCCGCCGGCAAGGCAAGGAATCGACGCGTCGAGATCGTTGTGAATATGCGGTAGGCACACTCGAGGGCTGCACGCATCGGTTTTGTCTGCGGCGCGGTAGATCGGCTGACCTAATCCGCGGGAGACGGTTCCACAGAGATCACGAACGCATGCTCCGCCGGGTCGAACCGGACCCCTTCAACCACCCCGGAGACAGGGCACAAGCATGGAGTGCCTGCGTCGGTTCCTGCGCCTAGATCCTGCCCTTGACGGACGGCATCGCCGACACGAACAGTGGGCGACTGGGTGGCATCCATTCGTATGATGCATCGCGCGGTCATTTTCTGGCTTGTGGAAACGGTTTGATCCCCAGAGCCTGCGCGATCCTGCGAGGGATCTCCGTATTGTCGTAGACCCCGCCGAACAGTTCAGACCTCGGCCCGATGGCAAACACCGGCACGGACTCAGCCGAGTGGCCTTTGGTGGACCAGTGCACTTTGATGTCGGTGCCTTCGAGGTCGCCGTCGGGAATGGTCAGGCCGCCGGTTTCGTGGTCGGCCGTGACCACAACGAGGGTCCGGCCGTCGGCCAGGGCGAAGTTGACGGCCTCGCGCACCGCCTCGTCGAACAACAGTGTCTGCCGCACGCAGTTGGCAGCGTCGTTGTCGTGGCAGGCCCAGTCGATCTGACTGCCCTCGACCATGAGGAAGAAGCCGTTGCCGTATTTCCGCGAATCGGTGGCGGTCTCATCGAGCAGAGAGATGGCCTTTCTCGTCATCTCGTCCAGCATCGGTTCGGGCGCGAACGTTGTCATGGCATCAAGCTGGAACAGGCCCAGAATGCGCGGCCCCCGGACCCATCGCAACTGATTTGGTGTTCCGATGACGGTGTATCCGGCGTCCTCGGCCTCGGCGATCAGGTCGCGGTCGTCTTTTCGACCGCTGTTGGAGTCCGATTGAGGCAGGAAGTACTTCCGTCCCCCTCCGAACAGGACGTTGATTCGGTTGCCGATTAACTGCTCGGCGATCTGAGGTTCCATGCTACGGCTATTGACGTGCGCACCGAAGGCGGCCGGTGTGGCGTGCGAAATCGTGGACGTGGCCACCAGGCCCGTGGCCATCCCTTCGGCCTGGGCGGCCTCGAGGATGGTGTAATAGGGCGTCCCATCCGGGGCCATCCCGATCATGCCGTTGTTGGTCTTGATCCCGCAGGCCAGGGCGGTGCCGGCGGCGGCCGAATCGGTCACCAGTCTGTCGGCCGAGTGTGTGCGAATCAGGCCGTGGACGGGCAGGAGCTGCATGTTCAGCTTGCCCTCGGTGCCCATCGCCTTCATGCGGGCCAGGGTCACCTGACCCAGACCCATGCCGTCACCGATCAAGAGGATGACGTTCCGAACCTTTGCCGGTTCGGCCGGATACGGTCGGTCAAGAACGGGACGACGGTAGAAACTGATATCGTTCACATCGGCCTTCGCATCGCCCAACGTGGCCGAACAGATGGCCGATAGCAGGATTACGATGGGGGTCACTAAGGTGGCGATCGTCAACGCTCTTCGACTCTTCGTCATCAGGCCGGTCTCCTTGGTTTACGGGTGAACATATACGGTCGTTGATATCATACCATCACTCTCTACGCAAACGGTCACTGCGCCGTTCCGGGCGGTAGAGAATTTTCTGATATCTTCTTCTTCGGCCAAATGGTCCATTCGAGCATACTGTCTTCGGTCACAACTGCATATCTGTATGCTGGGAGCGAGGCGAGCGAGGAATGTTTCGTCCAGCGTTCTTGTCGATCCATGGTGTGGAACGACCACAATCTCGGCGGTCAGGTCGGGATATCGGACCAGGATCTGCTGTTGAGCGTATTGCTCGATGTCGGAACAGAGAAGGGCCTTCACGCCCGCAAATTCGATCAGGCAGACCAGAGATCGGTCGTTGTCGCTGAGATCGAGCGTATGCTCAGGGTCCTCTGGTGGCCACAGCACGCGAACGGTGGCCGGTCCGACATCAAACGCCCGGGGTATGGACCGGATGTCGCCCCCTCGCCTGCGGAGGCATTCGATGAGCCGTCTCGTCGTCAGATCGCCGTGTGAGCCGGCGAACGACGAAGCATCGGCATAGATGTGACGGACCCGGCGGCCGTCGAGGATTTCCGGCACCCCGTTGACGTGGTCGATGTCGCCGTGGCTGAGAATGACCGCTTCGAGATTTGCGATACCCATGGAGTTCAGGAAGGGCAGGACAATCCGCGATCCAATGTCGCGACGGTGCATCGAGCCGGCGTCAAACAGGAGCGTCTGTGTGCCCGGCAATTGGACGACGATCGCCTGGCCGTGTCCGACGTCCAGGCAGGTTACTTGCAGGGAGTCGCGATGGGTCCGGCTCCATTTCAGGGCGCCGACCCACACGATCAGCAGAATTCCCATCGCAACACACAGGGCATTCTTGGGCAACGGACGGCGGGTTCGTCCGAATCGAGCCACGAGGACCAGTCCGTAGTATCCAGCGACCAAACCGAGCGGGACGCGACCGACGAGCAGGGTATTGACGTTTACGCGACTCAGCAGTGTCACGATGCCAACGAGCAGGTCGGTGCAGGCCGTCAGGAGCACCCCCAGGAGACCGGCCAGGGTGGGCAGCAGGAAGAACAGGACGATCTTCAGAAAGCCCGCCGTCAGGATCATAGCCACCAGTGGAAAAACCAGCACCGTCCATAGGCTGGCCAGCGGCGTGATCGCCCAGAAATGGTAGAGAAGGATGCCGGCGCCGCCGATCCAGGCGCCGAGGCCGGCCGCAAAGAGCCGGATCGCGTAGGCCGCCAGGCTCCCGGACGGACCTTGGCGTCGGAGTCGGTCATGTGTGAGGTCGTGGAGGAAGCCCTCGATCGGGTCGGTCAGTGCGAGGATTCCCGCTACGGCGGTGAACGAGAGTTGCCAGCCCGCTTCGAACACATGTGTCGGCCGGATCAGCAGCAACACGACGGCGGCCAGGCACAGGCAGTTGAAGGCGCCCGTGCGACGACGTGCGACGATGGCAATGCAGAAGACCCACACGATGACCGCCGCACGGATGGTAGGCGCCCGCGCCGGAACGGCCAGCAGGAACGCGGCTGTGGCGATGGCGCACACGATGGCTCGCCCGGGCTTCATCAATCCGGCCGTCCTGCCCAGTCGCCAGACCAGGCCCGCAAAGATGCCCAGGTGCATGCCGGAGAGGCTGACGAGATGCAGCAGTCCCGTCCTGCGAAACGCCTCGTACGTCCGCCGGTCGATGCGGTCCCTGTCCCCTAACAGCAACGCCGCCGCCAATCCATCAGGGTCTTCCAAGGCCACGGGGCCGGAGAGAAGCGCCTCTGACGCCGCCTGCGACACTCTCGCCTGCAATCGGGCCAGGAGGTGCCGGCGGTCGCTTCGGTATCGCTTGATGGCGTCGCCCGACGGAACGGAGGCGCCGACGTGGATGTTTTTGCGTGCCAGGTGCGCAGCCAGGTCGAACTGGCCGGGGTTCGTCGGCCCCCCGAACTGATACAGCCAGCAATATGCCACGATGGTCTCGCCGGCACTCAGGCCGGGCGTGGGCTCGTCCACCTGCATTCTGAGCGTGCCGCTGACGTCCATCCAGCCACGGTCCGTATGAATCCCGTCGAGCTTCAGGTAGAACACCGTGGACGGGTCGGTGAACGCCAGTTCCGCGAAGCACCAGTCGTTGCGGACGCGGGCCGGTTGCGTCAGGATGCGGCCTCGTATGGTCGCCAAAACCCGCTCGTTTGTGACAGACCGGCCGATGTCGTCGTTCCCGACGGTAGTGAAGACGGCAAGGCGGACTGCGCCCAGTCCCGCGAAGCAGAGCAGGGCGCCCCACGCCGCGACTGCCGGCCGAAGGCGACGGTGGGTGCAGACCATTGCCAGGCAGAGCACCGCCGAAGCGAGAAGCGGCAGGACGAACTCCGGGCGGAGTCGGGCCGACGAATCGGCCAGCCCCGACTGTGCCATGGCCGCGTTCTGCGCGACGATTCCTGCCATGAGGCCGGCGGCCGGAAAGAACAAACCGGCTGTGTCGATCAGCCGCGCATGCAGACTCCGCCCGTCAAGCTGTGCCTCGATGAGGGCCAACCTTCTCCGAATCTCGTCCATAATGCTGCGGATATTCTACCCGAAATCCAGCCATTGGACCAGACCCAACCGGCACATTTCCGGACGGGGCCGGATCCGGGGCTGGCGATGGGGGCGGAGGGAAAGCGGCAAGGGTTGCAGGAAGGCGCGACTTTCAGCCGGATCGGGTAATCATCGCGTTGTCTGGATGGTCCCGTCTTCGGAGATACCCACCTGGGCAGACAGGGTCTTCGTCGATTGGAACGCAAATTCGTGTCTGCCGCGAATGACGACCTTATCGCGATCGACGATCAGTTGCAGCGGCCGGTCCGGGTCGCGCCGGCGCAGGACGTTGGCCAGGAGGAAGGCCTTTTCGAGGCCGTCGCCCCGGCCGAAGTTGGCGACCTCATCCGGCTGGGCGAGCCGGTTGCCGTCGTAAATCGAGGCCGATTCCAGACCGTCGAGCCAGGCGCGAACCTCCTCGACGGGTTTGTCGCCGGCTCGTTGGAGCGAGACCGGGTTGCGTTCGACGGCCGCCTTGACGAACGGCCGCCAGTCGCAGGTCTCCATGTCACGAAGGGCGTAGAAGGCCAGATCGACGGTGGAGTGGCTGGCCCGCATCGACTGGAGCTGCGCGACGATTTCCTCGCGGCCCTGATCGACCGACAGCCGGATGGGCTCGACGGTCTTGAAGTTCTTCTGCTTGCCGGGCAACCTCGGCTGGATGTGCAGGAAGTCGGCAAGCAGCTCAACCATCTTCCCTGCGTCGGGCAGGTGCGGCTCGAGGAAACGGCTCATTGCCTCGCGGCCGGACGGCGTCTTGAGGTTCGGCTTCTGCTCGGTGAGGAACGCATCCAATCGGTCGCAGCGGACGCGTCCCGGGATCTCGTACCGGACGAAATCCTCATCGTTCACCTCGGCCAGGAGTTTATCATGGGTGGCGTCGCCGATCTTGTAGGGGCTGCCGTGCTCGTAGCTGAAGAGGGTCTCGGCCTTGAGGAACTGCGGCTGGCCGTGACAGTCGCGACAGATCTGGAAGTACTTCTGATACTCCGTCTGGCAGCGCAGGAAGCTGGCGAAGCTCGTAATGGTCGGGTCGGTCGAGAGATACTCACCGAGCCGGTGCGTGAAATGGTCGTACGCCTTCGGGTCGATCGTGGCGTCGTCGTAGAAGCAGTGGATGTATCCGCTCGGATGCGCGACGATGGTCACCTGCTCGTTGCGCAGGGCCCGCTGGGCCTTGTAGGAGATCTCGGTGCCGTTGAACCACATCGTCTTGGTCACCAGCCGGCGGTTGTTGGTGAGGATGCCGTCCTGCATGTCGATGAAGTTCTGCGAATGCAGCGGCGTGAGGATCAGATAGATGTCTTCGAGCGGCACGCCGCAGACGATGAAGGTCGCCGCTGCGTAGAGCGTCGCCAGTGACACGCACTCGCCGGCCGCCTTGCCGTAGCCCGGCTTGAAACGAAACGCGTCCATTGCCTCGACCGTCTCGGTCTTCCAATAGGGAATGATGTCCCCGTCGTATCTGTCCAGTCCGAAATGCTTGCGGATATCGACGTCGAAGTAGTACTTATCGCCCGTGTAGCCGAACAGGGCGTTGCTGGCGGCAATCTGATCGGGGCGGATCACGTTCCGGAATCGCTCGACCTCGGTTGCCTGTTTGGTCAGGCCCCAGGTCTCCAGGTCGAGGTTGAAGTCGAACTCGTCCATGATGTACTGCCGCATCCGCATCAGCCGGCGGTAGCTCGTCTTGCCGTCGAGCTTGGCGAAGCAATCGACCTGACGCCACTTCCACAGCAGCGGGCTCATGATGTTGGCCAGCACGAGGCTGTACATCAGCTCCGGAAAGACGAACACCTCCATGTCCGAAAGCGTGATCGCCGACGAGTACTTCTCCAGGTCCTTCGCGTCCATTCGTTCCATTCCCCAATCCTATGCCACTATTGCCGCCCAACCCCGCCGGCCATACGTCCCGCCCGCCGCCGGAGTTTACCAGAAATCACAGCAATCGCAATCCAAACGAGACCAGTGCTTGTGGGGCAGAAGCATCCGCCGATGTGCTTTAGCCGCTGAGCAACTCAGTATTCTGTGAGCGCGTGTGCAAATCGCCGCCTGCAAACGCAACACGCATCCTTGTATCGACTCCCTGAGTGCCGTGGCGACTTGCCAACAGCGATTCGGTCGCGTATCCTGCGTTTCGGCGCGGGCGGTCTGCGTTTCCGTGGCTGGACATCAGGCGTTCTTACAGCAGGTTCATTGAAGGAGACTATGGCATGGTGCGCACGACGATCCCAGTTCTTGGCGGCGTTCTGTGTCTGCTGGCGGCCCAGGCGGCCTCTGGGCAGACGGCGTGGAAGGTGACTTCGCCCGATGGAAACGTGGCAATCGAGGTCCGGCTGGCCGATCCGGGACGCGTGGCGGACTATCCCGCAGGCAAGGTGAGGCTGTATTACGAAGTCCAGTGTAAGGGCCGGACCGTGCTACCGCTGTCGCCCCTTGGGATCACACGCGACGACCGAGCCTTTGTGGACGGCCTGAAGTTCGTCGAGGCCAGGCCCGTTATCTTCGTCAATGAGACATACACGATGCTGACCGGCAAACGCAAGGCGTGCCGGAACTATGCTAAGGAGCAGACGCTTGTCTTCTTCGGTCCCGACAACGCGAGGCTGGAGCTGGTCGTCCGGGCCTATGATGACGGCGTCGCCTTTCGATACCGGTTTCCCGAGAGTAGCGACCGCAAGCACGTTGTGGTCAGCGAGGCGAGCGGCTTCCGTCTGCCGGCCGGTGGCAAGGTCTGGGCCCATCCCTATGACAAGGCAGGTCAGTACACGCCGGCCTACGAAACGTATTGGGTCGATGGCGTCCCGGTCGGCACGGCGTCGTCCAACGAGGAGGGCTGGGCGTTCCCGCTGCTGTTCTGCACGCCCGACGGGGCGCGATGGGGACTGCTCACGGAGGCGGCGGTGGATGGCTCCTACTGTGGTTCGCATCTGGGCCAGCCGGCCTCCGACGGCGTCTATCGATTGCTGTTTCCGGCTGAGGGCGAGGGCAACGGCACCGGAGAGGTCGAGCCCTCCTGGACGCTGCCCTGGGCCACCCCGTGGCGCGTGGTCATCGTGGGTGCCACGCTGGCCCCCATCGTGGAGTCCGATCTCGTGACTCATTTGAATCCGCCGTCGGTCGTCAAAGACACGGGCTGGATCAGGCCGGGGCGGGCCTCGTGGAGCTGGCTTTCCGACCACGACAGCCCCCAGGACCACGACAAGCTCCGGACGTTCATCGACCTGGCGGCTGAGATGGGCTGGGAGTACTCGCTGATCGACGCCAACTGGAACATCATGAAGAATGGGACGATCCACGATCTGATCGCCCACGCCGACCGCAAGGGTGTTGGGCTGATGCTCTGGTACAATTCCGGCGGGCCGCACAACTACGTCACGGAACAGCCTCGAGGCACGATGGACCTTCCCCAGGTCCGACGGCACGAATTCCGGCGACTGCGGGACTGGGGCATCAAGGGCGTCAAGGTCGATTTCTTCCAGAGCGACAAGCAGAACATCATCCAGTTGTACCACGACATCCTGAAGGATGCGGCCGATTTCCAGATCATGGTCAATTTCCACGGTTGCACGCTGCCTCGCGGCTGGAGCCGAACGTATCCGCATCTGATGACGATGGAGGCGGTTCGGGGCGCCGAATGCTACAGCTTCGACCGGTCCTTCACGAACTACGCCCCCATGCACAACACCGTGATCCCGTTCACGCGCAACGTCGTCGGGCCGATGGACTACACGCCCGTGATGTTCGACGATAACGTGTATCCACACATCACGACCCACGCCCACGAACTGGCCCTGTCGATCGTGTTCGAGAGCGGCCTGCTGCACTTTGCCGACCGCGTCAGTGCGTATCGCGATCTGGATGAGGTCCCCAAGCAGTTCCTCAAGACCGTCCCGGTGGCGTGGGACGAGACGAAGTTCGTCGCGGGTGAGCCGGGGCAGTTCGTTGTGCTGGCGAGGCGGCATGGGGATAGCTGGTACCTCGGCGGTATCAACGGCTGCGAGACCGAGCGCGTGGTGAAGATGGCCATACCGTTTCTTGAGAACCATGCGCAGTATACAACCCTTATGATCAGCGACGGGAAGACCCCGCGCAGTTTCAACGTCGTGACGCCACCGGCACTCTCCAAGGACCAACTGGGCCCGTTCGCAAGTTTCCAGGGCCTGACCTCGCAAGACTCCATAGAGCTTCGTTTTTCGCCTTATGGCGGCTTTGTCGCCGTTCTGAACCCGGTGAAATAGGTCCGGACGCAAGGGGCGATTCGGCGAGCAGTCCTGCGCTTTCCGCTTCTATGCGAAACGGCGCGGGGGTGGTGTTCGCAATTTGATGAAAAGAAAACGCAAAATAACCTTTGCTTTCCGACGGGGAAAGGGATAATTGGGCGACGGTCGGCTCCACAGAAGGCCATCGTGTCAACGGCTTCGGTTCAACACGAATTGGAAAGGTGGACAAGAGATGTTCAGAGACAAAGCGCGACGGGTCGGTTTGGCTGTGTGTTTGGCGATGATGGTGACGACGTTGTGTTCGTGCGGGGCGAGCGACCGATGGACGAAATCGGGGTCGGCGACGGAGATGGACCGGCTCGTCAGGCCGTTCGGCACGACGCCCGACGGCCAGGCGGTTCGCCTCTATACCCTTCGCAATGCCCAGGGCATGACGGCCCAGATTATGACCTATGGGGCCATCGTGGTCTCTCTGACGGCGCCGGACAAGAACGGGACGTTCGATGATATCGTTCTGGGCTACGACCATCTGGCCGGCTACATCGAGGACAGCCCGTACTTCGGCGCCATCGTCGGGCGCTACGGCAACCGGATCGCCAAGGGCCGCTTCACGCTCGACGGCACGACCTATACCCTGGCCACGAACGATGGCGAGAACCACCTTCACGGCGGGATCAAGGGCTTTGACAAGGTGGTTTGGGATGATGAGCCGGTCGATCGGGCTGATGCCGTCGGCGTCAAGCTCACGTACCTCAGCAAGGATGGCGAGGAAGGGTATCCCGGCGACCTCAAGGTCAGCGTGATCTACCTCCTGACCAACAGGAATGAGTTGCGGATCGAGTACGAGGCCACCACGGACAAGGCCACCCCGGTCAACGTCACGCACCACGGCTATTTCAATCTGACGGGCGGCCGGCGCGACATCCTGGGCCACGAGCTGATGCTTAACGCGGATCGATTCACGCCCGTCGATGCCGGGCTGATCCCGACCGGGGAACTGCGACCCGTTCAGGGGACGCCGATGGACTTCCGCAAGCGCACGGCGATCGGCGCCCGGATCGACGACGACGACGAGCAGCTTCGCTTCGGCGGCGGCTACGACCACAACTGGGTCCTGAACAAGAAGGGCAATGTGATGACGTTGGCGGCCGAGGTGTACGAGCCGACGACCGGACGCCTGATGACGGTGCGGACGACCGAGCCGGGCATCCAGTTCTATGCGGGCAACTTCCTCGACGGGACCATCACCGGCAAGAACGGGGTCGTTTACGAGCATCGCTATGGCTTCTGCCTCGAGACGCAGCACTACCCCGATTCGCCGAACCAGCCGGAGTTTCCATCGACAATTCTGCGCCCGGGTCGCATCTACAGGACTACGACGGTCTACGCATTTTCCGCTCGGTAGCAGGGCAGCGCCGACCCATGATAGAGTGAGAGAACCCCTGAACTCTGCACAAAGGAGAAAACATGACGGCATTGCACACGGTTGACTGGCTTTTCATTCTGGGCTACTTCGCTGTTGTGTTTGGCATCGCATGGTGGGCCTACCTCAAGGAAAGGCAGTCGCAGACGACGACGGAGTACTTCCTTGCCGGCCGCAATCTCGGATGGTGGATCATCGGTGCGGCGGTCTTCTCGTCGAACATCGGTTCCGAGCATCTCGTCGGCCTGGCCGGCTCCGGCGCCACCGACGGCGTCGCCATGGCCCACTACGAGCTTCACGCCTGGTGCCTGCTGGTCCTGGCCTGGATCATGGTGCCGTTCTACATGCGGTCGAAGGTCTTCACCATGCCGGAGTTCCTCGAACGGCGGTTCTCGCCGGTCAACCGCACCGTGCTGTCGATCATCTCGCTGGTCGCGTACGTTCTGACCAAGCTGGCGGTCGGTATTTTCGCCGGCGGCGTGGTGTTCGCCGTGCTGATTCCAGACATCAAGTTCATGGGACTCGACAGCTTCTGGATCGGGTCGATCCTGGTGATTGTCCTGACCGGCATCTACACGATCATGGGCGGGATGCGGGCGGTGGCCTATACCTCGGCGATCCAGACGGTGATCCTGGTGGTCGGTTCGGCCTTCGTGACGTATTTCGGTCTGAAGGCCCTCGGCGGCTGGGGGGCGCTGCGCGAGTGGGCCGGGTCGGAGATGTTCAATCTGTGGAGGCCCCTCGTGCCTGAGGGGGTCGAGGCCACCTGGGCGCCGGTCAGGGAACCCGGTCGCATGGCCTGGTACTTTAACGACAACTATCCCTGGGTCGGCATGCTGTTCTGCGCGCCGATCATTGGACTGTGGTATTGGGTCACCGATCAGTACATCGTTCAGCGCGTGCTCGGCGCACAGAACGAGACGGATGCCCGCCGGGGCTCCATTTGCGCGGCGGCCCTGAAACTCCTTCCGGTCTTCATCTTCATCATCCCGGGCATGATCGCCTTCGCCCTGGCCAAGAGCGGGCAGAACGCCGCCTTGCAGCAGACGTTCTTCGATGCCAACGGCGAGATCATCCGCGATAACGCCCAGCAGGCCTTTCCCATGCTTGTGGCCCAAGTGCTGCCGATCGGCGTGCGCGGGATCGTCGTGGCCGGCCTGCTGGCGGCGCTGATGAGCTCGCTGGCGGGTGCATTCAATGCCTCGGCGGCGCTGTTCACCATCGACTTTTATTCGAAGCTGCGCCCGATGGCGCCGGAGAAGAAGGTCGTTTGGGTGGGCCGAATTGCCACCGGGGTCATGGTGCTCATCGGCCTGGCCTGGATTCCTGTCATTCGAGGCGGTAAGGGGCTGTACGATTATCTGCAGGGCGTGCAATCGTATCTGGCCCCGCCGATCTTCGTCGTCTTTTTCCTGGGCGTCTTCAGTCGGCGGCTCAACGCCAAGGGCTGTCTGTGGGCGCTGATCGTCGGTTTTGCCTTGGGCCTGTTCCGGCTGGCGGTCGACACCCCGATCAAGCTGATCGACGATTTTGCCTATACCGAAGGCTCGTTCTTCTGGATCGTGAACAACATGTACTTCCAGTACTACAGCCTTCTGATCTTCCTTGTCTGCATCGCGGTCATGGTCGTGGTCAGCCATCTGACGCAGGAGCCGGCCTACAGCAGGATCGGCGGCCTGACCTATGGGACCTTGACCGACGAAGACCGCAGGGCCTCGCGGGCGTCCTGGAACAAATGGGACGTGATTGCCTCGGCCGGTGTTCTGGTGGCGATCCTTGCGGCGTATCTGTATTTCCGGGGTTGAGACGTCTTTAGTTTGAGGGGTGAACGATGGCCTATGCGGTAGGTTTTGACTACGGCACGAACTCCGTGCGATGCCTGATCGTCGATACGTCGAACGGTCGTGAGCTGGGGACGTGCGTGTATGAATATGAGACGGGCGAAGCGGGTATTCTTCTCGATGCCGCCGATCACAACGTCGCCCGACAGAATCCCGCCGACTACCTGAAAGGTGTAGAGGTCACCGTGGCCGGGGCGATCGCCGAGGCCCGCAAGGCCGAGCCGAGGTTCGATCCAAAGAATATCATCGGCATCGGCGTGGACACGACCGGCTCGACGCCGTTGCCCGTCGACAAGAGCGGGACGCCGCTGGCGATGCTCGACGCATTCAAAGACAATCTGAACGCACACGCGTGGCTCTGGAAAGACCACACCGGATACGCCGAGGCTGCCGAGATCACCGAACTGGCCCGAAAAGAGCACCCCGAGTATCTGGCCAAGTGCGGCGGGACCTATTCTTCGGAGTGGTTCTTCAGCAAGATCCTCCACTGTCTGCGAGTGGGGCCCGACGTCTTCGATGCGGCGTGCACCTGGATCGAGCACGCCGACTGGCTGCCGGCCGTGCTGACGGGCACCGATGCGCCGGAGAAGATCCGGCGGTGTCGTTGTGCCGCCGGACACAAGGCCATGTTCTGCGACGAGTGGGGCGGCTATCCCGACGAGGCGTTTCTCGCCAAGCTCGATCCGAAGTTGGGCCAGCTCCGTCGGACCCTCGGCGACAAGACCTACGCGGTCGATCAAATCGCCGGCAAGCTCACCGATGCGTGGGCGGGCAAGCTCGGCCTGACCGCCGGCATTCCGGTGGCGATGGGCGCCTTCGATGCCCACCTCGGCGGTGTCGGTTCCGGCATCAAGGCCGGCGTGCTCGTGAAGATCATCGGGACCAGCACGTGCGACATGGTTGTCGCTCCTTCGAGTGCGAATCTGCCCGACATCCCAGGCATCTGCGGCATCGTGGACGGCTCGATCCTGCCGGGCTTCTATGGGCTCGAAGCAGGCCAGTCGGCTGTCGGGGATATCTTCAACTGGTTCGTCAACTACATCCAGCCCGGCGGCAAAGAGGCCGGCTCGCACCAGTCGCTGACGGAGAAGGCTGCCAGGCTCAAGCCGGGCCAGTCCGGATTGCTGGCCCTCGACTGGAACAACGGCAACCGGACGATCCTGGTCGATCAACGCCTGACCGGCCTGCTCCTGGGCCAGACCCTTCACACCCGGCCTGAGGAGATCTACCGGGCCCTGGTCGAGGCGACGGCCTTCGGCGCTCTGACGATCATCAACCGGTTCGAGGAGTACGGCGTCGAGATATCCGAAGTGGTCAACTGCGGCGGGATCTCGGAGAAGAACGCCATGCTCATGCAGATCTACGCCGATGTCACCGGTCGTGAGATGAAAATCTCCCGCTCCGCCCAGACCTGCGCGCTGGGGTCGGCTGTCGCGGCGGCCGTGGTCGGCGGCGCGCACCAGGGTTTCGCCGAGGCCCAGACCGCCATGTGCAGCATCAAGGAGACCACCTTCAGACCGATCCCGGCAAACCACGAAGTCTATCGTCGGCTCTACGGGCTCTACCGACAGCTTCACGACGGGTTCGGACTCAAGGGCCGGCCCCTGGCGATGGGCAATGTGATGAAGGAACTGCTGGACATCAAAGAGAAGGCCAACGCGTAACGATGCACGGGAAGCTCAAACAACAGGTTTGCGAGGCCAACCTCGACCTTCAGCGGCACGGCCTCGTCGTGTTCACCTGGGGCAACGTCAGCGGGATCGACCGCGACGCGGGCATCATCGCCATCAAGCCCAGCGGCGTCAGCTACGATGAGCTGGTGCCCGAGCAGATCGTTCTGCTCGACTTGCAGGGCAATGTCGTCGAAGGGGAGTTGCGTCCCTCGTCCGACACGCCGACCCATCTGGAGCTGTATCGAAGTTTCGCGGGCATTGGAGGCATCTGCCACACGCACTCGCCCCATGCGACGATGTGGGCGCAGGCTCAGCGGGACATCCCGTGCCTGGGGACGACCCACGCGGACCATTTCTACGGCGCCGTCCCTGTAACTGAAACGATGACGGCCGCCGAGATCGGGCAGGACTACGAGACCAACACGGGCGTTGTGATTGTCCGGCGTTTCCAGGGGCTCGACCCGATGCAGATGCCGGCCGTCCTCGTGGCCAATCACGGCCCGTTCACGTGGGGAAAGAGTCCGGACGAATCGGTCACGAACGCCGTGGTCCTGGAAGAGGTGGCGAAGATGGCCGCCGGAGCGCTGGTGATCCGGCCCGAACAACCACCCATCTCCCAGGCTCTTCTCGACAAGCACTACCTGCGGAAGCACGGCAAGAACGCGTACTACGGGCAAAGGAGTCACCGACCCCTGACCCCTGACCCCTGACCTGTTGAATCTGATGAGTACCGAGCGAACCACTGCACGAAAGCCGATAGAACAGAGGGGCTCCCCGGCGCCGTCGGTTCTCTTGTTCATCGAAACGTCTCGCGAGTTCGGGCGCGGCCTGCTCTATGGGATCGCGCGGTATTCGCGACTGCACGGGCCATGGCGGGTCTACCAGCGTTCCGCCGGGCTCGATTCATCGCTACCGGAGTGGAGGGACCTGAAGATCGACGGCGCCATCATGCGCGACGTACGGATTGCCGAGAATCTCTCCGGATGGAAATTCCCCGTCATCTTCGCCCAGCACAACCGGGAAAGCTACACCCCGTTCCCGGCGATCATCACCGACAGCGCGGCCATCGGTTCCATGGCCGCCGAACACTTTCTCGACCGTGGCTTCCAGAATTACGCCTATTGTGGGCTCGACGAATTCGTCTGGTCCCGGCTGCGCGCCCGCCATTTCAGCGAGCGGCTCAAACGGGCGGGCTTTCAAACGAACGTGTATCGCCAGCCCAAGGCCCGGGCCAAACGCGCCTGGAAGAGCGAACAGAACCTGATTGCCGAGTGGATGATGTCGCTGCCCAAGCCGGTGGCGCTGATGTGCTGCAACGACGATCGCGCCCTGCAAGTGATCGAGGCCTGTAAGCTGGCCGATCTCTATGTACCCGATCAAGTGGCCGTGCTGGGCGTCGACAACGACATCCTCATCTGCGACCTGGCCGACCCGCCGATTTCGAGTATCGCGCTGGACACCGAGACGGCCGGTCACGAGGCTGCTCGTCTGCTCGACCGGCTCATGAAGGGCGAGCCGATGGCCGGCCAGCAGATCGCGGTGCGCCCGACGCACATCGTGACGCGGATGTCCACGGACATGTTGGCCGTGACGGATGCGGAAGTGGCGGCCGCCGTGCGTTTCATCCGCCGGAATCCCAATCGCATGATCCAGGTCGACGACGTCGTCGAGGCCACCAACGTCTCCCGGCGCGTTCTCGAGAAACGGTTCAAGGCTGTGCTCCGACGCTCGGTCTACCAGGAGATCCGGCGCGTCCGCGTCAACTATATCATCGGCCTTCTCGTGGGCACCGACATGAGCATCACGCAAATTGCCATCAAGTCGGGCTTCGACGGTGTCGAGCACATCAGCCGCTACTTCCGCAAGGAGACGGGAACCAGCCTGCGAGAGTACCGCAAGAAACACGTGCCTCGCTAAACGGACGACAAAGGGGCGGGTCCGGCCTCTTCCAGAGCCGCGTCCAGGACGCCGGCAAGGTTGGGCCACTCAAGCCGCCTGAGTCGGTTTCGCAATCCTTCGGCGCGATCGGTCAGTGACTGGCCGTCGGCAAGGAATCTCGCCATCTTCGACAGCCTCTTCGCCAGGGTCTCGGGGCCGCCCTCATAGAGGAACCGGCCGGCGTTCTCGCTCTGGCCGAGACCGAAGACCTCCGGATAGGCCAGACGCGTTGGGAGCAGCGGAACCACACCGGCCAGCGCCGCTTCGACGGCGCAAAGACCGAAGAACTCATGCCGTGCCGTCGAGACGAAGACGTCGGCCTCCGACAAGGCCGCCTCATAGTCTGCTCGACTCGGCTGGTAGCCCCATCGGTCTATGCAATCGGCGAAGTCCCGCCGGGCCTGTGCGAAAACCTCCGGAACTTCACGGAACTGCTCCCCGACGACGCTGACGCGGAACGCGATACTACGCTTCTTGAGAATCGCCAGTGCCCGAAAGAAGTCTTCCGGGTTCTTGTCATGCTCCCACCGGGCGGCCCAGAGAATCCGCAGGGGGCCGGGCTTCCTGTCGCGCCGGGGGGGCATCGGCACGACGCCGGGTGGATGGATGCGTGCCTTCGCCCGAATGCGTTCCGTTGCACCGACGGGCTGATGGTCGGGCATGCGCTTCAGAAAGGCGTCCAAGGCGGCGAGGAACTCGTCCCGGTGAAACGCGGAGTTGAACCACACCGCGTCGGCCGCCAGTGCACTGGTCAGGTTGGTCATGGCGAACTGGTAGTCGCGCTCGCTTGCGACGCGGACCGGATAGGTCAGTTGATTCTCGTGGAAGTAGACGACGCTTGGTAGATCGCCGATGTCGTGGCGGGCCAGTCCGCGAAACTCGGCCAGGTTCAGCATGTCCGAGCAGAACAGCAAGTCCCACGTCGGTTTCCCGGACAGATGTTTGTGGACCTCCTGCGCGAAGGTCACGGCGGCGTGCCGCATCCGCCATTTCCATTTGTACGCAGGCAGCGTCAGGACGGTCCAGTCGTGTCGGCTCAGGGCCGACCATCCATCCAGAAAGGCCTTGTGACTTCCGCCATAGTAGGGTTCGAGAGCCAGGATCTGCATGCCGTCCTCTGCATGGCCGTTGCGGGCCGCTGTGAGATCTCGCAGCTGTCTGCCGCCGCCGCGATCCGTATCGAGGCCGGGCCTGCCTGAGTCTACCGAATCGCCCCGGGAAAGCAAGCCGGGTCATGATTCCGTTGTAGGACCAGGGACGCATTTGGTATAATTGCAGTTGGTTTCAACGCGCTTCTCTGTGTCTGCCGGCCGAGCCGGGACCGGTCTGCACTCGGCGCCGAGACCGTTCTGGAGAAGGGTATGTCGCAGCGGGTTTGGGTACGTGTGGGCCGCAAGGCCAGTTGGGTGCGCTGTTCGTGTCGCGAGGGGTGTTCCTGTAGGAGTCTGCCTTGAGCGAAGCCGAAGGGGCATGCGGCGGCAGCGAGGCCGCCTGCCCGTGGGCGCTGCCGTGTGGAAAGGGTGTTTCCGTCATGTCGTCTCGTCCAAGCATCATTTCATGTGTGTTCTTGAAAGGAGGATTTTGATGTGTAAAGGGCTGATGTACCTGATTCTGGGCGGCTTGATCCTGGGTGTTTCAAGCCAGGCGACAGCCGGCATCGTCGTGGCCGAGGAGTTGCTGGTCGATTTGCGGGCCGAAGACCTGCCCTACGGGACCGTGGCCCGGACGTGGGCCAATCATGGGACCCTGGACGACTTCGAGCCACAGGGCGTTCCGATCGTTGAGGACGTGGACGGCCGCAAGGCGGTGACGTTCGACGGCTCGAGTTACTTCGAAGGCCCGCTCTCGGTTCCGGGGATCGAAGGGGGCGGCACACGCTCCATCGAAGTCTGGGTCTATAATGGGCCCGACTTCGTGGGCGAAGAGACCATGGTTTCCTGGAGCCATCGCGGCGGACCGGCGGGAACGAACATCGCGTTCAACTATGGCAATCACGGGACCTGGGGCGCTGTGGGTCATTGGGATACCCCCGATATGCCTTGGTCGGGCCAGCACTCGCCCGCTCCGGAGGCCAACAACTGGTGGTATCTCGTGTACACGTACGACGGCACCACCGTCCGCCTCTACGTCAACGCCGAGGAGAACACCACACGCAACGTGACGCTCAACACGCACGGCCCCAACATCATCCGCGTGGCCGCGCAGGCGAACGATTCCGGGGCCGGTGTCCATGCGGATGTCAATTTCACCGGTTCCATCGCCGAGGTGCGTATTCACAATGGTGTCTTGAGTCCGGCCGCAATCGCCAACAACTTCCGCTCCAAGCCGGGCGCCCCGACGGCCGCGGATCCCTGTCCTTCGGATGGGCAGATCGATGTGCCGCGCGACGTGGTGTTGAGCTGGAAGGCCGGGGAGTTTGCGGCGACGCACGATGTGTACTTTGGGACGTCGTTCGACGACGTCAACGACGCGAGCCGGGCCGAGCCCATGGACGTGCTGGTCAGCCAGAGTCAGACGGCCACGACCTACACGCCGCCGGTGCGCCTGGAGTTCGGGCAGACCTACTACTGGCGGGTCGATGAGGTCAACGCCGCGCCGGACAACACGATTTTCGAAGGCGACGTCTGGAGCTTTACCGCCGAGCCATTGGCCTATCCCATCGCGGAGATCATCGCGACGAGCAATGCGATCTCGGAGCCCGACTCCGTGCCGGGCAATACGGTGGATGGCTCCGGTCTCAACGCCGCTGACCAGCACTCCACCGACAATGCGCATATGTGGGTCGGCGGCGCCGATGAGGGCGAACCTGTGTGGATTCAGTTCGAGTTCGACAAGGTCTACCTGCTGCACGAGCTTCAGGTGTGGAACTACAACGTGATCTTCGAGCTGATGCTCGGCTTCGGGTTCAAGGATGTGACGATCGAATACTCCGAGGACGGCTTCGGCTGGACCGTGTTCGGCGACGTTCAGTTCGCCCAGGCGACGGCCAGGAGCACCTACACGGCCAATACGAACGTCGACTTGAGCGGCGTGGCCGCGAGGTTCGTCCGTCTGACCGCCAACAGCGCCTGGGGCCAGACGGGCCAGTTCGGCCTCAGCGAGGTGCGGTTCCTCTTCATTCCGGTCCAGGCCCGGCAGCCGCAGCCGGCCGACGGCGCTGCCGACGTGGCGGTGGATGCAACTCTCGACTGGCGCTCCGGTCGCCAGGCGGCATCCCACGAGGTGTATCTGGGCACGGATGAGGCGGCGGTGATCGACGGAACGGCCCTGGTCGGCGCCATCGGCCAAAGCCAGTACGATCCGGGGGCCCTCGATCTGGACGCGATGTACTACTGGCGGATCGATGAGGTCAACGAGGCCGAGGCGATCGCCGTGTGGGCCGGGGATCTCTGGAGCTTCTCGACGCAGCCGTTCATCGTCATCGACGATTTCGAGAGCTACACCGACGATATCGACGCCGGCGAGGCGATCTTCGACACCTGGTTGGACGGTTGGGTCAACGGGACCGGCTCGACGGTCGGGTATCTCAGCACTCCGTTCGCCGAACGCACAACCGTTCGCAGCGGTCGCCAGTCGATGCCGCTGTTCTACGAGGGCGATTCGCGGGCCGACTTTGCGATCGACGGCGCCCAGGACTGGACGGTCGGTGGGGCGGCAACGCTTGTGGTGCATTTCCGCGGCGCGATCGACAACGGGTCGGGACAACTCTATGCGATGGTCAACGACGCGAAGGTGATGTATCCGGGCGTGCTGAGAAGCCCGGTGTGGAAGCAATGGAACATCGACCTAGCGTCGCTGGGGACGAATCTGAGAAGCGTTACGTCGTTGAGTCTGGGTGTGGACGGTAGCGGCTCGGGTCTTCTGCTCGTGGACGATATCCGTTTGTATCGGGTGGCCCCGGAGCCGATCGCTCCGGTCGATCCGGGCACGGCGGGCCTGGTGGCCTCGTATGCATTCGAGAACAACGTGCAGGACGGCTCGGGCAACGGCTACCACGGCACGGCGTTCAACGACCCGGCCTATGTGGCCTCGCGTCCGGGGCAGGGCCAGGCGATCGACTTCGATGGGTTTGCCGATTACGTCGAGCTGCCGATCGGTTCGGTCGTTAGCACGCTGACCGATGCGACTGTGGCGACGTGGGTCGACTTCGCCGTCGCCAGCGGCTCCTGGATGCGGATTTTCGATTTCGGCAACAGCAGCTCGACCGGATACATGTTCCTTTGTCCTCGCACGGGCACGAGCGGTCCGATGCGGTTCGCCATCACGCCGACCGGCGGCACGGGCGAGTCGATCATCGAGACATCTCGCCAGCTTCCGACCGACGGTTGGCACCATGTGGCCGTGGTGATCGACAGCGCGACGATGACCGTCGAGATCTACTTGGATGGCGACGTGGTTGGCAGTGGTCCAACGGCGACGCTTCCAGCCGACCTCGGCGAAACGACACAGAACTGGCTGGCACGATCGCAGTATGCGGTTGATGCACACTTCGGCGGTTCGCTCGATGATTTTGTGATCTACAGCCGAGCCCTGTCGCCCGGTGAGGTCCGCTACCTGGCCGGCGACCGGTAACGCCTGCGTCTAAGGCGATGGTCTTGCACAACCGACCGGGCCTGTGGCATCTCGGCACAGGCCCGGTTGGCTTTGTTTGGATTACTCACTGCTGTTGAGCGCGATCTGCACGTTTCCGTCGGATTCGTTGGCGATCCGCGGAGCGCCTGTGAAGACATTGCCGGTGATAACGGCGCGGCGGACGTTCTTGCCGAGCTGAATCTGTGGTCGGTCCTGTCGGAACTCGCAGCCGCGAACCAGGACGGTGCCGCTTTGCGCCTGGATGGCCGGCCGCGTGCCGTCCTTGCCTCCCCACTGGGTGAAGGTGCAGTCGCCGAAGCCGACCGTGCCGGTCCCCGCGATCTTCGCGACCTGGTTGCACGGCCCCCAGAAGGCGCAGTTGACGAAACGCACGCTTCCGGTGTTGTCCTTTCCGATTTCGATCATGGTCGGGTCCGGCCCGTGAAACGAGACGAACTCGCCGTTGGTGATCAGCAGGCCGTAGGGGGCGCATTGGTCCACGACCAGGGCCGTATGGCAGTCGTCGGCGCCGATGCCGAGGAAGTTCCCGTTGCAGACACCGCTGTCGGTTCGGACGAATCGGTAGCCGACGTTGTAGCCGAAGCAGAAGGTGTTGTAGACGTACTGCCAGTCGGAGCGGCCGAAGATAAACGCCTCGCCGTGGGCCATCTGCCATTGGAACAGCTTGGGCTTCATGCTCCACCACGGATTGAAGTGGACGTTCTCGATGCGTCCGATGTCGTAGATGGCGTCGACGAGGATCCCGCGTCGGATCGGCTGGCCGTGCACGTCGCGGATGAGATGGCGTTCGTTCCGCGTCGCGTCGATCCCGTTGAACGGGTTGAGCATCTCGACCGCCAGGACCGCCGGGTTCTTGCCCCGCATGGCGATGGCCCATGGATATGGCGTCGGCTCTGTGTCCGTCTTCTGATTGGGGTAGTACAGGACGACGCCCTTGAGCGTGCTGTTGGTGTTCAGCGTGATGAAGGCGGGACCATCCTCGCGGCCCGCGCCTTCGGTGACGAGAAATGTTGTCCCGTCGTCGGTCGGCTTGGGCAGCCCGCGATCCCGCAGGCCATTATGGGCGGGGACTGATGGCCACATACCGGCCAGCGTCACGGCGCTGGGCACGTTCAGGTGGCCGGCAAAGCGGTAGTTGCCCCGGGGCGCATACACGATGCCGCCGCCGGCCTTGCCAACCGCATCGAGAGCCTTCTGAAACGCGGCGGTGTCGTCTGTCTTGCCGTCGCCGACGGCACCGAACCGGCGGACGTCAACGGTATCGTTCGCTGTCGACGACGATGCCTCCTGGGCATAGGTCGTGTCACCGAATGGGTATAGCCCCACAAGGACCATGGTGCCGATCGAAATAAGGGTCCAGCATCTGATGTGTGTGATGTCCATTGTTTCTGCTCCTGTGCGCCGATTTAAACCGGCAAGGTGTTGTGAATGAAAGAGTCATACGTTGAAGGGTTAGCGGCC
>CAZSXM010000054.1:0-29623 GCA_964610435.1 uncultured Pirellulales bacterium | reverse complement strand
CACGACGCCCTTCGGACGCGATTCAGTCAGACCGTTCATTTTGTGACTCCTCTCTTAACCAAGACGTTATTCTGCGAATCCTGTTCTGATTCCGAATGTCGGACATATGACTCACTCAGATTAGTGCCGGCGGAAATGTGATTCGTAACGCTTTTTCCGCGATTTTCCTGCTCCACTACGGGATATCGACGTCTTTCGGGCTGCGTCCGACCGTCGAGTGCGGGGCGACCAAATCCTCCATCGCGGTTGGGACCCGGACGACGGTCGGTGATCTGGCAAAGCGCAGACCCGTCCGGTGCCCGTCAGCTTGATCTTCTGTGCGTTTCCCTTCTGACTTATCGGGCCTCATGGCGGATAATGCGAACATGGAAACGCCTAATTCTGCATGCCAGATCCACAGAGAGTTACGCATACTTCCAAATGTGGTTCTGTTGAATTAGTATAGGGTACTTGAGGTGTTATGGCAAGAGGTGAGATGGGGTTTCTTTTTGATTTCCCCGTAGGGTTCTGCAATGGGACCCATAACCCGAAGCGGTGCCCGGTGTTGTTCTACCCGGCACCGACGAGCGCAATCGGAATGCGATTCCGGTGGCCGTTGGGCCTGGATCCGGACGGTCCTGTCGAGCAATCTACTGCCCGGCTATGGGGTCATCAGGCAGTAGAGGTGCTTTCTTCCCTTGAGATACAGTGCGTCGCCCACGATGGCCGGAGAGGCGTCAAACCCGTCCTCCAGGGTGTTGGTGGCCAGGATTTCCAGCGTATCTCCGCTCTTGATAACGACGGACACGCCATTTCGGCCGGCGAAATAAATGCGGTCGGCCGCTGCCACCGGGGATGCGTACACCCCTCTGATTCCCTCGATACGCTGGCCCGTGTAGTGGGGTTTCCCCGTCCGGGCGTCATAGCAGGAGAGTATGGCGTTGTTGACCGCGAAGACGTAGAGCCTTCCATCATAGAGAATGGGCGAGGGGACGTAGGGAGTCCCGCTGTCCACTTGCCAGGCGATGGCGTCCGAACCACTCAAGTCGCCCGTCCGGCCGAGTTGGATGGCTTGGAGCATGCTTCCCCGGAAGCCGCTGGTGCAGAAGACCTTGCCGAATCCGAGAACCGGCGTCGGGACCACGTTGCCCGTCTGGCCCGAGCATTGCCAGATGATCTGCCCGGTCTGGGCGTCGTAGCTGCGGACGAAATGGGTCGCGTTGACGATGACCTGGAACCTGCCGTCGACCTCGACGGGCATTGGGGTTGCCCAGGAACTCGCCTCGTCCCGATCCTTGCGCCAGAGGAGCCGCCCGATTTCCTTGTGAAAGGCGAAGATCGCCGAATCTCCCTCATGGTCGCACACGACGACAACGGCGTCGCCCGCCAGTGCCGGTGAGCTGCCCTCGCCGAAGCCGCCTCGGATCGTCATCGGGATCAGGTCCTGGGACCACTTGAGATTGCCGTCCATATCAAAGCAGTAGACTCCTCGCGAGCCGAAGCTGGCCCAGATATGCTTTCCGTCAGTGATGGGCGAATACGATGCGAATCCGTGGTCCTGATGGTGGCCCTCATGGGGAACGGCCTTTGTGGCCGTCGTCCGCCACAGCAGCTTGCCCGTCGTCCGGTCGAGGCAGACGAGGTCGAATGCGTGGACAGTGGTCGGGGCGCGTCCTCGTCCCGGACCTCTGCGTCCGCCGCTCTGCGTCGGTGCGGCGGGGGCCGGACCCGCCTGTCCTGTATCCACTGCGGTCTGGAAGAACATCTTATTGCCCCAGATGATCGGCGAGGAGGTTCCCTCCCCAGGCAGATCGATCTTCCACTTAACGTTCTCCGATTCGCTCCACGTGACGGGAGGATTGCCCTTCAATGCGACGCCATCCATATTCGGCCCGCGCCACGTCGGCCAGTATTCCGCGCCCGTCGCAGCCAAGGCATTGGCACAAACAACGCTTAGGAAACAAGATAGAACGACGATGGCTGTGGCGATCTGCTTCATCCTGCGCTCCTTTTCGGCTCATATCCTGTTGACAGAGTCCCCACGCTAACGGGCTGCGCCGAGACACGGGGGTGGATAGAGTCTCTACCCAGATGCACCGATATACCGCCCAACGTGCGGCAAAGTTCGGTACCAAGGACGGACCCGGTCGCGCGATTATTGCCCTCAATGCCCACAATTCGCCCAAGGATCGAGATCCACGATCGAAGTGGTCGGACCTGCCGTCCGCTGAGGCCCGAAATCGTCGCAGGCCAGGCGCACAACAAGCCACGACATTGACGCCGAGATCATGTCAATCCTGATGTGCGGGGACCAAGGCGTTTGTAGTGTGCCCGTAAGGGCATACACTCGGCACCGAGCCTCTGACGACGCCACTACGAACGAGAGCCCGCCGCTCCAATCCGCCACCCGCCCCAGACGAAGACCCCGAAAAGCACCAGACACCTTGAATTCGAAATCCATCCGCCCTACAGCCTGCAGCCCACATCACACCATGCGCCGCCTGCCCGAACTGATCACGACGTAACCCGTCGAGCGGTCGTTGACCACGATCGTGAACATCGTCTCCTTCTTGCAGCCGGTAAGGCACGCCGCCTCCACCGCCCGTAGGTTCTCTCCGAACGCCGTGAAGCTACGCTCCGGGCTGTCCTCCCTGGTACACACACCGTTGGCATCGGGACCCTGCTGGCGGGCCCCTTTCCTGAGATAGGACTTACTCAGGTTGCCTTCGATCATATATTTCGCACCCTGCTGCGAAGCCACCGTCGGGCTGCCCTTGAGAATGTGCTTCGCCGTCATCTCGCAGTCCGCCCGCTTGCCCCGGATGCGGACCTTGATGCCGCGCTCGATGAACTCCATGGCGACCCTCTGCCCAATGGCTGCGATGGCATCCTCCCCCGTAATCGTCTCGAATTCACCTGCCGGCGCCTCATCGCCCGGCGCGCCCTCCGCCTCCGATGCCGCACCCGTCCCCTGCGTCTGGGCCGCTTCGTCCGACTTCCGCATCTCGCCGCGAAAAACTCGTCCGTGCTTGCCTTCTTCGCCGCTCACGCTCCCCTCGCGTCCCACGAGCCGCGCCACCTCTTCCAGCAGCCTGTCCGCCGCATCGTCCAACGGCACGAGCTTGAACCGACCGTCCGACTTGCGATCGAAAAAGATCGTGCCCGTCTGGTCGGGCTGCCCCGCGTAAATCCCCCACGAAACCACCCCCGCGCTCCGCGCGCCGGTCACCGGATTCCCCTGCGTCACCAGCCTGCAAAACGTCTCCGCCAGCTCGCGATCCAGACTCCGAATCCACGCGTTCTCTCCCTCCACCCGCAACAGCGCGTGACGCTTGTCCACCGGACGCTGGAGAGCCCCTTTGCTCTTGGGGATCTTCCCGTTCCTGGCCTTCGCCTTCTCTTCGCCCGCCCCGATTCCAGATTCCGCTTCCCGAGCCATCGCCTCCGTACCGATCGACCCGTTCGGCTTCCGCAGTTCGCCGCGAAAGACCCGTCCATGCTTGCCCTCTTCGCCGCTCACGCTGCCCTCGCGTCCCACAAGCTGCGCCACCTGTTCCAGCAGCCCGTCCGCCGCATCGTCCAATGGCACCAGCTTGAACCGACCGTCCGATTTGCGATCGAGAATGACCGTGCCCGTCTGATCGGGCTGCCCCGCATAGATCCCCCACGAAACCACCCCCGCGCTCCGCGCGCCGGTCACCGGATTCCCCCGCGTCACCAGCCTGCAAAAGCTCTCCGCCAGCTCGCGGTCCAGACTCCGAATCCAGGCGTTCTTTCCCTCCACCCGCAACAGCGCGTGACGCGGGTCCACCGGACGCTGGAGCGGCCCTTTGCTTTTCGGTATCTCAGCTCTCTCGGCCAAGGTCTTCTCCTTCTTCCCGAGTGGCCTGGCCCGACTCGGGAAATATGCTGTGCGTCAACGCGATGCCGTCAGCGGAATCGCGCCCGGCCCTGAGCCCGGTGTTGCCAGACCGCCACCAGGTTTATGCCCAGGATCTCGTCGATATCCGCGCCGTGCAGGCCCCCGAAGAACCGCCGCAACCGATACGATGATGAATAACCGGCAACCAACAGATTATACCCCCAGACCCTCTCTCACGCCACCAAAAAACACCCCCCGCAACCCCCATCGGTACGCCCGCCCCCGCGCCGCCGGCACGATCGGTCTGCGCTACCGCGAACGTCCTCGCCCGGATGCCCTCGCGATAAACCCGATCCCCGCAGAAAACGTACCCGACACCGTTTCCTTGCCCCTTTGATTCGCCCCCGATGCGATTGCCCGTCTTGACGTGGGGGGGAAGAAGGCGTTTGTAGTGTGCCCGTAAGAGCTTGCCCTGGGCCTCCCTTGCGAGAAATGCCTGGGCTCGCGACACCTACAAGAGGCTGTTACGGGGCAGCCCTTCGCGAAAGAAGATCGCCATTACGGGACTGGCGAGGAGACTCGTGGTCCGGTGTTGGGCCATGCTGCGAGATGAACAGAATTGGAAGGAACCGATGCCGACAAGTACGGGATAGGCATCCATTCCGCCTACGCCTTTCTTTCACCGCCTCACCTTCTTACGAAGGCGGCGAAAGCGGACTCCGGCGAAATGGAGACACGTTGACGGTTCGATGACGGAGATTCGTGAAGGTCGGAGATCGTCTGAGCTTGAAGTTTGCCTTGATTGATTTGGTTGGGCGACAACCCGAATTGAAAACTGGGCCTCAAATGCCCGCGTGACGGAATGGGTATCGTCGCACAGTTTAGTGGGTCCACAGCGTTACGCAAGCAAAAGCCTGCTGTGGAAACCCGGATAGAGGAATGAACCAATCAAATCAGATTTTGGGCTTGACCGGCCTGGCTTCATAGAGGATTCAATGAGACGCGCGACCTGCGGGGTGCCGGATTCTGCGGGGGTGGGATGGGGGTTGACAATGTTGGGTGGGGGGGAGTACTCTCTTGGGGTGGCCGGGGGCCGGGCTGCGCGATGGGGGCGTGCGGCTGGTTCGGGCGGCACGGACTGGATACGGCATGCGAGGGGGTGTGCCGGACACCGCCTGGCATGGCGCGTGAATTGTGAAAGGGCGTATGGCAGAGATTACTCTTCCCGACGGCCGGGTGTTGGCGGTCGCCGACGGTGCGACGGTCAAGCAGGTGGCCGAGCAGATCGGGCCGGGACTGGCCAGGGCGGCCCTCGTGGGCCGCGTGGACGGCGAGTTGGTGGATCTTGCCGCGACGGTCAAGGACGGCGATCGGGTCCAGATCGTCACGGCCAAGGACGCTGAAGGCCTCGACGCGATGCGCCATAGCTGTGCCCACGTGATGGCCGAGGCGATTTGCCGGCTCTGGCCGCAGACCCGGCTGGTCTACGGGCCGACCGTCGAGGATGGTTTCTACTACGATATCGATCTGGACGAGCCGATTCGTCCGGACGATTTCGCCCGGATCGAGGCCGAGATGGCTGAGATCGTCAAGGCCGATGAGCCGTTCGTCCGCACAGAGATGAGCCGGAACGAGGCCCTGGCCAAGCTGGCGGACGATAAGTACAAGACCGATAATATCCAGCGGGTCGATAGTGCGACGATCAGCTTCTACTCGCATGGGGACGGTTTTGAGGATCTCTGTCGCGGGCCGCACGTGCCCAGCACCGGCAAGGTTGGCAGCTTCAAGGTGATGAGCGTAGCCGGGGCCTACTGGCACGGCGACCCCACCCAGAAGATGCTCCAGCGGGTCTATGGCACCGCTTGGCCGACGCAGAAGGAGCTTGACGAGCACCTCAACCGGCTCGAAGAGGCCAAACGGCGCGACCATCGCGTCCTGGGCCGGCAGCTGGATTTGTTCAGCTTCAGCGAGATGGGCCCGGGGTTCGCGTTTATGCACCCCAAGGGCATGGTCATCTGGAACCAGATCGTGGGGTTCATGGCGGGGCTGAACCGCAAGTACGGGTACAAGGAGATCCGCACGCCGATCATCCTGAACGAGGAGTTGTGGCACCGCAGCGGGCACTGGGACAACTACAAAGAGAACATGTACTTCTGTCAGATCGACGACATCGGCTACGCGGTCAAGCCGATGAACTGCCCCGGCGGCTGCCTGGTCTACAAGACGACCAAGCACTCGTATCGCGAGTTTCCGATGCGGATCGCCGAGTTCGGCATGGTGCACCGGCACGAGGCCAGCGGGGTGATGCACGGGCTGTTCCGGGTGCGGCAGTTCACGCAGGACGATGCCCATATTTTCTGTATGCCGGATCAGATCGAGGCGGAGATCGTCGGCGTCATCAACCTGATTTTCGAGACGTACCGGTCGTTCGGGTTCGAGGATTTCGCGATCGAACTGAGCACCAAGCCGATCAAGCACATCGGCTCGGACGAGATCTGGGACGTTGCGACCGACGCCCTGAAGGCGGCCCTGGAGCACAAGGGGATCGACTACAAGATCAACGAGGGGGATGGGGCGTTTTACGGGCCGAAGATCGACTTCCATATCCGCGACTGCCTCAAGCGGTCGTGGCAGCTTGGGACGATCCAGCTCGATTTTTCGATGCCGCAGCGGTTCGAGCTGGTCTATACGGCCGAGGACAACACCGAGAAGGTTCCGGTAATGATCCATCGGGCGGTGCTGGGGTCGTTCGAGCGGTTTATGGGGATTCTGATCGAGCACTACGCCGGGGCGATGCCGGTGTGGCTGTCGCCGGAGCAGGCGAGGGTGCTGCCGATCAGCGAGAAGACCAGCGAGTATGGGCGGGCCGTGCAGCAGCGGCTGTTCGACGCGGGGCTGCGATGCGGGGCCGACCTTTCCGACGAGAAGATCGGAGCCAAAATCGCCAAAACCCACGGCGAGAAGGTGCCGTATATGCTCGTGGTCGGGCCCAAGGAGGCCGAGGCCGAGGCGGTCAGTGTGCGCGTGCGGAACAGCCAGGAGACGCGGACGATGCCTGTGGCGGAGTTTTTGGCAACGGTCGCGCGGAAGATCGCCGATAAGGACTTGTGTATTGCGATGTGATCGTGGTCGCCTCATGCGTGACAGGCTGATCGGCGGCGGGATTGTGTGTTTTGATGTTCTACTGAGAAAGGTAAGGTGGTCCTAACACGTGAAAAAAGGCTTACGTGTCAACGGGGGTGTCAAGGCCGAGGCGATTCGGCTCATTGACGAGGAAGACAATCAGGTGGGTGTCGTTCGCCGGGATGACGCTCTGTCCAGGGCCCGTGAGGTGGGTCTGGACCTGGTCGAGGTAGCCCCGACGAGCGACCCTCCTGTCTGCCGGATCATGGACTACGGCAAGTGGTTGTACCAACAGAAGCGGCGGATGCGGGAGTCTCACAAGAAGAGCCAGCACCATGTTGCGACGCTCAAGGAGATCCGGCTGCGTCCCGAAACCGATGCGCACGACCTGGAGATCAAGGTCCGGCACGCTCGCGAGTTCCTGGAGAAGGGACACAAGGTTCAGTTCACCGTCATGTTCCGGGGTCGCCAGATGCTCCACAAAGAGCACGGCTACAATCTCCTGGCCCGCGTGACCCAGATGCTGGAGGGCTTGGCCAAGGTCGAGCGGCCGTCCTCCATGTCCGGACGGCGCATGACCCTGCTGCTGGTTTCCCGACAGCCGTCGTCGTCGTAGAACTCGGCCCAGGGGCCTGGGGCATCGCCCAGACGCCGTCGCTCGGTCGGGGCGGGGGCATCGCCCTCACCTCGCCGGGGCAGGTGCATATTTTTTGAAAGTTCTCCAATCCGGGTTGACCGTCCGGCTCGGTGGCGGTATACTCCAGTTTTTACCCGTGTAGAGCGAATAGCGTCTAATCGTTGTGAGGTTCAGGGCAGATGCCGAAGCAGAAGACCCATAAAGGGCTCGCCAAGAGAGTCAAAGTGACGGCCAGGGGCAAGGTCAAGCACCGCCGGGCCGGCGCCGGCCACCTGATGAGCGGCAAGAGCGCCAAGCGTCGTCGCCGGCTGGGCCAGCCGTCCGTGACGGAGATCAAGACCGTCGAGACGATGAAGATCAAACTGGGTGCCAGGTAACTGAGCGTACCGCCCCCACGGGGCAAATCCCATTCTCCGCGACCTGCTTCTCGGCGCCCATCAGCTGCCGCAGCAGGCTCGAGATGAAACGTTGTAAGGAAAAGCTGATATGCCACGAGTTCGCAAGGGCGCCGCACGGCGTCAGGCCAAGAAGCGGATCCTCAAGTCGGTCAGCGGCCATCGCGGCCCCGCCGGCCGCCAGATTCGCCTGGCCAAAGAGGCCGCCACACGGGCGGAAGTCAACGCCAGGACAGATCGCCGAAGACGAAAGCGCGAGTTCCGCGGCCTGTGGGTCGTGCGTCTGAACGCCGCCTGCCGCGCCAGGGGGCTGCGCTACAGCGAGTTCGTCCACGGCTGCAGGAAGGCCAACATTGCGCTGAACCGCAAGATGCTCAGCGAGATCGCCATCGCCGATCCCGAAGGCTTCGACAAGATCGCCGAAGCCGTCAAAGCCGCGCTGGCCTGACGGCGAGCGAGCGTGAAGCGCATCTCGCAGTAACCGCCGCTTCACGCTTCACGCTTTGCGTTTCACGAGATACGAGCCACGAGGCACGGACCATGTTGGAGCAGTTCGAACAAATCGGCCGCCGCGCCCTGGCGGACCTGGAGGCCGTCGCCGACCTCAAGGCCCTCGAGGACTACCGCATCAAGTACCTCGGCCGCAAGGGCCTGGTCACCGATCTGCTCAGCCGGATCGGCTCGCTGCCCAAGGAAGACAAGCCCAAAGCCGGCCAGCTCGCCAACCGGATCAAGAAGGACGTCGCCGCCGCCTTCGAAGAGCGTAAGACCGCCCTCGAACAGACCCAGAAGCCCAAGCGGCCGGGCATCGACGTGACCCTTCCCGGCCTGCCCGTCAGCCGGGGCAAGCCCCACGTCATCAGCCAGACGATCGGCGAGCTGCTCGGCATCTTCGGCCGGATGGGCTTCGCCGTCGCCTACGGCCCCGAAGTCGAGGACGAGTGGCACAACTTCGTCGCCCTGAACATCCCGCCGGAGCACCCCGCCCGCGACCCGCTCGACAACTTCTACATCGAGGACAACGTCCTGCTGCGCAGCCAGACCTCGACGATCCAGATCCGCGTCATGGAGAATACGAAGCCGCCGATCCGCGTCGTCGCCCCCGGCCGCGTCTACCGACCCGACACCGTCGACGCCACGCACATGTACATGTTCCACCAGCTCGAAGCCCTCGTCGTCGATGAAGGCGTCAGCATGGTGGACATGAAGACCACCATCGAGCAGTTCATCCACGTCTTCTTCGGCCCCGAGACGCAGTGGCGGTTCCGGCCGAGCTTCTTCCCCTTCACCGAGCCCAGCGCCGAGGTCGATCTGCTGCTGACCGACAAGGCCGGCAACGAGACCTGGGTCGAGATGGGCGGTTGCGGCATGGTCGACCCCAACGTCTTCGACGCCGTCGGCATCGACAGCGAAAAATACACCGGCTGGGCCTTCGGATTCGGCATCGAGCGACTCGCCATGCGCAAATACGAAATCACCGACATCCGCTGGCTCTTCGAAAACGACCTCCGCTTCCTCGACCAGTTCTAACTCGTGGCGAGGGCGTCCCGCCCTTGCGTCTTGTGGGCATCCTGCCCGCGACGCGAATGGAATGCTGGAACGATGGAAGGAAGCGCTCTCTCGATTGTCTCCTCACGCAGAGACGCTTGCGAAATCCGCTGTTTGACGGATTCGTCGCCTGGCTGTAGAATCATGGCGTATGGCTGGCCCTGTGCACAACGATGGAAGTGGACCTCGCCGTCCGCAGACCCGCGAACAGGTCGTCGAGGTGCTGCGGTTGCATCGGCGCGAGCTGGACGAGTTCGGCGTCAGACAGCTCAGCCTCTTCGGCTCCGTAGCGAGAGGGGATCTCCAGCCGCACAGCGACGTGGACATGGTTGTCCAATTCTCGCATACCACCTACAGGCGATTCGTCGGGCTCAAGTCGTTTTTGGAGTCGATCCTTGGCAGGAAGGTGGATTTGCTGACCTCTGTGGCTGTCGAGGGAAGGCTCAAAGAAGAGATCGAGAAAGACCTCGTTCATGTCCCGACATAGCCGTGGGGCAAGCCATGAGAAAAGAATACGACTTTGCGAATATGAAGGGCCGCCGGAACCCCTATGCCAAGGGGTTCAAAAAGCAGGTCACGTTGCGGCTGGGCGTCGACGTGATCGAGTACTTCAAGGCCCTGGCCGAAGAGACTGGCATCCCGTACCAGAACCTGATCAACCTGTACCTCCGCGAATGTGCCCACGCCGGAAAGAAACCCGCCCTGACCTGGGCGTCCTGAGCGAGGCGAAACCGGTACGTCCCCATCCCCCATAGGATGGGCTTCAGCCCATGCTGCCCAAGGCCCGGCAATACGTAAGATGCGGGTTACCTCTGTCCTTTTCGGGTGTAGTCAAGGAAGGACCTTCCGATCTGGCTCGGAATCACGACCATTATCTCCATGGAACGCCGCGAGCATGAGCGTGTGTTTCGCCGATACGTATTCCTTCATTGCCCTCTTGTTCGAGAACGACGAGGCCCACGGCGAAGCGCAGGCGCGGGGCACTGATCTGTCCGGCCGAATGTATACCAGCGCGTGGGTTCTGACTGAAGTAGCGGATGCCCTGGCGATACCCGGTCGGCGCCAGCGCTTCCTGGCCATCAAGTCTATGGGGTGAGACTTCGGCAGGCCGCCACGAAGTCAATCGCGTGATTGAGAGCCTCCTGCACGGTTTGGCAGTCGATTTCAACGAGGGGGTCGTAGTCGCTTTGCTGACGCTGCTCGAAGGTTTCTCGGAGGCACACGAAGAACCTGCGGTCGATTCGTTGCGTCTTGACGAAGTGCTCCCCAAAGGCCGAAAGCAAGCCGTGGTGAGAGCTGCGTTCGATGCCTTCGGCAAACAGGGCCGCTGTGGCGGCGTGGAACATCGCATAGTAGGCTCTGGCAACGGCCGCTGCAAACCGGTCATTCTCCAGAAGGACCTAGACGTCCTCGATGCAGTCTGCCGCCCGCTCAAAGTGCCGCCGCATCTCCTCGCTCACGCCGCCACTCCCTCCTCTTTGATGGCGCGATGGATAGCAAAGCGGCCGCGTTGATAATCAGCCTCGGTAGCGAAGAAGAAGAGAACCACGGTGCTGAAATTGAGGCTGAGGTCGGCGCCGAGTTGGCTGACGCGTTCATGCTCGTCGAAGGTCGTGGTTACGCGATCCAGGATCACCGCGATATCGATATCGCTGTCGGAGGTGAGCTCGTTGCGTGCGGCCGAGCCGTAGAGATACACGCCTCGCAGACGCGCGCCGTAAAGCTGCTCGAGACCCCGCCGCGCCTTGGCCGCAATCTCCAGAGCCTGTTGTTTCGTCGTCACCATTACCGCCAACCGCTCAGGTCGTCTTTCGGACTGTACTCGTTGCAGATCATCGTAGCGTCGCACAACTCCCAACGCAAACAAGAACCGACCCGAGGCGCCCCCCGAGCAGGGGCCGTGCCCACCGGAGCCATTGATCCCGCCGCCGCAAGCGCGAACGGGGCATCTGGTAGCACATATCCCCAGCCGGATTGGCAAACGGCCCAACGCGATCTCAAGGACTTGGATATCTACGAATAAGATTCCGCATGGGCTTTAGCCCATGCTGCCCGAAATATTGTCTGCCGCACAGAGTCAACGCAGACCCGATCCCGCCGGCGTCAACGCAAACGAAACGTCCAGGACCGACGATCCGCAACAAGATTGGCATACAGTCCACCACGGTCTTAAGGACTCGAATGGCCACGCATAAGCCGCAGACCCGAGATTCCTACGGGACTGCCGCCACCCGTCCATGTCCTACGGGTGTGGTTCCTTATTAGTTGGCCATTTATTCTGCATCATCAATTCGTGTATCTGCATGAGGTGCTTCCTAATAACGACCGCTCTCTCAGCCAGACGGCGAGTATAACCCCGATAGCCGTCGAAGGGGTGTACAACTGCCAGATGCGAAATTATGACCAGTCTCCACACAACTGCGCAGGACTGGATTGATAGAAGGCCGCTCTCAAGTATGTGTCTGAACTTCCGCTGCTTCACAATATGAACGATGAAACAGCAGGTGATACAAAGCCAGGCAGTGGTATAGATCACGCCAAACAGTAGGCCATTCATTCGTGGCAGCATGCCGCTGTGGATACAGTCCATTGCGAAGAAGTATGAGAAGGAATAGAGTGTGTAGATGACGATGCAGAGAAAATGAACGAGCCGTTCTGTCTTTTCCAGGTAGCTCCCCGGGCGATATGGCAGCGAATCCTGTATGATATAATTGCTGTCATGGCGCCTTGTATTCATCAGATGCATAGTATTCCACCATTGATAGGACTCTGACGCCTTTCGCTCGCACCTGTAGAACGGAAATACCCACCGTTCCGTCGCCGTTCTCAACCTATAGACCTCCTCAAATATGATCGGCTGGATAATACGCCAAGCACACATTCCTTCTTCCCAGCCCACGCTTCTCACTTGCTCCTCATAGGCTTTATCGGTGACACCTTTCTCGTAGTCAAAGGTGCGATCTATATGCAGTACATATCCATAATTGCGATTGGCTGTGCTGTATTTATGAAAGCCTATGCGCAATACGCGCATCAAGAACAGGATTACCACGCCGCAGAGAAGCCATACGAGGAAGTACCGCATGCACACAGATTCCTTTTCCGATGAGGTAGCATCATCGGATAGACCTGCAGGATAAAACGAAGACACAAAGCCAAAAAACGCCGTTGTCAACAGTAGCCCCTTGAAGGCAAAATCGGTGAAGCACTGTTTGACGGTCGCTGCCTCGTCGCGTCTATCTTTGATTTCGTCTTTAAGCTGAATCCTGTCGGCCGGAATCATGAGTCTCCCTTTCCAGAGGATACCAAGGGTTGCCGGGGACGGCCCCTGCCTGGACATCGCCAGAGGCAAGTCTTTATTGAATCCCTATTGGATTCAGATATCTATTCTTGTTCAGACACACCAGCAATCACCGCATCCACATACTTCAACATACTCTCAGATATAGTCTTGATTTCGCGTTCTGTGAACTGGATACTCCCTCCCCTCTTTGCATCCGTTTGTATGCTTCGCGGTTCAGCATGTGCCAACTGCCTATCGCTCTTCGGAGTGAGTTTTGCACCGCTATGCACAATGCTATGTCGGAAAGCTTGGGCAGCGATGATGTTATTGACATCCTGAGTCTTGGGTGGATCGTAGTCAAAGTATTCACTGAAAGTACGCGCAATACTAGCCATGTCCTGGAAGCTTATGTTGTTCTTTTCCACGAGGAGTTCGGCAGCGCTCTCCACAATATCGAAGTCTCTGTCACACAGCCTCTCCAACGACACCTCGATCTTCTTCCTGCGACTGTTACCCAGAGAACCTGTTTTGATCCGGTGCACAAGGCACTCGCGGAAGATATCTTCAATTGCCGAACTGAAATAGGAAACCAGCAGAACGACGCAATGGTTCCGCATAATCTCATAGTACGCTCGCATGGACTCGTTTTCCCGGATGTGCTCCAGATGCGCAATATCCTTATCAACATCATAGTTGGGGTGTTCGATTCCGAACTTCTTAAGCGCGTCCCTTGCCTTCCGCACGGGCGCTATCGCGAATTCCAGGACATCAGCGTCAAACCGAGAGAGCCTGTCCACTTTCCGGATATTCTCACTCAAGTTCTGTCGTGTCGCTGCGAGGACGTGCAGCATGGGCTTCCCATTCCGCTATTTGTGCAGTCCCAGATTCCGCACGGGCTCAAGCCCATCCTATGGGACTGTTACCTGTCGGTCACGCATGTGTGGATAGTGTTAATGCCAGGAACAGTCAAGTATTTCTCTCTTTCTCATATCGTGTTTGCCCTGTGTCGGAGCCATCCACTCACTCGCTGTCAGGTGTCCGGCCCGCAGATCGTGTCTCTGTCGCACATTGACGGTGCCGCAACAGAAGTCTCTACTGACCTGATTGTGGTCCGGCGGGGTGGGAGAAGGCAAGAAAAAACTGGCGGGATGCCGTTTTTTGTCGCGTGAAGCGGGGTTCGTGAAGCGGGAAGCGAGGTGGCGGGAGGCCGTGTTGGAGAGTTAGAGCGTTAACGCATACACGCATCTACGCATCTACCCTTTTACGCTTGAGTTCGTATCTCCCCTCGACTCCGCTCGGGGCAGGCTCTGCTCGCATTTGGTATCTCGGCCCTACAGCCTACAGCCTGCGGCCTCCAGTCTGCGTGTGCCGGCGCACACCTTCCCCGCACCCCGCCGTGTTCGCGTATGAGAAGGCGGCGGGCGAATGTGGATGGGAAAATGCAGGAAAAAGGCGGGAGGCTGTCGGCATCTGCGCATCTGCGCATCTACGCGTCTACTCTTCTACGCTTGGACAAACGGCATGGGCTAAGGCCCATCCTACACGATCTGCGGCCTATCGCTCGATTGCGTCGGGCCAGGGGCGGTTTCGAGGAGCCCGCCGTTGGGGTTATTGGGGGTTGTCCTTTTGCCGGCGGTGGGCTTCGAGCTGCTCTTTGGTGTAGACGTAGATGGTGAACTCTTTTTCGGAAGTTGTTTCGCCTTCGAGAATGATGGTGACGGGGTGCCTGCCGACGTGGCGGGGTTTGGGTTGCCAGAAGATGTAGTCGCAGCGGTCGTGTCTCCGCAGTTTCAGGCCGGAAGGGAGAGGCTTCTTCAGGCGGATGCTGGACTTGATCGGGTGGTCGATCGCGATCATGTAGATGTCGTCGGTTGCCTTTCGATTCGGGCGGTCGTTGATTTCCAGGAAGACCTTGCCCTCGTCATTGGGCCGGGCTTCCATGGCGACCAGGGCCAAGGCGCTGTCTTTGGCGCCGAGCAGGGAGGGCAGGGAGATGCTCAGCAGGACGACGATGATGGACATGACGACCAGCAGTTCCAGGAGGCTGAAGCCCGTTCGTTTCATGTGCCGTCCCCTTCAATGGTGATGGGCCTCTTGCGTCGCGCCGGCCTCCGGGAGCCGGAGAGGCTCTGTCGGAGAAGTCGCACATCAGAGGTCCGCCGTGTCTATTCTATGCTCAGGGGCAGCGGATGTCAAGGATCGGGTAAACCCAGCCAGTCGGATCGGGTTGAAAACCAGCCACGTTGAGGAGCAGACGGTTTGCCGTAAGGATTTCTCGAAATCGATGCTGTTGCGGTTTCGGGAGGTTCGGTATGGCAAACCAACTCAAAATGGCAAACAGCATGCTCTACGAGCAGACTACGAACGGGCTCATCAGCTCTGGGCCTGATCCAGGATGAGGTCTTTGACCTTCTGGCTGGGCAGGTTCAGGGCGCCGTAGGCGGCCGCGGCCGCCGCCCGCAGGTCGGGCTGCGTCTCGTCGGAACCGGTCAGCTCATAGATCCGGTTGACCGTCGGATCGGGCAGCAGGCTTCCGTGAAGCTTGGCCGAGTTGGCCAGCGAGGCAAAGGCCTCGATCCGCACGTCCATCTCGTAGCCGTCGCTGAGCGCGGCTTCGGCAATCGCCCGTTGAGCATCGGGACTGCTCAGATAGGCCAGCGTCCGAGACGCGAGGACCTGGAGGTCGGGATTGCGGCCTTTGGTCGCGCCGATCAGGGCCGATTGCGCGAGGGAAAGGTCGATCACGGGGTTGCGGCTGATGCCCAGCTTCAGCAGGGCCTCCACCGCTCGCATTGCATAGTCCTCCGCCCGCTCGGCGGTCCAGTCCCCGGCAACAGCGGCGGGGCTCAAGGCCAGCGCTTCAGCCAGGTTCTCCACGACCAAACGGCTTTCGTTGAAGGCCTGTCGCGGTCCGGCGTTGGCGATGGCGATGGCGGCTGTGTAGCGGACCGCCCGATCCGCAAAGGACAGCGCCTGGAGCATCGGCTGAGCGGGACCGACGGTGTAGAGCAGCGCGTTCTCGCCGGCGTTCGTCGCCAGGGCCTCGGCCGCGCCCAGGGCCACAGCGGCATTGCGGTCGTTGAGCCCGCGCAGAAGCGCTTGCTGGAGATACTCGGGGCCGGCGGTCTTGGCGTAGGTTAGCGCCGAGGCATGCTGAGGGCCGAAGTATTCCGGCATGGGCAGCCCCGTCGCCTCGGCCTTGAAGAACGCCGCCAGCCAGAGCCCAATCGAAAGGCCGAACTGATCGTCGGCCTTGAGCGACCACTCGCAACATCGCATCGACATCAGTTCGTGGAAATACGCCCGGTCCACTTCCTCGCGCGTGAGGCGCTGGGCGTCAGGGTCCCAGAACCAGATGTTGGCGAACGCCGGACCCGCCTGCGGGGCCAGTGATTCGTCATGGTAGTAGTACCTCTCGGCCAGTTGGAAGAACAAGGCTGCCGCCGCCGCGTTGCTCATCCGCGGATCGATCCGCCGAATGCTCTGGGCCGCCAGGTCACGAAGCTCGACCGAAGGGTCCTTCTCCACGACGTATTTCAGATAGGGCAGCGCTTGCGGATAACCGATCTGCCCCAGCGCCCGGATGACCTCGGCTTTGACGGCCTCGTTGCGCATCTGGAGGGCCGCCGCCAGAGGACGAATCGCGTTGCGGCCGATCTGCGGAAGCGCTTCGAGGAGGTTGTCCATTTCCGCTCGCCGCGACGGGTCGGCGATCGCGTCGAGCATGAACGGGATCGCGTACTCGCCCGAATTCTTCAGGCGCGCGATCGCATTGGTCTTCCCGCGGATCGTCGTGCTGAGCCGGCGGATCTCCTCAACGATCACCTGGGGATCCGACCGGAGCTCGAAACGCCCCTGCTCGATCACGTTCAACAGTTGCCGGGTCAGTGACGCCAACTCCTCGTCCCGTGCCGTATCGACGACGCGCATCGCCAGTTCGTACCCTTGCGGATTGGCCTGGCTCAGTTCCAGCAACGCTACCGGGTCGGGATCGCTGTCGAGGATGACCTGCGCGTACCCTTTGGCAAGGTCAAACCGCCCGATCTTCGTGAAGTGGAGGTAGTCGTTCCAGTCGTTCGCGAGCGTCCGCTGCTGTGCAAGACTCGGGCCTGCGATCCAACTTCCGATCAGGAAAACCACGGCAACGGTTCGTCCGTTCAACATCAAGATGCCTCCCATACCCCTTATGCCCAGATACAGGACCAAGCCCGGCTGTAGACAGCGGCGAGGAACGTCCGGAAACCTTTCCCCCCGTCTCTACAGTCGGGCGATCCGTCCCTTTCGAAAGCGGTTACAAGTAAACAAGCCATTGTTGTATTCGACCTCAACCGAGTCATCATAAAGTAGAATCGGCTTTCTGTCAACAAAAAACCCCTTTCCCAGCCTTCCCATTTCCATCGCATTGACACACAAGCCGCCCTTTGACTTCTCTATCCGGCTCAGATTGCAGGTGTATCTCGATCTCACGCCCCCCACCGGGACCGTCAGCCGCACGAAAAACCCGTTCACGTCCGAAAACAGCGCCCTGCAACTGACTCGCTCCAGGCCCGCTTCACGAGCCCGAGGCGGGGGCGGCCTGTGGCCTTGGGGAAGTCATGGTGTGATAAAATGGCGAAGATCGGCAATTTTGTCCTTGATGTCCCCTCATTGAACGTGGTATAAGAGGTGGCGAAACCGTTTTTAGCGGTCCCCTCCTGCGGACCGTTGATGCAGAGAGAGCATAAGGGCCAGTCAGTGGGCAGAGCGACGGCAATACCTTGGGGGAGCGCGTCCTGCGTGTTCCGGGACAACCGGTCTCGTCCATCCGCCAAGGGTACGCCGACGAACAGTGAGGAAGGAGGTGATCGAGCGAATTCTGCTGTCTTATCTCTCGTGCGATGGGATGGTTGCGGTCTGCACATGCCGCAGAGATGCATCAGGAGGAAGGAAAGAATAGAGAGTTCTACAAGTCATTGGGGGGAGCGTGCGAGCGTGTTGCCTCGGCACGATGAAGTGGCGTTCAACTGAAGGAGGACGGTCATGTTCAAGAAGCTTACGTGGTTTACATTCATCTTGGTGGCCCTGAGCATGGGCACCGGCCTGGTCTACGCGGACCCGGTAGACCTGGATCCCGACCTGGAGGAACCAGAAGAGGTCATCGTGCAGGCCACGCAGCCGAGCCCGGCTGACGGGGCCGCCAACCAGCCCTACGACGCAATCGTTCTGGAGTGGACGCCCGGCTCCGATGTCGAGCTGCACACCCTCTTCCTGGGCACCAGCTCTGAGGATGTCGCCGCCGCCGAGATCGACGACGAAACACTCATGGTCGTGTCCGTCGATGCGCCTGTCCGCTCGGTCCGCATCCTCGGCCATTTCGAGTCCGGCCAAACGTACTACTGGCGCGTCGACGCCGTCAGCGCCGATCCCAACGTCGGTGTGGTGGCCGGTGATGTCTGGAGTTTCACGATTGAAACCCTTGAGGCCACGCAGCCGAGTCCGGCCGACGGTGCCACCGGCCTGCCGCGCGACGATGTCGTGCTGCAATGGACGCCCGGCGCCCGCGCCGCACTGCACAACCTCTATCTCGGCACGAGCTATGAGGACGTCGCGACGGCCGACGTCGACGCCAACGACGTCGCCGAGTCTGTGGTAGCCGTGACATTGGATGCACCGAACTACGCACCCGGCCCTCTGGCGTACGGACAGACCTACTACTGGCGCGTCGATGAAGTCGCCGCCGATCCCGACGTCGCCATGGTAACCGGCGCCGTCTGGAGCTTCACCGTCCAGCCCTACAGCACTGTGATCGCAAACGTCACGGTTACGGCGTCGAGCGCCCAGAGCGACGTGTTTGCGCCGGAGCGGACCATCGACGGCTCCGGACTGGACGAGAACAACCTGCACTCGGCCAACGGAACCACCATGTGGCTCAGTTCCGGCACGCCGGGCGAAGTCGTATTCCTCGAGTACGCCTTCGATCAGATTTACCGCCTCGATAAGGCTTGGATCTGGAACTCGAACACAGGCATTGAGTCGCTGTACGGCTACGGCCTCAAAGACGTGACCATCGAGACCTCGATGGACGGCGTCGTCTGGGCCGTGTTCGGCGACGTCGAGTTCCCGCAGGCCCCAGGCGCCTACGGTTATGCCCCGGACACGCTGGACATGGCCGGTGCAGCCGCCAAGTACGTCCGGTTTGTCGCCAACAGCAACTGGGGCGGTGGGCCCCGATACGGCCTGAGCGAAGTCCGCTTCTTCGCCGTCCCCGTCCTGGCAACCGATCCCCAACCGGCTTCGGGCACCGTCGAGGTACCCGTGGATGCCACCTTGAGCTGGGCGGGCGGATTGGACGTGGTCTCGCACGAGTTGTATCTCAGCAGCAACCGGGCCGCCGTCGAGAACGGAACGGCGCTGGTCGCCGCACTCGGCGCCGACACCACCAGCTTCAACATCGCGTCGCTGGGCCTGAACATCGGGACCACCTATTACTGGAAGGTCAACGAAGTCAACGAGGCCTACGCGCCCAGAGCCTTGGGCGGCGAGATCTGGAGCTTCAGGACACAAGAACACTTCGCCGTCGACAACTTCGAGAGCTACACGAGCGCGACCGTCAAGAACACCTGGCGTGACGGCTGGAAGGTGACCACCGGTGTGCTCAACCCGCCGTCCACCGGCAGCCCCGTGATCGACCAGGAAATCGCCCACAGCGGCAATCAGTCCGTCTTCCTGGCCTATGACAACTCCAAGGTGCCTTACCACGTCCAGATCCTGCGGGGGATCAGCGGGCGGACCAACTGGGAGGCCAACGGGGTCCGCTATCTCGTGCTGTTCTACCACGGCGATCCCGGCAACCACCCCGGCGACAAGCTCTTCGCTGAGGTCAACGGCAAGCGCGTCAACTGCAACCACGACTTGTCGAAGCCCTGGTGGAGACACTGGAGCATCGACCTGAAGTCGCTCAACATCAACCTGCGGGACATCCGGTCGATTACCGTGGGCGTGGGCGACGTACCCTTGCCGGTCGGACGCAAGGGCAAGATCTGGATCGATGACATCCGCCTGTATCGGGATGCACCGTCGATACCGACCATCGTGGATTCAGCTCTGGCGATCAACAGCAGCGGTGAGTTCGCCGGTCAGTTCGACACGCTGCTCGCTGCGTTGAGCAAGGCCGATCCGGCCATTCTTGAGGCCCTGTCGAGCGAGGAAAACTACACGGTCTTCGCGCCGACCAACGATGCATTTGCCGCGCTCGCAATCACTGCCGGCAACGTTGGCGGTTTGGACGTCGGTATCTTGAACGAGATCCTGCTGGGCCACGTCGCCGCAGGGAAACTGATGGCCGACGATGTCCTGGCAACCGACCGGATCGACACGATCCAGGGCGCGGCCATCCGACAGGCCGACGGGACGCTCACCGATGCCGTCCGACGGCCGGCCGGTCTCGTGGCGGTCGATGGAGTGGCTTCAAACGGCGTGATTCACGTCGTCGATTCGGTCCTGTTGCCCTTCGAGACCCGCAACATCGTCGAGAAAATGATGGTGGTCAATCAGGACGGCGAATTGGCCGGCCAACTCGACGCCTTGATCGGCGTCGTGCAGAGCGATCCGTCGCTGCTGGCCCTGCTGACCGGCACGGATGAGTACACCGTCTTCGCGCCGACCACTGCGGCGATTGAGCTGCTGCGGATGGATGCGGATGAGAATCTGTTGACGTACCACATCGCCCCGGGCACGTTGCTGTCGGAGGACGTGCTGGCCGCCGCAGAGATTCAGATGCTCAACGGTGGCATGCTGAATCAAGCCGGCGGTGTGTTGATCGATGCGGCCGGACGCCAGGTACAACTCGTGGCGACCGACGTGATTGCCTCGAACGGTGTTGTCCACGTCGTTGATGCCGTGCTGCTGCCGGTGCCGGTGATCGTGAACGCCAGCTTCGAGTTGCCGGGCACCGACAAGCAGTTGGGCTTTGACGAGGTCGCCGGCTGGGCCACCGACGGCGATGTCGTGGACTCCGGCGTCGAGATGGGCTGGGGCGCCACCGACGGCGAGTGGACCGCCTATCTGATGAGCGGTGATCCCGCCGTCTGGCAGATGACGCCGCTGACCCTCGGGGAAGGCGACCTCTTCACGTTGAAGGTCGACGCCCGAATCACCTGGGCGGCCACAACGCTGCGCATGACCCTGTACTACCTGGACGACGGCGTCCGTATCCCGGCCGCCACCGCCGATGTGGCGCTGACCGACAGCATGCAGGAATACGCTCTGGCGCTGAATGCCTATGAGGCGCCCGACGCGGTCGGCAAGACGATCGGCATCGAGTTCCAGAATGTCAGCGCCGGCGACTCGTGGATTGGCCTCGACAGAGTGCGCCTCGAAGGTCCGACGGCCGCTCCCGAACCGGAGCCCGAGCCCGAGCCGAGCGAGCAGGTGGACGTGGAACTGCAGGTCTAGGTAAGACTGAGACAGAGGGCTGGAGCTGAGCCATAGGCTTGACCCATCAGTGCTCTGAGTATCATCGCGGGGTCCGTATCGATGCGATACGGGCCCCGTCTTCTTTCCTGTGCAGCGGCGTGGGGAACGTGAGAACAGGCGGGCGGGACAGGGTTGATCCTCCCCCTTCTGTCTGTCGTCCGATCCAGACAGTCATACAATTACCGAGGCCGTACAGTGACTCGGTCAGTGCTTGTAGTGCGGGTGTGTGTCCTTCGCCATACCACTGCCCATCGCGGCCAGCAGCAATAGCTCAGCCGCAATCAGCAGGTAGATGGGCCCCAGAAGAAGACTGCACACGATGGCAATCTCCCGTGTGGTCCGGTCCCAAGAGCCCTTCGCGCAGCACATCGCCGCGCCTTCCGTGCAAAAGTAGGCCAGCACGGCCGAAAGGACCCACACGAGCACCAACACCAGTACCACAGACATAGCCTTATCCTCCCAATCGAGGATGATGACGGCTCACTCAGGTGCCGGGTGAAGAATACCAACGCGAAATGCCAAAGATGTCGCAACCACTCCCATTATACCACTCTGCACGCAGAAAACCGGCCGCGGGCGTCTTTTTCGCGAAAAAAGGCGAAAAAATCCTCATCCATCGCGGTAACGGCCGAATCGAAACGCCTCAACGGTCGGACGGGTGCGCGCTTCGACCATGATCTGCTCAATCCTGGCTGCGATCTCAGGGTGCTCGCCTGCAACGTTTCGCCGTTCGCCGATGTCGGTCTCCAGGTCGTACAGCTCCAGCGGCGCATCGGGGTTCTTCACAAGACCCTGCTTGATCCCCTTCCACCGCCCCATCCGCACGGCGATCTGCCCGCCGTAGCCGGCGAAATCCCAGAACAGATGCTCGCGTTGCTCCTGTCCGGCCGGCGTCGACAGCAGCACCGGTAGCAGGCTCACGCCGTCCGTCTCGGACGGACGCTGGATGCCAACGACGTTGGCCAGCGTCGCCAACATATCGTAGTGGACAGCCGGATGATCGCTCACCGAGCCGGGTCGAATCCGCCCCGGCCAACGGGCGATCATCGGCACGCGAATCCCGCCTTCGTACAACGAGCCCTTGAGCCCCCGCAACGGTCCGACGCTCTCGAAAAACTCGACATCGACCTGTTCCCTCAGATGCGTGGTCCCGTTGTCCGACGTGAAGAACACGATCGTGTCGCGATCCAGCCCCTCCTGGTGCAGCAGTTCCATCACACGCCCGACCTGCCGGTCGAGGAAGCTGATCATCGCGGCGTAGCACGCCCTGGGCGTCGGGTGGGGAAGATAGGATTTTCCCGTGTACGGCGTCTCAGGCCAGCGGCCCTTGTACTGCGCCAGGTCGGCCTCAGGCACCTGCAAGGCCAGGTGCGGGAGGATGGTCGGGTAGTACGCGAAGAACGGCCGGTCCTTGTTCTGCCGAATGAACGCCAGCAACTCGTCGGCGATCGCCTGCGGCGCGTAACGCTTGCCCGTCAGGCCGCGGGCATTGCCTTCGAGCACCACCTTCTCGCGATCACGGATGAGATATCGTGGATGGAGGTTGTGCGCGTGGCGCTGGCAGTTGTAGCCGAAGAAGCGGTCGAAGCCCTGGTTCAGCGGGTCGCCCGTCGAGCCGACCTCGCCGAGGCCCCACTTGCCGAACGCCCCGGTGACATAGCCCCGCCGCTTGAGCAGCTCGGCCACCGTGAACGTCTCAGCCGGCAGAGGCAACTGCCCGCGAAAGCTGTCCCACTCACCGACTTCACTGTTGTTGCGGATATACGCATGCCCGCCGTGTCGGCCCGTCAGCAGGATGCACCGCGCCGGCGCACAGACCGCCGAGCCGCTGTAGCAATCGCTGAACCGCATCCCCTCGGCCGCAAGCCGGTCGATATTCGGCGTCTCGATCCTCTTCTGCCCGTAGCAGCCCAATTCCGCATAGCCCAAATCGTCGGCCATGATGAAGATGATATTGGGCCTGTCCGACGCGAGGCGCTCGCCGAACCCACCTGCCAGAGCGGCCTGGCCCAGTGCCGTTGCCAACCCCGCCGCCTTCAGGAAGTCCCGTCGTCCCATCGTCTCGGTCATGGCCACACCGCCCTTCATTCGAGGTCGAATCTGTTCGCCTCCTCCAAACGTTACCCATTGTACCACGCTTCCCCCCGCCGCGAAACCGCAAGGACGCGACCATACCGTTGTCCGGCATCGTTGTGGGACCTCTGGGATTCGTTAACTGGATAGCCGGTTTTCTCATGTCGGCTGCGCTTGTCTTTTTGTCATCTTCTGGCGCTCTTGTTGCATGGGCGGTGTTGCTCATGGCGGCTTGCGTGCGTCTGAGCTGGGAGCAAAGCAAAGCCGGGACATCGGGCTTGGTGATCGGCGATACGAAGATGGAAACGCCCGTGTCCGGCCCAGAGAGGTACGATGAACAGCGTATGGAGTTACGTCCCGGCGTCTATTTCTGGTACACAGAAAGCTGAAATCGACAGACGCCACATCCCGGCGGCGGACGCAGGCGTGTGCAGGTTGGTCCGAATGAGAATGGAACAAACAAGCTATCCGGGCAAGGACGGCACAGGAGACGCGGTGCAGCGTTCATGCGGCAGATTCACTCGCCGGCGATTTCGGCTTTGATCTGGTTGAGCAGGTTGATCGCTTCGAGGGGGGTGAGGTTGTCCAGGTCGATGGTGGCGAGGCGGTCGAGGACGGACTTGTGCTTCTGGACGAACAGGGCGTCGCCTTCCGGCTCTCTGGTCTTGTGTCGGGCGAGGCGGTCGCCGGTGGCCTCTTTGGCGAACGTCGATTCGAGTTCTTCGAGAATCTCCTGCGAGCGGCGGAGGATCGACTTGGGGATGCCGGCCAGCTTGGCGACGTGCACGCCGTAGCTCTTGTCGGTGCCGCCCGGCAGGATGCGATGCAGAAAGACTACCTCGTCCATCCACTCACGGACCGCGACGTTCAGGTTGCGGACATTGGCGAACAGCTCCGCCAGCTCCGTCAGCTCGTGGTAGTGCGTCGCAAACAGCGTGCGGCATGCCACCTTCGTCGTCAAGTGCTCGGTGATCGCCCAGGCCAGGGCCAGCCCGTCGTACGTGCTGGTGCCGCGCCCCACCTCGTCGAGAATCACCAGCGACCGGGCGGTGGCGTTGTTGATGATGTTGGCCGTCTCGGTCATCTCGACCATGAAGGTCGATTGGCCGCGCGTCAGCTCGTCGGAGGCGCCGACCCGCGTGAAGATGCGATCGACCAGGCCGATCTCGGCCTCTCTGGCGGGGATGAACGAACCCGTCTGGGCCATCAGCGCCAGTAGCGCGGTCTGGCGGATATAAGTGCTCTTGCCGGACATGTTCGGGCCGGTGATCACGGCGATGTCACCCGACCCGGCGCCCAGCTCGACGTCGTTGGGCACGAACTCGGCGCCGAGCGTCTCGGCCAGGACGGGGTGCTTGCCATCGCGGATGACGATCCGCGTGTCGGTCGTGATCCTGGGCCGAACGTACCTGCGCCGGGCGGCGACGTAGGCCAGTGAGGCGAGGCAATCGCACTGGGCGACGGTCTCGGCGAGCTGCTGCAATCGCGGCACATAGGTTGCCGCCTCCTGCCGAACGTCCTCGAAGAGCCGCTGCTCCAACTCCAAGGCGCGGTCCTGCGCGGTGAGCACCTCGTTCTCGTATTCTTTGAGAGGCTCGGTGATGTAGCGCTCGGCGTTCTTGATCGTCTGCTTGCGGACGTAGTCGGGCGGGACCTTGGCGGACGAGGCGTGCGAGATCTCGATGTAGTAGCCGAAGACCTTGTTGAATCCGACCTTCAGGTTCGCGATGCCCGTCCGCTCGACCTGCTGCTTCTGGTAGTCGCGCAGCCAGCTCTGGCCGTCTTTGGAGATCGAACGCAGGCGGTCCAGTTCGGCCGAGAAGCCGGGTCGGATGAACCCGCCGTCGCGAAGGTGAACGGGACAGTCCGAGTCGATAGCCGCCTCCAGCAGATGCGCCAGTTCATCCATGCTGTCGCATCGCTCGGCCAGATTCTGCAGCAGTCCCGCTTCGAAGCCGCCCAGCAATTCGCGCAGCGCCGGAATCTGGCCCAGCGTGCCGGCCAGAGCCAGCATGTCACGCGGGCCGGCGCGGAACGTGCTGATGCGTGCAGCGATCCGCTCCGTGTCGGCGATATTGCCCAGTCGCCCGCGCAGTTCGGCCAGCTTGTCGGCCGCGCCCGCCAGTTCCTCGACGGCGTCCTGCCGGGCCTCGATCGCCTCGACGTCGCAGAGCGGCATGCACAGCCACTGGCGAAACATCCGCCCGCCCATGCCGGTGAGGGTCTGGTCGAGGCAGCTCAGCAGCGAGCCTTTGCGCGTCTCGCCGCGAATCGTCTGGAGGATTTCGAGCGACCGCAGCGAGGTCGGATCGACCTGGAGAAAGTTCCTCCGGCTGATCTTGCGCAGGCTCTGAATGTGGCCCAGTGCGGTCTTCTGCGTTTCGTTGAGGTACTCGATCACAGCGCCGGCCGGTGGGATCAGGTCCTGGTCGGCGTCGCCGATGCCGAATCCTTCGAGGGTGGCCGCGCCGAAGTGCTTGAGCAGGCGCTGGCGGGCCTGGTACGGATCGAAGTACCAGCCGGGCCGCTCGGTGACGATGGCGCGGGTCAGCCGCCCGATATCGGCCGCGAGCCGGCGCGTCTCGGCGTCGAACAGCTCGCCCCGCCGATCCGCCAGCAGGCACTCGGCCGGGGCCAGACGCTGCAACTCGTCGAGCAGCTCGCGCTCGGGGACGCGCTGCACGAAGAAGTGTCCCGTCGAGAGATCGACCCAACTGACCACGGCGAAGCCCTTGGCGTCGAGATGGATCGCGCAGAGGAAGTTGTCCTTCTTGTCCTCCAGCAGCATCTCGTCGGTCAGCGTGCCCGGCGTGACAATGCGGACCACGTCCCGCTTGACTACGCCCTTGGCGGTCTTGGGGTCCTCGACCTGCTCGCAGACGGCGACGCGATAGCCGGCCTGGAGCATCTTCTTGAGATAGCCGTCCACCGCGTGGTACGGCACGCCCGCCAGCGGGACGGGATCCGGGCCGTTCTTGCCCCGGCTGGTCAGCGTCAGGCCGAGCACCTTCGAGCAGGTCTTCGCGTCGTCGAAGAACGTCTCGTAGAAATCGCCCATGCGGAAGAACAGAATGCAGTCCGGGTGCTTGGCTTTGAAGTGATGAAACTGCCGCATCGCCGGCGTCAAATTGTCCTTGGGCTGCACCATCCCGCGATTATACCCCAACCCGCCCTTCAGACAACTCCAAGGCCGCAAGGCGGGCGGGAAGCGGGAAGTGTGTGTGAAGATTCCCTGGCACGGGGATGGTCGCTTGTGGCGACGGCGTCTGAGGCTCCCTCCGGCCTGCGGCGGGTTATCCTGTTTGTAGTGACGCCGGGAGGCGTTAGTCCTTCCGTGGTGGGGTATGCCCTGACGGGCACACTGCGAACGGCCCACCATCGCCAAGCGCTGCGGGCCCATGCGACTTCGCTGGGCGCAAGCTCCCAGGCGGCCACCGGCGGCTCTGTGTGCCCGAAGGGGCCTCGCCCGGAAATCTTCACACACGGCGGGAAGGTTGCTGAGCTAAGAGCCAACCACAGAAAGATACGTAACAAGTGCAATGCGGGCGGCTGCCGGTATAATGGCGGAACGTGGCTTGGCGGGGTAGCCGGGCGAGGTCTAATGGGGACTCTTGAGTGAGCTGGATTGTCGGCAGCATGGTTCGTGATATGCACCCTGCCGACTGTCGGAAGGGGGATTGCATGGCATCGACAATTCGCCGACAGCACCCTGTCGCCGGCCTCGTCGTCATTCTGGTTCTGTGCCAGACGTGCCCGTCTGCGCGGGGAGCCGACATCGACCGGCTCGTCCGGGCCGACTGGGCGGCCCAGGAGCGCAGGCTCGGCCGGCTGCCCGCCGACCCGCAGGCCATCGAAAAGGCGTATGAGAGAGCCAGGGCTTTGCGGAGCAACCTGCGGACCTGGTCTCCACAACCACCCGGCTTCGTCGAGGACAGCCTCGCGCTGGATGCGCTTGGAACGATGATGGGCAAACTCGATCGGCTTGACGAGGCCGAGCGACTGGTCCTGTACCATCAAGTCCGCTCGATCGGCCGTGGGATGGCCCTGAAGAACGCGCTGCTGGCCGACAAGCGAATCGCCTTCATGAAGCGCCGCCGGTTCATCTGCCAGATGCTCCACGAGTACCTCGGCTACTACTACGACTATGGGGACATCGCTGGCGGAGGCATCTACGTTCTCGAACGGCCCGGCCGGTCCCTCGAAACACGCGATTTGATCGACAACCGCCTTCCCAAGGGCAACTACACGACGATGGCCCTTTCCCACGACGCTCAAACGCTGTACTTCGGTTTCGCCGAGCGCGCCCCGGAGAAATACGACTATCACTCACCGATGAGGCGGTGCTTCCATATCTGGGCCGTCAATGCCAGCGGCAGCGACCTGCGGCAGCTCACCTCGGGCCTCGAAGACGACTTCGACCCCTGCCCTCTGCCCGACGGCGGGATCGCCTTCATGTCCTCGCGTCGGGGCGGGTTCGGTCGGTGTCACAATCCCTGGGAGCCCTTGCCGGCGTACACACTGCACCGCATGGATGCCTGCGGCGGGAACATCCGCACACTCTCGTTCCACGAGACCAACGAGTGGCACCCGGCGGTCCTGGCCGACGGTCGCATCGCCTACTCGCGATGGGACTATGTGGACCGCTCGGCCGCACACTACCACGGTCTGTGGGTTAGCAATCCCGACGGGACGAATCCGAGCATCCTCTTCGGCAACTACACCCAGCGGGTCAACGCCTTCTTCCAGCCGAGGGCGATTCCCGGTTCCAGAAGGATCGCGTTCATCGCCGGGGCCCATCACGCCGATGTCGGCGGCTCGCTCGTACTGCTCGATCCGGACCGGGTTCGGCTCGACCCGGCCACCGGCGAGGACTGCCTCGAGTCGCTCGAAGTGCTGACGCCGGAGGTCTGCTTCCCCGAGGTCCCCTGCGAAAGGCCCTGCTGGCCGTCGAGCTACTTCCACAGTCCCTGGCCGCTGTCGGAGGACTATTACCTTGTCGCGTTCAGCCACAGGGCATTGCCGGGCATGGGGCCGAATGTCAACGACGACAACTACACGGGGCTGTACTACTTCGACCGTTTCGGGAACCTGGAATTGCTCTACGCGGACGCGGAGTTCTCCTGCATGTATCCGATCCCCTTGGAGCCCCGGCCCCGGCCGCCGGTGGTGGCCAGCAACCTCGATGCGCAGCTCGGCGACGAGGGCGAGTTCGTCCTTGCCGACGTGCGGGCAAGCTTGTTCCCGCTGCCGGCCTCGCGTCCGATTGAGCAACTGCGCATCTTCCAGATCCTGCCCAAGACCGGCAATCACGTCGCCAACCAGCCCCGAATCGGCTACGCCAACGCCGAGAGCGCCCGGATGCTGTTGGGCACCGTGCCCGTGGAGGCGGACGGCTCGGCGTACTTCCGCGCCCCGGCCCGCAAGCCCCTCTACTTCCAGGCGGTGGACGAGACCGGTCACGCGGTCCAGAGCATGCGAAGCGTGACGTATCTCCAGCCGGGCGAGCGGCAAAGCTGCGTTGGATGCCACGAGCCGCCGGGCACCGCCAGTGCCCCCCGGTCGCATCTGCTGGCCCTGCGCCGCCCCCCGTCCCGGATCGAGCCGGGACCGTCGGGCACACAGCCCATGAGCTATCCGCTGCTCGTCCAGCCTGTCCTCGACCGCCACTGCATCGGTTGCCACGATGGAGGCCAGGGACAATTGAACGCGGCGCCGGTCCTGACAAACGAACCGGCCGGCACGTTCAGCAGATCGTACGAGAGCCTCAGGCCCTATCTCCGCTGGTACGAGTGGGGCGACCAGTCGATCCGGGAGATCGGCACCCGCCCGGGCGAGATCGGAGCAGACATGAGCCGCCTGCTGAAGATCCTCCGCGACGAGACCCACGCCGAGCACGTGCAACTGTCGGATGAGGAGTACCTGCGTCTATGTATCTGGCTGGACGCCAACGCGCCCTTCTACGGCACCTATGAGAGGGAAGCCAACATCGCCCAGCGAGCCGGACAAGCCGTCCCGCCCCCGGAGGTGCAATAGGATCGCAGAAGAGTAGATGCGCAGATCCGTCAACGCTCCAACGCTTCTGCGCTCCCACGTTGCTACCCGGCCTCAGGCGGCGACCGAGATAGGAGATACCAGATACGAACTGTGGCCGCCGGCCGCTCCTCTTCACGCACACAAGCGCCCGCGTTTTCCTCGTTCTTCCGGGCATGTCCAGCCTAAGGACTCGTAAAGAAACGGATTCGGATGTTATGAGGTATTGGGATCAATCG
>CAZSXM010000053.1:0-30399 GCA_964610435.1 uncultured Pirellulales bacterium | reverse complement strand
GCGCTGTCGGCCGAAGAGGTCCTCGGAGCGTTCGGCCAGACCGAACCGGTGCACAGGCCCTTCTGAGATGATCTGGCTGGGATAGTTCGTTTCCTGCGGCCCATGCCGTGGGGAACACTGTGGTTGAGAGCAACAGTCGGGGCCTGTGTCCGCGTGACGCAGGCCCCGTCTGGCTTCCTGCCCAGTTCCGAAACGCCTCGCATCAGGCGGCAAGCCGGCGAAGTGCGCCGAGACCCCGTCGCGTCGGCTCAGCGAATCGCCGATGACGCGAAGTCGGGAGCGGTCAGCCCTTCCTCACAGACGATGGGGCGCAGCCAAGTGGGGACATCGGGACGGGCGCCGCCAGCGACAGAACGATCGCCAGGGAAACAAATGTGGTCTTCGCACCTCTCGGTCGTGCGAAATGCAGCGCGGTCATGGTAGCTCTCCCAAGCACAAACCTCCGTTGGTCACTGGGACTATGTTACCGCAATCGCCCCGCTCGTGTCAAGGGGATCCGGATATGGATGCGACCTGTCCGGGGGGGCACTTCACGTTTGTAGGGAAGTGCACCCGGTAAGACTCGCGTGATTTGAGCCGAGAGCGCGATCTACGGTCGTCCATTGCCCTTCTGGACCACGACGATGACCGTCACGTTGTCGGCGCCCCCGGCGCGGTTGGCGGCCTCCACGAGCGCGCGGCACGCCGCTTGGGGTTCGGAATTCGCCGCAAGCATCTCTGCAATGGCCTCATCACTCACCAGATCGGTCAGGCCGTCCGAGCAGAGCAGGAACCGGTCGCCCGGCTTCAGCGCCGCCGAGCGGACGTGCGGTTCGACGGCTTCCGGCATGCCCATGTACTGGGTCACCACGCCCTGGTCGATATGGTTGGCCGCCTCATCCGGCGTGATCTGCCCGGCGCCGAGCAGTCCGGAGACCACCGAATGGTCCTCGCTGAATTGCCGGAGCCGGCCCTTACGCAGGCGATAGATGCGGCTGTCGCCCACATTGGCTGTGTAGACGCGGTCGCCGAAGAACAGAGCCAGGACCAGCGTCGCCCCCATCCCCACGTAGCCGCTCTCGCTGTCGCCCTCGCGTTTGACGTGGTGGCTCTGGTCGAGAATCGCCTTGCGCAGCAGGCGTCGAATCGACCCGCTGTCGCACGCCCGCAGACGATCCAGGCCAAGTTCAATGAGGGGAGGCAGATCCTGTGCGACGGTCCGGGCGGCGATGGCCCCGCCGCGATACCCTCCCATCCCGTCCACCACGAGGAACAGCCCCGCCTCGGGCTCCGCGGCAAAGGCATCCTGGTTGTCCTCTCGCAGCCTGCCGATATCGCTGGCGGCCGCCCAGAGGAGTCTGTCTGTAGCGCCTTCCGCTGCGCCCGATGGCTCGATCATCGTCACCTCCCTGCTCGACTCACTCGACCAGACACTGCTTGCACCATGGGCAATGGTTCCAGAACTCCGTATCCACCGACCACTTGCACCGGCCACAGACCTCGCCGAACGGACGGACGTGCCACGGCTTGCGGACCTTCCGCCGGCACCACGGACAATACCGCATGAACCGCATCAGCCCGCCGCCGCAATGCGTGCATCGCCCGTGATAGCGGACGCCCTTCGTGCGCGTCTCGCTCGGTGATTTGAAGCCCGGACCGTAGCACCAGGGGCAGTATCGCCATTCCGGCAGCACCCCCTTGCCGCAGCGCGGACAGATGTGGCTCCGCGTGGTGCTCGTCTCGAACCGATTCCGCTCGCTGCCGCACCAGGGACATGCCTCCATGGTCTCGGCGATCGGCTCGCCGCAATCGACGCACCGGAACGACGCCGACAGAACTTTGTCATATCGCTTCATGAATGCGCCGCGCCGCACCTTGCGCCAGTCGAGCTTGCGCCGCTCGTGGCCCTTGCCGGGGGCGCTCAGACGAAGGCCCTTCGGCAGCACCTCGATCAGCGCCGCCCGCATCTCCTCAGCATCCGCGAACCGGCGCTGCGGATCGATCGCCAGCGCCCGCTTGAGAAACGCCAGCATGGCCAGGCTCGTCCGCTCGCGCAGCCGCTGGTAGCCCCGAGGTGGCCAACGGAACGGCCATCGCGGCAGCACCCCGGTCAGATACTCGTAGAGAATCAGGGCGACGGCGAAGCAATCGCTCTGATAGGTGGGCTTGCCGTAGGCCTGCTCGGGCGCGACGTAGCCGGGTGTGCCGAAATCATCCACCGTCGCCATGCGGCCCTTGATCTTCAGACTGATGCCGAAATCGCCCAGCGCCACGCGATCGTCTGGAAACAGGAAGATGTTGTTGGGCGTTACGTCGCAGTGCACCACCCGATGCCGATGCGCGTAGGCCAGCCCGCCGAGCACCTGGAGCGCGATCGACAGGATTCGCCGGACCGACATCGGTCGGGAGCGGTCTTCCAGGGTCCCGACCGACAGCTCGGTCGCCAGGACCGCATAGCCGTCGATGACGTCGGCGTTCTTGATCGGCATGATATGTGGGTGCCGCAGCTTGGCGACGAGCCGCACCTCGCGAAACAACTGCTCGCTGTCCCGCTCGCCGCCGACGCCCAAAAGCGGGATCTTCAGGGCCACACGGATGTCCTCGACGCTGTCCCTGGCCCGCCAGACCTCGCAACTGCCGCCCGTGCCCAAATGGGCCTCCAGGCGGTACTTGCCCAGCCGCTGGCCCACCGCCAGCCGGACGTTCCTGCCGGTTAGAGATAGTTCGTGTGTCTCAGTCAATGCCTTGCTCGCCCTATGTCCATCGGCCCCGACGCGGCGAACCGACCGGCCCTGCGGCGGGGCCTTTCCGCCGCACCACATGCGGCGCTGTCATTCTACCCTGACACGCCCCCGGCCACAACCAGCGTGTCTGCGCAGGCGTCTGACGACGCCACTGCAAACGATCCTCCCAAAACGCTGCGGCGCTCGAGGCTGTCACACAATCCCAGGGCATTCGCACCGACTATTCGCGTTCGGTCATCCAGGGTTGGGGCGGGGTCGCTCCGGCTTCCGGGGTGGCCATGGTGATCGGCGGGACCACGGAGATGCTCTCGGAACGGCGAATGGCGCGGGCCAGCGTCTCCTTGGTCGTCCGGATCGGCTCGGTCGCCAGTTCGGGGACGCTGTAGGTCCGCAGATAGGAATCGTAGAACGTCGGGTCCTTCTGCGGCAGCAGGATGGGCTTGTGCGCATTGCCCTCGGCATCAACGTAGGCCAGGTATGTACGAGTGAACGGCGCACCGTCACGCTTGCTACTGAAAGCGAGCCATCGGCTGTTGCTCGACCAACTGTGCCACGACTCGCTCTGGTCGCTGTTGGCCGCCGCAAGCGGGTGGTATTCATACCGGCCCGTCTGTGCCGCCGCTTCGAGGTCGATGATGTACAGATCGCTGTCGGCGCGATAGACGGGAAAGCACCCATAGTCGCACATACAGAACACCAGCCATCGCCCGTCGGGGCTGATTCGCGGCAGCAGGATCGATCGATCCGTCTCCTCGGCCGTCAGAACGGTTTCGAGCGGACCCCACTCGTCCCGCTCGACGTCGTAGGCAATCCGCATCAGATCGTACTTGATTTGGTCGTAGTCCTTCGGAATCACGTTTCGCTGCGACCACGTCATCGGCGCGCTACAGAAGTACAGGTGGCGCCCGTCGGGTGACCAGGCCGGATAGGTCTCCAGGCGGTCCTTTTGAGCGATGTCGGGAGCGGTCTTCGTGACGCCCTCCTCCACCACATAGTACGCCAGATAGGAGGCAAGATCGACGACGTCACGGACCTCGGCCCCGCTGGAGTGGAAAAACTGGCTGACGGCGTTGACGGAATAGGCGGCCACCTTCCCGCTGGAGTGCCACGAGGTATACGTGAATCTCGTACCGATTTTCCGCACGTCGCCGTCCTCGATCAGCAGCGCCGAGCTGCCGTACTCGCTGCTGCGGACGCTCAGGAGCATCGTGTCCGGCCGATGGTTGCAGAACGTATGGCAGTTGACACAACCGTTGCCGAAGGAGCGATTGTCCAACACAAGTGACTCGCGGAAGCCGCGCAGATCGCGCTGATAGATGCCGATGTGGCCCCACGCACCGGCGCCGGGATGGAGCTTTCGGTAGACCAGCACGTCGTCGATCGGCTCGGCGGCGATGCGGTTCACGATCGGATCGAATCGCGTCCACGTGCCGTCGTCGGCCTGCACGCAGATCTCGACCCGGACGCTCCTGCCTGCGTTGGCCTCAAGGAGCCGGCGCCACGGTCGTTCGGGAATCAAGACCTTGTCCGAGCGGCCGGCAATCTTGATGGCCTCTCCGCGCTCGCCACTGATCCGCACGTAGAAGCGGCAGCCGTCCTCTTGCACGACGAAGTTCAACGGCGCGATGTTCGGCGGGACGACGACTCCGCCGTAGTCGGGACCGATTCGCGGCAGGCGGCCCGCGCGGGCCAGCGCATCAAGCGAATCAGGATGACCCCTCGTGCGGCTGTACGACCCATAACCCAACACGCCGACGGCCAGCACGGCCGCGAGAATCGTGATGTGTACGAGGCGTCTTCTCACCGTTTCACCCCCGACAGCCCGTAGAGATTGTAGAAGAAGTAGCTGTCCCCGTGGTCGGCGGCCAGTTCGCGCAGGGCCGCCTGTCGGTCCTTGTTGTGGCGATTGAGCGTCTGGCTGAACTGCTCGATCCTCTGTCTGTTCTGCGGATCGATCTGGCGGCCGTGCAGGAATACCGACCGCCGCGTCGCGTACGCATACACCAGAAGCGCCTCCTCAAAGTGTCGCGGAAACGCCCCATAGCCCAGTGCATCGAGACGGTCCAGAAGGGCGACGAACTTATCCAGTTGGCGGTTCAGCATATACGTAGCCATCAGGTACTCAAAGGCCATGCGATTGCGGCCGTTCTCACGCAGCAGCGTCTGAAGCTGCCCCTCGCCTGGAGCGAAGATCGTCGGAGAATCCTCTTTCATGCAGACCGATCGCCACTGCACGATCCGCTCGTCCGTAGCGAGGGTCGGGTCCGCCTCCAGGCGAGCGATGCAATCGTTGGCCCAACGGGCGTGAGAACGGGTCTTGCTCAACGCGCCGAGGTAGATTCGGGCTCCGCCGGCGTTGCCCTTGACCAGGTTTGCCAGGGCCAGTCGTTCGAGGATCAGCGGGTGGGGGCCATAGACTTCAAGGCATTCGGTGTAGTTCTTCTGCGCGGCGTTGATCAGACCAAGGTCCATCTGGGTATCGAATTTGGTCCAGAAGGTCATGTCCTGGTCCTGGCCGCTGAGCAGCAGCGCATCGGCGTGCTGGGGCCAGGCAAACATCTCCGAGCCGAGCCGGCCGGTGTGGTACAGGGCGCGGTTGACGGCGTTCATGGTCGAGTAGCTTCGCGACGCGCTCCTGGCGACCTGGAGCACCTCCGGCCACATCCGCCGGCATGCATAGGAATGCACCTGAAACGTCGCCTTCTGTACCGCGTCGTGCGACAGGAAGGCCGCGGCGGCGGTCGCACCGAGCAGCACCGCCGATCCGAGTCCCCAGCGCAGAACACCCCTGCGCTCATACCACACGCGTATCGCTCGCGCGAGAGCAGCCGGTCCACGTCGTCTCGCTCTTCTCGGTTCTTCCTCCGTCTCGCGGACGTCATGCCGCCGGCGGTGCGCCGCGATGCGCCACAGCCCCGCCACGCCGAGCGTCAACGGCAAGACCAGGACCAACGCTGCGCTGATCCCCGAGAGACGATCGCGCGGCAGTGCGAAGCCCACTCGCGACGACGACGGCATGCCCACAGTGTAAGCCATCTCCACGCTCACGCGAAAGACCAGAACACCGAGGACATAGGGGACCGCGACCGCTGAGGCCAGACAGGCCCCACCCACACGCCACCGTCCCTGCAGCAGCGCATAACCGGCGCACAGGACGGCAAAGAGCAGATAGCCCCCTGCCGCTATGTAGTAGACGCCAATCGACAACGCCCCGAAGGCAAGCATGCACTCCGCGTGCCTGCCCCGCTCGTTCAAGCGCGAGGCGATGGCAATGTACAGGCACGTCGCCGTCCATGCGATCGACATCGCCGTGACGGCAACGAAAGGATAGGTGTAGTGCGAGCAGACGGCCAGCAGGCCGATGGGGAAGGCAAACCGTACCCAGCGAAGATCCGACGCGCCTGCCGTATCGAGCACGGCGCCTGTACACGCCGCGAGCAGCCATGCCTGCAACGTCACAATCAGCGCGCCGCCCCACGGAAAGGCGAACCACTGCGCCAGGAACGCCGCGAGATACTCGGCGAGACCACCCGGATAGGACAGAAACGGACGAAAGAACGCACCGCCGCGAAAAAACGCGGGAAAGTCCGACACCATCCCGGCAGCGTAGTAGATCAGACGCACATCGACGACCCGCCACAGGTACACATAGAACGCGCAGAAGAAGATCGCACTGCGAACGCAACTGCCCAGGTTCGCAGAGAAACCCGACGCGGCAGACACCGCTGCCTTCTCTTCGGATCCACCTGATCGACTCAGCATACAGATCGCTCGACAACACCTATTCAGAACTGCGCTCCAACAACGGAAGCGCATCGCCCTTTTCGTCATCCCGTCCCTTGCGGAGCTTGTGATGGACGCCGCGTTGCATGAATCCGAATGTGTTCTCTACGAAGTCCACACCCACGAGAATCACTACGGCCAGGACGGCAATCTTGACGCCCAGCCACGGGTAGCCCAGTCCCACAATCACACCAATCGCCGCCAGGATCCAGATCGCCGCAGCCGACGTCACGCCCACCACGATCCCATCCTTGGCCAGCATTACGCCGGCGCCGAGGAAGCCGATTCCGGTAATCACCTGCCCGACGATGCGGGCCGGATCGCCGACCCCGGCGAACGTCGCACGTGACATGGCGATGAAGATATACGTCCCCATGCAGATCAGCGAGCTCGTTCGCACCCCGACCGGCTTGCCCTGCAACTGCCTTTCGAGCCCGATAACGATGGCCGAAAGAAAACAGCAGAGCAGCGATTCCCATCGCAGCGGACTGATTGCCAGCAACTCCATACGACCTCCCTGCGGCTACTCGGCGTCTGTCTGTCGGGACACTCCCCGGCGGGCCGCACACGCGCTGCGTCGGGCGCCGAAGGACTCCGATACATCTATCGGCTAAGGAAGGTCGGCGATATTGTTTTTTGGCTCGCCCACGAGGTAAATGCGGTTCTTGCCGCTGCGCTTGGCCTCCAGCAGGGCTGCATCGGCCCGCTCGAACAGCTCCTGCACCGTCGTGCCGTCGCGTGGAAACCTGGCCAGGGCGCCGCTGATCGCCAGGACGCCCTGCCCCTCAGGCCCCAGCAGGTTCAACTCGGCGTGACCGAATTCGTTCTGGAAACGCCTGGCCACGACGATGGGCTCGCTGGGGTGGTCGGTCTCGGCGTGACGCCTGTCCTGCGCCGCCTCGGATGCGACGCCGTGCGGATCGTCCCAGAACACCACGGCGAACTCGTCGCCGCCGATCCGCCCGACCACGTCGTGAGGTCGACAGCAGCGACGCACCAGAATGGCCGCCTGCCGGAGGATCTCGTCGCCGGTCGCGTGGCCGTAGACGTCGTTGTAGTGCTTGAAGTTGTCGATGTCGAAAACCAGCAGCGTGACGCGCCCGGCGCTGTGCCGGGCCCGCTCGATGATCTGCCGGGCAAACTCGCGAATGTACCGGCGATTCTTCAGCCCCGTCAGGTCGTCGGTGGTGGCCAGCCGTTCGAGGTACCGCATCCGCTTCTCGACGCCCGGCGGCAGGACATCAGCCTGCGCCCACGCCGCCGTACCGGTCACGGTCTTCAGACCGGACCCAAAGCCCGCCAGCGTCGTCGGACAGACCCGATAGGCATCGGCCGCTTTCTCGACGCCCGGCTTGCGCTGAACCAGCCGGCGGGCGATCGGCTCATCCACCATCTGCGCCAGCAGGATGATCGGCGCCTTCGCCGCCCGACGCAGGGCCCGCAAGGCCGGACCCAGTTGGCCCAGCAGACCGTTCATCACCACCCCGACGGCGTCGTAATCGCAAGCGGCCGCCGCCTCGATCGCGTCGAGCAGGTTCGCCTTGACATCGCATGGATAACGCCGCACGCACTCGGCGTCGAGAAACGCCTTGCCAATGTCCCCGACCAGCAGGACCTTGCCGCACCCGTACGCTCGCGTTGGAGAATCGGCCGTACTACTCATCGATGTCCTGCCCCAGCAATGCGTTCAGCTCGGCCTCGGTGGCACGATGCTCCTCATCCAGACGGATCGCGGTAGACGATGGGCAGCCGCCACCGGCCAGCCATGTCTCGAGAACGCTCCTGATCTCATCGGCGCCGACGACGAGCACGCCTGCACGAACCGCCGTCGAGACCACGTGTGGCTCAGCCGGCGGCCCGGCGCCCAGAAGGGCGCAGCACCGCGCGCTGTTCCGGGCCGCCACAGCGAAGAAGCGACAACCCTCCTTCGCCAGTTCGCCAAGCGGCCCCACGACCAGAACACATCGGTCCCGCAACAGCGCCAACTCGGCCGTCGCGTCGTATACGTCATTGCACCGACGCACGTCCACCTCGTATTCGCCCGCCACCCGCGCGATTTCGGTCGCCGGCGCATCGCGCGCAGCGGCAACCACAATCACCACCCGATGACGTCCCGAAACACCATCCACCATCACAACAACTCCCCTGCCTGCCCAAACGGCCGGATGCACCCGCGTCCGTTGTGACGCCGTAAGCCGTTATCCCGTCTGGATACACCCTCAAGGGCACACAACCGACGATCCACACCCACCCAACCTTCCTCATCTTAACAAAACCGCCACAGAAGTCAAATCCAACCCGTGCCCAACCTCACGAGCCGTCCCATTTGTCGCCCCAGAGGCCGCAAAAACCACAACGCGCAATGGCCCGTTGACCCCGGAACAAGGACTCGTTACACGACTCGTATTGCGGCGGGAGAACCTTGGGCCGAGTCCAGCGATGCGTTTTCGAGCGGCCAAACGGGTATGCGCGTTGCGGAAGGAGCATTCCTGACAGGTGCGGCTGTGGAAGTGCTTACGGTTGTAGAAGTGCTTACGGTCTCGACGACTACGACGATTATGAAGCGGAGAAGTCCCAAATGAATGCCGATAAATGCAGACAGGAGATTCTCACTCTGATCGACAATTATCTGGCCGGAACGACCGGCGCTGCAAGGACGGCAGAAAGCGCTCTCAGGCTGTCTCTGGCACGCGGCCTCAAGGACCCCCCAAAGACGATCGCTATGCCACAGTGATGATGCTGAGGGAAATTGACGGGGTCCGGTACATTTTCTGGCGCATTAGTATGCGAAGTGCAACACGGTAGGTTGTGACAGTGACGAGTTGTCCGGAAGCACATTTCTCACAGAACGTGGCGGCGTCGGAGCCAGCCAACCAAGCCCGCCCCCAGACTTCCCAGAATCACTCCACCCGGAGCTGGGATCGCGGCCACATGCACATCATCAAAGAACGTGTTCACGTACGTCCCGTCGTAGACTGTACCGATCAGATCGACACGCCAATACGCAGCGCCCTCCAGACCCTCCAGGCCATGCAATTCGACCGTGAACGGCTCCCACTGGAGATTATCTGTGATCAGGGTGCCCGTCGAAGCCGAGGCCAGCAGACCATCACCGGCATCGTATACTGACAGGATTGCTTCTGCTGTATCGTGTATATCATTGCGCCCTTCCGTCTGCACCCAGCCAGTCAGTCGCAAGGCAGGGGCATCAAGGCCACTTGTGCCCGTCTGGTACATACCGATGGTAACTGGCGGATCGTTCACACTGTCGCGAGCAGGAGCCAAGGCAAAGCTGAAGAAATAATCGCCCTCATGGGGAAACACCGTCCCGGTCGATTGAGTCTGGCTCGCGACAGCCCCGATTTGTGGATCGCTCACCAGCCAGGCCGTAAGGTCTCCTGTCTCCGCATCGCCATTGGCCAAGAGGCTTGGACCTGCCCAAACCGAACCACAGAAAAGCCGCCCGATAACCACTACGCCGACGCTCAGCAGCAATGCTTTTCTCATCATCTCATCACCCCCCTCTGAAGTCATCACACCCGAAGCTGCGGTTCGGAAGCGACCCCCTCCATATGGTGAAGCCCCCCATCCTTGCCTGACGGACCGAAGGGTCGCCCCGCCGATCCAGCAGTAATGCATTATACCTTTTTGCCGGCCCCCAAGTCAAGCGTTTTCGACATCCGCCCGCACGATCGCACGATCCGATCACGTCGTCGGGGCATCTCGGAGCCTTGCCATGTCAGCCTTTGTGGCCTGTACGGACATTGTGGTTTGCATCGACTGAAATGATCGATCACACCGGTGGTGCCGGCGGAACGTACGTTCAATCGTCGGAGCCGTCGGACAGCCAAGTGGCGGCCAAGTACCCACGCGCGGTGCTGAACAGGGTACAGCTTCACTTCTTCATCGCCGCGGCCAGCATGCCCTTCATGGCGGCGAGCTTCACGCGCGTGGGCTGGTCGTCACTGTTGAGCGCTCTGTATAGGGCAAGGGCTTCGGCCTTTTTCCCGTCAGCCAGCAACTGCTCGGCACAGACCAAAAGGGCGTCTGCCGTGGGCAGCCTCATGTCGGCAGACGCTTTGTTGGCGAACGCGCTCAGGTGCTTCGCCGCGGCCGATGTACCGATCAGGCCCAGCGATTGGGCAGCGGCTCGCGATACGGCAATATCAGGGTCGCCAAGAGCCTCGGCGATCGCTTTGGTGCTCTGCTGATCGCGACGGACACCCAAGGAACCGATCATGCCAGGCTTGAGCTTGGTTCCGACCTTCGGCAGAGCGTCCCGCAACGCTGTGGCCGCCGCCTCATCTGGAATGCGTTCCAGAGCGTAGCGAGCGATGTGCGAAGTCTCCTCATCCGGCAACATCGCAGCCAGCGCGGGGACGGACTGAGCCGTACCCACGATCCTAAGCCTGCGGCACACATAGTCCTGGGCGGACCGGGAGAGGCCGCCAACAAGCGCGGCCGCCAACATCTTCTCCAACGCCCGGCGTGCGGCGAGGTCGCCCTGGGTAGCAATGATCGCCCGGTCGATGGGCTTCAAGATCTCGGGGTCCGCGCCCCAGTCATAGGTCTTCAGCGTATTGAAGGCGTTTTCGAGGACGGCTGCATCCGTCTGGGAAGCGGCTATGGCAGCGGCACCGGACGCCACGTTCATTCCCGTGGTCACTTGGCTCGTCATCATCAATTCTCCTTGTCGGAACGGTTGCTGATTCAAATCACCCAGGGTTCTCTTCTGGCAACGTCGACAAGGCGATTGGCTTCGTCGTCGTCAACGAATTGCTGCTTGAACGTGTCCCACTTCAGTGACCGTTCCAGTTCGTAGGCAATGAGGAACAGGTGGCACACGGTCGCCGTGTGGACCGCGAATTCGATATCCCGGAACGGCTTGCGGCGCGTCTTGACGCAGTCGATGAAATCACCGTAGATGCCGCCGGAACCGGCATAACCGGGTACCGCCTTGGAAGGCCCTTGTTCCTCCGTGCCTTCCACCTGGAGATTGCCGCGCCCGGGATAATTGTGGTGCAACAGCTTTCCGTTCGGATAGCGGCAGGTCGCAAACTTCCGACCGTTCTCATTGTGGAAGATGACTTCCTCAGGTTCCAGTTCCCGCACGTCGATGGCGAAGGTCGCGCCACCGAAATGGTGGGCACCCCAGTCGGTCATGCCGCCGCCGGAGTAATCCTTGAACGACCGCCAGCTCGTGCCGTCAATGCTGTAACTGCCGCTGCATCGGTGGGGGTGATACGGCGCCCAGGGGGCGGGCCCCAGCCACAGATCCCAGTCGAAACCGTCGGGGATAGGCTCCTCTGCCTTATTGCACTCGATCGGAAGCGGCCCCACGTTGACATTGATCGACTTGACAAGGCCGTTCTCTCCGCCCCAGCAGGCATTGACCGTATTTCGGTAATCCTCCAGCACACGCTGGCTGCCGCCGGAGACGACCCGACTATAACGCCGGGCAGCCTCCACCATGAGCTGGCCCTCACGGAGCGTCTTGGTCTCGGGCTTCTGGCAATAGACGTCCTTTCCGTTACGGCAGGCGTCGAGCACGATGACCGCGTGCCAATGATCCGGGGTGGCGCAATGCACGGCATCGATATCATCCCGGACCATGATCTCGCGGAAGTCGTTGTACGCTTGGCAATCTTTGTTCTGGTACTTCTCGTTCACGCGGTTCACAGCATTGTCGCGGGCGTCCTTCTGCACGTCGCACACGGCGAGGTACTGAACGTCGTCCCGGCCCAGGAACGAGCCCAGATCGCCTCGACCCATATTGCCGATACCAATGCCGGCCATCACGATCCGATTGCTGGGGGCGGTGGCGCCGGCGTTGCCCATCGCAGACGCCGGGATCACGTACGGCAGTGCCACCGATGCCGCCGTGGCTTTCAAAAACATCCTTCGACCGTGAACCATACTTCGGTCCTTCGCTGGCTTGCCTTTTCGATTGGCCACGTTTCGATCCTTTCCCGGAGTCAATGTGGGTCGTTGTCTTGAAGGATACCGATCCCGAATCCCATCTCCTTATACGGACACTTCCCATTGATGCTGCCACTATAACCGTCTCCAGCCACAATCGGCAATCCTACGAAACACACCTTGGATGTTCAAGAGATATCCGCTTCAATTTCCCACGCGGACTGGCTCGTCGGCTCCTCAGCCAGTTCTTCTCATCCACACTGATCGTCCGGTGCGGCGAGAGGCTCTCGACCGTGAACGCCCGGCGTACCGGACGACATACTCCTCAAACAGATGCGGCGGCAGATAGGTGTGAATTGCATCCCGCCGATGGTGTGGGGTATGGCGAAGACTGCACGACCCATGGGCACGCGGCGGTTCTGCGTGGTACTGGCTCGGCAACGAAGCGGGCATCAACTACGGGGTATGGGTGGCATTTCGCAAGACGCCCTGACGGGTGTCCGCTGACGAGGCGGCGGTGAGTTTCTTGCCACCGCCTGCCAAACAAATATTGCGTCCGCTCGTCGTTTCTGGTACGAGTGAGGCGGCACGGAACCGTCCACCGATACAATGGAAAGAGGCAAATCATGTCTGGACTCTGCGACACGACGATGAACCGCAGGCAGGTTCTGAAGATGGCGGCGATGGCAGGCGGAGTCGCCATGCTGGGACCACGCCGAAGCTGGGCAAGCCCGCAAAACAGCGGGACAACCTCGCGATGGGCCTTTCTGGCCGATACGCATATTCCGGCCGATCCGGAGAACACTTATCGAGGTTTCTTTCCTTACCGGAACATGCAGAAGGTCGTCGCACAGATCGCCTCCGATCTGCCCGAAGGGGTTGTCATCGCGGGCGATCTCGCGCGATTGGAGGGCCTGATCGGCGACTACGAAAAAGCCAGCGAGCTGCTGACGCCCCTGGTCGAGAAGCGGCCGATCTGCGTTGCGCTGGGCAACCACGACCATCGCGATAATTTCCTGCGCGTGTTTGACAGTTACGGCGGTGGCCGACAAGTCGTCACCGGCAAACACGTGGTGATCGCCAACGCCGGATCGGTGCGACTGATCGTGCTCGATTCGCTGATGTATGTGAACAAGGTGCCCGGTCTCCTCGGTAAAGCGCAGCGCACCTGGCTGCAAGACTGTCTCCGCACGAGCGACGATCGGCCCACGATCCTGTTCTTCCACCACACGCTTGGCGACGGCGACGGCGATTTGCTCGATGTCTTGCGACTGTTCGACATCATTGCCGGCGTGCCGAGCGTCAAGGCGGTTGTCTACGGCCATTCACACGCCTACGGCTTCTCGGAACGCGACGGAATCCACCTGATCAATCTGCCGGCTACGGGATACAACTTCAGCGACGCTCAGCCGGTCGGATGGGTCGAGGCGCTCCTGACATCGCAGGGAGGCAAGTTCACCCTGCGCGCCGTAGGCGGCAACACCGATATCGACGGTCAGACTCACAACCTGCGCTGGCGATCCTGACGCCACCGCGCCTTCGTGCACTGACACCCGGCGTGAACGCGACATGGTGTTCTGCCTTTGGAGGTTGTGTGCATTGGGCGTTCGTGCGGACACCGCATGCCGGTGAGGCGCTTCGCCTTTTTTTGTGTCCCTCCGCCCTTCACAGGGGGGGCATCCAAAAAAAAAGGGGAGGACCATATCTGGTCCTCCCGACGGTCTCGCGAACAATGGGGCAGCAATCGGTGGAACTTCGTGAAAGGACCGATCTGCCCCCGCGAGACGCGCTGCCTGGCGTTCGGATTCGAGGCGTGGGCGACGCCCGTCAAGAGCGCCTCGCCACCGCCTGTGCCTGAGACACCTTCGTTCTTGCTCCTATACGACGGCTGCGGCCGCGCGGGCCACCGGCGTGCTCTGAATAGGGCCGTGCTTGTCAATCAGCCGGCTGAACAGCGCCCCCCGGCGGCCCGCCGATTCGAGCGTCTGATTGACCGCGATAGCGACCTCGAATTCCATCGCGGTCTTGGTATCGACCCCTTTGACCGGAAGGCTCATGGTGACGATCCGCGACGCCGCTGATAGGGAGCTCGCTCGCCAGACCTGCGTGTCCAGATTCCCTTCGTCGTCCCGGCTCATCAGAGAAACCCACGCGAAGTCAAGGCCCTTGCCCGCTTCGCAGACGGCCTGCCACCACTCACGACGGTCCTGGACCCGTCGGAATTGCAGTTCCAGGTCCTCAAACGTACGCTGCTCCTTTCTCTGTTGACACGCCGTCGCGTACTTGCTCTGCAGCGCCGCGAGCGTCTCTCTCAGTCGCACCGCGCCCACCACGCGGAACAGCAGAAGCAACAGGAGCAGAACACAGGCAAACAGCACGAGCGCGCCGATGTCCCTGCGGACCATCATGAACAGACCCAAGCCGGTCGCCACGCAGGTCGAGCCATAGATCGCCAGTACCGCGTATCGTTGCTTCAGGCCCAAATCGATCAATCGATGGTGAAAGTGGCTGCGATCCGGGGCAAACAGCGAACGGCTTTGGAGAAACCGGCGAAGGATCGCAAACAACGCATCGAAGATCGGAATGCCCAGTGCCAGAACCGGCAGCGCCAGCCCGACCAAGGCGGACGATTTGGTCAAACACATCGCGCTCGCTGCCGCGATGGTGAACCCCACGAAGAGGCTGCCGCAATCACCCATAAAGATCTTTGCCGGGTTGAAGTTGTAGAACAAGAAGCCGCAGAGTCCCCCGAGCAGGGCCAGCATAAAGACCGCCATGACGAGGCTCTCGCTGTAGATAGCGAACACGGCGATAACCGCGCACGCCACAGCCGATACACCCGCCGCCAAGCCGTCAAGACCGTCACTGAGATTCACGGCGTTCGTGATGCCGACAATCCACAGGATTGTCAGCGGCGCGCCCCACCACCCCAAGGACAGTACGTATCCGTCCGCGATTTCCAACTCCGATATCCGCACTCCGACAAAGCAGAGCAAGGCCGCCGCGATGACCTCGGCGATGAGCTTGATCCTGGCGGGCAACCCTCGCACATCGTCCACCAGGCCCACAAGGAAGATCAGTGTCGCGGCTCCCAGCAGGGTGATCACCTGAACCGAGACCTCTCGGAAAACGTCGCCGAACCGATTGTCCAGAAACAGAACGGGGGCGATCAGGCCGACCGCCGAGAAGACGATGGCGATCCCGCCGATGCGAGGCACCGGTCGGGTATGCACGGTACGCACCCCCGGCCGGTCCACCGCATCCACACGGCGCGCCAGCCAGATCACCACCGGCGTGGCAGCCAGCGCCAAAGCCAGCGAACCAAGCCATATGAGCAAATAGGTCGTCATAATAGATCACCCCCGCATCCATGCAATGGCCACCCGACAGGTGACCACAAACATGAACACAATGTCCTGCACATGGACTTGCGGTCTGCGCCCCGTCGATCCGCAGAATGATCGAGCGGCATTCATGCCTGAGAATCGGCTTCAACCATCGCCTGGCGCCGGGCGGCGAGCACCCGGACATTGCCGTCGGGGTCTCGGATGGACTCGACCTCGTCGAAAGCCGAAAGTCCCGCCAATCGTTTGTGCATCGGTTCGCCCTGCCCGAGACCGACCTCGAAGAGCAGCCAGCCGCCGGGCTTGAGCAGTCGCGGCGCGTCCTTGAGCAGACGCAGAAGCACCTTGACCCCAAATGGCCCGCCATCAAACGCCAGACGCGGCTCATGGTCGCTGATCTCCGCGTGCATGCCATCGACCTTGGCGCTGGAGATATAGGGTGGGTTGCAGGTTACGACATCGACCCGACCTGCAAAATCCGGGTTGTCGAAAGGTTCGGCGAGGTCTCCGACCACGAACGTCACGTCGGGACGCCCTACGAATCGGGCGTTCTCGTACGCCAGTTCGACGGCCTCGGGCGACAGATCGCTGCCCCAGACCCTCGCCTGTGGGGCGTAAATGGCCATCGCCAGCGCCAGGTTCCCGCAGCCGGTGCACAGATCGACCACCAGGGGCGCCGCGGCATCCGCCGACGCGATCTTCGCCAGCGCCGACCAGCCCAAGAGTTCGGTTTCACGTCGCGGTACCAGGGCCCCCGGCGAGGCCAGAAGGACCAGTCCCATGAAATCCTGCCGCCCCGTCAGATGGGCCAGGGGTGCGTTCGCCAGCCGAAGCTCGACAAGCTGCCGCAGCCGCTCCTGTCCCGCCGGATCGAGCTCGACCATTTCCGCCGTGCCCACCTGACTCAGCGCCAGCCGCTGGCCCGCGACCAAGGCCCAGAGACAATCCAGGGTGTTGCAGGGAGTCTCGTCGGGCTTGTCCGGCAGGACCTCCAATTCCCGCTCCAGACGCGCCAGCAGTCCCCGATACAGTGGATGGTCCATACGGACTCCCGCGTGAGGCTCAGACGTGGATCTCATCAACCGGCTCGATCAGCAGCGGGGGCATGTGTTGGTATCGGGTGGCGCTGCGTTTGGCATCGATATCGCGATAGACGCGCTGCACCTGTTCGGCCTCCAGCGACAGGACCTCGGCGATCTCCTCGGCGGCCATGCCGTGGTTCTTGCCGTAGAGGCAAACGTCCAGAACGTGATGCGGCACCGAGAAGTAAAACTCCTCCTGGTCCTGCGCCAGCGAGTACGTATCCGTGGTGGGCGGGCGTTCGCAAATCTCTTGCGGCAGTCCGAGGAACTCCGCCATCTGGTAGACCTGGGTCTTGTAGAGATGGGCGATGGGCTTGACGTCGGCGGCGCCGTCACCCAGCTTCACGAAGAAGCCCTGGTCGTATTCCTGCCGATTGGGCGTGCCCGTGACCGCGTAGTTGAGCCGGTCGGCGTGGAAGTACTCCAGCATCTTGCGGATGCGCTGCTTGAAATTGCTGGCCGCGACGACCTGCAGATAGGCCTTGACCGGCAGTCGGGCCTGCGTCCGCCGCCCGTCGGGCGATTCGACCACCACCGAGAACACCCTCAGATGCTCGGCGGCCAACAGCGAGGGCAACACGATCTTGCACTTGTACCCGGCATCGTACTCGCCGATCACGCTTCGAATGGCCTCGTCCCGATAGCGGTAGCACCCTGCGGCCTGAAGCATCTCCGTGATATCATGGTGTTCGGCCTCGATGCCCAGGTGATCCCCAATCAGGCGACTGAGCTTCAGGGTCTCCGCCGACGAGTCCTTCTCAGGCAGCAGCAGGCCGAACACCCGCTCGGCCCCCAATGCTCGCACGCAGAGCGCACCGACCACGCTGCTGTCGATCCCGCCCGACAGGGCAACCACGACACCGCGCTTTCTGAGCGTCCGGCCCACAACCTCGCGCAGGCGCAGCGCGATCCGCTCCGACTCCCGTTCGCAGTCCAGCCGAAGGCCGCTCCAGGAGGCCACGTTCTCCATCAACATGCTTGCCGTTCTCCCGTGACCGTTTGTAGTTCGCGTTTGTTGATCTTGCCGTGAGCCGTCCTGGGCAGGGCAGGCACGAATTCGACGTGCTTCGGCACCATGAAGGGTTCGAGCCGGCGCGCACAGTGCCGCAGCACGTCCTTCTCGCTCAGATCGTCACTGCGGCCGACAACGAACACCTTGATGGCCTGCCCGAGAATCTCGTCGGGCACAGGCACCACAGCCGCCTCGGCGACGTCGTCCAGCTCGCAGATGGCGTTCTCCACCTCCTTCGGGCTGACCCGCTCGCCTCGCGTCTTGATCATGTCATCCTTCCTTCCGAGAAAGTAGAGGAACCCTTCCTTGTCCATCCGAAAGTAATCGCCCGAGTACAGCCACCGCGAAGCGGGATACGGGCCGAGTCGATAGGTCTTGTCGGTCATCGCGGGATCGCGCCAGTAGCCCTGCATGACGTTGGAGCCGCGAATCACCAGCTCGCCCACCTCCCCTGCCGGGACGCGGTCGCCCTGCTCGTCCACGACGGCCACCTCGCAGTTCGGCATGGCTTTGCCCACGGACCCAGGCCGTCGCGCCAGCTCATCGGGGTCCAGATAGCCGACGCGCTTGCACTCGGTCAGGCCGAACATCGAGAACAGCTTCACGTGCGGCAGCAACTGCTGGAGGCTGCGAATGTGCTGCACGGGCAATGCCGCTCCCGTATTCGTGATGTACTGCAGACAACGCAGGTCGTAGCCGCCCAGGTCCCGCATCTTCAGGAGCATGGCGACCATCGTCGGCACGATTGGGAAGCCCGTGACCTTCTCCTCGGCGATCCGCGTCAGAATGTTGTGCAGATAGACGAACGATGATTCCAGCACCACGGTCCCTCCGAACATCACCGCCATGATCACCTGATACAGGCCATAGTCGAAGGACAACGGCAGCGCATCGAGCACAACGTCATCCGGTTCGTTGCCGATGAACTGGATGATGCTCCGCGCCGCCGAGATCATGTTGTGGTGCGTGGACATCACCCCTTTGGGGTCTCCCGTGGTCGCGGACGTGTAGATCAGCGCAGCGAGGTCGATGTCGATCGTCCGCGGCAGATCGCCGGCGGCCACGGCGGATAGATCGCTCCCGTCCGCCCCGTCGGCAACGAGCGCGTTCCAGCAGATGTCCGAAACGTTCGGCGGAGCGCCGACCGGGGCGTTGGTGCCATGCCAGACGACCCGCACGTCGTGATCGAGGCCCTCCATGGCCTCGACCACAAGGGCCCTCAGCGAGGACCTGGCAACCAGCACGCGCGCCTGCGAGTTCTGAAGAACGTACTGCAGGCGACGCGCTTTCGTGTTGCCGTCCAGGATCACGAAAACGCCGCCGGCCTTGAGCGTCCCATAGAGACTCACCACCGTCTCGGCACAGTTGCCCAGCAGGATCACCACCCTGTCCTGCCGCTCGAGGCCCAGATCGCACAGTGCCCGTGCGAAGCGATTCGAGCAGGCTTCGAGCTTCCGGTATGTCCAGCGTTCCTGGCCGCAGACGATGGCGTCCTTGTCAGGATGTCGCCGGGCCGAACGGGACAACCACTCATGGACCAGGGTTGGGTCGAACTCGATCATGGACATACCTCCTGTTCGTCGGGCCTCATTGCAGCTCCGATGTCGCGATAGTGTCTTTCATCTGCCTGACCGCGTCGATGCTGGAACTCGCGGCATGGGACCACGATGGATCTCGTGTATGGTCGCCCTGCCCCGCCGCCGGTCAAAGACCAAATCCACGCATGCCGGAGGAATGGATTCGGCACGGAACTGCTCGATGAACTGACGATGGACGATCTGGCTGGACAGGATGCCCGCCAGCGCCATACCGTCCACCTCGCTTGGAGTCCGGACAGTCTGCATCTTGTTGAGGAGCCTATCCACCTTCGCGGCATCGAACAGGCCGGCGGCATCGATCGCCTGACGGCCGAGCATCTCACGCGTACAGTCGCCTCCCGAACCACTCAGAAGACAATCGACGATGGGCGCCCGGTACGGCTGCTTGCGCCGCGACCAAATCTCTTTCGGCAGATTCGGAGCCAAAGCCTTCTTGAGAATGTGTTTCTCGTTCAGTCCCAGGATCTTCCAACGCGATGGGACCCTGGACATCAACTCGATGATGCGATGATCCAGAAACGGCACTCGAATCTCCACCGAATGGGCCATCGCCACCCTGTCGCCCTGCGATGACAGAAGGTAGTTGCTCAGAAAGAGCTTCATCTCAAGGTACTGCGCCTTGGCCACGGCATCGAGCCGGTGAAATTCGTCGGGCAGGCTCGCTCGGACCGGCTCGTACGGATCACCGGAGTCGGCGGCCGACCTGAGTTCGGCAGAGAAGAAGGTCTTGATCCGGCTGGTGTTCCGCCAACGCACCATATGCGAGAAGAGCGGGTCGTGAACCTGATCCAGGCCGGCGCCGAAGAACGAGGTCAGGAACGATCTCGACCGCTGGTCGCGGAAGACATAGCCGTAGAGCTGCCCGATCAAAGCGCTGCGCGCGCCGGACGCAGGTTGTCGAGCCCAGAACCGCCGGACCTTGGCCTCCTTGAAGATGTTGTACCCTCCGAACACCTCATCGGCCCCTTCGCCGGTGAGCACGACCTTCAGGCCGCTGTCTCTGACCACCTTGGACAACATCAGAAGAGGCACCGGGGCCGTACGCAGGATCGGCTTCTCGCCGTGCCAGAGCATCTCGGCAAACGAAGCGCCGATCCCCTTCGCCGACGCTTGCACCTCCCGATGGTGGGTGCCGAGAAACGCCGCCATCGTCTGCTGGTGCGAGCCTTCGTCGAAGGCTTCCCGGTCGAAACGAATTCCGAACGTGCTGAGATCGGCGTTGAACCGCCGGGCCGTCAGTGCGGCGATGCCCGACGAATCCAGTCCACCACTCAGATAGCAGCCCACAGGAACGTCGGCGCGCAGGCGGAATCGAACGGCATCCACCAGAAGGTCGCCGACCATTTCGGCAATTTCGTCAGCCGGCCGGTCGGTCTGATCGGCGCGAGGGCAGATGGGAATGTCCCAGTACCGGTGCGTCGTAATGCTCCCCTTCGAGACCTTCATGTAATGGCCGGGCGGTAATTCGCAGATGCCTTCGAACGCAGTGCGTCCCGGCAGGACCGTCCAGAACGTGAACACCTGATCCAGGGCCTCCGGATCCATCCGCCGGGGCACCTGCGGGACCGCAAAGATGGCCTTGACCTCCGAGGCGAAGATGAGGCGGCCGTCGTGCACGGTGTAGTGCAGCGGACGAATCCCTACCCGATCGCGCGCCAGAAACAGTGCCTGACGGCGACTGTCCCAGATGGCGAAGGCGAACTGGCCGTTGAGCCGGTCCAGGCATGCAGGACCTTCCTGCTCGTACAGATGGAGCAGGACTTCGGTGTCCGAGGTCGTGTAGAAGCGATGGCCCTGCCGCTCCAGCGACTCTTTCAATTCCGGATAGTTGAAGATCTCCCCGTTGTAGACGATCCAGAGGGTCTGGTCCTCGTTGTGGATCGGCTGGCCCCCGCCGGCCAGGTCGATGATGCTCAGCCGCACGTGCCCCAGAGCGGTCCGGTCGTCCAAGTAGACGCCCGTTTCATCCGGCCCGCGATGGCGGATCCCTCCCATCATCCGCGCCAACGTCTCGACGCCAATGCCCCTGGCGGACCCAAGATTGCAGATTCCAACAATACCGCACATAACTTCCCTTGAAGTAAGAGGCCCTGCTCCCGACCCGGCACGGCGAGGGATTATGCCACAGCCCTGCTCGCCCGCTTCTGCTCGACGAACGCCGACACCGCGCGCAACGTGTCGAAATGCTCCGGCACGAGTTCATCATCGGCGATCTCCACGCCGAATTGCTCCTCAACGAACGTGATCAACTCAAGAAAACCCGTGGAATCCAGGATGCCGGTCTCCTGGAACGAGACGTCGTCGCGAAGTTTCTCTCCATCTCCAAACAGGATATGGTCTATGACATAATTGCGAATCTCTTCTTGCACACCCATACGTAAGGTTCCTTTCTTCAGGTTGAAGGTACCTGTTCTGCACTCGCGGGACGTGTCCGACGTCCGATCTCGACAAGGCCGGGTCCCGGTTGCCGACCCTCGATCTCGGCCACCGGTCTTCGCTCGATGCCCCTACCCACGCGTTCCGCAAGCGTCCTCATGGTTACAAAGCCATGGTGCGCGCACAGCCACTGGAGCTTTGGAAGCGTGCTGCACAGATTGACGTAACACTTGAATCTTCGCATCAGCGGCAGCGGCAATCGAGGGTGACTCGGGTCGATTTCACGGGGATGCATGTACACAATCAGGGGCTGCCCCTGCCGATAGAGCCTCCGAATCCCCCAGCGAATCAGAGGCAACGGCGCAATGCGCAGGTATCCGCCGCCAAACAGACAGACTCGACGTCCCATCCAGTTCACCGTCGAAGTGGGAATCTCCACCAGAGGCCCGCTTTCCGTCGCAATCACGTGCGGGCCGGGCTCGGCTTGGCGGAGACCGCCATGCGCATGACGCGCGGGAAAAACACTGGCATCGTAGCGATAGCCCGCCTGCGCCACGACGTCGAACACCCACCGATTCTCCTCCTTCACACAGAACCCCGGCGACCGGAACCCCACCACTTCTTCACCGATCAGGTCTTCGAGGATCTTCTTCGCACGGACGATGTCATCCCAGTACCCCTGGCGCCCCACCTGATAGGCGAGCACGTGGCCGTAGCCGTGCGAGGCAATCTCGTGTCCAGCCCGCCAGCAGCGCCGCACCACCTCCGGCATCCGCTCGGCCATCCACCCCAGACAGAAGAAGGTCGCCTTGGCACCGTTTTCTTCCAGGAGATCGAGCAGTCGATCCACGCTCTTCTCCGCATGCAGCGGCAGTCCGGGCCACGCATCGATCGTGGGAATGTGGTCGCTGTCGAGAATGTGAAACCAGTCCTCTAGTTCGCAACTGAAGGCACTGATAGGCTTCGTCGGATGCTTTGCCTCGCTGCTCGCCATCTTCTCTCTACCATGCACAACCCCTATTGTTTCCACGGAGAACCTTCCTTTGGGCAAGACCCACATCCCGCATGAAGTGTCTTCCTCAGCGGACATCGAAATTCGAAATGTTGATGTTCCAGTTCTCCATCTGCAGGACGCGTTCATCCACACCTCGAGGGTCCAGGATCTTCCCACACATCCGGATCGGACGCGGACACATGGAGAGAGGCACCCGGATCAGACCCCGAGGGGCAAATGGCAGCCGCCCCACGTACAAGATCAAATCAGCACGCAACATGGCGACGCCGTGCAGCTTCCGTACGGCTTCGGCGAAGGCATCGGCCTTCAGCGGCGTCACATCCACGATGTACAGTACGCGAACGCCATCGTCCTCCTCGTGAATGCAATAGGTCGCTTCACCTCCGGCCTTCAACGCAATCGCCCCGTGCTGTTCGCCATAACGGTGCCGGCGAAATCCCTCATCACATATCTTCTCAACCGGGAACCTCGACGGCCCCGCGCGCGACCACCTCGGCAGACGGATCCAAACAATCGAGATGAACCTGGACAACGCATTTGCCCAGGCCAGCAACGGACGAACGGCCCCGATGCGAATCGGCAGAACGTAGAAGTCCAACTCACCCAAGCCGGTCCATCGCAGGACTCTTCGGACGAACGCATACGCCTGATCATTGGGGAACCCGAATACAAACACGACGCCGTCGCGCGCCGCCTCTTCACAGGCGAGTTGCGCCATCCGGAGCAGATTGAACGGACCGCGCCTATGGCGCTCGTCGATCATCGCGTCTACGGAGAGCCCGAAAAGGCATTCCCGCCCGAAGCACCGATATTGGTAGGGAATGAGACTGTAAGCGCCGACGATCTGTCCTTTCACCATCATCAAGCCGTGATGCGAATAGCCTATAGGTGTCTTGCGATACTTGCGATCGAACGCGTTCCTGTCCATCGACTTGCGGAATACCCGACGGAACAGCTCGCAGAACTGATCGCATTCCTGCAACGACAGGTCGCACGTCCTTTTGGAAGCCACCTCCAGCGTCGCCTCAATGGCCGGCGACTCGGCGCAGCTCGCCATAAGATGCTCACTCCCTTGAATCAAGAGAACCTCCTAAGACCAATGGCATCGAGAACCATTGCGATTCGCCGGTGCAGGGGAAATACAACGATCTCGCGGCCTCGTTGCTCGGCGTCACAGATTCTGTCGGCCGCCTCACAGATAGCACCATTTCCACTTCGCTCACCTCGCGGCCCATCCCATTCGGATAGAAGGACCTCCATCACCTGCACATCGTTGCCCATCGTGCGGCGCAGCGCCCGCGTCTGCGCCCACAGGGCCGCCTGTGCGGCAGACCAACATGCGTATTGCGCGCGACCGGTTACGGCCGACATCGACAGCACGTTGACGATTTTGCGTGGCCGGACCTCCTGCCGCGCATACGCCATGAGCACTTGCAGCGGCTGGAAGAAGCTGACCTCCATGCTTTGTTCGCAGGCATCGAATGACATCTCCCGCAGTTCCGCCGGCGAGGAGGAAACGCCGCAATGGACGATCAGGTCCACAGTCCCCGTTTGCACCGCAAGACGTTGAACCGCGTCGGCATCGCCCTCGGGCAGAACGACCCCCTCGACAGTGCACGACGACGAATGCCCCAGCTCCTTCTCGATCGTTGTCAGAACCGGCTCATCCGATCCCGCCAGATACAGGGCCTTCGCCGTTGCAGCGTACCGTCGCGCTAATTCCAAACCCAGGCTTGCGTCCGGCTCGTGGATCAGAACACGATGAGCCGACTCGGCGCGGAATCGGCAACACCGATCCTTACGCAAACCCGCCTTGCGGTCGAGCACCTGGGGAAACACCCGTTCCAGGACGCGGAGCAGCGCATGTCGGCGGGGGACAAATCGATCGCACGGTCTGGCGGCCGCCAGGACCTTGACCACCTCGCGCGCCACCTGCAAAGGCTCCACTCCCGCATCGTTCAAAAAGGTCTTCGACCGTTGGTTTCTGATCGTCCGTGGGAACACCACGTCCACGGCAATCCCATGCGGCCCGGCTTCCTTCCGCAGGGTCCGACACAGGTTCGTCAGCGCCCACTTCGCGGGGGCATAGGCCCCCCAGCCCGGATAGGTGTGCACCCCGGACGTCGACGAAATCGCCACGATCTTGCCCTGGCGATGTGCCGCCATGTGGTCCAGCGCGATCTTGACAGGAACCAGATTCGCGAAGACATTCAACCGGAACTCCTCCTTGAACCGCGCATAACCGTCCAGCGCCGAGGCCACACCGGGCACGCCGACCGTGCTGATCAATGCGTCGAGCGGTCCAACCCGCTCCTCAAATCCGGCGAAAGCTTCTTGGATGCCTCTGGGATCCGCCGCATCGGCCTGCGCGAACGACACACGGTCGTTCTCATCGACAAACCGGGCCAGGTCGGCCGGACGGCTCCGATTGACCAGCAGAAGAGCGTGCCTGTCGGCCAGCAACCGCGCCGTCTCAAACCCCACATTCCCGCAACCAACGATCGCAATGTTCACAACTGCACTGCCCTGGCCTTGAAGGCCCAATAGAGTAACGTGTGAAAAACAATGAAACCAACAGCCAAACCGCTCAGAAACACCCACGGCGGAATCCCGATCATGGCCGCCCCCTCAACGGGCTCGGCGTGACGCCCTCCCATCACCAGTCCCCGTCGCAATCCGAAAAGCGGGAGCGTCGCATACAGAAACATGTCCCAGGCGCACACGACCGCCACACAGAGAACCGCTATCCGGACCCGCAGGGCCGGACGCAGCCACAAGACGAGCAGAACCAGGACATACGCCAAGATGGACGTCGCCCCCGTCCCCATCAGATCGCTCAGCCCTCTCTGCCACGGCCGATCCGGCTGCGTATACCCCACGCGAAAGAACCCGAACTTCAGCGGCCAATCCATATGCACCGATTCAATCCGCGACCCAAAGGCGCTGGCCGTCAGCGCGTGGCCCGACTCATGAACGACCTTGCAGACGAACGCCCCCGCGCCAAGCGAAAGCAATACCAGAACCCCTGTTCCCGCCACAGCACTCCACCTGCCCGACACCACATCCATCCCTTCGTCCCTATACCCTCTATTGGTCAAGCAACACCCGAGGCGATCCCATCAACTTCGCTCGAACAACACACAACATGAAGGCACACGCACACAACTCGCGCTTCCATCGCCTCGGCTCAAGAGCGAATCGATATAGGAATTCTGTCCCCGACTTCTGGGCCCATCTGGGCGCCCTTCGCGCATGCCCACTCACCACGTCGAAAGAGCCGCCTACCCCCATGCAATACGGCACATCGAGTCGATCGTAATGCTGGGCAACCCACACTTCCTGACGAGGCGAACCCATAGCGACGAAAAGCATGTCTGGGCGCGAGGTTCTGATCTTCTCAACAACCTGCACATCATCTTCAATATATCCGTGCTGCCTGCCAACAATACGGAGTGCAGGGTGCCTGGCCTGAAGCATCTCGGCAGCTCCGGCGTTTGACTCCGGGCGCGCGCCCAGTAGGAAGACGCTGAGTCCCTCCATCTCGGCACGGGCAACCAGCCTCTCGAAAAGGTCCACTCCAGTGACCCGAGTGACCCTGCGGCCATGCAGGATACTGGCTGCAATCGCCATGCCAATACCGTCGCAGATGTGCAGATCGGCCACCTGAATGATCTGCTTCAACTCATCGTCCTTGTGGGCTCGGTAGCTCTTTTCAGGCGTCAGGGCCACGCAGAACGTCTTCTGCCCGCGACGGATGCGGTCGATTATGCGGCCGACAGCTTCCTCGTAGGACGCAAGCACACTCAGCGGAATCCCGAGTATGTCGATCCTCTTGGGTTTCACTCTCATCAGCGTCCTCGGACATTCGTAGTTGTGGGAAACAGCTCTCGGCGGAACCACAGATGACCTCTGACAGGTGACATGCCTCCTGTGCCAGGATACGTGAGACACCGGGAGGATGAAGCATGCAAATCACACTACAGGAAACAACGTGCTACTGCGGGCCCGTGAGTCTCTGTCTCAGTACGTCCCACGCGAAAACGGCCAGTGCCTTCTGTCGCTTCCAGCGTGAAGGCTTCTGCGCAAGTCGGTACAGCCACTCGGTACCGGTCCTGCGGAAGATCCCCGGGGCGCGCTTGACGCGCCCGCTCAGCACATCGATACTGCCCCCGACCCCCATGCAAAACGGCGTCTCCAATTGGGGACGGTATTGGGCGATCCACCGCTCCTGCTTCGGCGAGCCCAACGCCACGAACAGCATGTCGGCCTTCGATGTGTTGATCTCTTCGACGATTGTCGGCGATTCGTCCGCGCGGAAATACCCATCTCGACAACCGACGCATTGCAGGCGGGGATATCTGCCGCGCAGAATGTCACGGGCACGTGCACTCGTCTTCGGATCTGCGCCAAGCAAGAACACCCGCAACCCTTCCCTCTCCGCCAGAGCCAGCAACTCAAAGAAGAGCCCGACGCCGGTGACACGAGGTATTCTCATCCCCCATAAGATCCTCATGGCGGCGGCGGTGCCGGCGCCGTCACAGATGTGGAGTGTCGCATTTCGAACAATCTTGTGAAAGCTTGTGTCTCCGCGGGCCAGACGGACCTTCTCCGGATTGATGGCCACGCAGTACGTCTTCTGCCTGTGCTTGACGGTCTCTACGATATGTGTTGCGGCGTGTGCTGGCGATTGGAAGCACGTTATCGGCACCCCCAGAATCTTCTGTTCGACAAGTTTCGCTGTCATCACCCCGACGACTCCTTTCCGAACGCTGATACGCATACTCCGTCAATGCGTGAAACGCCCACGCCTGCGACCACCGCATGTACGAAATGCGGTTGGTGAAGAACCTTCCTCTGCGGTAGTAGAAGTACCCCTTGCCACTATACAGATGCTCAAGCATCCAATGCAGAATACGCTCCGTGAGTTCGCGATACTGCTTGCCTTCCCCTGCAAAGAAACAGATCGCCTGCGTGGGGGCGTGAATGTCGATCGGATAGACCCGGTCGTGGTAATATTGTGGAGCGCCGTCTTCCCTAAAGAACTGATTTGCGTAGTAGGCCACACCCTTGCGGTATGCGGGTAGCCATTTCCCCCCCAGACCGGCCTGCAGGATATAGCGAATGGCCTCGAGATTGAAGCCTGTGTGGAATGAGTCAATCCACTTCTGAAGCGAGGTCTCGGCGTAATACCATGCCCCGTCGTTGCGCTGATGCCGCATGGAGTAGTCCATGCTCTTGAGAGCCGTTGGAATCAGCCGATCATCATCACAGTAGCGTGCAAGACGTGCGAGAATCGATGCCCCAAGCAGGTTTGCATTGTGCACGGCTTCCGTCTCATGCACCGCCCGCTTCCCGACGGGAGTGTAGCTGAAGCAGAATGTCTCTTCAAAGGGGATTCTAGCCAAATCGTTCAGGATGAATTCCTTGATCGGCAGCGCCATCTCCAGCGCCCGCACATTGCCTGTGATCTGATAACAGTCGAGCAGGACGTGTCCGATGAATGCGGTATTGACGATGGTCGGCGTGCCCTTCGGCCGCAGAAACATCCGCGACTGCCAGTCGAAATCGTAGCCCCAGCAATTGCCCGAGTACCCTGCGCATCGGAGTTGCTCCAGCAGGTCCAGCAGCCTGTTAATTCTCTCCAGATGTCGCGGCGCCTTCGTGAGGGCGTACAGCTTGGCGTAGCCCCAGAGAAAGAGGCCGATCCCCTTCGGATTGTGCCCCTTGTGAACCCGAAGCAAGGGACGCAAGTTGAACGGACATCGTCGCAATAGTTGCGTCGCCCCAATCCGCACCCACTTGCTGTGCATCCCAAGCCTCTGAACGAGCGGACTGTTCAGCGCATCGTACGGGTCCCACCCCGCATAATCCGCCGATTCAATATAGGCGAGCATCTGTCGGATACACTTCTCGATATATGGATCCACACCTTCAACTCTCACAGCTCTGTACCCATTGTAATGGCCTGCTCCGTCTTGCACGCATGGCGATGGCATACATTCCATATCGCTCGCATCTCGCCACAGATACTCCATAACCGTTACACACGTTGCGAAGCCGAGACTCCGCTTCTACGGAGTGCGGTGACACTGTACCCATCTTCAAGCATGTACCATACAGATGACGCGCCTCTGTTTTCCGTACTTGGTCAGCGGGATTCTTTCTACACGCTCAGTCGCCACAAGTATCTCTCTGCCTAACCTCCGGTTATGCTCTGCAATGATTCTTTGCTCTTCTTCTTGTGTGAACAGGGCGTTCGGAACAATACGAATGGTTAGCTCACCTGCGACATCCTGATAGTATTGCACGCGCACCACGTTCCTCAGCAGTTGGTCGTCCACATTCAACACTGATGTGCATATTCTCGCCCCACTCTTTCCATAGATGCATTCCACACTTGCGCGGCTGATCACATCGCCAAACAGCTCCCATTGCCGACCACAGGCGCACGATTCATTCAGCTTGATCGCTGTATCATCTGTCTTATAGCGAATCAATGGCATTGAACGATTCAGGTACCCGGTCCCCACAATCTCTCCTCGCTCGCCAGCCTCCACAGGCACTCCATCACTTCCAATGATTTCCAGATAGCCGTAACTCGGGACAGCATGATAGTTGCGGGATTGTTCGCATTCCCCTCCCAATACCACACGCTCACTATGACCATAAAACGTGAATACTCGCTTGCCGAATGCCTTTTCCATTCTAGACTTTTGAGCATCTGAGCATGCCTCCGAACATAGAAGTATCCCTCTGAGACACCCCAGCCCATCTCCCAGACCCTTTCGGATCACATACTCCGCTAGAACATCAATAGCAGAGGGAAATCCGTGAAGATACTCTGGTGCATATTCCCGGATTCTCTCCCAATATCCGTCCATATTACTCTCGCTCATATGAAATGGAGAGAACTGCACCTCGTTGTGTATTGGATTGTCTTGCCAGAACACATCAGGGCCTACTCTATCAATGTCAAAGGCACGGAACCGCGCCTTCCGGCACCGCGTGGAATACCCGACACGTTGCCATTGTGTGTGAATGAAGGCCATCTCTTTCGCGTATGTCGTGTCATCCTCCAGAAACGTCAGCTGATCTCCGGTTGAACCTGATGTGGTTGCTCTGTGATGTGCTATCTTCCGTATGGACCTGGGCACCAAGCTGTCCCAATGCTCTTGAACATCTCTCTTCTTCAGAAATGGAAACCCCCGAATAGCATCGCGTGCCCTATGCCGTTCGAATAGTGATTTGTAAGGCATATAGAATGGGACCTGCGTGACCGCATACCGCAACACCTCTCCTAACAGCCTCTCTTGCAGCGAGAGCACCTCAGGCCGCGTCAACCTCTCCAGCTTTCTACAATCCAATAATGTGCGGCGATAGTGTTTTCCTGCTATCCATGCATATGGTATATGCTTGATGGGGCCCTTGACTGCCGGCGGCATAGCCAAGTACACCTGTTTCATAAGTGTGAACATGCTGACTGCTCTGCTCCTAAGTAGTTTCTGTTGCGGAAAGGGGTTCTGAGCGTGTCATTGACCCGTTCCACG
>CAZSXM010000052.1:0-31761 GCA_964610435.1 uncultured Pirellulales bacterium | reverse complement strand
CGTCCCCTGTTATCCGGCCGCAAGTCGAATTCCAACGACAAGCGGGACAACCTCGCTAACCTCATCACATCGAAGATATTCAGGCCCTGATACAGCCACTCGGTAATCGCTGTCTTGCGAAGGTCGTGGAACGTACCGTTCTTCACATGGGCTGTTGCCAATATCTTATCGAACATTGTCTTGAAGTTGTTGATGACTGAGGTTCGAGCATGGGAAAGCGTCCATTCGCCTGCTGCTCGCAAATGGTTCTGGATGAAGTCATAGCGTCTTGGAGGCACCAAAACATACGGGTACCCTGCTGGCCGTTCGTCCTGAAGATTGACCAGCAAACGAATGACATCCTCTTTCAAAGGCAGGGTGCGACGATCGGTATCCTTGATCCGCCACTCCCATGTCTCTGGGGTGTCTTCCTTCGGAGAAACCTCAACCACCTGGGACTCAAAGTCAATGTCCGCCCACGTAAGATTCAGCAGTTCGCTCTTTCGCATGGCCGTTGTTAGAGCCAGAGTAATGACAATATCCCACGCCAAGACCGAATCCTTTTGGGTGCCAGAGGCTGCCTTCAGCATCCGCTCACACTCGGTTTCACAATAGATGCGAATCCGCTTGGTCGCCGATCGCGGCGCTTTCACATACCGCAATGGATTGGCGTCGAGTTGCTCTCTTTCCACCGCCAACTGAAACATCCTCTTGATCTCACGCAATTTCTTCGCCACTGTTGCGCGGCTCTCACCGCCGTCCAAGCACGCCTGACGAAACAACTCACCATGCTGATGCCGTACCATCGAGAAATCGATATCGCCAACGGCATCAATGAAAGACTGCATGGCCGACCGGTATTCGACACGTGTACTGTGGCGGATCTGATCACCGGTTCTCGCCAAACTGTCCTCGGTGAAGTCGCTCAACCTCATGGACTCTATTTCCACGAAACCCATCCGGAGCTCCCGCTCAAAGTGAGCCCGCTGGCGCTCCGCCCGGCGACGATCGGAATGGCCGAGAGATTTCTGCCTTCGTCTCCCTTCTTCATCAGTATAAAGCAGATAGTACCGAAACTGTTCACCGTCCGATGACGGCCTTTCCCAGAGCTTCACCAGCTGTTTCATGATTCACCTCCTTTCGGATGCTGGCTCGGCTCGGATTAACCCAAGCCGCATTATATGGTGGGCCGAAGAAGGGCGCAAGACAATTATCTCGCATTGGTCGTCCTCTCCCGTATCCACTGCTTGATCGCATCACGCGGATAAAGGGGTTTGCCGCAAATATGGATTCTCGGCAGATCATGCATACGTTTGAGATTCTCGACCACATTGTGGTAATCCCTCGCCTTACTGATTTTCGGGATTCGAAGGAAGCGGACCAGTTCCTCCTCGGTGAGCAATTCAGGGCAGGCCGTAGAGCCACCGTTGCCATCAGGTAAACAGCCGGGGTCTGGTTGGCTAGCTATGGCCGGCACATCGTCGCGGGATATACCCTGGTTTTTGTGCACCTCGTATCGTCTCATCGGAACCCACACACCCTGCTGACAATAGCTGCTTATTCTCCGTCTCTGTAACGGAACCGCCCTTTAGCGACCAGTGAACGGACCTTTGTCTACTATGCAGAGCGGTAGATTCTGGCTCCCTGTTTCGCCAAAATGGCTTGGCAGCCTTCTATTCGGGAGGTGAGGGGCTATGTACCCGTGACATTAGCCACACAAACAGGGAGTCGCGCACCATACGGCAGAGCAACGGACTCCCCGTCCGTGGGTCCATCTGCCCTCCTTGACCCAACGGAAAGTTGGTCACCTTTTGATCTTGTGTAACTGAGCGAGGAACAACTCTTTGCTCCACAGCTCCAGCGACGGGTACTCCGATTCTTTGACGAACCTTCGCACGTCCTCCCGAGCGGCCGCCCAATCGATTGACTTGATCCTCTTTTCAAGATGTGTCCGACACCACTCGGGGTCGATCCGAATGTCCTGTTGTCGCCATGGGCCTTGCTGTGCCAAAGCCGATGACAGAAACGCATTGTTCACTCCAATGCTCTGGCTCGTGTACCATAGGAAATCATACCAGTCACGCCCCTTGACATACTCCCGACACAGCAGGGCATGAAGCTTCCCCGCAAACAGACTCGGCTTGTCCTGGACGGTGACCGAGGAGACAAAGGGGAAATCCACATACTTGATCTCCATTCCGCTGCCCGATGGGGGATTGGTATCAACCTCAAGCTTGACCCGGATCTTCCGGGCGGGTCCTGATCGATCCACGTATTTCAGTTGAAGGACCTTGCCCAGAGAATCATCCTTCAGGAAGGCCTTTCTCACGGCAACGCCGGCCTTGGAGCGGTCGGCGATTTCGACATGGTATCCATAGGCCTCGAGTTCATCACAGATCGCTACAAGGTGCGGCTGCAACTCGAAGTCTCGATGGGTCTGCTTGAGGATGAAGTCCATATCCTCCGAAAACCGATTCAGGCCGTAGAAGATGCGTAGACATGTGCCGCCCTGAAACAGGGCGTGTTTGAAGAACTCCGTCCGGCCCAGCGCCGCCAACACCACCTCCTGCGTGATCTCCCGGATCGCGTGCTCCTCCTCAATGTTCGACCTGCAGTGGTACGAATCCAGCCTATCCTGAATCAGCTTGACGCTCATCGATTCAAATCCTTCCTGAGTCCTTCCAGAAACCGCTTCACGCGAGAGTTGGCGTAATTGCCGGAAAGCACGTCGAGCGTGCTCTCAGTGACCTGCTCCAATTCTTCTGGTTCAATGCGCAGGCTGCTGACCGCCGGCTCGATCCCAGCCCAGTCTTTCTTTCGCACGTAGACGTAGTCCGCCAGCGCCTTCAAAGGGGTGGCCATCAGGAACACGTTCCCAGATGCGTCAGTAAGACGTTCGACTTCGCTGTAGAACATCCGCTGGGGGACCCGATCATAGCTGAAGATACCGAGCGGGGTTTTGAATACCTTTGATTTCTTGAAAGACACGCTCGTGACGGCATGGACGGCCTCCGGAATCCAGCCGTGCCAGCTTAGAGCTGATTCCAGACTAACATAGGAGGGGCCATAGACGTGTTGCGCCAAGGCATAGAGGTTCACGCTCTTCTTCTGGTACTTGGGGGCCAGGCAGTACAGGCCCCGGCGGATGTGAATGATCTCGCCGCTGGCAAGGGCGCGTTTCACCAGGCCGTACCGGCGGTTCTCACTGCCGGGAAACAGGGTAGCCAGATCCTGGCTGGTGAACTGGCTCCACGGCAGCGACTCGAATACTCTCTCGGGCACCTTGTTCATTGATTGGCCTCATGGTTCCCATGATACTGTCACTATATGACAGTATCTGGAAGATATATCTTCCTTCGGCCTCTATTGCAAGGCTGTTCACCAAAACTGTCGAAAAATGACAGTTTCTGGGCAATACATCGGATAGTCCCGGCATTTCACCGGGGATTTAAGGCAGACCAGGCGGCCTCCTGGCACAACGCCCGGGCACAGAGTCGGTCGTCTACCTTCGGCCACACGCCGACAGCGATGCCCCGCTGTAGTACCAGCGGCCGCCCTGATATCGGAGATGCCAACCGCTCTTTGGAAAGCCATGACTACACAGCCCTTCCATCTCAGCAATACGCATGCAGTGTTCGGCGAAGACACCGCCAAGCTCTTGTCTTGTAAGCACGATCCTGCCACACCGAGATACAACTGGTTGCGGATCTACATTGACTTTCGTCACAGAAGCCGCACACAACACAGTTTGTCTCCCGTCGCATGGGCCGGCCATACTCTTCGCACTGCGGCCAACATTGCTGTATTACAGGGCGCCACCAATACGGTATCCCCCGGCCCTTCCTGTGATCCAGGTGTCGGGGCGAATGCTCATGTCGCCAGACTTTCGCGGTGCATGGTTTGTGACGTTCGCAGGGCCGGATCGAAAGCATATTTGGGACAGAACGTCTGCAGCCGATGCTTCGAGCCAGACGGCACGAGCTCTCGTATCAGCGTAATATCGGCCGGCGACAGCAGTGGTTCGACTACAGTCGTGCGGAATTCATGCTCGATGCCACTCTTGGAAATCAATTCGATGCTCTCTTGGATCAAGCAGGTCGGCACATGAACACCGCACAGACGGTCGTACACCGGCAGCGGAGCCTTGATATCCATGGCGACGTAGTCGAGCCAGCCGTTTCGTAAGAGTTCTCTCAGGATTTTAGGCTTGCTGCCATTTGTGTCCAATTTGACTAGAAGTCCCATCCCTCTGATTCGCCGGAGGAATCCGGACAGATCGCTCTGAATGCACGGCTCACCACCGCTGACGACAACCGCATCCAGGCGTCCGCGGCGGCGATTCATAAACGCGAAGAATGCCTCTTCCCGTATCGGTTGGTCATCTGGCCCGTGGCAGCCAAGCAGAGAAGCGTTGTGACAATAGGGGCACCGGAAATTGCACCCCTGCGTGAAGACGACGGCCGCAACCCGACCGGGAAAGTCGCTCAAACTGAACGGATTCACACCGCCGATTCTCACGGGCGACTCCCTATCGCATACGATTTTCGCAGTTCGAACTCTGCCCGTTTCCCTTCATTCCACTGCTTGACCGGCCGGAAATACCCGACGATCCGCGAGTACACTTCGGTCTCGACGCCACAGGCTGGGCATTCATGGTGTTCACCGTTGATGTAACCATGTTCGGGACACACTGAGAAGACGGGCGAGATGGTCAGGTAAGGCAGGTGGTAACGGCGGCAGACCGTACGGATGAACGCCTTGACGGCCTGAGGCTCGGCAGCCGCCTCGCCCAGGAATCCATGCAGTACGGTCCCGCCCGTATAGCGTGATTGAAGGGGATCCTGCAGGTCAAGAGCCTGAAAGACGTCGTCGGTGTAGTTGACGGGCAGGTGGGTCGAGTTCGTGTAGAACGGCTGGCCACCTTGCGAAGCGGCCGGTTCATTCGCGCAGATGATATCCGGGTAGCGCTGTTTGTCCATCTTGGCCAGCCGATAGGCCGTGGCTTCGGCCGGCGTCGCTTCCAGATTGTAGAGGTTTCCTGTTTCCTGCTGGAATTGGAGCAGACGTTGACGCATGTGGTCGAGGACTCTCGTGGCGAACGCGATCCCCTGAGGGTCTCCTATATCGCAGCCAAGCAGATTCAAACAGGCCTCATTCATTCCAATCAGTCCGACGGTGGAAAAATGGTTCTCCCAGTAGCGCCCGAATCGTTGTCTGACCGAACGGAGATAGAATTTCGTATACGGATACAGGTTCTTCTCCGTCAGTCCCTCCAGCACGGCTCGTTTTGTTTCCAGGCTGGTTCTGGCGATCTCCATCAACCGATCTAACCTTGCGATGAAGTCTGTTTCATCCGCCGCCAGATAGCCGAGGCGGGGCATATTGAGTGTCACTACGCCGATGGAGCCGGTCAGTGGATTCGCGCCAAAGAGCCCGCCGCCCCGCTTTTCCAGGTTTCGTAGGTCAAGCCGGAGACGGCAGCACATCGACCGGGCGTCGTCGGGCGTCATATCGGAATTGACGAAGTTCGCAAAGTAGGGGATGCCATATTTCGCAGTCACTTCCCACAGCGTGTTCAGTACCGGGTTTTCCCAGTCGAAATCCCGCGTGATGCTATAGGTGGGGATGGGAAAGGTGAAAGGACGGCCCTTGGCGTCGCCCTGGGCCATGACCTCCAGAAATGCCCGATTGAACAGGTCCATTTCAGGCTGGAATTCACCGTACCTCTCTCTGTGGGTCCGGCCGCCTACGACCACCGGTTCGTTGGCCAGCATATGGGGCGGCCGCAGATCGAATGTGACATTCGTGAAGGGCGTCTGGAATCCCACCCGGGTGGGGATATTCATATTGAAGAGGAACTCCTGCAGGGCCTGCCTGACGTCGTCATAGACCAGGTTCTCATAGCGTATAAAGGGCGCCAGAAGCGTGTCGAAGTTGGAGAAGCCCTGGGCGCCGGCGGCCTCTCCCTGCAGTGTGTAGAAGAAGTTGACCACCTGTCCCAGTATGGCCCGCAAATGCCGCGCCGGTTTGCTCTCGATCTTACCGCAGACCCCTCGAAACCCGGAACGAAGCAAATCCTGCAGGTCCCAACCAACACAGTATACGCTGAGCAGGCCAAGATCATGCAGATGCAGCGCTCCAGAGTGATGCACCTGGCGAACTTCCTCAGAGTAGATCTTGTTGAGCCAGTAATCCTTGCTGACCTTGCTGGAGATGTAATTGTTGAGTCCCTGGAGCGAGTAATCCATGTTACTGTTCTCCTGGACTTCCCAATCCTGGCGCCCCAGATACGTGTCCACCAGCTCCACGCTCGCCTTCTGTATCATCTCGCGAATGCGGCGGTGCTGGTCACGGTACAATATGTAGGCCTTGGCAGTTCGTTTGAACGTTGAATGGAGCAGGATCTTCTCCACAAGGTCCTGGATTTGCTCCACGGACGGCCCCTCCTGCGGCCATGCCAGCGGCGCGATGCTCAGTACGCGGATCGTCAGGTTCCTGGCCACGGCCTCGGCGAACTCGCCGGTCGCACGGCCGGCTCGCAGGATGGCCGATTCAATCTTGCCGACGTCAAAGGGAACGAGCCGGCCATCTCGCTTTCGAATCTGAGCCAAGGGCGCTTGCACGCCGGTGGGAGCTGTTCTGTGGACATTCTCACTGGATGTTTCCATTGGTACCGTCCTCTGCCACTGTCGGGGTCAGACTATGAGACCAACCGCCTCACCGGCCCATGGCACTGTCTTGTCGAAGCCTTGGTCCCCACATGCGCATACAGCGGGCAGTTCTCATCACAATACGGCGCTACGGCGGGATCCTCGCAACCGCAGCTACGATAGGGCTTCTCGTAAGCGTCCTGGGCCTGTTGCTGGATCTCCTTGTCAGTAATGATCCTCTTGCCGTCTTGGGGGTGGTTCTTGTGGGCCCAGCCCTGCAACAACACCACGGCCAGATCGAAAGGAACACCCGCGCGTTTCAGGTCGACGGCCAGCCGAAAACACCGCACCCGCTGCTGATCGGGGACACCGTCGGCCAGCATGCGTCGGGCACAAGGGGGCAGACCAAAGGACTTCATGCCGTCACCGGCGTCGTTAGAGGGACCGGTCGACTCATCGGATGGATTCGGCCGATCTGACTCCTCCAACGTACAGACGCATATGACCCGGTCCAGCATCGCTTCCTCGATCCGCTGTACCCCGCTGAGCAGTTCCCATTGATCGGGATAGGGCTGCCTCGGTCGGGCCGGATGGACGAAGACCGTCCGGCCCTTGGGTACGAGCGTCCCGAAAAGCGGCGCGTTGATGAAGTTGCCGTAGGCCGTGTGCTCATCCAGGGCATCCTGCTTGGGAAAGATCTCGGTATTGGGCTGCCGGATGGCGGCGAGAATTTGGCCGGCGACTTGTCTGGCTTTGCGGGCGAGAACGCCCGGCTCCTCGAAGAACATCCATACGTGGTAGCCTTTGGACTTGCTCCTTTCGATATAGCTGAACATCCCGTGGCGCCTCGCCTCGGCCCGAAATGCCAACGGGTAGCACCATTGATCGCTGTCAAAATCGACGGCCAGGGCCCGAATCGTATCCTTCGTCAGCAGGTAGACCCCGTAGGGCTGCTCGCCCTTGAGGTGCGCCAAGAGGACGTCATCGGTCACGGGCTCTTTGACCTGTCGCACCCTGCCGGTCTGAGGGTCGTAGGTCCCGTAGACACTCGGCAGACCTGCAAACAGGCCTCTGTAGATGGCCAGCTTCTCGGATCTCGTACGGCCTTTCATACTCAAGGACCCCAACCAGGCGCGAGCCGACCGCCCGCGTCCCGAACCAATGGATCGGTGGTTCTTCTCTTCAGAGTCCAAGCGGCTTCGTTCGCCGGTCCGTTTCAGCTATGACCGGAGTCTGGGCGTGATGTCATGGCGGCCCGACCGCAGAGCCGCGACTGAGGATGTGGAGGGCCATGGCGGGAATCTCATCGACCAGTTGCCAGATAGCACACTCCAGCAGTTCGGGCGGTAGCCACGGCCGGTATCGCTCCAGCAGGGCTTTTACAATCTCGCAACGCAGGCGCCAATTGGAGGGGTCGATACGGCGGGCAAAGACACCGTCGACGTATTCCTGTCGCTCTTTGGTCCGGATGATTTCGGCCACCTGGGCCAGAACAAACGCCACATCCCCCCAGGCCGAGCCGGTGGCGTCCAGGACGGCGGCATAGTAACCCTCGGACTGCGGCCCTCGATAGTACGTCTCCAGCAACATCAGGGTCGTCGCTTCCGGATCGGCCACCCTCCAGGGCGCACGCAGGGCGTCCCGGTAGATGCATTCTACAAGCCAGGCGAACAACTCCCCCGCCGCCGGGAACTCCGTGCGAGCTTCCAGACGTTTCGTAACGTCCTGCAATACCATCGCAATCGGCTCATCGATCCGCTTGTACATCCGGTTCGCGTCCAAATCCTTCAGGATCGCATCGAGGACCTGCTGACCTCGGTGAATGCCCTCACAGTTCATCGTAGAGCCTCGATGGCAGCTGCCCGTCTGACGTCGCCTTGCCCGCCTCGGGTACGAGGGGGCTGAATGTCTCACCCCGGCCACGCTGACGATACCGGATCAATTGGTATATCTCCTCTACCGCACGGCAATACTCACTACGGGAGTGCTCGATGATTTCGTCGCGGTAGTCGATCTCCGGGACAGACTCACGCTCCAGCGTCCTGACCCTGGCCATGTCCTTGCCGATCCGCACGAGCGCCTCCCGCCGCTCCAGGGCCCGGATGTCGTCAGCTTTCACCGGCTTTAAGAAGTCCTTGGCCAAGAACTCCGCATCCCGGCGGCCTACGTTGAAGACAATCGTCGTACCGACGCCGGCCAGGGCATTGACCTGTTCCGGGGAGAACTGGCGCATGTGCTGGTGGGCCAGCGTCAGGTACACACCGAACTTGCGAGTCTCCTCCAGCATTCGCTTGAGGCGATCGGTCACAAAACGGGGCGCCTCATCCACATAGACGTAGAAGGGTGTACGCCGATCCTCAGGCGTGTCGCTGCGGCTCAGCGCCACCGTGTGGATCGTGGCCAGCATGATGCCCCCCAGTAGATCGCAGGTCTCGGTGCCGATGTTCCTGGACAGGTCCGCCAGGAGGATCTTGCCGTTGTCCATGATCTCCCGAAAGCAGAGCCGATTGTACGGCTGGGAAAGCATTAAGGCAGAGGTCCCGCCGATCAGTAATTTGCTCAGTTTGTGTCGGACGGGACCGAATTCATCGGCCCTGTATTTCTGATGGTCATAGAGCCAGAACTGCCGCGCCACCACGTTCTGTACGACCTGGAGAAGCACCTCCTTCATCGTGCGGCTTTCCGGCGTGCCGGTGCGCAGCAGGTCGGACAGGTCCAAGAACGAGGTATCCGCGAGATGCTGGAGTCCATAGATGGTCTGCCGCAGGATTGTCTCCATCCGATCGCCCCAGCCCTTCACGGAATCCTTCAGCACGCCGATAAGATTGTCCGCCGAACAACCGATATCCTGACCGGCTGCCCGGCTCATCGGATTCCATAGAGGCACCCACTTCGGATCTCCCGGATCGAAGTAGATCGTCCGAGAGACCGCCTCTTCGGGTATCAGTCTCAAAAGCCGGGCCACCAGGTCACCGTGCGGATCCAGGACAATGACTCCGTGGCCCTGCCGAATGTCGCAGAGGGCCATCGATTCCTGCTCACAGGACTTGCCCGTGCCTGGATCGCCTACGATATGCACGTGCTCCGTGCGCATCTTGGCCGTCAAGCAGATCGTCTGTTCGCGACCGGCGACCGTCGCAACGCCGACGGGAACGCCTTCGGACAGGTCGAGATCCGCTTCCGTAAACGGATCCACGAGATCGAGGGCCGAATCCCATCGTTCGAGCAGTCTGGCCGACGGCACATGGACCAGACCTGCCAGTTCATCCGAATTGACCAGGAAGCCGGGCCGGTAGATGAGGCCGCGCGAGAGCATCTGCCGGATCTCAAGGGGCGAAAGCACCTTGGCATAGTCGGCCTCCGTCAGGGCCAAAAGCGGTCGTCCACCGTGCTGAAAGAGGCTTATCGGCATCGTCAGCGCCTGGAGTTCACTCGTAGCATATGCACTCCCGACGACCGCAATTCGCACGGCGGCAGCGAAGAATGGTTTGTCATTGTGGGCCTTGCTTTCCAGTTTGTCCGCTGTCGGGTTGAGGGCGCCGGAGGGGATCTGTTGAAGGTAGCGCTGCGCGACGGTGAGGTGATTGATCTGCTTGGCGGAATACTCCAGGTCGGTCAGGAGTTGGACGTTCCGATGCCAATCATGTATCGGTGATACAGGCTGGAAGACGACCTGGTACCGCCCGATCGCAGGAGGTGCAAGTCTTGTCAGGGCCGCAATCAAACCCTCGTAGGGGGAATCCTCCAGTTCCTCCGGGCGCGTCAAGAGATGATGGTATGGCGGCTCGGGCAGATAGTCGCGGAGTCTGATCTCATGGGCCGCATGCGTCGACATCCGATCCAACCGCAACCGCGGCTGCAGGGTGACCATACCATGCTCGATCTTGGCCTCAAAAGCCGTCTGCACGATCGGCAGGTCTTCGCGATGACAGCCCAGGCGGAAACAGATCCCATCTCGATTGCCGGTGATCTCGAAGATCAGACGGTACGAAACACCAAAGAGATGCTTGAGGAACGATTCGCAGCGTGCCCATTGGAAGACTCGTTCCGGTGAGATCCAAATCTGCAATCGGACCCATTGCTCGGCCCTGGGCGCATCAGCGTATGTGATGAAGGCGTGTTCGACAGCTTTCGGTTCGGGTGGCCCCAGGCGCATCGGCGCGTACACCGGCTCCAGGGCCACCTGTTGTGGCCAGATCGTCGGATCACAGCCCTTGGCAATCTCAGCGGCCCGCTGGGCCTCAAGCTGCACGGCCAAGGCATAGCAGGGGATCGTGTTGACGATCGCGCTTTGACGAGACCGGATCACGGGCACAGTTCCTCATGGCATAGCGCTACTCTTACCAGAGCCATAGCGGAACCGATATGCCCGTGATTTCAGCGACGCAGCCGTCCACCCTGGGCTTGGAGAACTCTCAGCGGCCGACGCGACGCAGTCGCTGGACGAGCTTGGGATGGTTCTCCAGCACCTTGAAGAACGCGCCCCGGATTCGGGCGGCACTGGCTTCGGTCATCTCCGAGGGCAGGAGATGGCCGTACCTGTCCAGATACTCCGATGCCGCCGCCAGGATCTGATCGGCGCTGTGGGACTGCCAATAGTCGTTCACCCAAGCGGTGATCTCGTTCTTGCTCAGGTCATCGGCGATCCGCATCGCCACGGCCTTGAGCACACCGTAGAGACCCTGCTCATTGCCCGTCCGCGCCATTTCGAACGCAGCCTTCTCGCCGCTGCGGCCATATATTTTCATCAGAATCGCCACCGCACGCCCCCACTCGAAATCGAACGAACTGCGTACAGGACTCCGGAGACGGAGGATATGGGATTCCACATGCACGACGAACTCCGCCATACAGGCCGTGAATTCGTCCCAGTCGGTGATCTGGGCGCGGTGCATAGGGAACGAGTTGATCGCCTCGTCGGCCCGGCGAAATGCCGCTTCGATCGTTCGCTCCGGGTCAAGGCCCTCAAGGAGTCGCTCCAAGTCGGTTTTCATGGCAGTACCCATTATAATCGGCGAAAGATCGACGATGTCCGGCGCAGACCCTCCACGTAGGCCTTGACGAGCTCCGTAAAATCATGGGCGTAGCGCTGCGGCTGGTGGGCGACAATCGCATCGGCCAGCATGGGACCGCAGCAGGCGATGAATTGGCGGATGATATCCACCTTGTCGTCCCATGCGTTCGGCGCCACATGCATATCAAACATGGCACCGGTGTATTCCTCCACCGCCTGGGCCTTCAGATTGTCGGCGATGATGTCAAGTGCGACGCGCATGCCGCCGTTGATGCCGTCATGCGCGTCATTGAACGCCGATACGATGGTTCCGCCACCGCGTCTTCGGTACTCGCGTTCCAGAATGTCCTTGGCCTTCGAGTAGGCGTTGGTGTTGGACAATCTCCCTCCTCGCGAGATGCACCTGGTGTGATGGTAGTTGTAGTAGTCGGCGATGACAGCACTGAACTCCTGGAAATCCCGCACCGTGTTCGACGCCAACGGGTACTGCATCCTCGCTTCGTCGTGCTCGATGGCAACCTGGCGGGCCACCTCCCGCTCGTCAAGGGCCGACAATAAACTGTGGATCGCTACCATGGCATTCTCCTTTCGGTCACATGGTTTGTAGCAAGCGTTCTATGGTTCCAACGGATTTCGCATAGGCCCGGGCGATCGGGTCGATGTGCTTGGCGAATCGTTCGGGCGGCTCTTTTCTCAATGCCGGCGGCAGCATCGGCCCCAGGCGCTGCATGGCCCCGCGCGCGAAACGCACCTGCTCGGCACGGTCCATCCCCGTAATGGCCGTATGGAGAAACACGTCGATATACTCGGCCCGCCGCTCGGCCTTGTACCGTTCCGTGACGGCGTCCAGCACGGACCGGATGCCGCCGTCGATTCCCTCCCGGGCCCGGGCCAGCGCCCCTTCCAATCCGCCATGGTCCCGAAAGGTCCGCTCCAGGAGCCCGAGGGCGCCATCGGTGGCCAGTTGAAGGCTCGATGCGGCCATGGCCTCGGGGTGCAGATTCGACTGCAGGTGTACGAAGAAAGACTCGATGACCCCGAGGAATTCGTCGTAGGAGTGGACGATAGACGAGGCCAGGACAAACGAGGCCCGGGCCGAGTCGATGGCACGGTCGAATTTGCGAGCCAGGGCCGCCTCACGGATCTCGGCCGTCACCACATCGAACAGACCGCAGTCCGTTTCCGCCGACGGAGATAGACCGTTCCGTTCGGCCCCGACCCGATCGTCGCCCGAGACCTTGCCCCGCACCGCATCGAACAGAACAGGCACATCGGCCAAGTCATTGGGGCTCGCCAACTGAACCAACGCGACACAGCGGCCGAAATCCAACAGGGGATACGTCAGCTTCAGCCGCCGTATGGCCGGCGGCAGTGCGCAGACCAAACGAAACAGCCGGGCGCCGAAGCCCGGTGGATACTGATGTCGCCGAACGAATGACGTTGTGTACATCTGCAGCCAGCAGGTAGCCCGTTCAGATGCGCCGGCGGAGCAATCCCGTTGAAGCAACTGCCAGAACCGCCGGTCATTGCCATCTCCAAGCAGAGCGATGGCTCGTGCCACAGGCCCCCCGGCCCCATCGGTTTGCCCTGCCGCATGAAAGAAATCACTCTCAAGACCCGCAGCGACCATGGCGTCTTCCGTAAACGCCTCGGCGACCAGTTCGTCAATGCTGCGAACGGCTTTTGCTTCGATGGCATCACAGGCCTTCATAATCGCCGTGATGGCGGCATCCCTCTGACGTGGGGACAAGACGTCCAGAGACCGGTCCGTATCGAGATCACCGTGGAGGAATCGCCTGACCGATCTGTCCGCAATCGCCGCCTCAACCTTGGCCGGGATGGCCCTGACCGCGACGATTTCACCGTGCGTCGAGGCGATATGGCCGGTAGACACGAAATCATCGCGAACGGGCATCTTCAGGGCCGCCGAGAGCATGGCAAGCATCACCGGCAGATCACCGGACAGCCCCGACACCTCGATCCCGAGATCGTGGCAGGCGGCCGCGCCGACGTTGGCCACCGAGATCTCGAACCCCTTGGCTGACACCGACAACCCCTCGCAGATCCGGTCCACGATCGGCAAGACCACGCTGATGATGTGGCTGACGGTCGGTTCGGCGAATTTGACCGGACCTTTGCATACCAGAGGACGATCTGCCCGGCGGGGTTGGGTACGGACCGTCACCGTCGATAAGATCCCTCGGCGGTTGCCTTCCCCGCCGAAGATCAGGGCGATTCTGGCCCGACCAATTGTCTGTGCCGTACCATCCACTCGGGCCACCTCAAGCCGTCCGTTCAATCTCCAACGATCCACTTTCGACGCCGGGAAAAACGCGAAGAACCAGGCCCGCATCCGAGACCTTCAGTTCCCGACTCGGCCGCCGGCGGACCTCGTCGGCCTCCGCCGCCAGGGCGAGTGCTTCGCCTCCAAAGGCCTCTGCCCAGAGCACATCGCCGGCGGTCAGCGTCCCCTCCCAGAGCCCCAAGCCGATATCCAGCCTCAGAACATAATGGCCCGGGTGAATATCGCTCGCAGTCCTGCGACTCCGGGCCGTTTCGAAGGGCAGTTCGGCGATCCGGCGCCCCTCTCGAAGCAGCTGCAGACTGAACGCCCTCGGACGAGAGCCGCACGCCCGAGACAAGGCTTCGCATTCATCTTTGAGCCACGGCGCCGTCTCTATCAGTTGCAAGAGGAAGGTCTCCCAGGGTTTGGCTTGGGTCGGTATGCCCGCGACCATCTCGACCGCTGCCGTTCGAACCCCCTGCTCGTCCAGCAGCCGGCGCCCCATCGAGACCTCCGCCATGAACCGGCAGAAGTTCTGGTAGCCTTCGCTGTAGCCGGGTTCCTGCCCCAGCCGCTCGATCGCCTCGAAGGCCTTCTCAAGGGACTGACGCCGATCCGGGCGCCCCAGGGCGTCGGCCAGAATCGGTACGAAGTACAGGCGGTGATTCATTCGGCCTCTCCTTTGCGTCCATCGACAGCGACGATGACCTGACGAACCCGGTTCCAGACACCGGCCCTGCGGGCAACCGCCACAAAGTCCTCATGGGCGGCCAGGACATGGGCGGTGTTTCGCCATAGATCGGGTATGTGATTCGCCGTCGTGCCGCCGCCATCGCGTCGCCATTGGCCCCCGGCGAATCGACTCAACGTCGCCTTGCTCAGACCGAAATCGGCGGCAATCCGTTCAGCGTGATACCGATCCTCCGCCAATGACTCGAAGATCGTTCGGATCAATTCCTTGAGCCGGATCGCACCCAGGCGGCGAATGGCCGGTCTCTGCTCGTCGATGTTTTCAGCCTTCTCTTCGGCCACGGCGCCGGCCAATCCGACAGAGGAGACCTCCTCGGCCGGTGGCAATGCTTCTGCCACCGACTCGGCGCCTCGGTAACCACCGGCGTCTTTCAACTGGTCCAGGGAAAGAACCCTCCGCCGGGCCAGTAGATGGTCGACGATGGCCTGGACCCGATCCCGCTCGCCCGGACGGGCAGGGTCGGGATCGGGAATGTTCTCGCCCAGCCATCTGCGGCATCGGCTCCCGCTCATCTCGACCGGCAACCACAAGACCAGCGGCCCTGCGTTGACCTTCCACGCATATCGTCGGACCAGCTTGGCCGCTCTACGCGCGCACTCGAGACAGGAAAGATGGAAGTGCCGCGCGACCAATCGCTGGAAGGCCTCGGCCGCCCTGATCTCCGCCTCGATGACGCTCGCTGGCGGTCGTTTCTCGAACTCTCCGGTCATGTGATTGTGAAATGCCCGGTAGTAGTAGCGGCAGTCGGGACCGTCCGAGGCGCCTTGCGGCCCACAGGCGTGCACCTCGGATGGAAGGTCGTGGAATTTCGCCAGCGTCAGGTCATAGGCCTGGTCGACCACCACAGGGTCGCGACCGCACCATTGAAACGTCAAGTCGCAGTCCCTCAGCTCGAGAAGGAACTCGGTCATGAGGACGCATGGGCCCGACCGCAAACCAAAGACCCGACGGTTCTCGTGCACTTCGCGCACGGCCAGTGGGTCGCTTCTCTCGAAGATGTCAAACGCAAGCTGCGTAAGTGGCATCCTATTGTAGCGATGCCGAGCTGACGCCGAACCAGATTCATCTCTCAAGTCTGTGCCGTAGGCCGACATGCTCGGTGTCTCCTGCTTCACCAGTGATCGGTCGTCCTGCTGCAGGCAGGCGCTCGGGGGCATTTTGGGGTGCCAGGCTCTGACGGTGCCATGGAATGGCCGTCCCATCGACAGCATGTTCTCTCAACTCTCCCCGTGGGATCAGGCCGGCCGGCCCTCTCGATCTCCGCCAGCAATGAAACGGCTTCGTCACGACGAGCGAGAAGATACTCGTCCAGATCGCCGGCCAGCCGTCGCGCCTGGGGGATCGCGCCGTTCCCCACCGCAACGTCCATCAGATGACGAGATTCCTGGATCTGCTCCAGGATCCCGGCCACGAAACGTACCGTTCGTTCAGCCGCCACCGATCCGGGATTGTAGCTTCGCGCTTTCTCAAACGACTCCTTCGCTGCCGTCCAATCGCTGCGAGCCAAGGCGTGCAATCCTTGCCACATGGACACGCTGTATTGTGTGGCCTTGGCTTCAAGTTGAATCAGAACAGCGCAAGCAAAAGGATGGTCCCGGTAGCGATTCGCGGCGGCGATCGCCAATGCGATGAGCTCCTCTAAACCAGATGAATCCATCTTCGCCTGGATTGTGGTGTAGATCTGGCCGGCATGCTCAAATAGACCGTTTAATTGTTCTGACATCTCCTGAGCGTCTTCGTGACCCGGGTCCAGCTTCAACAATCGTCGACATCCAGCACGAGCGCAGGTCAACCGACCCTGCTCCACACTCGAACGAATATCGGCCCACAGGGCGGTGACCCGCCTCTCGGAATGGTCCTCCGTCTGATGAGCTTCCATCCCTTCGAGATCATCCAGCAAGTCCGTGATTGTTTCGTATCGCTTTGAAGGGTCCTTTTCCAGGCAGCGGCGAACCACATGCGCCTCTGCCTCAGTCACACCGCCCAGTGCCGGCGCGGGCACGCTGGTGTGCAGCCTGCAGAGGCGCTCGTAATTGCCTCGAAACGGTGGTCGGGCTTTCGGACTGAGGATTTCGTAGATCAAAACCCCTATGCTGTACATATCAGAACGTTCGTCAAGATCCTCGAGGCCGCCCATGAAATACTCCGGGCTCGCGTAGCATGCCGTGCCTACTTCACCGTGTGACCCGGACCACCGTCTGAGGAGAGCCGACGGTGAATCGCCGGCCCTCACAAGTGCCGAGGCACCAAGATCAGCGACCTTCAGCACGCCGCCGACGAACAAGAGGTTGGACGGCTTCAGATCGAGGTGCGCTACTCCGGCCTCATGCAGCGCCGCGACCCCAAGACAGAGTTGGCGAACGAGGACACGACCAAGCCTGCGTCGTGAGGGCCGGTCATCGCGATGTTCTTCCAGCCAGTCTCGTAAGGTGCCGCCATCGGCCCATTCCATCGATAAGACCAGCAGTTCCATGCCACCGTACTGAATCGGGAAGACGTCGTTTACCTTCAATACGTGCTTGTTGTCGTGGACCCGGTCATACATGGCCTTCTCATACTTGAGCCACGCGACGTCCACAGAGCCGGGCTGTACCGTTCTGGCCACCTTGATCGCTACGTCGCGCCCCTGGACCGTGTCGTTCGCCAGGTATACCTCTCCACGGCGGCCCTGGCCCAACTTGCGGCGGATGCAGAACCGCCCCAGTTCTGTGCCTGCGACAAGATTCAGCGCGCTGCCCGAGGGCGATCCCGACGACAGGTAGGGATCGCATTCATCGTGATAGCCACAACAGACGGTGTTCTCTCTTCTCGTCGAGTTAGGGTTCATGATCGGTCCCCTTCCCTTGATTGCGGCGCCACTGAGACTCGGTCCAGAGCCGTCTGAGGGCCTCTGTCACCAGACGCTGGATTTCCCATGGTCGCGCCGATATCCCCTGTAGAGTCTCGGAGCCCTCGAGGACCGAAAGCAACTCGTGATTGCCTGGGGTGACCGAGGTGTCGCGGCCCAAGCCATCGGCATCCAGAAGAAGGACCGGCTTGACGTTGCGTAACCCGTTGCACTGCTCGAATCGCAACGCAATGCGTACGTGCCCCCCATTGTCCTCACAGCAGATGCTAAGATCGATCAAGGGGACCTGCTCGATACGATCCCGCGCGACCCACCAGACGGTTTCGCAGCCGGCCGGCGCCACAGCCACCGGGCCCCTGTTTGCCCGTCTGACTTGCTCGTATCTTGCCAAGAACGCCTCCAACGAGCACTGAGGAGGCAAATTGAGCGGTTCGGACGACGTGATTACCCACATGCCCGAGAGAGTCCGGCCGAGGACCGTGGCGGCCTCGGCGATCAGCAGCAAAGGCACATCCGCTTCCACCACAGAACGCCCGCAGGCGAGCCGGTTCACCGCGTTGGCCAGCCATTCGTGGTCATCGCCGGCGCCACCCCAGGCACGATGAACCGACCAAGCCTCTGAAAGCTGCCATAACGACTTCAGAAGCAAGACATACTGTCTCACGGACGTTTCGGAACGAGGATCATGGCCAAGGAGACCGATCAGCTCCCTGCGCAGGCGCAGTTCATCCAACAATCTGTTCTCCTGGCGAGCCTGCTGGGCTCGCACCCCCAGCGCCAGCCGCTGAAAGCCCAGGGACGTCATCTCGTCGGCCAACCTCTTCACCTTCTCGGCGTGACCGCCTCGGATTGCCTCTTTGGCTTGTGCCTGCAACTGAATGACTTGCGCCACACGACGGGCGTGAGAACGACGCTGCTGCTCCTCCCAAGGGAGGCCCGCGACCACTCGGCAGTCGGTACCAGCAAGGCTGCGAATCAGACGAACGCCACCGTCGGCATACTCGAATAGGGCCGCTGTCCCTTCCCGGTCGATCAAAACTATCGCTCCGGCCGGATGCCCAACCAACCAGCCGCTTACGATAGGATGAGACCACGGGGCCTCAGCCTCCCACTGAGGAGCCCCTCGCAACGGATCCCACATCCTGGCTCGTCGCTCCTCATGCCCGACCGTGAGCACGCCCTGCGGTCCCGGCAGAACCACATAGAATGGCCCTTGATGCGCTTCTACGTATCGGCACCGGGTCTGATCCGGCGCGAGCATACACAGGCGACCATCGCGCGCCGGGTGCAGCACGAGCCCTTCCCGGTGCCAGAATCTCAGATGCACCAGGGCAAGTTTCTCCGGTGGACTCGCCCCGCCAATACACCGTAAAAGACGTCCTGTCGAAAGGGACCAGAACAACAGGTACCCGTCCTGGCTCAGGCCGGCGAGTTCACCATTGGGCAACTTCAAAAGCGAGCAGATGATCCGCCCCTCGGTATCGAGTCGTTCGGGATGATCTGCGGCAGCGGTGCTCCAGAGCAAGCATCGGCCTGCCGTGTCGCTGCTGCACAACCGCGCATCATTGATCCAACACACCGCCAGGATGGGGGCGCCCTGAAGCCATTGGCATGACGGCGGATGAGGCTGTCCCTCGGGCAGCCACTGGCAGGCATGGAGGTCTCCGGTCCGCGTGCCGTAGGCCACCCAGTCCGTACCAGCTTGTACATCCAGAGCGTAGACGCTCTGACCCGCCTTTAGCGTGGTACGCCGTTGGCAGCCGCCGCCGTCTGCTGTCAGGACACCCACGCCCGGCGTCTGCCCACCAAAGCCGAGAAAGACACAATCCATCTCAGGCGACCTCTCACTTGATCCCTGGAGTTGGGGCACTTCCGCGGTCCTTGCGATCAGGACAATCCATCGCGAAAAGTGCCTTCAACTCCTCGTCTGCGTTGGCAGGAACATTCGGCTCAGGCGTGCTCGGTCGATCTGGAATTCCTGGTTGAAGGCCCGGCCACTTGTACGGAATCCTGCCGGGAAACTGCTTGGTGGCCGCTTGCTGCAGAACCTGATCGATGTACTTCATCGTCTCGACGATCTGACTCTTGGCCTGTCGAAAGCGCTTGTAGAGTGCCGCCACCTGGGCCTCCGCCTCACTGAACTGGGCCCGCGGCGCGTCACGATGAATACGATCTTCATGAGCGGAAATCACAACGAGGTTACGACCCAGTTTCGTGATCTGGTCCTCCACGGCCGTGAGGTACTTGTGAGCCTCCGCCAGTAGATCTTGCACCGTGGTGCGAAGCTCTTCGTGTTCGGCGTACATCTGTTCGGCAAACTCACAATCAGAGCTGCCATCCTCGTTGACGTGCGGCAAACGCTCTGTTGCCCGGTGCAACTCCTCGGCCTTCGGCTTCGCCGAAGCCACAAACTGCTCTACTTGCTCGATATGAACTTCCTGTTCCATATGCGCACCTCTTTACCTGTCATTGCCTACGAACGCCGGCAATCCGCCTGCCCTGATCGTCGTTACGCTGCTGACTTTCTTCACGAGCCTCACGGGCGCGCTGCTCGTGATCATTGAGGAACTCCATATCCTCCCGGAGCGCATTCTGTGCCTGCTCCAAGGCACTGCGCGGCCCGTCTCGATGCAACTGGCCGCTGGCCGCAGAGATTCTCTCGACGTCGTCGCCGGCCACATCGGATCGCTCGTGCATCTGGTCCTCATATTCGTGCATCTGATCGTGGATCGCCTCTAGTTCACGGCTATCCTGGTCGAACTCACGTTCACTGGCCTCCTGAGCATGCTCCATGCACTCTGCCACTTGCTCGGCGGCCTCTTCAGTGCCGCCTTCGAGTTCACTCACCACTTGCGCTTCTGTCGTGACATCGTCCACATTCTCCTCGGCTTCGTCACCTTTTTCACGGGCCTCAGTTTGTCCTTGGTCCAGCCGCTCAGAGACTTCAGATCGTCCAATGGTCGCTTTGTGTCTCATTTGTCACCTCCTGGAAGAATGGAATAGACGTTGTGCGTGCCGTCGGCGAGACGTTTTAGAATTTCCAAACAGGCTTTTACGCCAGGCTCAACGGCCGATAGGAAGCGCTTGAGCAATCGCTCGCGGCGAGCATCATGAGCCTTGTGGGCGACGATCCCGGCGTGCCCGTCCAACAGCCAAGGACGACACTCGCTTTGAAAGGATACCAGCGCTTTGTCCAGTTTGGCTTGAAGACGCCGGGCCCGGTTGGCGATCGGCGCAAGATCTTCCCGCCGAAAACTCGCGCGCGATTCGATCAATTTGCTCGCTTTGGTCAGAAGTGCCTTAGTCTCGTTAAAGACAGCCGTGCGATGGTCGTCCAAGCTCTCCAGCGCCCCCTCAAGGCGGTCCAGATCGTCGCGCTGCCAGGCGTCGGTGGCGCTACGGAACCACTTGTCATCGCGCAAATACGGAAGAATGGCTTGGCCAGCCGGGGGAGCCGGGATATTGAATTCCTCTTGCAGATTGCGGGTGCGGATGAGCCTGGCCCGATAGCCACCCTCGGTGTGAAACAGACACAAACCGGGGAACAATTTGCCAATCAGCACCTCCTCCATGGCGCCCGATGCCATGGCGGCAGTGATCGTCTCGCGCTCCTGCCCATCGGCTTGTAGAAACGCTATCTTCGTTCCAGTCTGCTTGACAACTTCCGGCGCGACGGCCGAGGCAAGCTGGTCTACGATGACCAGCGATACCCCCAACGATCGGTACTCCGCCAACATACGACAGATGAGGTCGGACGCGTGTTTCTTGGGGTCGACCTCATTTTCACCCGTGCCGGCGGTATCGTGATTGCGTCCCACGAGATTATGTGCTTCTTCGAGAATGATCACCATACGAATCGGTTTGTCCGGATCGGCCGTTGACTTGATTTGGGCGTTGATACAGGTCAGCAGGAACAAGCTCAGCAAAGACGTCCGCTCGGGCGTCAGACTGGCTAGCTCAATGACGGAATAGCCATTCATCAATTCGTCTATCGTTGGCATACTACGATGGCACTGAAAGATCGCACGAGCCAATCGACGGGTCAGATTACCCAGGCGGGTCTCGATAGCGGCTCCGAGATTCGAGGCGACTTCGCTCGAGTAATTCTTGTCGCGCAGGATGAGTCTCGCTGCGTTGAAGAGGTCCATCATGGTTGGTGGAGACTTGCCTCCCCGCTGCTTGTCGTAGACCCACTCAAGGCTCTGTGCCAACAGCTCCGGCAGCGGCTCGAACATCGGCATCGCCCCCTGGAAACAGCCCACGATGTTCTCGATCCACTCATTGGTGGAGACTCCCTCCCACCGATGCAGAGGATTGAGACGCATCGGGGCGATGCCGTCAAGACCAGGAGTGTAGATCCGTAGCTCTCTGGCCAGGCCGCGCAGCGCCTTGTCGGTACAATCTTTCAAACACTTGAGCACGCGGTAGTCCCGCTTATTGCCAGATTCCAAGACAATGAAGGGAATTCCTCGCGCAAACAGCTGCATGAGCAAGCTGAACACCGCCATCGTCTTGCCCTGTCCCGGTATGCCGCTAATAAAGACGCCTTTCGCCAAGTTGCGAACGAGAAGACCACGAGCCAAGCCCGGGGCATCCTCCAGAACCCTGCTCTGATCGAGGCGGGCATCCTGCCCGAGTATGATGGACTTCTGTTCGTCGGCTACAGGCGGATCGGTGGAAGTGGCAATGCACCGGGTTGTCCCAAACGACGCGTGCGGGAGCTTGACAGCGCCGAGCAATTCATCCGCCGGAGCCATGGTCCCCAGCGGGGCCAACTGGCGGAAGCGCGGATCCTGCCAATCGGTCAATAGGCATTCGGATATCGGCAGTGGAACGACCCGCAGTGTTTCTCGATCGAGCGAGAGACGCTTGAACCACGGATCGCCGGCCTTCGTGGTGACCAACTGGTAACTCCCGCCGGCAAAGGCCGAATCCGCCAGCACCGACGCGACCAACGTGGCCGTATCGGCCTCCGGCGCAAAGACACGCAGGTGAAAGGTCAGCTGGGGCTCCAGCAAAGCCTCATGATTGCGTTGTTCTGTCCGCAGAATAGAATCCACCAAAGGGTCGCGCCGGCGCAGCGGCGGCGGACTGGCGCCGGATTCGGTCGCGGCGAACCAGCTCTTGACCGGTATCTCTTCGTCACTATCCCAAGAACGATTGATCAGTTGCAGGTGGGCAATGTAGGCCAAATGCCTCTGAACGACATCGGAGCTGCCTACCGGCTCGACGCACATCTCAATGAGGACGGGGCATTCAAGGCGGTCAAGAACGGCATCGAGCCGCAAGTCATCACGGTTGCGGCGCGGCTCAAAAGAAATAAGGGTGAAATAGCCTGTAAGGGCCCGCGCATTGAACTCACCGGTGATGGTCGCCGGCACAATCATCTGCCGACGCACAATGTCGCATGCTGCCTTGAAGGGGTGCCAATCGACAGGACACTCACTGATCGGTTGCAGTGAGTGGAACCGCTTCAACGGGCCGCCTTCCAGCAGCAGCCGCAAGACAGCCGAATCCTTATGGGACTGCCCCATCACAAATAGCCGGAGGCGCTCCCAAGATCCAATGCCTCTACCCGCCGGGCGGTAGTAGAATCGCAGCGCCAAGGAAGCGGATCCCGGGTCAAAGGCCGCCAGCGTCCGCAGGATGAGGCCGGCATCCGCTTCAATAGCACCCGAGGGGTCACCCTGCGCTCTCATCTGTACACTCGGATCCGTTATATCCGGCAGCGTCGGTACTCCATATATTAGTCGATTACCCATGGGCTCATGCTCCGTGAAGGTGTCGCACGAAAGATCACAACTGTCGTTACACGATAAGGTCGCCTTCGCTGGGCTCACCACAGCAGGGACATCCAGGTTCTCGCTCGCGAGCGATAGGGTACCAGCAGAGGATCCGTGGTCCCTCACCGCCAGATCCTAATGGCTTGAGGTTCTCGTAGTCAGTTCCCGGTTCGCGACGGTTCAGCCAAAGCCACCAGGGGGCGGTCAGTTCCTCGTCCGATGAACGCAACGCGGCCGATCTGCCCCTTAACAGGTGCTGGATCGTCAGCTTCACGACCATCTGGTTCAGAGGGGCAATGTCGTTCGATAGTCCCGGAGTCGGCTCAACGGGCCGATCCGAGTACGCATAGAGCGCGGCGGCCTGCGGACTGGCGATCTCTCGGTCGTGTGCGATCTGAGGACTTCCCATCACGAAGCACTGGTAGCACAAAGTCTCTTGCGGCCGAACGAACAGGATTTGCCCTCCGTAGGCCCGGTGAAATGCTCCGGCCATGAGATAGGGCTTACCTTCGTCCACGCACACCATGTTCCAGATCAGCCGGCCCTCGTGGTTGTCCAGAGCACAGATGCCAAGATCCATACGCCGCACGAGACTGCGCAGCCGGTCTACCGTATCCCACGTGATCCTGAATTCGTGAGTCTCCACATCGGCGTAGGGGTTCTTGCCCCGGATCTTGTCGGCCATGACGTTCGTTTTGAGCCTTCCGACATCCCACAGGCTCGCCACATGACGCACGAGGTTGGCAACCTCAACACGATCGTCATCGACCAGGATCTGCCCCAATCCGAGTGAGGCCAGTTCAAGTGAAACCTTCGACCCAACCGAGCCAATGCCGGCGACGACAACACACGCACCGGCCAGTACATCCGTTTCCAGCAATCCACGCGTCCGCGAGTAGAGTTGCTCGCGAACCGGAAGGATACAAACCCGCCGCTCGTGCCACTGATCCTCATGCCGTGCGTAACCAATGACCTTCCAGGTGCGCCCGTCGGCCTCGAATTCGACACCAGCGGCACCGGAAATCGAGGCCGTCATGAGCAGGATCCGGACCTGATCGTCGAGGCGACCCAGCGACTTCACATCGCAGGCATCGCCATCGGCCAACACACAGAGGGCACCGGGAACCGTGCCCACCATACTACCCGCCGGGCACTGCGTGTGCACATCACCGTCATCCCAGCGATAAAACAATACCCGCTCGCTGGAGGACCGACGAATGCTGTCCCGTAGTGTGTGATCATACACGTTGATCATAATCCAGACCTCCTTCTACGAATGCCCCAGGTCCGACTGGGCCACATCAAGATGCGGCCTGTCAGGGTCCGGGTTCACTCCAGAGCGGATCCGCTTGGACTCGGGATCCCAATACAGGCCCGTTCCGGCGGCGTCTCCTGTTTCCTTCGCGTTGATGATGTTGTCGAGTCTTCCGCGCTCAAATATAGACATGGCGCACACCCCTTTCTCGATCGGTAGTCTGCTCTACGTGCGTGTCGCCCTGGCTCACGGCCATACCAGGTCACCTGCATCCGCTTCGCGCTTGAGTGTCGCGAATACCCTGCGATAGGCGGAGGCGCTCGCGCACGCTTGCGTGTGCGTATCACTGGGCAAACACATCGATCCGTCATCGGGCCCATCATGGCCATCCGTTCCAATTGCCCGCAGTTCGTTCCCTAGCCTGCCCTTGCCTTCTGCTTGAGGTATGTCAGGCAGGTATCGATATCATCGCCGCAGCGAAGATGCATGGCATATGCTTCAAGCCACAAGATCCCCATCCACAAGACCTGAATCAGGGGAACCGAAGCGTCCCAATTATCCAGATGACAGATCTTACAGCAACCGCCGTGTCCGGTGCCAAGGACGTGAAACCCGTGCGAATATCCCTCGTCGTTGATTCGCTCCCGACCACCCTGTTTCCAGAGAGTCACTGGAGAGGTGACAAAGAGGCTGGGTTTCTGATGGGGGAAGTGTGGCGGGATATCCAAGCGCAACTGGTAGCTGGTAACACTACCATTTGGTGATACCCAACCGGTGACATAGAGGCCCCTGTCGTCGTCGTGGAACATGAAATCCCGGAAGCACTCAGCCACGAGATGCAGTTCCAGCCAGGCACGCTCAGGATCCTGTGTTATGTGTTTCGCAAGCATCGCTAATCTCCTTCGATGGAGGAACGTTGGCAGCTGATTTGAGGCCATCGACATCCCTGCGGTCAACACATCCGCGGCTGTAACGATTGCCCTTCTGCACGCCGTGGCCGCGTTTGATCCACGCAAGGGCGTATCTGCAGATGCGGTTGAGCGGCCGCCGCGCAGCGAGGCCCATCAAGTTCGGCGGCAGGTCATAGGCCGGTTCCACGTTGCGACAATGCAGAGCGACGCTCTCGATCCTCAGCTCGGGTGTCCGCGCGTAATGAATGGTCAGGCCATGTTCGCCCGACAACTGCACGGAGACTGAGATCGCGTCATTCTCCCCCTCAACGCCCAAGCTTTCCTGGAGAGCCTCTGGCAGTTCCCTACATTGCCTGGACAACTCCTCGACGTCTGGTTCCGGTTCAATGTCACCGCTGTCCATACCGGTGTATGCGTCGTAGACAATGTGCGACAACGGAAAGTACAGTCCGTCCTCGCCCAGCGCCTCGATCGGAATCTCCCTGCGATGAGCCAGCGCCAGCCGTAAGGGACTGATGCCGGGCAACACCAGCAGTTGAGTTCTGACGTAGCTGCCCTGTTGGGGATCGAGATAACTGTAGGCGTTAAGGCGAATCCGCTGCAGCGGCGTCACACTGCGGCTGAACGACCACAACGGACGCTCGACGACGGCCTCGGCCGTTGTGATGATTTCACACCAGCGACAGAATCGATTCCGTCTGGTAAGGCTCATTGTGGATCGGGTATCTGCGCTGCTGGGCTGATCCAGGCCCAGAATGTGGTGATCATGGCCCCAACCCAAGCACGCACAGCCATAGCATTCCGACAAGTGTTTGTAGTTGTGCCTGAAGAAAGACAAGTCCCCCACATAGCGTGTAGGCGAGCGTGCTGAGCCGGGGCCCGATACGGTGACAAGATGGATGAACTGACGCCCGCCACGGGTGTAGTAGCCCCACAAATCAAACCCATCCTCGCAGCCGTCGGGACGACACGACCGCGAGGCCATGACCCGCAATTCGGATTCGAAGGTAATGAGGCGGCAATGCGCTGCGGGAACAACCATGGTAGACCTCCTTTCGCTTTGAATGCCATTGCTTTTTGACGTGGAAATCCAATCGCAGAATGCCCCTCCGCGCTCGCTGGCAAGGAATAGGATCAAGAGAACTGTGAACCCGGCGACCCCGGGCTTGCGATGGGCTGACTGGATGAAGCTGCCGTGCCGCATATGTGGCCTCCAGTGCCGATGCCGATCCTGAACTTTCAATACACAGAGGACGAATGCCTCTCTGTTCTTAGGAGTTTATCATAAGCCATGGATGTAATACAACCTTTATTTTCTATAACCCATTATTTTATAAGGCTTTATAATTATCCGGATTATGTAATTACACTTTTGTATTTACACAAATCCTTGACAAAATCTCCCATTTGTCCGATCATTGTCTTTGACTGGTATTGGCAAAGGACGCCGCATGGACGAAGGAGGCCAAGGTGCAGAGGTGGGCATCCTAACGGACGTGCTCGCCTGGCTGGAACCCAAGCTGGCCCGCATCGCACCTGGAACCGTCCGGTATCTGAATCTGCTCGAGATTGTTCGCGCCTTGCTGGCCGTGCAGGCCGACCAGAAAACCCTCTCTTTGTCCTATGACCAGTTCAGACTGCACTGCAAAACTCATAAGCCTCGACGCAAGGTCGCTCCAGCAAGCTTCATCCGGGAGTGCTCCAATCTCACCACTTGGCTATTGGCCCCTGCCTGCCATCGATTGGATCTGCCAAACTTGGCGATTCAGATAGAGCCCAATTCGCGCAACACCGGGGATCCGCTTGCCGTCATCACTCTGACACCCATCCGTCCGAGCAAAAAGACAACCCTTAAGCGGCTCAACCCACAACTCGATGACGAGCAGTGGCTCCGCCATGCTATTCTTCAACTGGACAGACAACCAGGCAAAGCGTTGCTGGGTCGCTCGGCCGTCGAGGTGGACAATGTCGCATACGGACTGCCCCCAAAGTGCGAAGCCACCGAGCCAATGAGGTTTCCTGAAACAAGGCCAGAGGATCACAACGTTTCAGTGACATCCGAACTGGCCGCCGGCCCGCCACCCCCTCTCGCCAGTGTGGAGCCCTGGGAAGTCACTCTCGTGCACTGCCACCTCCGCTACGACCCCTCGTCTCCGTCTGATGATATGGTGCGCATCCGACGTGCATATCACGATCTTTTTGATGCAATCATTGCAGAGTACGGAGGGTATTGTCCCGGAGGACTGGATATCGTATTCGGATACCATGATAGTTCCTTCATGCATCCCCATGTCGCTGCCCAAGCCGCATGCCAGCTGGTTCGACTGGCCCATTTCCTCAGTACAAAGGAGCAGTCTGTCGTCTGCTCCCTCGTCATTCATACCGGCCGGATCGAGAAGGCCTCGGACAAACTTCGTTTGGACAGCATCGGTCTTCGAACGGCCATGGACCCCCTCGTACAGCATCAAGCCGACATGGGGTTTCCTGGTCAGGTGCTACTGACCCCACAGACGCATGGCTGTGTGGCAGATCTTTTCGAATGTCACCCCATTTCATTTGAAACCAAGAGGTTCGGAAGCACCGAGCAACATTCGGCCTACGAGGTGATACAAGAACACGACCAGCATCGAGTCTACATCCCTGGCTCAATGCACCGCGTTCCCCTGGTCGGGCGAGACCAGGAACTGGACGTCCTAATAAAATCATGGCAAGTGGCGGCGTCCGGAAGGCCCAAGACTGTATGGATTGGCGGCCCTGTTGGCATCGGCAAGTCCCGCCTGATCGGCGAGTTTCTGACACGGACCGCAATCGCCACTCCTAACCTGCTCATCTGCCAGGGCTGGGACTATCGTCAGAAATCAGCATTTTACCCCTTGGCAGAGATGCTGCGCAACCGTCTCCAGCTAGATCGATTCCATGACATTCGCGAAAGGCGCAAGCGCATCCGCCGATTCGCAAAGGAAGTTGGCATTTCACGAGAACCCGCCGAGGGCATACTGGACGACCTTATCGCTGGCGCCCACATCAATCCATTAGCTGCCGATGCAGATAACGCACGTCCTTCTATCGCCATAGATGAAACTGCTGCCTATTGTGCGAAGATCCTTGACGTACTTGAACCAATGATTTGCAGGGCAGCTCGGACCGAACCCATCCTGTTGCTCGCCGAAGATTTGCACTGGGCGGACTCCTATACACGCCAATTACTGTATGCGTTCATCGAGAGAGTGCGAAAGGTTTCGCACCCCTGTCGTCTCATGTTGATTGTCAGCTACCGGGGAAGGCCGTTTATCAAAACAACCCGCCCGGATGATCTCAATGTTGCATTGTCGCTGGGACCGCTGGACGATGAGGCAAGTCGCCGGTTAGTACAATGCATCTGCCGTGCACAAAGCGTTGAGATCGATGACGAGAGAACGCAGGAGACCTTGACGTATGCCGAGGGTGTTCCAGATGTGCTACACGAGACACTCGTCGGGAAACAAGGGCGAATCTCCTGGTTTAAAAAGGTCATGGCCGAAAGCGAGAACCGCAGCCCTAATAGCAGAGGCCTTGAGACAAAATATGTGGCGCAGAAAGCCGCGATTCTCGGGGTCTCGTTTTCCCGCCGCGAGCTCACCATCACAATTGATGGAGATCCGCAAGCCGTGGGACTTTCGCCCGACCTTGACGTGCATCTGGAGTATCTGCTGGCCACCCAACTGCTTCATCGCGTCGGCTGCCCGACCCAGCAGAAATATCGCTTTGCACACGATCATATTCGTGATTGTATCCGGCAATCCATGTCGCGTATAGACCGGGAAAGGCTGCACGGAATTGCGGCTGATACGCTGCGACAGCATATTCCAGGCCTTGCACAAAAAGCACCCGAGATCCTGGCTACCCATTATCTTAAGGCGGGCCCTGGCAGAGATCGAGAAGCCATAAAGTGGTTGCACCGGGCTGCCAGAAACGCCCTGCACGATTCGCTCAATGCCGATGCGATCGCTAAACTGGAGCGCGCTCTCGATCTGTCACGACACGCAAAGCCTCCTCTCAGCGTAAAGACAAAAATAGAGCTCCTCCTTGATGTGGCCCGGGCCTACGCCGCCATGTACGGCTCTGCTGGCCGAATGGTGCGGCAATCATATGCACGTGCCGAACGAATAATAGGTCGAGCCGCAAATCCTCTGCTGGAGTTCCGTACCCACTGGGGCCTGTGGCTTGTGCGTTTTATTCACGGCGAGTTGCGCAGAGCTCGTGGAATCGCTACAGGGCTTCTCCGGCACCCTGCTTGTCGTGACCACCCAATCTGTCGATTAGAAGCTCACCACGCAATGTGGGACACCCTCTTTCATCTAGGAGACCTAAGAACTGCAATTGCCTATCATCTTGATGGGATGACGATGATGGCCATCGGACCGCTGAAAAGGCAACGGTACGACTATTCCAGATTTGCCGGACATCATGCCCCACACGTTTGCTGCCTGTCCCGCGCCGCTCTCTCCCTTTGGTTGTCGGGCTTCCTTGATCAGGCGCGCGACGCCAGCCTCGCCGGCGTGCAACTCGCCGAAGACCTCAACTGTGTACACAGCCTTGCTCACGCTTGCGCCTACGCCGCATTCACGTCGATCCTGGCCAGGGAACCAGAACAAGCGATGCCCAATGCACAAAAGGCCGTCTCCATTGCGACCGAATCTGGCCTTCCACAATGCCGAACCATGGCGGAAGTGCTGCGCTGCATCGCCCAGTCTTATGCGGCCCGGCCTATAGGTGCCATAGAGCCTCTTGAAGAAGCCGTACGAAAATGGGAAGTGACGGGCACCAAGATTCTCAATACTTTTTGGCGTGCCCAAGCCGCCGAAATCTGCCTGGCGGCTCGCGCTTTCCAGAGAGGACTACAGCACGTCGCGGTTGGTCTCAAGATGATGGAGCAGACTGGCGAACGCTTCTACGCTCCAGAGTTGTATCGATTAAAAGGAGAACTATTGCTCGCCGATTCTCCAGATGCCAGTCGGTCGGCTGAACCGTGCTTTCATAAGGCCGTGGAGCAAGCGAAACAGCTCGATGCACGACTGCTTACCCTTAGAGCTCTCATGAGTCTCGACCGGTTCCTACAGATGCGGGAGGGAAGCCCGAAGAAAAGACGTGATGCCCTCAGAGACCTTAAGCAGCTTCACCAAAGCTTCTCACAGGGTCTTGATACGCCGGACTTACGTGCCGTCCAGGTCTTCCTCAATCAGTCATCATGAAACCCCCGTCGATGACCTGTCCCCCAGTGCGCCAACGGCACTTTCACGACTGCGGCATCGCAGTGCGACGCTGCCTGATCTCTGTGAATCGCAGCAACATGCTGTCCTTCTCCCTCTGGCCTGCCGCCGGTTGACGAAGCCCTTGGCAACGGTAAGCCAATTGCCTCAACGCGGCTTCGAACCGCGAAGATAGCTTCCACCCGTGCTGCCCCCCATACCGACTGTTCAAATAACTCACATGTTCAATGAGTCCGATCCGCGAGAGTTTCGCTCGGGCCCGCTGCAACACTCGGCGCGAGATACCGTACTTGGATTCCAGAAAGCCGAGGTTGGGCACTATGGAATCGCCCCACTTTAACTCGAAGTATATACACGCTGCGGCGTGCTGCTGGTTCCGACTGCCAGGGAAGAGAATCTCGATCAGCTCAGTGAAATCTGAGAGCTGGCGGATTCGCCTGTGATGAAATTCGATTTTCGTAGGTTCTGCCAATGTGTATTCTCACCCCGGCCTATTGCTTAAGAATATGGCCTTCGACGCGGGACCTCGGTGTCGAGGCCTTGTTAAAAAAGAAGACCACCTTTTTATGTTTTTCGGCTTGCACCAGAATCGCGGTCATCATGGGCTGGGCGCACACACGAAGGCAGGTTGAGCGGGAAGACCGGTTGTTCCGATGGTTATTCCTATAGGGTTCGACGAGAGCGATTCGGAGGGTAAATTACTTGTCATTTGAGCGCCTGGGGAGAACCCTGTCGCACCGCACGATCAGCGACGAGAGCACGCGAAAAACGCCCCAAAAACGCCGTTTGGGATGACCGCAAAAAGTAGCGAGCGACCCTTGATGTTACCCTAACAACGCCGATTTCTTGTAGCACGGCTTCAATGACCGTTGGCCCATTGACCCACGGATAGGTGGTCCGTCGCCCCACCAATCGGCCCGCAGCACAAAGGAAGGTACACTGAGTCGATCGGTTTCAAATGGGTGGAGTCGTCTGTTCTACATAGTTCCTGTTGCGGAAAGGTTGCGGGTTGAAAAGAACGGACGCGTCGGTCTTTC
>CAZSXM010000051.1:0-31951 GCA_964610435.1 uncultured Pirellulales bacterium | reverse complement strand
CCGGCGGCACGGGTCTGCTCTATATCGACGACGTCGCCTTCGGCCGACCGCTGGCAGGGCATTAATCCAACTACACGGCGTTCCGGACACCAGTGGCTCGACAGAAACAAGCGGTCACCTGCTTTCCCCTGTCGCGCCACTTGGTGTCCGTCGCCACGCATGTTATACTCGCGTCCATGACCGGGTCAGAGAGAAGCGGAAGGTCCGGGTGTGGGAGTCAGACCGATGGACGTGGAAATGGCCGGCCGTGAGGTCCTGGAGATCGCCGAGCAGATCGAGCGCAACGGGGTGAAGTTCTACCGCCGGGCGGCCGGGTTGTGTGACGATGACCGCATCAGCACGCTCTTCGTCCAGTTGGCTCAGTGGGAAGCCAAACATGAGGGTATATTCAGGCGGATGCGGCAGTGTCTGACCGCTGGGCATCCGGAGCCGGGTCGGGCCGACGCGCACGATCTGGCGGGACTGGCCGTCTTCGGGATTCAGCCTGATCCAAGCCGGGAACTCACCGGCGAAGAGAGCCGGGCCGACGTCCTGCGAATAGCCATCGAGAAGGAAAAGGACTCGATCGTCTACTACACCGGACTGAAGGACTTCGTGCCGCAAGAGACAGACCGCCAGGTTGTGGAAGAGATCATCCAGGAGGAGATGAAGCACGTCCGCATTCTGACCCAATCACTGGAACAGACCGTTTGAGCGGAAATGCCCCATCGTTGGGGCCGGGGACGGCGGAAGGTTGCGCCCGTAATTCGAGGGAAATGCCGAACCATTGACACCTTTGCAGCGTGAAGCATAATACCGATGTCCATGCGTTGGATTGGGAATCCTCCCACGGGCCCGTTGGAGTCAAGTGAATCAAGGATGACTGAATGAGGGACGCAAGTAAGACGGCGACCGGACGGGACATATCCATTGTCCTGTGCGGGCAGGCCGGGCAAGGTGTTCAAACGGTCGAGACCCTGCTGACGCGCATCCTGAAGATTGCCGGCTACCACGTCTTTGCCACGAAGGAGTACATGTCCCGCGTGCGGGGCGGCTCCAATTCGACCACGATCCGCATCTGTGGCAAGCGCGTCTCGGCGCCGGTGGACCGGATGGATGTCCTTGTGCCCTTGAACGCAGGCGCCGTCGCCCACGTGGCCGAAAGGCTCTCCCCGGAGACGCTGGTCGTCGGTGAACGCGAGGTGGTTGCCGACGAGGCCATCGAGTCGAATCGAACCCTCGCCGTCCCATTCACCGAGATTGCCGCGGAGATCGGCGGCAAGATCTACTCGAACGTCGTGGCGGTCGGAGCGATTGCAGGTCTGCTTGGGCTCGATCCGGACGCCGTTGTCGCCTACGTGCAGCAATACTTCGCGAAGAAATCTTCGGAGATTGTCGCCAACAACGTCAGGGCGGTGCAAGCCGGCTTCGACGCGCTCGGAAAGCTCGATGTGCCAAACGAGATTCGCTTGACCTTCAAACCGAGCGCCCAGGTCAAGGACGAGCTGCTGCTCAGCGGCGCTGAAGCCGTTGGGCTCGGCGCGATTGCGGGCGGCTGCAACTTCGTCTCGTCGTACCCCATGTCGCCATCGACCGGCGTATTGGCCTTTCTCGCCCGGCATGGCCTTGAACAAGGGGTCCTGGCCGAGCAAGCGGAGGACGAGATCGCGGCGATCAACATGGCGATCGGCGCGTCCTACGCCGGGGCCCGCGCCATGGTGACCACGTCCGGCGGCGGTTTCGCCCTGATGACGGAGGGCGTGAGCCTGGCCGGCATGTTGGAATGTCCCGTGGTGATTCACCTGGCGCAGCGGCCCGGACCGGCGACGGGACTGCCCACGCGGACCGAGCAGGCCGACCTCGAATTGGCGCTCTACGCGGGACATGGGGAGTTCCCGCGAATCCTCTTCGCGCCGGGGACGCTCGAACAGGCCTTCTACCTGACGCAGAAGGCGTTCAATCTCGCTGATAAGTATCAGGTCCCGGCGTTCATCCTGACCGATCAGCATTTGATGGACTCCTACTACAATCTCAAGGCGTTCGACCCGGCCAGGACGAAGGTGGAGAAACACATCGCCAAGACCACCAAGGACTATCGCCGTTACGAATTGACGAAGAACGGAGTCTCTCCGCGCGGCATCCCCGGATACGGCTCGGGGCTGGTCGCCGTCGACAGCGACGAGCACGACGAGGAAGGCCACATCACCGAAGACCTCAACGTGCGCGTCGCGATGGTGGACAAGCGGCTGGCCAAGGGCGAAACGCTCAAGAGGGGCATCATCCGACCGGAGTTGGTGGGCCCCAGGGACTATAAGAGGCTCGTGATCTGCTGGGGCTCGACCTACCCCGTCGTCAAGGAGGCCCTGGCCGAGATAGGCCGGACCGACACGGCGATGCTGCACTACAGCCAGGTGTATCCGCTGCACCCGAGCACGGCCGACCTCATCGGAAAGGCCCGGAAGGCGGTCGTGGTCGAGGGCAACGCGACGGGCCAATTCCGCAAACTGATCCGTCTGCACGCCGGCGTAGATGTGGACGAAGGGCTGGTCAAATACGACGGGCTCGGCTTCACCGTCGAGGACGTGGTCGAAGGGCTCACCGAGATCATCAATCATCAATAATCAACAATCAATCTTGCGGGGTTCTGATGGCGACGGGTGCTTTCGAAATGGGTGACATCGACATTGCCTGGTGTCCGGGATGCGGCAATTTCCCGATCCTCAAGACGCTGAAGGAGACGCTGACGGAACTGGCGATCGATCCGAAGCAGCTCGTGATGGTCTCCGGGATCGGCCAGGCGGCGAAGATTCCGCACTATCTCAAGTGCCACTTCTTCAACGGTCTGCACGGCCGGGCCCTGCCGCCGGCCACGGCGATCAAGGCGGTCAATCCCAGGCTGACGGTGATCGCCGAGAGCGGCGACGGCGACATGTACGGCGAGGGCGGCAACCATTTCATCCACTGCATTCGCCGCAACCCCGACATCACCAACATCGTTCACGACAACATGGTCTACGGCCTGACAAAGGGCCAGGCGTCGCCGACGAGCCGGCGCGGCTTCAAAACGCCCGTTCAGGTCGCCGGCGTGATCCTCGAACCGTTCAACCCGCTGGCGGTGGCCATCGCGCTGGACGCCAGCTTCGTCGCGCGGGCCAGCTCGGGCGACCGCGAGCAGACCAAGGAGATCCTCAAGCGGGCGATCCGCCACAAGGGCTACGCCCTCGTGGATATCTTCCAGCCGTGCGTGACGTTCAATAAGCTCAACACGTATCAGTGGTTCAAGGACCACGTGTACTACCTCGACGACTCGCACGATCCCTCGGACCGCACGGCCGCCTTCGCCCGCGCGACGGAGACGGACCGGCTGCCCCTCGGGGTCTTCTACGTCAATCCGAAGGACAGCTTTGAAGAGAACACACAGATGTATCGCGAGGACGAGCGTCCACTCTGCGGACGGAACGTAGAGGTCGGGAAGCTCGCCGCACTGATCGACACATTCAAGATGGCCGGCTGAGGAGAATCGGGAATGCTCAATGATGGGGACAAAGGGGCGATCGTCCAGCGTGACAAGCAGACGTATGCGGTGGCCCCGCATATTCCATGCGGCGTCGTGCCGCCGGAGACGCTGCGACGCCTGGCCGACGTCGCCGAGAAATACGGAGCCCAGGCCCTGAAGATCACCAGCGCCGCCCGCATCGCCATCGTGGGCGTTGCCGAGAAGGACATCGATGCCATCTGGTCCGAGTTGGGGATGTCGCCTGGGTTCGCCGTCGGGCTGTGCGTGCGCAGCGTCAAGGCCTGTCCCGGCACGACCTTCTGCAAGCGCGGCCAGCAGGACAGCCTCTCGCTGGGGCTCAAGCTCGACGGCAAGTATCACGGCATGGAGCTTCCGGGCAAATTCAAGATCGGGGTCAGCGGCTGCCCCCACCAGTGCGCCGAGACGTGCATCAAGGACATCGGGCTGGTCGGGACGCCCAAGGGCTGGCGGGTCCTCGTCGGCGGCAACGGGGGTGTCAAGCCCCGCCTGGCCGAGGAACTGGCCCGCGACCTGACCGAAGAGCAGGCGATGGGACTGCTCGACCGGATCGTCGACTATTACAGGGCCAACGCCGGACCGCATAGACGTCTGGGGGCCATGATCGAGAAGATGGGCGGTCTCGACGAGTTCCGAAAGGCTGTGCTGGGCGACCTGGCCCCGACGGCGGGCGCATAGCAGCGGGCGTGGGGCATCGGTTTGGCTTTGAGTCAAAACGCGATAGAAATGAAGAACGTCGGAGTTGTCCGAAGGGGCAACGAGATCCTCGCCGGCGTCAGTCTGACGGTGGACGCGGGCAATTGCTGTGCGATCCTCGGGCCCAACGGCTCGGGCAAGTCGGCTCTGATGGCGGTGCTGGCCGGGTACCTCTGGCCATCGACGGGTACGGTCCGCGTGGACGGCCGCACCTACGGGCGGGTCAACCTGGCGGACGTTCGCAGCCAGATCGGCCTGATCGAGCCTTCGCGGGCGCCGACGTTCGACGACCGGATGCCCATCCGCGACGTTGTGGCCACGGGGCTGTTCGGGACGATTCTCTTGCCTCTGCATCGCGACGTGACCAACGGTCAGCGGCGGCGCGTGGACGAAGAGATGGCCTCGGTCGGCCTGCGTGAGATCGGCGAGCGGGCGTATGGGGACCTGTCTTCGGGCGAGCAGATGAAGACGCTTCTGGCCCGGGCGATGGTCTCGAATGCGAAGATCTTGCTTCTCGACGAGCCGACGGTAGGATTGGACATCGGTTCGCGTGCGGCCTGCATCGCCGTCCTGGACCGGCTGCTTGCTCGGAGCCGGCCGCCGACGGTGGTGGTCGTCTCGCATCATCTGGACGAGCTGCCGCAGGCGGTTGACCAGATCGTATTGATGAAGGGCGGCCGAGTAGTCGGCCAGGGGACGCCGGATGATCTGCTGACCTCGGCCCACCTGACGGCGCTGTTCGACTGCCATGTCGAGGTGGTCAAGAGCAACGGGCGGTTCCTCGCCAGCGTTCGTGCCACTGATTTAGGGTGATCTTTCCTGGGGGGCTGCGATTGCTGTGACGGCATTGATGCGGAAGTTCCTGCGGCCGGGCGAGTTCTATGCGTCCCGCCGGCCGGTGATGACCGAGACCCTCGTCGGTTCCTGTGTCACGGTCTGTCTGTACAACGCCGAAGAGGGCTTCGGGGCGATGAACCACTTTCTCCGGGACCGGCCCAAGAACGAGTCCGATCCGGACATCGGTATCTACGGGACCAGCGCAACCCGGCAGATCGTCAAGGCCATGCTGAGGATCGACGCCGAGCCGCGTCATTGCCGTGCCAGTATCTTTGGCGGGGCGGCGGTTTTGAAGACACCGAACGCCGACGGGGGCATCGGCCAGGCCAACGTCACGGCGGCCCTGGAGGTCCTCAAGGCCGCCGGCATCCGCGTCGTGCGTCAGGAGGTGGGCGGTTCGCGCGGCCGACGCATCAGGTTCAACACACAGACGGGCGAGATCGAATGCCGCTTTGCAGGCGACATCCCCCGCAAGAAGACGCCGCAGACGACCGCATGACCGTCTCGCTTGCACCACCTCCACGAGCCGGCGTCCTGGCTGACATCCTCGATCGGGTCTATGCGCGTTACAACCATCGGCAGTTCATCGGCGCCGACCCGCTTCAATTCGCATATCGATTCGACAGGCCCCAGGATGCGGAGGTCGCCTGCTTCCTGGCGGCGGCCCTGGCCTACGGTCGCGTGCAGCAGATCCAGCGCAGTCTGAACGACCTGTTCGCTCGCATGGATGGCCCCCCGTACGATTTCGTGACGAGCTTCTCGCCGTCGCGCCGATCGCGGCTGGCCGGCTTCAAACATCGCTTCACGACCGCCGAAGACATGGCCGATCTGCTGGCGGTGCTGCGTCCCGTTCTCCGCAGATTTCGCAGCATCGAGGCGTTCTTCGTCGATGGATACGATCCACGTGAGCCGAACGTACTGCCTGCGCTGGCGAGGTTCTGCGACCGTCTGACCGACGCTTACGCCGCAAAGCACGGCGGACACGTCAGCCGGGGCCTGATGTACCTGCTGGCCAGTCCCAGCCGGGGCAGCGCCACCAAGAGGCTGCACCTGTTCCTGCGATGGATGGTCCGGGCCGACGATGTCGATCCGGGTCTGTGGAAGGGCATTGCCCCGCCCAAGCTGATCGTCCCGCTCGATGTGCACATGGCCCGCCTCTGCCGCATCCTCAGTCTGCACGATAGCGACACGATCTCGCAATCGACCGCCGTGCAGGTTACGGAACGTTTCGCCGCCATTGCTCCGGCCGACCCCGTCAAGTACGACTTCGCCCTGTCCCGAATCGGAATCCTCGACAACTGTACCGGCCACCGCCGCTCGGATTGCCAATCGTGCGAACTCCTCGACGTGTGTCGTCGACGCGACAGGGCAATGCCCTCAAGATCGGCCTCGAAGCCAAGACCGAAGCCTGTCCCTGGGATCACCAGTACCTCATGCACATCCTGAGGCAATGGTACATGCGATTGCCCTGGGCACTCCGCGCATTTCCATGCAACGGAGCATTGACACACTCGGCGGCGATGCGTATGTTTGGGCTCATGAACATGCGTGCAGACAATCCAGCCGGCGATGGGTCAGGCGCCGCCGAGCATGAGACGATCGGCGGCATGCTGGCATCCGCCCTGAACATGGAGGACGAGATTAGTTCAGGCGTCTATGAAGACTACCTGGACCATCGACACTGGCCCGAAGAACTCGGCGACGACGTGTTTGTCGAGATCAAACGGCGTCTGACGGTGCTGATCGAGGACACGAAGAAGCACAAGAAGATCCTTCAGGCCCTGGGCAGAGAATATGGCAGAGACAAATAGCCGATCCAAAACCGACATCCTTCGCGAGTTCGAGACGATGAGATCGTTCGAGTTGTCGGCCCGCGATCTCTACACGAAGATTGCCGCCGACCCCAACGTGGGCCCGCAGAAGATCAGAACCGCGTTCGCTTCCCTGGCCGCCGACGAGCAGCGCCATGCCGACCTTGTCGAGGAGATCATCAACATCGTCACCAATGCCCTGTAGGCGACCAGACGCACCGTTTCTCTTGTCGCTTGTGGTGTGCGCTATCATCGGCATATCGCAGACATCAGCCCACAACACTGACGCGGCCGCGACGCTCCACTTCGTCAGCTCCGATCCCAACACCTCCGGCTTCGTCCCCGCGTCAGAGAGCACCACCTGTGCCGAACCCAATCTGGTGATCGTCACGCATGGTTGGTATGAGAGGCAGGCCTGGCCCGGCTGGATGGCGACGGCCATCGCCAAGCGTGTGGATCGTCAGCAGTGGCAGTGTGGGTGGTACGACTGGCGGACCCAGGCCCGGCATCTGCGGCCGTCGCGCGCCGCGAAGATCGGCCGCGACACGGTCGGACCCGCACTGGGGCAGACGATCTGCAGCCTCTCGGAGAACTGGCGGCACGTGCACCTGATCGGGCATTCGGCCGGCGCCTGGGTCGTCAACGCCGCCGCCGAGACCGTCGCGCGCGAAACGAACGCCGAGATTCACGTCACCTTTCTCGATGCCTATGTGCCCGGCGGATGGGATGAGAAGGCCCTGGGCCGACTCGCGCGGACGGACCCGAACCGCTGCTGGGCCGACCATTACTTCACCCGCGACCCGCTCAAGCTCACCGAGAACGTGCTGACCGGCGCTCACAACGTGGACATCACGGCGGTCAATCCGGGTATCCGAGGCCACCTGTTTCCCTGGCACTGGTACCTGGCGACGATCGCCGGCCGCTACAGCACCGACGACCGCTTCCTCGACGCCCCCGTCTTCTGCCAGGTCGAGGGCATCACCTACGGCTTCCCGCGCTCGCTCGAAGCCGGCCCGTCCTTCTGGCAGATCCGCATCACTCTCCCACCGACCAGCCATCCCGTCCGCATTCGCGAAGGGAATCCATAGCATCGGTCGATGGGCGCGCGAGCGGAGCGAGGAATGCCGCTGACAAGAGACGCTACTTGAGCAATGCGGCGACGCGTTCGGGGTCCACGCGGGCCAGCACTCTGAGCACGCGATTGACTTCGCCGGTGACCCGTTCGCCGAGGTAGTCGGCCAGCAAGGCGGCGGTGCAGAGGTCGAAATCGGGCTCCACCTCTTCCGGCCGGGACCAGCCGTGCCGGAGCAGAAACGTCAGCCGCTCGATGCTGCTGCTGCGAGGATCCACAAAGCCCGCATCGTCCAGCGCCGCACTGAGGAACTTCCTGGACAGTGCCATCGCCCCCTCCAAACCGGGCGACTCGGCGGCGTCCCCGGGGGCAGCGCCTCGCGCTATCGGGGGGGCTCCCCGGATGGCCAACTGACGCAGAATGTCAATACTCCCAGCACCTTCGATTCCGTACATTTCACGTTCTCCGCAAATTCGTGTGTACAATTGCGTCTCACAGATGAAATGCTGACGGCGCCCTCCGCCACCAAAAGAATAGGAAATGCCAAATGGCATTCCAAACCGATTTCCGAGGCTTTTGCCAGGTTGCCCCAGCCGATAGCGCGCCTTGCCGAGCCAATGGCCGACATGGCCGGCCGCTGCCGTCGGCACACCGATTCCCGTTTCTCGGCCCTTGTAATCCGGTTCCAGGGCCCTATACTATAAGGTTTGCCCGTTTCGCTGGACGATTGGGGGCGCAGATGCGTCCTCCGGCAGGCGGATGGGACGGTGGACGAAATCAGGAGCACTTGGAGAGCGGAAGAACATGGCGAAACTGGCGAAACTCGACGACATCGTGTCGCTGTGCAAGAGAAGGGGCTTCATCTTTCAGTCCAGCGAAATCTACGGCGGGCTGGCCAGTTGCTACGATTACGGGCCCTTGGGCGTCGAGCTCAAGAACAACGTCAAGCGGGCCTGGTGGAAGCACGTCGTTCAGATGCGCGACGACGTCGTTGGTCTCGATTGCAGCATCTTGATGCACCCGCTGGTGTGGAAGGCCTCCGGCCACGCCGACAAGTTCGCCGACCTGATCAGCGAGTGCAAGAAGTGCAACACGCGCACCCGCGTCGACCACCTGCAGGGCAAAGACGGCGGACAAGCCGGCGAGCACACCGAGCACGTCTCCCTCGACACCGCCGTGGCCGCCGAGCACGATCTGAGCAACAAGGTCTGCCCGAACTGCGGCGCCGTCGGCCAGTTCACACAGCCGATGCCGTTCAAGCTGATGTTCGAGACGCAGATGGGCGCCAACGCCGAAGACTCGATGACTATGTACCTGCGGCCGGAGACCGCCCAGGGCATCTTTGCCAACTTCCGCAACGTGCTGGACTCGACCCGCGTCAAAGTGCCCTTCGGGATCGCCCAGATCGGCAAGAGTTTCCGCAACGAGGTGACCACCAAGGCGTTCATCTTCCGCACGCGCGAGTTCGAGCAGGCGGAGATCGAGTTCTTCTGCGAGCCGGGCACGGACGAAGAGTGGTATGAAAAGTGGAAGGCCGCCCGCTTCGCGTGGTACACCGATCATGGCATCAAGGCCGAGAACCTGCGCTTCCGCGACCACGATCCGGATGAGCTGGCCCACTACGCCAAGGCCTGTGTTGACGTCGAATACAGATTCCCCTTCGGCTCGGGCGACTGGCAGGAGCTCGAAGGCATTGCCAACCGCACCGACTACGACCTGCGCCAGCACCAGCGCGGCATGCGCAGCACCACAAGCTGGTTCGAAAACGGCCGCGACCTGACGAAGGTCAAGATGCCCGACGAGGCCGAAGACTACCACAAGGGCCCGCTGTCGTTCTTCGACGACCAGAAGCAGCAGCGGTTCATCCCCTACGTGATCGAGCCCAGCGCCGGAATCGACCGAAGCACGCTGGCGTTTCTCGTCGACGCCTACGACGAGGAAGAGGTCAAGGGCGAAACGCGCAACCTGCTGCGATTCCATCCGTCCCTGGCGCCGACCAAGGCGGCCGTCTTCCCGCTGGTCAAGAAGGACGGCATGCCCGAGATCGCCCACAACATCGCCAACGACCTGAAGAAATACTTCACCTGTTTCTACGACGAGAAAGGCGCCGTCGGCCGCCGCTACCGCCGCCAGGACGAGGCGGGCACGCCCTTCTGCCTGACCGTCGACGGCCAGACGCTCGAAGACCACACCGTCACCGTGCGCGAGCGCGACTCGATGGCCCAGACACGCATCGCCACCGACCAGCTCCGCACCTACCTCCGCGACAGACTGGAGATCTGACAGACTCCAGTAAGGCATCCTTGCACTTTGCGTGATACCTATACGAGCGAGTCGGTGAGCCGATCGGCCAGAGGCTTGATGGCCGTCACTGGCCGAAAAGCTTCTGACGGAAAACGAAGAAGACCGCGCCGAGGATGCACAGGCCCGCCCAGAGGTAGTCCAGCCGAACCTGCTCTTTCATGTATAGAATCGAGAACGGCACGAAGATCGTCAGCGTGACCGCCTCCTGGAGGATCTTGAGCTGCCCGACGTTCAGCACGCAATGGCCGATCCGATTGGCCGGGACCTGGATCATATACTCGAAGAAGGCGATCCCCCAGCTCACCAGCGCCGCGATGATCCACGGCCGATGCGAAAGGTCCCGCAGGTGCCCGTACCAGGCGAACGTCATGAAGATGTTGCTGCAACACAATAGCAGCGTCGTCGTCAGAATCACACGCATACACCAAGCCCTTCGACTGACCCGAACCCTCGCCGCAGCCGCCGCGGCCGAGCAGCCCAATATCAAACCCGAAACCCCGCCCCGTGGGAAGAGGCAACCGGACGGATGTTTTCCGGGGGGTCTGCGCGAACTTCGTGGCGGGGGGGGATGGTCGTTTGTGGTGGCGTCGCCTGAGGCCATCCTCCCGCGTTTGTAGTGACGCCGTAAGGCGTTATCCCCATTCCATGGGAGGTATGCCCTGACGGACACACTACGAACGACTCGCCATCCCCAAACGCTACCGCGTTTGAGGCTGCCACACGCATGCCAGAGCAAGCACCATCATGGCCTCTACCAGAACGCACCCGACCACCAGAGGTTCATCGACGAGAACAAGGCAAACTGGAAATCGGTCCGCGTTTTCGACACGTTCGTCCGCTGACGTGATGAGTGGAGTCACTTCTTGCGGCGAGGCCTGGACGTCTGGAACCGGTTGATCCGGGCCAGCAGGTCGGGACGCTTTCGCTCGCGCAGGAACTCGGTGAGAATCGTCCGGTTCTCACTCTGATAGTAGTGCATCAGCGCCGCCTGGAGACGCTTCTCTTTGCGTGACTTCGGGACGTGGATCTTCTGTCCGGCCGCGTCGGAACCTGATACGTACATCGCCGTCGAGAGCGTCAGCGGGATCGGCACGAAGTCCTGCACCTGCCTCGGCCGCCACGAGCGGGAGACGAGGTACTCGGTCAGCCTCAGGGCGTCTTCGGGCCGGCACGCCGGATGGGCGCTGATGAAGTACGGCACGAGGTACGCCTCCTTTCCGACCCGCCGACACGTCTCGGCGAACCGCCGCTCGAACTCCTCGAACACCTCGAAGTGAGGCTTGCCCATCCGGTCCAGCACGCCCGGGCAGTAGTGTTCCGGCGCAACCTTCAGATGCCCGCCGACGAAGTGACGAACGAGCATGTCGAGATAGTCGCGGCTCTGGAGCGCCAGGTCGTGACGAATGCCGGAGGCAACGAAGACGTTGGTCCGCTTCGATCCGCGATCGCGCCAGCGGACGAAGGCCTCCATCATCTCGAGCATCGGCCCGTGGTCGAACCCGCCCCGCCTGCAAGGCTTGGGACACAAGCAACTGGCCTGCCCGCACGTCCCGCTCGCGTCGCAGTCCATGCCGTACATGTTCGCCGACGGCCCGCCGAGGTCCTCGATCGTCCCGCGAAATCCCGGATGCAGCCGAAGCCGGTCCGCCTCCGCCAGAAGCGAGTCCAACGAACGTGAGCGAATCTGCCGGCCTTGGTGGGCCCCGATCGAGCAGAACGAGCAGCCGCCGAAGCAACCGCGATGCGTCGTGATCGAGAACTGCACCGGCGTCAATGCCGGCACGCCGCCGTCGCGGTCATAGCGTGGGTGCCACGCCCGGGCGAACGGCAGATCGTAGAGGCCGTCCAGTTCCTTGCCGCTCAGCGGCTCGGCCGCCGGCAGGACCACCAGCGTCCCGGGGTCCTGCTCCTGCACCACCGGCCGTCCCGCCGGATGGGCCTGCGACTGATACTGCTGATGGGCCGACATGAACAGCGCGACATCCTCGGCCTGCTGCGACAGCGAAGGCAGGTGCACCGCGTCGTTGGGGACGGCGATGCCCCTGTGGGCGATGTAGGCCGTACCGGGGATGTCGGTCAGCTCGAGGATCGACCGGCCGGCGTCCAGACGCCTGGCGACCTCGGCCACCGTCCGCTCGCCCATGCCGTGGATCAGAAGGTCGGCCTTGGCATCGACCAGGACCGACCGCTTGAGCCGGTCCTCGATGTAGTCGTAATGGACCAGTCGCCGCAGACTCGCCTCCAGCCCGCCGAGCACGATGGGCACATCGCGGTACGCCTCGCGGGCGCGGGCGGCATAGACCAACAGCGGCCGGCCCGGACGAAGGCCCGTCGCCCCGCCGGGACTGTACACATCCTGCCGGCGTCGGTGGCCCAGCGACGCGTAGTCGTTCAGCCGCGAATCGATGCAGCCGCTGGTGATCCCCCAGAACAATCGCGGCCGGCCCAAGGCCCGGAACGGCTCGACGCTCCGCCACTCGGGCTGGGCCAGAATCGCCACGCGAAGACCCAGCTTCTCCAGCCATCGCCCGATCAACGCGGCGCCGAACGATGGATGGTCCACGTACGCATCGCCCGTCACGAGGATGACGTCCGCCTGGTCCCACCCGCGACCGCGCAGTTCCTCGGCCGTCGTCGGCAGGAATCGATCGATTGGATTGACGCTCTTGCCCATCGACCCATTATTATAGTGCGCTCACCCTTTCGGACCAGTGGATAAGGTGTGTGGCTGTGGTATGGTGATGTCCGGCAGGCCAAGGGCGATGGGGTTCTCAGCGGGAGGCTCTGCTGCAGATAGAAGTGGAGTGCCCGAAGAAAGAAGCCGGGGCTTTGCACCGGTCCATGCGTACGGCGAAATCGCGGAGGAAATCCTCACGCCACCGGCTCACCGTCTTGGCACCGTGGTGAATGCCCTCGGCCATGGCTGGTGAAGGATCGTCGGTCCACCAGTTCGGAAGCCGCGGCGAGCGATGAAGTGCGACGGGCGGCGATGGCAAATACGACGTGATCTGGCCCTTCTTGCCGTCGAGACTCGGCACGTTGCTTCGGATCTCGTAGGAAAACACCTTCGGATCGCGCGGACAGAACCGAAACCGCAGATTGCCCTGGCTGTCCGCGTGGCCGATGAGCGACTGGTTCGTGACGAGCATCTGACCCTTCGGATTGCCCGGTGCGCCCGGTCCGAGCGGCAGCACGAGTTCGAGAATGCCAAAGATCTCGATGCAGTCTTCCGCAGTCGTGATCCGGTCAAACCTCGCGTACGGCCGCTCCCACGCACGGACGAACCGCCCGCCCCAGCCGCCCTTGGCCGGGTCCTCCGGCATACCCTCGAGCAGCCAGTTGACCGATGGCGTGTCGCCCATTTTCAGATCGTCCTTCTTGCTGACAAAGAACTCACCAAGCGCACCATGACCGGCGACGTGCCGGCGCACGAACTCCCTGTTGGCCCACACCCCTGCTTGGTTGCCGCCCACGAAGTAGCCACGATACGTTGAGTTGGCCTCGATGATCCACAGTTCGGGATGGTTCTCCACAATATACTGATACGCGTCCGGACCCCATTTCTTGTTCGGTCCGCCAATGTAATAGACCCGCAGCTTCGGCAGAATGTCCGGCGCGTCGTGCAGCGCCTGGGCGAGATCTTCCAGCAGACCCCAGACCAGGATATGGAGCGGTCGAGCGTCGTCGCGCCGGGCGCACTCGACGATCCACCGCGACCCGTCCGTCGATCCTCGCACACCTGCGTAGGGGGCCCGTTCGGTTTCGCCCTGCTTCGTGATCGCACGTAGAGCGTCGGGGGCGGGATACTGATCCGAATAGCGCCTGAGGTTGGGAAAATCCCTCTCATAGCAGTCGATGACGCTCAGAATATCTTCTTTGCGACCTTGGTCGAAGGGGGAGGAAATGATGCCCTCGACGTCGAGCACATCTGCGTAGACGAGCAGATGCACCATCGACTGAAAATCGTCAGGGTCGGTACCGCCAATATCTGTGGAGACAATCACCCGGTGCCTTGGCCGTTCGGTCCCGCCGGCCCGGCTCCGCAGCCCTGAGTCGCCCCCGAACCCCTGAACACCCACAAGACAACAAGCGCCCAAGACGAATGCAAGTCTCTTCATCGATGCCCCTTTCATCAAGTGAAACAAAGATGCTTACTTCAGCGAGCTGGCGTTTCCCGCGCCGGCGGCGACGATCACCGTGACCGGCTTGTGACCGGCGCTCGCTTCGACCACTACCCGCGTCTTGAATGCCCCGTTCCGCTGCTTGCGCAGTGCCATGTGAACCTCCTGTCGGACGCCGCCATGCCACAGCGACACCACCGTATCCACTGGTCGAAAGAAGTGGCAGTGTTATGTACGGGACTCAGCCACCTGCCAGAGAGCGGCCGGAAAAAGTAGGTATCAGGCGCGTATCACCCGGCGATGAGTCCGATTCAAGGTTAGGCCCATCAGGATATGGCAAGGCAAGTGCTTTCAGAGCAGCAGGTTGTGGCAATCGGGGTGATAGGATTCGAACCTACGGCCTCCTGCTCCCAAAGCAGGCGCTCTAGCCAAGCTGAGCTACACCCCGAAATGCGTCAAGGACGCGACGATCCGTATTATATCCAGAGACCGGCGCGATGCAACAGGGCCGTTGCGCGTACGCGACAAATGCCGTTATCGGACCACCTGGCCGCCGTAGCAGATCTGGCGGAGGGTTGGGGATTGATGTTTCGAGCTTCGGGTGGTATGACGTAGCAACTTACGATCATGGCCGATGCGAAGAGAACATACCGGTTGTTCATCAGCGCCAACGATCCCAGTGCCGACGTGCACTGTGCGGGGCTGATTCGCGCGCTGACCGCGAGCGGGCGGGACATCGAGTTCGTCGGCGTCGGCGGGCCGAAGATGGCTGAAGCCGGATGCGAGCTGCTGGAGAACACGGTGGCCGGAGCGGTGATGACCTACAAGGCGGTGGCCCACGCGGGGTACTACTACAAGCTCCTGCGGCGAATCAAGGGCTGTCTGCGCGAGCGGCCGTTCGATCTCGTGATCGTCTGCGATTCTCCGTCGTTCAATTTTCACGTCGCCAAGGCGGCCAGGCGCGCGGGCGTTCGGACGCTGTTTTATGTGGCCCCGCAGCTCTGGGCGTGGGGTGGCTGGCGGATCGGCAAACTGCGCCGCTGCTGCGACAAGCTCTGCTGTCTGCTGCCCTTCGAGGAGGCATGGTTTGCAGAGCGCCGAGTCGATGCAACCTTTGTCGGCAATCCACTCCTGGACCGGCTGCCCGCCGACCTGACCAGTTTTCGCAAGGACTACTCAAGGTTCGATCCTCAGTGGGCTCGGATCGCGCTGATGCCGGGTTCGAGGCTGGCCGAGATCGAATCGCTGTGGCGTCCCATGCAACAGATCGCCATCCGTCTGAAACGCCAGTTTGGGTCGGCGCAGTTCATCGCCGTTGCGGCCAACGAGGATCGACGCGCCTTGCTGGAACGAATGCAGGTCCCGGGCTTTGTGTGTGAGTATTCGATCGATTCGGTTATGGACACCTCGGACATCGTGGATTTGGCCCTGGTCGCCAGCGGCAGCGCGACCCTCGAGGTCGCCTCGGCCGGCTGCCCGATGGTGGTGATGTACCAGACCAATCGCATTTTATGGCACCTCCTCGGCAGGTGGCTGGTGCATCCGAGATTCTTCACGCTGGTCAATCTGCTGGCCGATCGCGCTCTCGTACCGGAATTCATGCCGTACTTCACATCGATCGACCCGATCCTGAAGACGGCGGCCGCCTTCCTGAAGGACCCCGATATGCTGAATCGTCTCAGCAACGATCTGATCGACGTGGTCGAGCCGCTGACGGCGAAGAAAGCCAGCCAAGAGGTGGCGCGAATTGTCCTCGATATGCTTGATTGAGCTCGCCCACCGCTGTCTGCCACCTCCGCCGTCCCCAGAATCGGAGCCGTTCAGTTGAATGAAACCAAGACGCCACGCAGCAGAATCGATATGGCCGCCACAGCCGCGTCGCTGGGGGCCTTGTGCTGCTGGTCGATCGGGCCAATCTTCATCAAGCAACTGACCGGCTACGTCGATTCATGGACTCAGAACGCCCTTCGGTACACGGTGGCCTGTCTGTTCTGGCTGCCGGCGTTGTTGTATTTTGTGGGCAAAGGCTCGTTCGACCGGCGCTCCTGGCGCCTGGCCCTTCTGCCTGGGGCGGTCAATATCGGCATGCAGAGCCTGTGGGCTGTGTCGTTCTATTACATCGGCGCCGCCTTTGCCACACTGCTGTCAAAGACCTCGGTGCTGTGGGTGACCGCCTTCTCGCTGCTGTTCTTCGCCGACGAAAGACCGCTGGCGAGGAGCGGGCGTTTCTGGCTGGGATTGGGCCTGTCGGCCACGGGGGTGCTCGGCGTGCTGTACTTCAAGCAGGACTTCGTCGCCGCGGGGACCGCCAAGGGCATCGCAATCGCGCTGACTTGTGCGGCCATGTGGGGCGCCTACGCCATCTCAGTGAAAGTCCGCCTCAGAGAGGTCGATTCTCGCAGCGGTTTTGCGGTCATCAGCCTCTACACCACCGGGGCACTTTGGATCGGGGCGATTCTGTTCGGGCAGCCGGCCCGGGCCGCCTCCATGGGGCTCGCCGGATGGATGGCGGTGGTCGTCTCCGGAATCACCGCAATTGCACTGGGCCATGTCTGCTTCTACGCCGCCGTCAAGCGGATCGGGGCAACCCTTCCAACGCTGGTGATCCTGGCCCAGCCGTTTGTGGTCTTCAGCATCTCCCGCATGGTATTTCGCGAGCGTCTGACAGTGCTGCAACTGGTTTTCGGCCTCCTGCTGCTGGTCGGGGCCGGCCTGTCGGTGTGGGCCCAGAGCGACCTCAAGCCCGCCGCAAAACGGCCGCCGGCCTGAACGCCTGATTCGGTGCTTGACCGTCACGGGCCGATGCGAGTATAATCGGATTGTCTGGTGACGTGACAGATTCTGCACGGACGCCCAGAGCGTTCTTGCCGGGAAGGGTTCGGAGAGTGTGATATGATGAGAAGCCGCCCCGTTGGGCAAACCTGCCTTTTGATTTCCCTACGCTTGCCGCCGGTCTTGGGCGAGCGATTCCAGGAGCCGGGACAGACCCGGTAGCCGTCTACCGTGTTGGGTCGCCAAGCGACCGCAGAACAAGTAGGAGGATGTGTCATGAGATCACGAGCAGTATGGTTGATGGTGGTGTTCTTGGTTGGTCTTCTGGGATTCGGCGCGAGTTACGCCCAGGAGATCGAGAACCTGTTGACGAACGGCAATTTCGAGGACGGCACGGAGACCGGTTGGGGCGGGTATGGCGGACATACGCGTGAAATCGTGACCGAACTCGTGGGTGCCAATATCCCGGAGGAGGTGGTGGAGGGAAGCTACTGCATGAATGTGGTCGTCCCTACGGCGGGCGCCAATTTCTGGGATGCCGGCATTCAGACCTTCTACAGCGGGGTGTTCGAATCGGGCAAGCAGTACACCTTCTCTGTGTGGCTGAAGAGCAAGGAGGGCGCATTGCAGCTCAATCTCAAGCCCGAGCTGGCGCAGGATCCGTGGACCGGCTACGGCGACCAGATGGTCACGATCACTGAGGAATGGGCCGAGTATCACGTGACGACTCCGGTCCTCACCGCCGACGTCAACCCGGCCCAGATTTCGATTCACGTTCAACAACAGGCTGGCGAGTTCTGGTTGGACTACGCGCAGCTTTATGTAGGCGACTACGTCCCAACCGTCTTCAAGCCCCGAACGACCGCTGCCGACCCCAGCCCCGCCGGCGGTGCTGTGGATGTGCCGCAGGATGTGATTCTGGCTTGGTCGCCGGGCGTGTTTGCCGTCGCGCACGACGTATATTTCGGCACCGCGTTCGACGACGTCAACAACGCCAGCCGGGCCAATCCGATGGGCGTGCTTGTCAGTCAGGGCCAGACGGCCACGACATTCGATCCGCCTGACGTGCTCGATTTCGGCCAGACCTACTACTGGCGGGTCGATGAGGTCAACGCCGCGCCCGACAGCACGATCTTCAAGGGCGACATCTGGAGCTTCACGGCCGAACCATATGTCTATCCGGTTCAGAACATCGTCGCCACCGCCTCCAGCGCTGAGGAAGGATCGGGCCCGGAGAAGACCATCGACGGCTCGGGACTCAGCGCCGCGGACGAGCATTCGAACGCCGCACCGGATATGTGGCTCAGCGCCGAAGACGCTGAGTTGCCGGCCTGGATCCAGTACGAGTTCGCCGAAGCCTACAAGCTCCACGAGATGTGGGTCTGGAACTACAACGAGCAGTTCGAACTGCTCCTGGGCTTCGGCGCCAAAGAGGTCACACTCGAGCACTCGGTGGATGGCGAGGATTGGACGGTCCTGGGTGATTACGAATTCGCTCAGGGCACCGCCAGAAGCACCTACACACCCAACACCACCGTCGATCTCGACGGTGTCGTCGCCCGGTATGTTCGGCTGACGATCCACAGCAATTGGGGCGGCATGATGCCTCAGTCCGGCTTGAGCGAAGTCAGGTTCTACTACAAGCCGGTGGTCGCACGCGAGCCGGTTCCGTCCGATGGCCAGACAGGTCTCGGTCTGGATATGGCCCTGGATTGGCGCGGCGGCCGTGAAGCAGCGGTACACGAGATCTACTTCAGCTCGGATGAACAAGCCGTGATCGAGGGCACGGCCCTGATGGACACGGCGATTGAGAGTCGCTATGAGGTCAGCGATCTGAACCTTGGGACGACCTACTACTGGAAGGTTGACGAGGTCAACGAGGCCGCCGAGCCAAGCGTCTGGGAAGGGCCCGTCTGGAGCTTCTCGACGATCGAATACGTTGTGGTGGAGGACTTCGAAGCCTACGACGATGACATCGACGCCGGCACCACGATCTTCCAGACGTGGATCGACGGCTGGGAGAACGACACCGGCTCGGTCGTCGGCCATCTGGAGGCCCCGTTTGCCGAGCGGATCATCGTCCACGGCGGGCGGCAGTCCATGCCGCTGTCCTATGAGAACACGAATGGTCTGACCGTGGCGGAGGCCGTGCGGACGTTCGACACGCCTCGGAACTGGACGACAAGGGGTATCAAGACCCTCTCGCTGTACTTCCGCGGCACATCCGAAAACACGGGGCAACTGTATGTGAAGATCGACAACGTCAAGGTGCCTTATGACGGCGAGGCGGCGGACATCGCCACGCCCGCCTGGCAGCCGTGGAACATTGATCTGTCGGCGGTCGGCAACGTCAGCAATGTTCGGTCGCTGACAATTGGCATTGAGGGCGCCGGGGCGATGGGCTTGTTGTACATCGACGACATCCGGCTGTATCCCAAGGAGGTCGAATACGTCACACCGGTCGAGCCCGACACGGCCGATCTCGTGGCCTACTACGCCTTCGACGGCGATCTCAACGACGCCTCCGGCAACGGATACCACGGCGTGGCCAACGGCGATGTGGCCTATGGAGCCGGCGTCGAAGGCCAGGCCGTTCAGCTCAACGGCACCGACGCCTACGTCTCGGTCGCCGGTGTTGGAATCACTGGGGCGGCGCCGCGAACAATTGCCGGCTGGGCCAAGGCCGATACGACGGGGATTCCGGCCTGGACCAACGTCTTCGGCTTCACCGGAGGAAGTGTGGACGGCCAGCATTTCGACATCCAGGCGGTAGGCGATACGGGCACGACCACGCTGGGTTACTACGGCCTGCACCGTCACGGCTGGGAGCAGGACATCCTCCCGATCGACCTGGAGTGGCACCATCTGGCCGCAACGTTCGACGGCACGACCGTGAGCTGGTACGGCGACGGTCGGCCCATCGGCAGCGTCGAAGTCGATAACGTCGATACGCCCGGCGAGGTCCGCATGGGCAAGCGCCAGGACAACGACAACTTCTTTCCTGGATCGGTGGACGAGGTCCGCATCTACGACCGGGCGCTGTCCGACGGCGAAATCGCCTGGCTGGCCGGCAAGACAGAGCCGGTACACAAGCCGATGTGATTTCCGCCAGGCATGACGCCTGCGTGGACGAACAGCGGTAGGATAAATAGACGCCGGGCAGGGCAACACCATGTTGCCCTGCCTCGCGTTCAGGAGGAGCCGGGAGCATAAGCACGAGGCGGAATGGGCCTGGGCGACCTTGGACTGCTCTGACGCCGGACACCACCGGCGTTTGCGATGTGGAGGCTTGAAGCAAGGGGTCTTCGCTGGATTCTTGTCTTCTGTTTGGTGCTGTTGGACAGAAGTTACGGTCCGCCTTTATTGTGAAAGGAGAACTACAATGGGTAAGATCCGAGGTTTCACTGTGTTGGTCTGTCTGCTCTCGGTTTCCGGCGCATCGGGAGCGTTCAAAGACGACTTCAACAGGCCCGACGGCAATGTGGGTAACGATTGGGCCATTCAGACGGATGGGACGATCGAGGTCCTGATTGTGGATCAGGAGGTCCTCATTGCAGGGACGCAGGCCACCGACTGGGTGCGGTGCGGAATCTCCCGCCCCGTGTCGGGTGAGAACAAAGTCTCGTTCGACTTCTTGGCGAACAACAACTTCAACGTTCATGTCAATATCGCCAGCGCCGGCAGCAACGCCTACTTCGAGGTGTATGCTTGGCCCGGCGGACCGCTCCACCACGCCAATTCGGCCGATGGCGGCTGGCCCGGCTGGGTCGAGATCAGCGGTTCGAACATGCTGGCAGGGGAGTACAACACTCTGATGCTGGAGCAGGACGGCACGGAGATCACCGTCACGCTCAACGGCACGGTGGTGGGCACGTTTACCAATGCGAATTTCACCAGCATCGAGAGCGTACTCATCTCCAGCGATGCGGCTGCGGGCACCACAGGGAGCCTTCACATCGACAACGTGCAGATCGGAGAGGTACTTCCCGGAATCGCCCTGAATCCGAGCCCGGCTCAGGGCGCCAACGACGTGCCTCGCGACGTCGTCCTCGGCTGGACGCCTGCGCCCGACATCGCCGCGCATGACATCTACTTCGGGACCGTTCTGGAGGACGTCGACGGCGCCACCCGGGCCAATCCGATGGGCGTGCTGCTCAGCCAAGGCCAGAGCAATCGCACGTTCGATCCGCCTGGATTGCTGGAATATGGACAAACCTACTACTGGCGAATCGACGAAGTCAACGGTGCCCCTGATTTCACCGTCTTCAAGGGCAACATCTGGAGTTTCACCGTCGAGCCGTACGTTCATCCGATCCAGAACATCATCGCCACCGCCTCGAGCGCCGAGGAAGGGGCCGGACCGCAAAACACGATCAATGGCTCCGGACTCAACGCCTCCGATCAGCACTCCATCGAGTCGATTGACATGTGGCTGACCGACAGCAACGACGATCAACCGGCCTGGATCCAGTATGAGTTCCCGCAAGTCTACAAGCTGCATGAGATGTGGGTGTGGAACTACAACGTGCAGTTTGAGTTGATTCTGGGTTTCGGTTTCAAAGAGGTCACCATCGAACACTCGCTGGACGGCGTCGAGTGGTCGGTCCTGGGCGACTACGAATTCGCCCGGGGCACCGCCAGGAGCACCTACGCCCATAACACGACCATCGACCTGGACGGCGTGATTGCCCGGTACATCCGGCTTACGGCCCTGAGCAACTGGGGCGTAAACACGTCCCAGTCGGGCCTCAGCGAGGTCCGCTTCTACTACAAGCCAGTGACGGCCAGAGAGCCCAAACCCGCCAATGGCCAGAGCAACGTGGAGTTGGACGTCGTTCTCGACTGGCGCGACGGGCGCGAAGCCACAGCGCACGAGGTCTACTTCAGTGCCGACCGGGCGGCTGTGGAATCGGACGCGGCCCTTGTCGCGACGACCGTCGAGAGTCGGCACGCGGTCAGCGGGCTGGACCTTGGACAGACCTACTACTGGAAGATCGACGAGGTCAACGAGGCGGCCGAGCCGAGTGTCTGGGCCGGACCGATCTGGAGCTTCTCGACGAAAGAGTACATCACCGTTGAGGATTTCGAGTCGTATGACGACGATACTGACGCCGGCACAGCCATCTTCCAGAGCTGGATCGACGGCTGGGAGAACGAGACCGGTTCGACCGTCGGCTATCTGGAAACACCATTCGCCGAGAGAAGGATCGTCTTCGCCGGCTCCCAGGCCATGCCGCTGGAATACGACAACACGACCGCTCCCTACTATTCCGAGGCGGAGCGGGACTTCGGCGGGGCCAACTGGACGCTCCACGGGGCCGACACCCTCGTGCTGCACTTCCGAGGCAACGCCGCGACCACGGACGGGACGCCGGGCAACGATCCGGCGACGCTGTACGTAGCCCTGGAGGATCGCGCCGGACGGACGGCCGTGGTGACCCACCCCGATCCGGAGGCGACGGTGCTCACCCAGTGGCAGAGGTGGGAGATTCCGTTCAGTGCGTTCGCCGGTGTGGCCATGAACAACGTCGAGATGATGTACATTGGCGTGGGCAGTCGGACCAATCCGGCGGCCGGAGGTTCCGGGCGGATCTACGTCGACGAGATCGGCGTTGGGCGTCCCGGCGTCGTCGATCCGGGCGACAGCGGTCTGGTGGCGTACTATGCGTTGGAGGGCGACGTCGAGGACGGCTCCGGCAACGGACACCACGGCACCGCCGTCGGGGACCCCGTTTATGTGCCCGGACAGGTTGGCCTGGGTCTGCACTTCGATGGAACCGGTGCTCAGTACGTCGATCTGGGCACGCTGAATCCCTCGGCCGCGACGGGGCAGCTCTCGGTCTCGCTGTGGGCAAACTGGGACGGTCTCAGCGGCGAGTATCAGGGCCTGATCGGCAAAAGGAATCCGGGCTGGTCGGCTGCCCAGATGATGTGGCAGATCGAAGCCAACATCGACACGGGTATCGTTCGCTTTCAGAGGGAAGGCATTGCCGACATTCCGACGGCCGCACTGCCGATCGGGGAGTGGTACCACGTGGCGGTGACGTTCGACGGGGCCGTCGGCAAGGTCTACATGGCCGGGCAGTTGGGCGCCGAGGCCGCGTTCTCGTTCGGCTCCGACCCGACAGCGGCCATGGTGTTCGGCGCCTCCGTTCGCGACGGGGGCAATCCGTTCAACGGCGCGCTCGACGAGATTCGCATCTATGACCGCCCGCTGTCGCCGTTCGAGATCCGGTATCTGGCCGGCCGGTAGAACAGAGAGATCGACGGCAACGAAAAAGACGGTATGCGTGGGCCCGCGGCCATACGGTGCGGGCCCACGCTCTTTGTGCGTAGAGCGGGGCAGCGCATGAAAGAGCCCGGCTTGTGGCCGGGCTCGTGATGTGTGACAGATGGCGTGCTCTTCTAGTTCCCGGCGGCCTTCTGAAGGGCCTCGACCATATCGGTCTTCTCCCAAGTGAACTCAGGCAGTTCCCGGCCGAAATGCCCGCCGTGGGCGGTGGCCGCGAAGATCGGACGCGCCAGCTTCAGGTGACTGACCATCCCCTTGGGTGTCAGCGGGAAGAGGTCCTTGACGATCTCGCTGATCTTCGTCTCGCTGATCTTGGCCGTGCCTTCGGTGTTGATCAGGACCGAGATCGGATCGGCCACGCCGATGGCGTACGACAATTGGACCTCACATGCCTCGGCCAAGCCCGCCGCAACGATGTTCTTGGCGACGTACCGGGCCATATAGCTGGCGGTGCGGTCCACCTTGGTCGGATCCTTGCCGCTGAAGGCGCCACCTCCGTGACGGCCCCAGCCACCGTAGGTGTCCACGATGATCTTGCGTCCGGTCAGCCCGCAGTCGGCCTTCGGACCGCCGACGACGAATTTGCCCGTGGGATTGACGTGGAACTTGGTCTTCTTGTCGATCAGCCGCGCAGGCAACACCGGCTTAATGACCTTGTCGACGATCTCGTTCCGCAGCTTGCGGTGAGAAATGCTCGCGGTGTGCTGCGTCGAGACGACCACCGTGTGGATTCGCTTGGGTTTGCCGTTCTCGTATTCGATCGTGACCTGGCTCTTGCCGTCCGGACGCAGCCAGGGCAGCTTGCGAGTTCGGCGCACCTTCTCGAGCTGGATCGTCAGCTTGTGGGCCAGTTGAATGGGCATGGGCATCAGGGCGGGCGTCTCGCGGCGGGCGTAGCCGAACATCAGGCCCTGATCGCCGGCCCCTTGCTCCTTGTGCAGGCCCGTTCCCTCGGTCACGCCCTGGGAGATGTCCGGGCTCTGCTGCCCGACGGCTACCATGACGGCGCAGTTGTCGTAATGAAAACCCACCTCAGGATCGTCGTATCCGATCTCCTTGATCGTCTCGCGGACGACTTGGGCGATATCCACGGTGGCCTTCGACGTGATCTCCCCGGCCACCACGACCAGGTCGGCTTTGACCAGCGTCTCACAGGCGACGCGGCTCTGCGGGTCCTGGGCCAGCATGGCGTCGAGGATCGCGTCGGAGATGCAGTCGGCGACCTTGTCCGGGTGGCCCATCGTCACCGATTCGCTGGTGAACAGGTAGTTCTGCATGTCGCAATTGGGATTGCCCACATTCAATCGTTTCGCCATTTCCGTAGCACCTTACATCCGTTCCCCATTGATAGAACCGAAACAGAAAGGCCACCCTCTGCTGCCCGGGATGGGCCGAGGCGCGAGTCGCCTGGTGAACCACATCTCACAGAAGAAATGCGTCCCCATCATAGGCCTACCGGCCCACGAGTCAATCAAAAAAGGAGGGATGGAGTTGGGATACGACGGCGAGGGCAAGGTCTTGGTCTTCCCGGGTCTCGAACGAAGACGGACTCGGACGAAGAATGGTGACACCCGGATGTCCGATAAGACGGGAGCCCCCATTGCTGTGACGTCGGGGCAGGTGGACGAGCCCCCGGACCGGGGCGGGAAGGCCGATTTCGCTTGACAAGGGGCCTGACAGGCGTTAAGCTGGATAAAATATCAGCAGTCTACTGAAAGGGATTCCAACGAGATGAAATTGAAACGCGCGGTCTTTATCTTGCTCGTCTGTGGTTTGGTGTTGGCCGTCCTGGGAGTCTCCAAGGCGGTTGTGGACGCTCGACGCGTTGAGGAGGTCATGAAGAAGGACGTCTTGACCCAGCAGGATCTGGAGGCCATCGACCAGTTCATCAGCGATGCCATTGGCACCCTGGTCCGAACCATAGACTTCACGGAGGTTTCCAGGATTCGCGCCATCATCGTGAGCCACCAGAGCACACAGACCCAATACGCCCGACAGTACTCCGAGTCCTGTTACCGGCACATTGCCAACGGCATTGAGCATGCCCGTAGCGACATTCGAGACGAGAGCACCCTGTTCAAGGTCATTACGAATCTTCTGATTCTTATCGACAGCCTCAGGGACCCGCACTTGATCGACCTGGCAATCCAGGAGATTCCACATCCCAACAATGCCGTTCGCTACTGGGCGGTTCGCGCATCGACAAACGCGGAGCTTTGGGCAAAGATCGGCCAAGGCCAGGGTGCAGCCCAGTTGGCGACACGAATCCTCAGCGCGTGCGATCGGGTCGTCGACACCAGTAGTCCGGAAGTGCTGCTCCAGATGGCTGAGTTTGCCGGGCGAATCGGTACGGCTCAAGCCGCAGAACTGCTCATGCATATTGCCGAGGCCCGCATTCGCAGCTACGCCGATTGGTCGGTCCGTTATGAGCTGATGGACGCCGCCGTTCTGAGGCTGCTGACCGACAAGATCGTGGACGGCGGCAACGGCGGCAGCGACCAGTTGGCCAGGCGATTTGCACGACTGTACTCCTTTGCCATCCAGCGCTACATCAAGGGCCAAAACCTCGGTCGGCTCAGGGAACTGGCGCGCAACTATCTCATCAGCGTACTGATCGACACGGAAGAGAAGTGTCTCGGCAGGCTGCTGGGCGCACCGCAGGCGACGATCCGCAGGGCCGTTGAGGCCGGAGATCTGAATGCCCTGCAGGCCGAGCACGACAGGCTCATGGGCGCCGAGAGCCGTGCCGGCGCCGTGCCGACGCGGTTTAACTTCAGCTATGGCGCACAAGGCGAAAACCGCACCGCGCCGCCGGCCCTGCCCGATCCGCCGCAGCAAACGGCGTCGCCGGCCGAGGACCTGTAGAACCTCCTTCGCACACCCTTTCGATTCGCGATCCTCCGTCGAGGATCATGTCTGAGCGAGGAAACCAATGGTGCTGGAGATGATGCGCCGGCGCAACCCGTCCTGCTGATAGCCATCTCGCTGTTCCTTGAGGTCTTTGAAACTGGCACGGCAGAAGCGACATCCGACGGTGGCCAGGTGGAAATCGACGTAGTCGAACCATTCGGGCTCCAGCATCTCGAGGAGAAAGGCACCCAGCGTGGTGCGCTTGGGGCAACTGAGGCGGTGCGATTCCCATGTCTCAGCCAGAAGGTCATGCGCACAGCAGGACGATCGATCGGTCGGCGGGCAGAGTCGGAGGCAGTAATTGCGGATTCGCTTGAGACAGCGGTGTTTGATGACCCTCACGAGCCCCTCATCGAGAGCGAGGAGGCCGGCGACATCCTGGTTGGGCACCTTGCAGTAGAACAGCAGCTCGGCGACCTTGAGGTCGCGGAGCCTGCCTGTTTCCTTGAAATCCGCCACGAACTGTCGCAGGGCGTTCACGAGAACGTCTCGCTGCAACTGCTCCTGCTCGTCGCGGCAGAGGCACCAACTGACGCTTGGATCACCGGCGGCCACATGGTCGAGCGGATTGCCCGCGTCAGATTCGGTCGTTCTATGGTAGACATCCTGGATCAGGCAAACGCTTCCGGCCGCCTGATTGCGAAAGCGATTGACGATCTCATTGCGCAGGATGCCAAACAGATAGGTCTCGATGCTGACCTTCAACTGGAGCTTATCGATAATCCGGACAAACGAGGTAAAGGTCTCCTGAACGACGTCTTCAGCATCGGCCTGCTGCGAGACCCGTGACAGGGCAAAGCGAAGCAGACGGCCCTGGTACTCGTCGATGAGTCGGGCCCACGCCTGGCCGTCTCCTCGCCGGATGGCCTCCAATGTACTCAGATCGGTCTGAACAGAATCGCTCATATCACTGTGCAGGTCCCAAATGTCGGTCGAGCCACTCGGTGATTTCTCGGTGGTATTGCTTGCGGTATTCCTGTGGGACGCTGTGCCAGCCGGGAAGGAGCACATGTCTCTTGTCTGCCGCCGGCGCACCCAGAAGTTGAAACAAAGGTCTCTGGGCCGTTTCATACGGGTAGATGGAGTCGTCTCGGGTATTGATCATCAGCATGGGAATCGTCACATGGGGGGCGAAGTTGATCGGATCACAGGCCGGGTGCCTCTCATGCATACCGATGCCACCGAGAAGCAGAATGCCTGTTCTGATCCGAGATTCGGTGGCGATCATCACGGGACCGACCTGTCCACCCCAGCTCAAACCGACGTACGCGATTCTATCGGTGTCGATATCCTCGCGTGTTTCAAGATAATCGATGGTTCGCCTCAGGTCCTGGGCCCTTTGGACGTGCAGGTTCCTGCTCTGGATCCCCTCCGGCGGGTATGCGTCCCTTTCGACGCGTCGTTCGTACGTCCCCCGGTAAAAGGGCACCGCCACAGCCCGGCCGCTCTGAAGCAAGCAGATCAACTCATGGGTGTAGGCGGTTTCATCCCATGGACTGGTCCGGGCCCCCTCCCCAGGATGCCATATGACCACTTGGTAGGGCTCGCTGCCCGTCCTGGGAAGATGCAGATAGATGATCACACGCTCATTCGGATAGGCCGCATCGAATGTGATTCGCTCGCGCCGAAGATACGGCTCTCGACGCCCATCGGCCTCGTCGGTCGATTCGATCCTGGCGTGCAGTTCGATCCGGTCGTAGTCGTACCACGTCTCAGTATACGACCGAAGAATCTCACTGGAGATCGGCACAAGTCGCGACAGATCGCGGGTCTTTCGTTCCACCGGGGCGAAGGCCGCCTCTGGAACGGCGTCCTTGCCGCCAAGGTACTTCACGCATCGAAACCCGTTGGCGGGGTCTCGGTCCCACGCCGACCGCACAGTCCCCTTGAAGAACATGTAGTCGTACTCACCAATCGCCCCGCCGAGATTGCATCGAAGTTCTTCATCGCCGACGACGGCATTAGAGCACCATTCGCGCATGTTGCCGGCCGCGTCGTAGAGCCCGAAACGCCCCATGCCCTTGTAGCGCCCCACGGGGGCTGGAACGTCGCTGAAATTGCTCAGGTGAGCGATCCGCGAGGGATTGTCATCGGCGTGCGCCGACCAGGTCCAGTGGTAGATCGTCGGCAGATGCAGGTCTCGGAATCGCGCGTACGCCGCCGCTTCATACCAGCTCACTCCACCCACGGGAAAGTCGGCCTCTCTGGCCGAATACCTTCCATGCCGCCACGTGGCCGGTCCGGGCCGGCCGGTCTGGTCCCGGAACTGCTCGATGCCCTCCGACCAGGCAATGACTCGACCGTCCTTGATGAACGGATGCTCCCACAGTTCCGGGGCCTCGTAGCCACCTCGATCGACAAACTCCCGAAACCGGCGGTTGGTGACCTCATACTTGCCAATCAAGAACGCCGGCGCCGGCGGGATCTTCGGCTGGCCGGGGTACAGACGCCTCTGGTTGAGATCGGAAGGACCAATCCACACCATGTTGGCCGGGTGGCGACGCACCTCATGCAGGAAGAAACTCATATGGCCCGGTTTAAGATCCGCCGGGTCCGCGCGCAACCTGGGCAGATCATTGGAGTGGACGCTCTCAATCGGAACGAATCCGCTCTTCTCAACCCTCCAACGGTTCGTACCGAACGGGATTCGGGCGTGTTTCACAGGGGTCGTCCCAACGTACCGCCAACTGCTGCGCGCGGCGGAGTAGTCTTTGAGGAAGACCTTCGCACCGGCCGGCTGCGTGGCGATCGAATACTCGCGAGACATCAGAGGCCAACGGTTGACCAGCAGCGGATCTTCAGGGATGTATCGCGCCGCCCTCTCGGCGATCACAAAGGCAGCGAAGTGTGCCTCCTCCTGGATCAGGCGATCGATCTGAGCCATGGCGTTCTGCTGGGCCCAGCGGGTACTGTAGTGCTTCCAGGCGATCGTCAGCGCAAAGGCCGTGGCGATGAGGAGGCACAAGGCCAGAATGGCCGCGGTCTTCCGCCGCCGGATAAGCTTGACCAGCCGATCCGTCGCTCCCGGCAGCCGGGCCCGAACAACGTGGCCGGCCAGATACCGGCGCAGATCCTCGGCCATATCGGCAGCGGTCTCGTATCGACTCAGGGGCTCCTTCTCCGTCGCCTTGAGACAGATCGTCTCCAGATCGACAGGGATGTCCCGGTCGATCTGCCTGGGACGGACCGGCTCGGCCGATAGAATCTGCCCGATCACCTCCTCGCGGTTGCGCCCGTCGAACAACGGCCGCAACGTCAGCAACTCGTACATCGTCGCACCCAAGGCGTAGACATCCGACCGCTGGTCGGGGCCGGGCGTTTCGCTGCGGATCTGCTCGGGGCTCATGTAGCGGGGTGTTCCCACGAACGCCCCGGCGGCGGTCATCTCCTGCTCCTGGCAGATGCGCGCGATTCCAAAGTCCAGCAGGACGAGACGACCGTCAGGGGCCAGCATGAGGTTCGACGGCTTGACATCGCGGTGGATGATACCTTCGTCATGGGCGTAGGCCAGTGCATCGGCGACCTCGGCCAGCAGGCGCGCCACACCGTGGAAGTACTCCCGAGACGTGCGGCAGTCGCGCAGCATGCACGGCGTCGCGCGAATCGGCTCGATGTGGTCGACGTCCGTGCCCTTCTCATTCGCTGCAACACTGCGCAGCTCGTCGATGACCTCGTCGAGCGTCGGTCCGTCCACCATCTCCATGGCGAAGTAGCAGACGCCCTGTTCGATTCCTTCGGCGTGAATCGTCACGATATTCGGATGGCGCAACCGAGCCGCCGCCCTCGCCTCTCGATGAAACCGCTCGATGGCCGAGTTGTTGCCGACCAGGGCGGAGGGGAGGACCTTCAGAGCGACCCGACGATTGAGGGAAATCTGATGGGCTTGATACACCACACCCATGCCACCGCAACCCAATCGGCGCTCGATGTGGAAGTCGCCCAGCCGAAGATTCGGTTCGAGCCCGATTCCCATGTCGTTCCGGCCGGCCGAACCGGTGTTGTGGCTGCAACGTTCGTGGCCACGGGTGCGATCCATGGGGACCGATTCGGCACCGACTCGCAGACGGGCCACCGTCACAGCACAGGAATCGCACACTCGAAGATGGCGCCGCCAGCAGGTCACCTGTTCGGGTGATGCCGATCCTTCGAGGAACGTCGCCATATCCCGCTCTGATAGGCAATCCGCCACGTTTCTGATACCTCCCAAAACCCGCTGCAATCACCTCACCCGATTATACCGCTCCGCGCGCCTGTCGGCAAGCCCGTCGACCCCGCATGGGCCGAGAGGCTCTGTCGTGTCCCGAATTCCATCGGGGCCCGGCGGAGCCCCGAAGCCGCGGTTTTGGGGGCGTCCGGACCGCCTGCTCCGGATTGCGGATCCGTCGTCCTTCGAATTCTCATCCCGATGCAGCAGACGAATCGCGACATCCGGATGGGGCAATGTTACGTGGACGCTCTGACGATCAGGCAGGTCTGGATCACTTCGGTTTCGCAGGTGCACTGGTGCGATCGATCGTTGATTCGACGCAGCAACATGGCAGCGGCGATCTTGCCGATCTCGTACGGGGATTGCGAGACCGTCGTCAGCGGCGGGTCGAGGTAGGCGCTGAGTCGGTTGTCGCCGAAGCCTGCCACCGCGACATCGGAAGGGATCGTTCGTCCGCTTCGCTTGATCTCGGCGTGAATGCGGCGAGCAACGGGGTCGTTGACGGCGAAGATGGCATCGGGCATCGGCCCGCGCGCACAAAAGGCACGAAAGGCGGCGACCCCGTCTTCCTCTTCAAAGCCGCCGTGGACGATCCGTCTCTCATCGCCGTCGAGGCCGTGCGCCTTGAGCGCGTCGAGATATCCCCGGCACCGGTCTCTGCCGATCGACGTGTTCGACGGACCGGCGGCGTGGGCGATGGTCCTGTAGCCCCTCTCGATCAGATGCTCGACCACCCGACGGGCGCCCCCGATGTCATCGACGACCACCCGGTCGGCCTCGACGTCGTCGCAGACCCGATCGAAGAAGACCAGGGGGACGCCCTGCCGCTGCAGTGCGCGGAATCCGGTGCCTGATGTGGTTGTCTGGGCCACCGAGACCAGCACGCCAGCGACCCGGTTCGAGATCAGCGTGCGCAGGTGGATGGCCTCACGTTCGGCGCTCTCATTGGACTGGCAGACGACCGTATTGAATTCCCGGCCGTATGCAACCTCTTCCACACCGCTGATGACGGCCGAGAAGAAATCGTTCTTGATCGACGGGACGATGACGGCCAGCGTATGGGTGGACTGATTTTTCAGGCTCTTGGCGATTGAGTTCGGATGGTAATCCAACTCCTCGGCCAGCGCCAGGACCCGGCGCTTCGTCGCCGGGCTGATGTCCGGATGATCGCGCAGGGCCTTCGAGACCGTCGTGTAGTGAAGACACAGTCTTCTGGCAATGTCTTTGACTGTCACCTGTCGCGTCGCCATGGGTCCATCGATTCCCGCTGGGGGATATGGCCGAACGTCCGATCCAGTCTTAGAGATACCCCGCATTCGCCCCGGCGTCAATCGAATAGCCGAGGATGTAACCGTCCCCTGCGGGTGCACTGCACGTTTGTGGGTAGAATAATCGGGCCCTTTTTGTAGGATCGA
>CAZSXM010000050.1:0-31983 GCA_964610435.1 uncultured Pirellulales bacterium | reverse complement strand
CGAGGCGATGGCCAGCAGGTGGTCCACGTAGCGCTTCTGCAGGTCGAGGACCGGCTTGATACTGCGGCGGGATGGAATCGTGCTGTAGAAGGGAGCGTCGCAAACACTGGTTGTGGCAGGTAGCACGCTTTCGCCGTAGTTGACGTTGTTGCGAGGGTTAAACGGATGCGCGTTCCAGCCGGCGCCTGCTCCGGGATCGTATGCCCCGCCCGGCCCGCGCGTGACGGACCAATCGTCCCAAACCTCCAGAGAGACGACGATCCGATGGCGAAGTGCCGCCGTCAGGAAGGCCCGCAGCCGCTTGTCCCATGCCGGCTCGAACCGCTCCAGATCGTATCGTCCGTCGGCGAGTTTGGCCCACGGCTGCGACACCTCCCTGACCTCACCGTCGTGCATGTGGTTCATCGGATCGTAAGGAAGGCACCGGACGAACCCGCAGACGTGCGGACTGCCGATCTCGGCGATTACGCCGGCGAGGCGGTCCAACTGCTCTTCGAAATCGACGGTCCCCGGCCGACTGATAGGAGTCCAGCTATGATAGCTGGTCGCTCCCAATGGAAAAATCGGTGTATCGCCCCACGCCAGATAGTGCGGGTTCTCCGGCCACGGGCGGATGCGACCAATGTTCGCGGCCTGCGCCACGCTGCCGGCCCAGAACGCCGCCAGTGTCAATGCCGCGGCCGTGCTGAGGCGTCTCATTCTGTGTTTCCTCTTCAACATGTCTGCATCTCCTTCAGATGATCGGGGGCAGGCCTCCGTGCTCGATGAGGCCGATGTACTTGCCGCCCTGGCCGAACAGCGCGTTCCAGGGCCCCTGACTTTGGGGGCGTTGCGGATACGGCGCGAAACCTCGCCCCTGGCGTTTCCAGGCCGCTCCGAGCAGGCCGTCCTGCGGAGCGAACCGGTGTGCGATGGCCGCCGGGACGACGTCGTGATAGAAGCGATCCAAGGCAAGCGGTTCACCACGGTTCCTGCGGCCCCACTCGTCATTCACATATCGACTCATTGCCCACGCGTAGAAGTGCAGGTTCTTCCTGGGGAATCCGTTGATGCCGAGCACCTCATTCGGAGAGCCCTCGGTGCCCTCGTGCCCTTCTGTGGTGCCGTAGTCCCACACGGTCATGTCTCCACGCCGGGCATGGTAGGTGGCGATTTCGATCAATCCCATCAGTACGTTGGCCGAATACAGCCAGCCCTGCTGCGGGGACGCGGTCGCGTGACGGTTACGGTCGCCCCGCTCGAAGTCGCCTTGTGCTCCTTGCGGATACACGCTGAACCGCAGCACTTCCTCGACGAACAACCGGCTGTGGTCGACGAGCTGGTCTACAGACAGGAGTCCGTACCGTGGCCCTCCTGACGCAGGGGCCTGGAAGTCGAAATGCTTGATGTAGTTCGCCGCCAGGCTGGCGCCGGCCATTACGGTGGAATGGCGATTGGAGTAGGCCGTCGCGGCATATCCGATGCCCGGCCCCCCATCGTAACTCTGGCGAAAGCCGTCGGGCGGGGTTCGGAACGATGCGCCGATCCTCGTGTAGTCCCGATTCAGGCGGCTGCGAAGGTGCTTGCCGTACGTCTCGTTGTGCAGCCACAGGAAGGACCAATTGGCGTAATCGTACAGCCAGCGATCGAATCGCGCGTTTTCGTCGTTGGTGAATGCATCGCGTCCGAGCATGTCGCGGGCCTTGATGACTCGGGTCATCCATTCGGCGAACGCAAAGATCGGACTCGGCACGAAGCCGGGATAGTCGTCGGTGTAATTGGTGTCGTTGCTGAAATCCAGCGTGGGGTCGGCCGCGTGGGCCAGCAGGAACGCTTTGACCTGCTGGAACAGCGCATTGCGCCTCGGATGGTCCGCCTGGGTCATGCAGATCCACGCGGCATGCATCGGACGTGCGTACCGTGTGCTGTGCGGGGGAGAGGGATCGCCGGCCGAATACGGCAGGTCCGGCTGGCTCCAGTACGATTCGCGTGGATTGTCCAGGAACTCGGCCGCCAACGGCTTGGACCGCTCGCCATCGTTCGGAGACCAAGGCCCGCCGTGGCCGGCGTCGCCCCTTGTGTGGAAGGGACCGGCGCCTCCCATTCGCGAACGATAGATCTCAATCTCCGCGTCGTTGTAGAGCAACCTCGTTCCGGTGCGCGATGGGGCTTGCGCGCCGGGGGCGAGTCCGGCGGCGAACAGGCCCATGCCCGCGCCGACGGCGGCTGCCCCTTGAGATAGAAACGTCCGACGCGTCATTGCGACGTCGGCGGTTGTAGACTGCGCGTGCTGCAACATAGCGTCCTCCAGAGTCCTCCTCGTTGTACCGGCCGGCCGCCTGAGTCTATTCCACGATTCTGAGCAGGGCGACGTGCGGCCTGTTGTCGGGCGTCTGCAATCGCACCTTGGCCTTGTGTATCCATTGCGGGTTGAAGTAGTCCGATTCGACCTGTAGCGTCGTTTCATCGGACCATTGTCCACGTTCGATATCCAGCCATCGCAACGTCATGGCGTCCGCAAACACCCACGGGTCCAGCTCGATGGCATGGCGGCCGTCGGGCAAGTAGATGGCGTACTGCCGCCCGATCTCAGCCAGGCAATAGGCCTCGCCCGAGATGTCGAGCGGCGTCAACAGGTCGTTGTGCGGCGCGCACGAAAAGACGTCCAGTTCTTTCAACAACATGCGCATGGCCTTTAACTGAGCCTGCGCCATTGGGCTCAATCCGATCCCCCACCGATCGTCGGCCGGGCGATGGAAGCGCATTGAAGCGCAGCCGGCGAAGAGGTTCCGCCAGAGTCGTCGCACCGCCTCCCGGCCGTCGCCCGCCGAGTAATTGGCGCCCTCGCCGACGCCATAGATCTTCACGTTGTTCATCGGCATCGGTCGGGTGGCCAGCTTCGCACGCCACTTCATGATATTCTCCCAGTGCGCGTGGCCGCGCCCGCCCATCGAGTCCTGGTTGTTCTGGGAGATCTCCACGAACGAGTAGAGGTCCGGATGCGTGAGAACATGACGCACCGTGACCCACGGACGCATGTGCATGCTGGTGACGTGGATCGTCTTGCCCTCTTCCTTTGCCCGGCGGTGGAGGAACCCGGCCCAGTGGTTCTCCCACTCGACGCCCGTCCAGCTCTCGTTGTTGATGTTGTACAGGACGTGCGGGTAGTCGAGCGTAACAGATGTCAACTGCTGGATGAAGCGCTCCTGGTGACGCAGAATCTCACGGTTGTGCTGTTTGACGGCGGCGTAGAAATCGTCGCGGGTTCGGATCACCTCGGCGCCGTAGTTGCGATTGTTGTCGGGGTTCCACGGATGCGATCGCCAGTACCCTCCGCCGTGGTCGTGCTGATCCCAGAGCGTCAGTTGCACGATGATCTCTCGCTCGCGCGTCTCGTCGAGGAAGAAGCGCAGGCGACTCCAATACTCGTCGTTCCATTGGCGCAGATCGTACCGGTCTTCGTCGGTACGCCGGAACGCGTAGACGTTGCCCTCGTCGCGGTCGGACATCGTGTTGCGGAGATAATTGCCGCCCACGGAAACAAGAAGGTCGAGATGATCGGTCAGTTGCGTTCCCGTCCACTGAAACGGATTGTCCTCGTCACTGGCCCCCAGCAGCACGACGGCGTCGCCCCCATATTGCCAGTAGAAGGGGTTTTTCGGATAGGGCTGGATGCACTCGGTGTCAGCGTGTGCAACTGCGCCTGCCGCCAAGACCAGCATCATCGTCCACCCGACAAATATGCCGAAACGCGAGTTCGTCTGTCGCACGGGGTGTTCGTTCATGCTCTTTGCTCCCATCAAATGTGATTCAATCGCCGTTTTTCAGGCGCTCCGTGGCGCATTGATGCGTAGCCGGTCACCGGGTTTCTATTCGATCACGCGTATGAGGGCGATGTACGAGCGGTGGTTCGCCGGGGCCAGGGTGAGAATCCGCTGGGGGCCCCACCAGGAGGTGCCATCGTACTGGTCCCACTGCGGCTCCACGATTTGCTCTTGGCCCCAGGACAACGCGGCGATGTCGAACCAGCGCACGGACACCTTCTTGACGTAGACCCACGGATCGAGGTGAACCGTGGCCCTGCCGCCGGGGAAATAGACGGCATACGCTTTGCCGATCTCGGCCATACAATAGGAATCGACCGAGTTGCCCACGGTGGAGAATGCTTCGTAAGGTTCTGCATGGAAAACGTCAAACTCATCGAGGAACATGTTCACGGCCCGGAGGGTATGCTGCGCTCTTTCGGAAAGCCCGATGCCCCAACCCCATCGGCCCCCGTCGCGCAGGGCCGGACGGTGGAACCGCGTCGAGGCGGCGCCGCCGAAGATGTTTCTCCAGAATCGCTCAACCGCCTCCTTTTCGCTGCCTGCGGCGGTGTTGAGCCCCACGCCCTGACCATACACTTTGACGTTGTTGATCGGCATGGGACCCTTGTCGCTCAGAGCGATCATTTTCCGCCAGGAGAGAAGGTTGTCCCAGTGTTTCTTGCCCACCGGGCCCAGAGCGTCCTGATTGTTCTGAGAGACCTCGGCGAACGAGTAGATGTCGCTGTAGGTCATGGCGTGCCGAACCGAAGTCCCGGGCGCGAACTGCATGCTCGTGACATGAATCTCCTTGCCGGCTCGCTTGGCGGCTTCTTTGATGTAGGTCGCCCAGTAGTTCTCCCATTCGGCTCCCAGACTGCTCTCATTGTTGATGTTGTACAACACGTGATCGTACTGCAGCGCAATGGACATTAGCTTGTCGATGTATCGGTGCTGATAGTCCAACACCGGCTGGTTCTTGCGCCGGAGCGAACCGCCATAGAAGTCCGCCGCGTCCTTGATCGTGTCGGGTTTCCAGTTGACATTGTTGTCGGGATTCAAGGGATGAACGGCGAAACGGCCATATACACCGGCCCCGGACAGATCGAACCAGTCCCACAACGTCAGTTGAACGATGATCTGGCGCTTGTGTGTCTCGTCGAGGAAGAAGCGCAGCCGCTCCCAATAGGCGTCGTTCCATTGGTCGAGATCGTAGCGGCCGTCGTCCAGTCGTTTGGCCGCGAAGATATCCCCCTCGTTGCGGTCGGACATGGTGTTGCGAACATAGTTTCCGCCCATCGACTGCATGAGGTCGAGGTGTTCCGTCAGTTGTGTCCCCGTCCACTGCCAGAGGTTGTCTTTGTCGCTGGCTCCGATGAGCATGATGGGTTTGCCCTTGTATTGCCAGTAGAACGGATTCCCGGAATACGGCTGGATATGATCCCCCTCGCTCGCCTGCGCCGGGACAATCCCCCAGGACATCGCCAGCACCAGCACAACGGCCATTCCAGTTCGGTGGGTACGGTAGTTTCCTGAAAACATCTCTTGATCTCCTTCCGAAAGTAACGATGGTTAACGGGCCAGCACGAGCACGGCCCAGTGTCCCTTGCCGGGTGTCCTCAATTCCAGTGTTCCGCCACCATCGATGGTTCGCGGTTCCTGCCAGGCGCTGCGGTCGATATCCAGCCAGCGGAGTTGGAGCGCTCCCTCAGCGGCGGAGAGATCGAGTTTTACCTGCCCGCCATTGGGAAAATAGACCGCGTACTGTTTGCCGGTCTCCGCCAGACAGTATGCCTCGTTTGGGGACCGTTCGCTCAGCAGGTCGTTTCGCGGTTCGGAAACAAAAAGACCCATCGCATCATCGAGCATCCTCGTGCTGCGGATAACAGCCTGAGCGCGCGGACTGAGACCCAACCCCCACTCCGTAGCGGCTTCGTAGGCGGCCGGCCCGTGGAGCGGCCAGGGGCGGTGGAAGCGGGCACTGGCCCCACCGGCAAAGATGACGCGTAAGAAGCGGGCCACGGACTCTTCTTCGCCCCCCCGAATGCTATAGATCTTGGTCGTGTTTATGGGACGCGGATTTGAGGCGATATGTCGGCGAACGTGGAGGAGGCGGTCGTAGTGTGCCTGGCCTTGCTGAGTACTGGTTTGCGAGACATCGAGGAAGGTGAAACGTTGCGGATTGTCATAGATGTGGTGGTGGTCGGGCCGGCGGATATCTTCGTTGCGGCGCATGTCGGTGACGAAGACCGTCCGTCCGACCTCACGGGCACGGCGCTGAATGTGGTCCGCCCAGTAATCGCCGAAGGCAAGCTCTTCACCCGTCTCGTTGTGGATGCAATAGAGAACATGGGGATAGTCCAGAGAGATCGAGAGCATTTTGTCGACGAAGCCCCGCTGATAGTGGAGGACCCGCTTGTTGTGCGACAACGCCGGCACGCTGAACCAGAAGGGGTGCTGACTGGGTGTGGGGCCGGGAGCGTAATTCACCGCGGCGGGCAACCCAGATTCCTCGAACGTGTAGTTCAGGTTGTTTGCGGGGTTGAAGGGGTGCCGCGACCAGCCACCCCGTGCGACGGCGTCCCGAAAGAAGTCGTGCGGATCGAATACCTCGATCTGCACGATGATGTTCCGCTCGTGCGTCAGTCGGAGAAAGTCGCCGAAGCGTCGCCAATACTCCTCGTTCCACCGATCCAGGTCGAACTTGCCGTCGCGCTCGGCATAGGCGAAGACATTTCCCGCCTCGCGTGTGCTCATCACATTGCGAACGTAGTTGCCGCCGCGCCTGACGAGCAAGTCGAGGTGTTCCGCGAGTCCTTCGGGGTGGTTGAACAAGTTGTCCTGCCAGGACCCGCCCAGCAGCAGAACCGGTTCGCCCTTATACTGCCAATAATATGGGTTCCCGGCGTACGGCCGGATGCTGTCGGCGTCGCGGGCCTGTACGAGCACTGCCCACTGGCCCTTGCCGGGCGTTTTCAGTTCCAGCGTCCCGCCACCCTGTGTCGTCTGCGGTTGCTGCCAGGCGCTGCGGCTGATATCCAGCCAACGGACCTCAAGCGGGCCCTGTGCGGCCGAGACATCGAGTGTCACCGCCCCGCCGTCGGGGAAGTAGACCGCATACTGTCGGCCGGGATCGGCGGCGCAGTAGGCTTCGTTCTCCGCTCGGTTGGAGAGCAGGCCGTTGTCCGGTTCGGCGACAAAGACGTTGAATTCATCGGTGAACATCCGCACGCTCCTGAGGTGCCGCTGCCCCAATTCGCTCAAGCCGGGCCCGGAGGTGGGCCGGTGGAATCGCGAGGCGGCGCTGCCGCCGAGGACGTTGTGCCACATCTTGTGCGTCCCCTGCAAGAGACCGCCGCCGTGGGGCGTGCCCCCATAGATCTTTACGTTGTTCATGGGCCGCGGCGGATCGGCAATGACCCGGCGAGCGGCCTGCATGTTGTCCCAGTGGGTCTGGCCCACCTGGTGGTTGTTCTGCGAGATGTCAACGAACGAATACAGGTCGGGGTGGTCGAAGGTGCGGCGGTGCATCGGGTGGCTGAGGTTGTGGGCATCCCACATTTCCGTGACCTCCACGCCCACGCCGGCCTCCGCCGCCTTGGCGCGGATGAACTTCGCCCAGTGGCGGCTCCACTCTTCGGAGTCGTTGGTCTCGTTGCTGATGCAATAAAGCACGTGGTCGTATTTGAGCGAGATCGAGAGCATCTTGTCCACCATCGCCTCCTGCCAAGCCAGCAGGCGGGGATTGTCCTCCAACTCCGGAACGCTACGGAAAAAGGGGTTCTCCCGGTGGCCGGGGTGGGTGCGGATCTCCTCGGGCAGGCCGATCTCCGCGGCTGTGTAGTTGACGTTGTTCTTAGGGTTGAAGGGATTCGCATCCCAGGGGTCGCGAGCGTAGGCGAAGCGGTCGAATACCTCGATCTGCACGATAATCTTCCGGTCGTGGGTCATCTCGATGAGATTGCGGAACCGCTGCCAGTAGGCCTCGCTGAAGCGGTCCAGATCGTAGAGGCCCGTATCCGGGTCACGGTAGTGCGCCCAAAGATTGCCCTCATCACAACTGGACCTCGTGTTGCGGACATAGTTGCCCCCCACAGAGACGAGCAGGTCGAGGTGCGCTTCCAACCCGTTCGGGGGGATGTCCGGATGGTTGTAGAGATTGTCCTGGTCACTGCCGCCCAGCAGCAGCACGGGTTGACCCTTGTATTGCCAGTAGCGCCGGTCCTGGAACCAGGGCTGAATCCGACGAACGTCTCGCGGGAGGCTCGCAAGCTGGTAGTTCTCCATCCGATCGTAGAAGTCGGCCATGATCGCGTCGCGGTCGAAGTCTTCCCACAGGATGATCTTGCGCGGGTTGTCCGGGCGCTCCGTCCAGCGGCCGTCCTTGAGGATCGGGGCCGGCATCTCGACGGCCTTCGCCCAGGCGGGGTTCTTCACGATCGCGACGGCGGCCATGTCGAACAGCGCCCGCGACGGCGGATCACCGTAGAGCCGGATGTTCTCGAACAGGTTGATCGAGTAGTCGCCGAAGTTGGTGTACTCGCCCCCGTGGCGTCCCGTCACGGGCGGATCGATCTTCGGTCCTTTTCCGGGCATGATCCGGCGAATCTCGGGCAGGGTGGCCCGCACGGCGTCGGTACCTGAGGGCTTGCCGTAGCGGACGGTGGCGATCTCGAAGTCCACCTCGGTTTCAAGAATGTAGCTCAGTGACTCCACATCGTTCTCTTTGTTGTACTCGCCCCGTTCGGGATAATTGGAGCCCAGCCAAACCACGCGGACCTTGGGGATAATCGAGGGGTCTTTCTTCAGCGCCAGGGCAATGTTCGTCAGCTTGCCCACAGGCAGCAGCACCAGCCGGCGCTCGTCGGCCGCTTTGGCCCGCTCGATGATGAAGTTCACCGCCTCGGCGCCGTCAAAATCGGGCCGGTCCAGTTGGTTCTTGATCTCATCGAACGATTTGTCGGCACCGAGAAGCACGGGGATCTGCGAGTCCAGGCCGCACAGCCGGACCACGCGTTGAGCCTCGGCCAGGTGCTGGTCCACACCGCCGCCATTCCGCGTGCGGTTCACTGTGATCGCCTCGACGTCGAACACATCCCCATTGAAGAGCAGATAGGCGATGGCGTGCTGGTCGTCAAGTTCGTTGTTGGCGTCGGTGTCGAGGATCACCCGAATTTCGCCCGCAATCGCTGACACCGGCGCGATCGGGCCGGTCACCAACATCCAGACAGCGACTGCGCATAGTGCGATGACGGTGGTGCGTTGATTCATAAGTCTTTCCTTCCCAAGCTATCGTTCGTTTGCGGGATGCCAGCGAAACATAACGTTCTTGCTGCGACCGTCGTCTTCGATGAATACGATGTATTCTCCGTTGGGACGCCAGTAGGCGTTGATTGCATGACAGATGTCCATGATGCCGACATGCTGAACGCCGAACTCCGGCGGCGACTCCAAATAGCCCAGGAAGCCGTCTGCGCCGGTCGGGTTGTCCAGCCGGTATACGCCCACTGTGCCCCGGCGAATGTCGTGCTCCGGCACCGCGCCCACCCACACGACAAACAGGCAATCGCCGGCAATATCGAAGCCGTGTGGTTCATAGGATTCGTGCCGGAAATCGGCGAGTTGATACGGCAGAGTCAGGTGCCATCGCTGCACGGGCTCCTCGCGCCAGCGGTCGTATCGAATCAGGTTCGGCCCCATGGGCTTCCAGTGCTGTGCGGGGTGCTCGGAGGTGCCGCCCCCCAGATAGAGCGCATCGGCCTTGGCATCGTAGAGAATCCTTCGGACGTCCGCAATGGGGCCGGGGTTGGCAAAATGCCGCCGGCTCTGAACCGAGTAGACTGGCACACCGTGCTCGTCGACTTGTTCCAGGGGATACTTGTAGATGCCTCCGTGGCGGGTCGCCTGCCAGATGGCGCCGTCGAGGTCCACCCACCAGCCTCTGGATTCGCCCGTCTTGGTTTCGATCCGCTCGTCGGGCGTCTCGCGTCCGTCGCCGTCGGCGTCGTACCAGATGTCCGAGGCGGTCACCCGTCCGCAGGGGATGGCGATTTCGCCGTGGTTGTCCGGGTCGAACCGAAAGACGAAATACTTGCCGTGCATATCGTTGACGTAGAGGAATCGGCGGCCGTCGAGGATCCGAACCAGGACGCCGCCCTTGTGGGGCCGCTTCAGACGCGGGTCGTCCGGAAACAAGTGTCGGTGGACGGTGGTGGCCTTCAGCGTCCACTCCTGTCCCGGCGGCTTGGAGAAATCGAGGGCATAGCGGGACTTCTTGGTGTACACGTTGGTCCCCGTCAACGGATCGACGGCGGCACAGTCGATCCACTCCTGGGCCATCACCTGCCAGTTCAACCGCCCATCCTGCGTGTAACTCTGGATCATGGCCGAGCCGAGGTAGTCCTCCGCCGGCAAAGAATGAGCGACATAGATGTTTCCCTTGCGGTCGGCGCCGACGCCGATGGGCCCGAGGAATCGCATCGGGCCGTGTCGCCCCGGATGCTGCCCTGCATAGATGCCGCCGGTTTCGCCGAAGACACGATCGAGCACGGGCGACTCGGCTATGTTCCTGTACATCCGGATCTGCTCCCGACGGCCGGCATCGGCCACAAGCAGCCGCCCGTCGGGCATCACGGCCAAGGCCGTGACGACCACATCGCTCGGAAGGACGATCTCTTGGCCGAGTCTCGTGCCATCGGTGCGATAGCGATGGATCGTCGCACCGTCCAGATACCACAGCGCGCCCTCGGCGTCGATGCACATCTTGCCCGGCGAAGACGTGACGGCGAACTCACGCTTCGGCTGGAGGTCAAGGTCGAACACCCGAATCCTGCCGTCGGCGCAGGCAGCGAAGAGGTGCTCATCCGTGGCCGCCAGCCCGGCCACCCGAACGCCCACGTTGACGCTGCGATGGCCGGCGTTGATGTCCGGGCGGTCGCGCCGGGTGATCGCCTCTTCGGCGGGCGATCCTTCGGCATAGGCGCTGCTGTAAAAGATGGTACGATCGTTTCCAGCGATCGCCTTTCCCACGCTGCGCGGCACGTTGCCCCCGCCGGTGAAGTCGAACGGGCTGATTCCGGCGATGTAGCGACCGTCCTTGACCGCGATGACGTTGTTGCGGTTCTCTTCCCAGCGCACGTTCGTGTAGACCGTGCCGTTGGCGGCCACAAAGATATCGTCGATGTCGTGGGGGATCCAGCCGGGCGTTCCGTTGAACGTATTTCCGAGCCAGGAGCTTCTGTATCGCAGTTCGGGCCGATTGGCTTTGTTCGACGCGCCGGGACCGCCGTCGATGCGGATGTCATCGATCTCTGTGAAGCGGTAGGGGGCCTCGTTGGTCGGCGGGATGGTGAGCTCCGTCAGATGCACCCGGTTGCCTTGGCTGGCGATCAGGACCGGTTTACTGCCGCTGTTGGTAAGCGTGACGTTGCGAAGGTCGAGACGGCCGAAGCGAGTCACGTTCAAGACCTCCTGGTCGGCGCGGTCCTCGAGCAATGCGATCGAAACGTTTTCCAGGGTCAACTCGAACCGTCGATCGGCGTCGCCGAGCACCCGCAGGGGACGGGCCACACGGTCGGCTTGTATGTTGCGCAGGTGGATTCGTCCGGCCGGTTGACCCGTCTGCCAGCCCCCCCGTTCGAAGTCATAGCCATAGACCGTGTCCACGTTGTCGATTCGGCAGTCCTCGATCCGCCAGTTGTCGCTGGGCAGTCGCGGGCGGCGGTCGGCCGGGGCGAAATGAACGAAAGCCGAGAGCATGTTGGTTCGTGGCGCGCCCCGTCGTGCGCTGATCAGATGGGCGTACTCGCCCGGCCCCCAGAACACACAGTCGCCGACCACGAGGTTCACGCAACCCAGGCGAAAGCCGTTGCAGGAGGAATTGATCTTGCAGTTGACGATTTCGAAATTCTCATTGTCACAGCCGGCGAAACAATCGTCGCCGGTCCGGATGTCGCAGTCGCGGATTGTGAAACCCTTGCAGGCCTGGGCGTGCAATCCGTCATGACCGCCGCGAATGGTCAGGTTGCTCAGTTCGGCGCCGGTGCAGTTGAGGCAGAGGACGGCGTAGTTGCCGGCCCGAGTGATGGTCAGGTCTCGGATCGCGATGTCGCGGCATCCGTTCAAGCGGATGGCGTGCGGCCCGCGGAACCCCTCCTCGCCCTTCGGATTGTGACACGCCACCCCGTCGATCACGCCCGGTCCTTCAATACGAACGTTTCGGAGGTTTTCGCCGACGATCAGAGCGTCGTGCCACCGGCCCGAACCGTAATCCCGCCAATCGGCACTGCCTTCGAGGATCGCACCTTCGTCGAACAGCAGGCGCACGTCGTTGCGCAGGTGAATCGTGCCGGAGATGAAGCGCCCTCGCGGGATCCGCACGGTGCCGCCGGTACGGGCGGCGGCGTCCAGGGCGGCCTGGATACCGGTGGTATCGTGCGCGTCGTCGTTCGGGAGCGCGCCGTAATCGGTGATCAGGTGTTCCCGCGAAGGATTGGTCCGTGCGGGCGACACAGGTCGGCCGTGGTGCCTCGGCGGTTGGATCATGAGGCCCTCGATGACGGCGGCCACCTCGTCATTGCTGGCATGGCGAATCAGATGCCGATGGCGACCCCAGGCGTTGCGCACGAAGCGCGTGCGGGCTTCGGGGAAACTCGCCCAACCCGGGTCGCTGAGCCGCCAGAGAACTCGCTCGTCTGCCCGGGTACCGCGTACGGCATAGTAGAGCGCGGTCTGGTCGTAGCTGCTGGAGGAGGCAATCGTGCCGACCCCGCCGGCGGGAAACAGCTCGTAGGCCTTGGCCACCGGGTTCATCTCCGGATGGGTCATGGCCCCGCCGGTCATCACCGGCTGGCCGATCTCGAATCCCGAATAGACGATGGGTGTGGGCCACGATTCGGCCACGGTCTGGGCGGCTTCCACATCCAACGCGATATTGTGTTCTCGGTGGTTGGCATCGACGAAATTACCGCCCATGATGACCAGCTTTCGCACCTTCGCTTCGATCAATTCCCGCCCGGTGCGGCCGATCGATCCATCGCCTTCCGGATCGGCCGGCGACAGCAGCAGCCGGTGGATACAGGTCTGACCACCGATGACGACGATGATGACGCTCTGGTCGGCCGCTGTGTGGAGCAATCGCCGGTAGAGGGTAGTGCTGTCGGGCGCCGTGGCGTTGGATTGCGTGCTGGGATAGTTCTCCGGGTTGCCGATCACCGGTGCATAGTAGTCGTCGAATCGCTGGTCGTCGACAGGACTGAGACCGACAGGCACATCGCCCCGGCCGTACCAGGTGTTGACGGCGTTGATCGCGCCGACCACATAGGGCCCCGTCTGGCTGGCCATGACGCCCAGCAGCGTGCATTCGCCGTTGTCCACCAGGGCGTTGAGCAGGGCCAGGGTGCCGGCGTCATCGACATCTGAGCGGAAATCCGTATCGAGGATGATTCCCGGCACTGCCCCGGATGGAGCGGCGCCGATGGCAGCGGTGGTCGTCAGTACGATCAGGAAGATCGTTGTACACATGTGAATGCCTCCCTAGTCAGGTTGCTTCGTTCTGCCGCGCCCACGTCACGGCTGTGATGTGTAAAGGTGTACCTGGCGGCGCGGTCCCTTCGAGTCGATCTGGTGGTTATGCAGGTGCCGCGTTTCGTCTCCCTGCGTATCGTCTCCCTGCGTATCGTGGAAGTAGATCTGATGGTCGTTCGTATAGGCGCTGGTCGCAAAGATCATCGACATCCTCGCATTCTCATTGCGGATCACCGGCACGCTGTTGAGACTCCTCAGGCGGCGGATGGAGAGGATGTTGCCGTCGTTGGAGATGGCGATCTGCCGCTGGTGTTGCAGCGTGATATCCTCGAAGACAAGCGAATACTCCGCCGCCCGGACGAAGATGCCGGTGTCGAATCCATCGATGGAGACGTTCTTGATCAGCGTGGGTCCCGGCCAATTCGTAGAGAAGTCCAGCCCGCGGGAGCCGGCGCCGTCGCCGGAGCGGATTGCGATGTTCTCGATGGAGCCATGATTGTTCGAGTGAAACGACAGCGCCACCGCCCCGGGGTTGCCCCGGCCGGTGTCGATCGTCAGGTCGAAAAGACAGTTACCGATCGCATCGCCGGAACTGCCCTTGCCGGTGCGCTCCCGCCAGGTGCCCCATCCCGCGTAGAGCAGCGCGTCCGGCTTTGCGGCGTCGTCAAATCCTGGCGTGCGGTCCGGCAAGCGAAGGACCGTTCTGTCCCGCCCGGCGCCCTGGACGCTCATGAACCGCGTCCAGCTCACCGGCTTGGAGATCAGGTAGGTGCCCTCGGGGATATACAGCGTATGGTACTCGATGGGCACGCGGTTCTGCAGCTCGGCGAAGGCCCGGCCGAAGGCATGCGTGTCATCGTGCCGGCCGTCGCCGACCGCACCGTAGCGTAGACGGACATCCACATACCCGCTGCCCGCCGGCAGCAGGCCCGGACGGGGTTTGAAACTGACGTCCTGCAGATCGTGTGGGGTCGCCCGCAGCAGCATCCACGGGGTAAGCGATGCACGGGTGAAGCGGACATCCGCGATATGCCCGACGAACCGCCGATCGGATCGATTGTCGGGCACGTCGCCGATATACATCGTTGCGTCGTCGAGCCGCAACGGCTCGTCGATTGGTAGCGTCTGGAGCAGGGCATAGTCGAGATAGGTGGTGACGGTCCGCGCCTGGGCGTCATGGACCAGAGCCAGGTGCCGCCAGACCGGATGGCGCACATGTGCGGTCCCTTGGTATCGCTCTCGCCCCATACGCCGCTCTTGCCCCTCGTGTCGCAGGACACCGCCCCACCAGTGGTAGCCATGAGCCGGGTAGATGGCCAGGCCCGCTTCCGTTGAGCGGTCGGCGCTTCGGATCGTCAGCAACGGCAGCGATCGCCCGCCAGGGCCTGGCAGTCTTTCGTCGTTATGCACCAGCATTTCGATTGTGAAGCTGCCCTCAAGGTCCTTCAGAGGCACGGCGATATGACGAGGGACATCGCCAGTCGGATCGAACGCCAGAACCCCGTGCAGCGGGCGCGACCGTTTCGCCGTCGGATCGTAGACAAACGGATGGGGAACCTCGTCGCTGAGCCGGATCGACCGGGCGGGGGCGTATGGAACACCGTTCAGACGAATCGCCCCGGTCGATGCCAGCACCTCATCGTCGGGTACTCGATTGACTTGGCCGGGAAACCGCCAGTAAGCGCTGTCCTGTCCGTGGCTTGGCATGGGAGCCGTGACTGCGATCAGCGCAACGTACATAGTCAATACAGAGACCCGCATGAGAGCCCTCTCATCAGGTTCTTGCTCGCCAATTGATTGGCACATTGCCGGGGCCGGGATCGGCCTGAAATCACTGTTTCCGCCAGACCAGGACTGCCCATTGACCCTGGCCGGGGGCACGCAGCTCCAGCTTGCCGGCGCCGTCGATGGTTTGCGGGTCCCGCCAGGTGCTGCGACTGATATCCAGCCAGCGAATCTGGAGCGGTCCCTTCGCGGCGGCAACATCGACTCTCACCGCGCCGCCGTCGGGGAAGTAGACCGCGTACTGTCGGCCCGGCTCGGCAAGACAGTAGGCTTCGTTCGGCGACCGTTCGCTGAGCAAGTCATTGTGCGGCTCGCAGACGAAGACGTGCATCGCATCGGTCAGCATGCGCAGGCTCTTGATGTGGACCCGAGCGGCCTCGCTGAGCCCCAGGCCGGTCGGCGGGCGGTGGAACCGGCTGGAGGCCGATCCGCCGAAGGTGTTCCGCCAGAACTTCTCCTGGGCGTTCTGCGTGCCGCCTGCCCAGACCGATCCGCCGTCGGCGCCGTAGATCTTCGTGTTGTTGATCGGACGGGGACGGGAGTCGAGATACCGGTACACGAACTGAAGGTTCTGCCAATTCTCCTCGGGATTGAGGATGGCGCTATTCTGTGAGGCCTCAAAGAAGCTGTAGATCTCCGGCCGGTCGAGAGAATCGCGGTGCGCCCGATGGTTCAACTGCGGAGCCCAGTACATCTCAGTGACCTCGACTTGCTTTCCCGCCTCGGCCGCTCGTTGCCGCAGGTGACGGGCCCAGTACCAGCCCCATTCGGGTGAGTACTCGGTATGGATCTCATTGCTGATGCAGTAGAGGACGTGGTCGTATCGCAGCGTGTATTCGAGCACGCGATCGACGAACTGCCGCTGGAAACCGAGGAGCACCGTGTCGTTGTTGACAGCGGGAACCGAGTGGAAGAACTCGTGCGGCCGACCCACCGATTCGTTGCCACGATACGCGGTCTGGGACGGTTGGCGCGGCAGGCGCGTGTTCTCGAACGTGTAGTTGATATTCCGATCGGGATTCCAGGGATTCGCCGCCCAATAGTCGGGGCGGAGCATGTCGTGCATGTCCCAAAGTTCGATCTGCACGATGATGTCGCGTTCGGCGGTCCATCGGAGCATGTTCTCGAAACGCCGCCAGTACTCGTCGTTCCATCGGTCGAGGTCGAATTTCCCGTCGGGTCGCTGTGCGAAGGGATTCACCTCGAAACCGTAGTCCGGCCGGTCGCTCATCGTGTTGCGGATGGTGTTGGCGCCTACCGCAACCATCTCGTCGAGATGCTCCTTGAGGTCGGGGATCTGGAACAGATTGTCGTCCTTGCTGCCGCCGAGCAGCAGGATCGGGCGGCCCTTGTACTGCCAGTACCGCGGATTGGCCTCATAGGGCCGGATGCGTCCGTCGCCGGCCAAGACCAGGTTCGGTCCAAGGCACAGAAAAGCCGCAAGCAAGGGCATACAACATGTCGGAGACGAGAAGAAAGCCAATTGTCGCATGGGTCCTACCTCCATGAGCAGAGGAAGTCATGTGTGCGGGCGTTTCGGCCGTGTCAGACAACGCACCGTACCCCAGACGCCCGGCCGTCGATTGTCACCCCACACCATATCCGATTTCGCGATGGCATGCGAGTTGTGTCTGACAGGGGGTGTTCGCGGTTCGCGGAAGATATCATCGACAGCGGGCCTCCGCGGGCCTCGTCGTCCCACGGCTCACATGTGGACCAGGCCGGCCAGGGCAGCGTTGCGAACGAGGTCGACGATATGGCGGGCGCCCAGCTTTCGCATGATGTCCGCCCGATGAACCTCCACTGTTCGACGGGACCGGTGCAGAGCCGTAGCGACCTGTCCGTTGGTCTTCCCCTCCATAATGAGCTGGAGCACATTCTGCTCGATGTCCGTCAGGGGCTTGGACCGCAGCTCGGCGATTGGGTTTCGCAGGGCCCGATTGACCGCCGTGAGCAAGCGGTCGGTCTGAGGAGGCCTCTCAATGCAGTCGGTGGCACCGGCTTTCATCGCCCGAACAGCGATGTCGATTCGTCCGCGTTCCACGAGCATGATGACCGGGACCCAGGGAGCGGTGCGCTTGACGTTGGTCAGCAATGCAATTCCCTTTTCCGCCGGCTCGGGGACGTTAGTGACGAGGAGGCGACAGCTACCGCTGCGTATCGACGTCAGGCACGCATCACAGTCGCCAAAGCAGATAACCGAGGCGTCCACCCGGCCCAACGCGGCCTGCACCACATCCGTGCTCGTGCAATCACCGTTGGCGTAGAAGATGTACGAACATCCGTGGTCCATACCCGCCCCTGGGTCTCCTGCAAATTCGCTCCTTGAGATCGGTCGGTCTGTCTCACCTCGGTGTGCCGAGACATCCCACCGTGCTCATGCCGTTCCAAGCGGACAACTCCCCGCACGGCCGGTTGAACCTGTACTTGCAACAACCCAATAATCTATCGCGCTGGTACGCAGTTCGCCATAGGGAAAATCCTCGAAACGCTATCAGGAGAATTGTCTACATCTGTCTCACTCGCTTGCCGCCGGATCGCGTCAAGACTTGATCTCTCAATCCGTGCGGCGCGTGGTTTTGTTTGACGCCATGGCGGTTTTAGGCTATTGTGGCGCCTCCCGAATCGACGGTGGACCTCCGGTTCTCCGGAACGCGCGAGCACATCGAGCAATGCGGCGAGTTGGGACGCAGGATGGTGGCGCGCCTTGATGGACCGAGTGAATGAGTCTGGGACATTCCGGACGTACCGTGTTGGAGCCATCACGATGACAGACAAGCAACGAAGTTGGGAGAAGCGGCTCGCCGCCGGGCCCGACGAATTGACGGTCAACTATGTCGAGTCGTTGTCGTACGACACGCGGCTCTACAAGTATGACATCGTCGGCTCCATCGCGCACGCCACGATGCTGGCCGAGCGCAAGTTGATTACCCAGGCAGAGTTGAAAGCGATCAAGAACGGCCTGATCGAGATCAGCGAGCAGATCGAGGCCGGACGCTTCCGTTTCGACAAGGCCCATGAAGACATCCACATGGCCGTCGAGGCGGCCCTGATCGAGAAGATCGGCGAGCCGGGCAAGAAGCTCCACACCGCGCGCAGCCGAAACGACCAGGTGGCCACCGACGTTCGCCTGTGGCTGCGCGACGAGATCGAGGGCCAGCAGGCCGCTATCGTCCAGCTCCAGAAGGCCTTCGTTCAACTGGCCCGTAAGCACGACGACGACCTGATGCCTGCCTACACCCACTTGCAGCGGGCCCAGCCCATCGTTATCGGCGCCTACCTGCTGAGCTTCGTCGAGCAGCTCGAACGCGACTTCATCCGCCTGGCCAACTGCTGGAACCTGCTGAACGTCTCGCCGCTGGGCAGCGGGGCGATCGCCGGCTCGACGCTGGCCATCGACCGGCTCAGCACGGCCCGCCAGTTGGGCTTCGCCGACATCGCTCACAGCAGCATCGACGGGATCAGCGACCGCGATTTTTGCGCCGAGTTCATCTTCGATTGTGCCCTGATCGGCGCGCATCTGTCGCGTTTCGCCGAAGACTGGATCCTGTTCTCCTCGAACGAGTTCGACTTCGTTCGGATCGACGACGCTTTCTGTACGTCGTCGAGCATGATGCCGCAGAAGCGCAACCCGGACGTGCTCGAACTGATGCGGGGCAAGACCGGCTCGCTGTACGGCGCCCTGATCGGAATGCTGACGATCCTCAAGGGCCAGCCATCCGGCTACAACCGCGACTTGCAGGAGGACAAGATCCACCTGTTCGCTGCCGCCGACACCGTCCGGGCCTCGCTGGAGATGGCCCGTGCGGTGGTGGCCCATACGCAGTTCAGAACGGCTAAGATCGCCGCCGGCCTGGATGCGGGCTTCCTCGACGCCACGGCGCTGGCCGAGTACCTCGTGGGCAAGGGCGTTCCCTTCCGGGCGGCCCACGGCGTTGTGGGGGCGCTCGTGTCGTTGTGCGAGAAGGACGGGCGACCGTTGTCGGAGGTGTCTCTGGAGACGTTCAAAGAGCACGCGTCGCAGATCGACGCCGATGTGTACGAATACCTTGGCGCTCGTCACGTGGTGCAGCGTTATGCCTCGGCCGGCGCCGCCGGGCCGCAGCAGGTCAAGGAGCGGGTCGCGTACTGGAAGAAGCATCTGGCCGAGCGATGAGACTGCACGAAGACGACATCACCGCGTGGTTCCGTCAGCAGAGCCGCATCGATCCATCGCTGTTTCCCATCGGCATCGGGGACGACATGGCCGAGGTGCGCCTGAGTGATGCGGCTTCGGTCCTGATCACTACCGACATGCTGCTCGACGGCTCGCACTTCGACTTGACGACGGCGACGCTCGAACAGGTCGGCTACAAGGCCATGGCCGCCAGTCTCAGCGATTGCGCCGCGATGGCGACGGTGCCGCTGGCGGCGGTGGTAGCGGTGGCGCTACCGCCCAGTTTCGGGCAAGGCCGGCTCAGGCAACTCCACGCCGGGATCGCCGTCGCAGCCGAGAAGTACGATTGCCCGCTCATCGGAGGAGACATGACGTCGTGGCGGCAGAATCATCCCTTTGCCGTCAACGTCACGATGCTCAGCCGGCCGGCGGCGAACGCGCCGGTCCGGCGGACCGGCGCCAAAGCCGGCGACGCCGTCTGTGTGACCGGCTCGCTCGGCGGCTCGCTGCTGCGGAAGCACCTGGAATTCGAGCCGCGCGTCCGCGAGGCGCTCAAGCTCGCGCAGTCGGTGACTCTCAACGCCATGATGGACATCAGTGACGGCCTGAGTACCGACCTCAACCGCATCTGCGAACAGAGCGGCGTCGGCGCGATTCTCGATGTGGCAAGCATCCCGATCTCCGACGATGCCCGCACCCTGGCGGACCCGCTGGCGGCGGCGCTGCACGACGGAGAGGATTTTGAATTGCTCTTTACGCTGGCAGCCGAGCCGTGCACGCGGCTGTTGCAGACGTGGGCCGACCCGACGCCGATCGCGCAGATCGGCCGGATCGTCGAAGGCAGCGGAATGCAGATCCGAATGCCTGACGGACGGATGGCCGAGTTGACTCCGGGCGGATACGACCATTTGAACGGGCCCGAATGAGGGCTCAGAATGGAGAGACCGACATGATGCACGCACGAAAGACGCAGCGAGTCGTTGTCGTCCTACTGACTGTCCTGATCTCCTGCCTGGTCGGCAGGGGGGCCGTGCGTCTGGACCGCGGGTTGGTTGCCGTGCCGCGCGAGGATGGCTCGGTCTTTCTCAGTTGGCGTCTGCTGGCCCGCGACACGGACGAGACGCGCTTCACGCTCGTGCGCCGGGAGGGCTCAGGGGCGGACGTTGTGCTGACCGCGTCGCCGTACCGCTTGACGAACTTCGTCGACAAAGGCGCCTGGAGCGCAGACGGCGCCGCGCGCCGCTACGAGCTTCGCGTGCACCCGACGGGTGATACAGCCGTCATGGAAACCGCGTACGCCACGGTCGCGCAGGACTCTCTGCCCTATCTCCGCATCCCGCTGGCGGGCGACTACGATTTTCAGAAGGTGGGCGTCGGCGACCTGACCGGCGACGGCGCGCTCGAAATCCTCATCAAGCAGCCGAACTTCAACACCGACCCCTATCAGCAGCCGGGTTATTGGAAGCCCAGCACGACCACGTACAAGATCGAAGCCTATCGTCTGGACGGCACGATGTTGTGGCGGCACGACATGGGCTGGTCGATCGAGGCGGGCATCTGGTACTCGCCCTGGGTCGTCTACGACGTCGACGGCGACGGCAAGGCCGAGGTCTACTGCAAAGCGGGCGAGGGCGATCCGCGCGATGAGAAAGGCCTCGTGCAGACGGGCCCCGAGTGGCTCGTCAAGCTCGACGGCGAGACCGGCCGCATCGTGGCGAAGACCGACTGGCTCAGCCGGGACGGATACCCGAGCTACAATTACTACTGCCGCAATTTCCTCGCGGTCGCCTACCTCGACGGCAAGACGCCATCCATCATCATGCAGCGGGGCACGTACAACCTGATCAAGACGCAGGCGATGGACAAGGACTTCAAGACCCTCTGGTACTGGGACTCGACCCAGGAAGAGCGCCGGTACGCAGGCCAGGGCTCGCACGGCTTGATCACGGCCGACGTGACCGGCGACGGACGCGACGAGCTGGTCATCGGCGCGGCCGTGCTCGACGGCCGGGGCAAGGGGCTTTGGTCGCTGGAGATGGGGCATCCGGATATCTGCTACGTTGCGGATATCGATCCGTCCAATCCGGGCCTGGAGATCTACTACGGCTTCGAATCGCGACAGAAGGCCAACGGGATGTGCGTGGTCGATGCCAAAACGGGCCGGATTCTCTGGGGACACAAGGAGCCGACGTTTCACCTGCACGGCCAGGGCATGGCCGCCGATGTGCTCGCCGAGCATCCCGGCATGGAAGTGCTGGCGGGCGAACGCGACCATCCGAAGCGATGGCTCTACAGCGCGACCGGTGAGTTGATCGAGACTGACGGCGAACTGCCGCTGTCGCCCCGGCCGCTGTGGTGGGATGACGACCCGCAGAAGGAGGTGCTCTTCGGCCGGACGATCCGCAAGTGGAACGGCCCGACGCTGGGAACAGTCGAGGGCCGCGTGATCGCCGTGATGGACTGCCTCGGCGACCATCGCGAAGAGATCGTCACGAGCCTGCGGGGCGAGCTGCGCATCTACACCACGACGATCCCCTCGCAGCAGAGGCGCCTCTGCCTGCTCGAAGACCGTCAGTATCGCTTGGGCGTCGTCGCGCAGACGATGGGATACTACTACCCTGCGCAGCTTGGGAAATGAAGAATCCCAGATGAATCCAGGAGTCTGTATCCGAAATCCGAAGTATGTTTCGGTTCCTGTGTGCTTCAGGCCCACCCGAAACGGGTGGGCAGGGGACATTTTCCGCTTCTTGCCAGCAGCATGAGGCAAAGGCAAGGGAAATCGCAACGTCGCTTGACACACCAGGTGTTGTCTCGTACCCTCAATGGGTCACGGCGGAGGATAAGGCACTGCTGACAAGCAACCTGAGCGCCGTCGTGATCCAGTGGCATGGGCGACGTCGGCGGTATGACGGCGTCGCCTTGCTGATGTTCCAACATGCTATTGGCCCAAAGCGATAAATGTCGGGGGTCTGGGGGCGGAGCCCCCGATGGCCCGTGCCTATTGTGGAGACTATCATTACATCCCGCTCACCCGAACAGACGATGGCGTTGGGCCGGGCCCTGGGCGGGCGGCTGCGAGGCGGTGAGGTGCTCGCCATTGTCGGCCCGCTCGGCAGCGGCAAGACCCATCTGATCAAGGGCATCGCCGAGGGCGCCGGCGCGCCGGACGCCCGGCAGGTGAACAGTCCGACGTTCGTTCTGGTCAACGAGTACGCCGGGCGGCTCGATCTATACCATATCGACGCCTACCGCCTCGATTCGGTCGCCGAGTTCGAGATGCTCGGCTTCGACGATCTGTGTTACCCCGAATCGGTTGTATTGATCGAATGGGCTGACCGGGTCGAAGCCGCGATCGCCGCGACAAATCCGATTCGTATCACCCTGTCCCACGCCGGACCGCACACCCGCACCATCCACATCACCAATGCGCCGGCGCACCTCAACCCTTGTTGACGCCATGTGGCTGGAAGTGATGCTGCCGCATCCGCGATGCGCGACGAAATATGTTGCGTAGGGGGCGTGAATGCCGCAGAATGGGCGGGCATCGGCGGCGGGATGCTCTTGTCGGGTCTTCCGCGAGCGGCTTCGTCGATGGCAGCAACGAAACGCCGACACGTGGAGAATACGATGGCAACAGCGGCAGCACGGCATATCCTGGTCGAAACGCAAGAGAAGTGCGAAGACCTCAAGAAGCAGATCGAAGCGGGGGCCGACTTCGCAGACTTGGCCCAGAAGCATTCCAAGTGCCCGTCGGGCCGACAGGGCGGCGACCTCGGCACGTTCGGTCCGGGCCAGATGGTGAAAGAGTTCGACGAAGTCGTCTTCAGCGCCGAGGTCGGCAAGGTGCAGGGCCCCGTGCAGACGCAGTTCGGCTATCACCTGGTCGAAGTGACCAGCCGGACCGCGTAACGAACGCACCGAGGCCGGAGGCTGTAGGCGGCAGGCCGCAGGATTCGGTGGCACAGGTAACGCTTGACGGCGTCACTACGAACGATGGCAACGCTTGAGGTGGAATCACTGACGAAGCGCTACGGCTCGGCTCGCGGGGTCGAGTTCGTGACGTTTGTGATCGAGCCGGGCGAGATTCTTGGCTATCTCGGCCCCAACGGATCGGGCAAGACCACCACGATCCGCTGCATCATGGGCCTGCTTCGGCCGACGAGCGGGCAGGTTCGCGTGCTGGGCCGCCGCGTGGTCGCCGGCCGGGCCACCGAGCACGCCCGCCTCGGCTACCTGCCCGGCGAATTTCACATCTGGCCCGGCATCCGCGCTGCCCGCTCGCTGAACGTTCTCGGCCGCCTCGGCGGCGGCCGCCGGATCGTCGAACGGCGAAGGCAATTGGCCGAGCGGTTCGACCTCGACCTGCGCCGTCGCGTGGGCGATCTGTCCAAGGGCAACCGCCAGAAGGTGGCGCTGATCTACGCGTTTCAGCACGAGCCGGAAGTGCTCGTCCTCGACGAGCCGACGGCGGGGCTCGACCCGCTGATGCGACAGACGGCGCTCGAGCTGATCCGCGAGTCCGCCGAACGCGGCGCCACCGTGCTGCTGTCGTCGCACGACCTGAGCGAGGTCTCCGCCGTCTGCGGCCGCGCCGGCATCCTGCGCGAGGGCCGGCTCATCGAGGTCGCGCCCATCTCGCAGATTGTCCAGAGCAGCGAGCACCGGCTGACGGTGTGGTTTGCCGACGGGCATCTGGCCCCGCGCCTGCCGGCCGAGCTGGCCGGCGTGCGCGTCGTTCGGCAGAAGCCCGGCATGCTGGAGATCGCGTACCAAGGCCCGGCCGATCCGGTCCTCAAGTGGCTCGGCCGATTTGCGGTCGAGCGGATTGCCACGCCACAGATGTCACTCGAAGACGCCTTCATCCAGTACTACCGCCAGCCGTCCGCCGCATCGCCCGCCCGAGGAGGTGACGCATGAGCACCCCGGCCCGCCTGCGGTTTCCCTTGCGTCTGCTGCGGTTCTGGTTCGTGCGGATCGCCCCGGCGTGGCTCGGCATCGCGCTATTGATCTTCTTCATGCAGATCGCCGTGGCCGCCATCATCCACGACAACCACAACGTCCGCACGTTCCTGGCCTTTCTCAATCTGCTTCCGTCGATCGTCAAGAGCGCCCTGGGCGGCGACCTGCTCGACTCCGGCAGCATGACGGCCCTGCTGACCATCGGCTACCAGCACCCATTCGTCCTGTTCCTGCACATGCTGTACGCGGTGGGCGTGCCGGCGGGCCTGCTCACGGCCGAGGTGCAGAAGGGCACGATGGAACTGATCCTCAGCCGGCCCGTCGCCAAGACACACGTGTATCTCTGCGCGGCGATCGTGACACTCGTCGGCCTGTTCGGCTTGGACCTGGTCATGTTCGCCGGGACGGCGGCGTCGGTGCGGCTGTACCGCTTCAGCGAGCCGATCGATCTGTACCTGTTCTTTCGCATCGCGACCACTGCCGGTCTGCTGGCCGCCACGTTCGGGGCCTTCGCGCTGCTGTTCGCCGCCACGTTCCGGCGGCTCTACTGCGCCGTCGGCGTCTCCGTCGGCTTCCTGACGATCAACTACTTCATCGTCATCGTGGCCCAGTGGTGGCCCGCCATGCGCCCGCTGCGGCGCGCGACCCTGTTCTACCTGATCTACTATTCCAACCTCTGGCTGGGCTGGCCCGTCCGCAACATGGCGATCCTCGCCGCCATCGCCCTGGCCGCCGCCGTCCTCGGCGCCCTGATCTGGCGCCGCCGCGACCTGTTCGTGTAGCCGTTTGCCCTGTGGGAAAGGGACACCATGACACCGATTCGGTTGGGACTGATCGGGTTGCCGTGGTGGGCGGCGTTTGGTGTGCTCCTGTTCTGGGATCTGTACCTGCGGTATCCGGTGGCAGCCAGTGCGTTGCGTCTGCTGATACCGCCGCCGTTTTTGCCGCGTTCTTCCTGTGGCTCTTCTTCGGCTTCAACATGTGGAGCGATACGAACATCCGGACGATGCGGCAGGGTGGCAGCCTCAAGCCCGCAGGGCTTGGGGATGGTGGGCGCTGGCAACTGCCCGGACTGATACGACAGCCCAGTCCGCCATGAGAGGTTTGCACGAGGGCAATCTCGTTTGTGTCGGCCTTGACATTTGAATGCGTCTATCCGCTTGGGAGGGGAGGTAGGGGCGACGCATGCCTCGCCCTCACCGATGACACAGCTCACCTGCAGTCCTGCAACACGGCAATCGGTGGTTGCCTGGGTTGGGGTGGGGCGGTATCGTAGTGCGGTTGTCGAACGGTCACGAGCTTTGGAGATGGGCATGGCTGAGGTGGTGGCAGGGCGCGCAGGGACGTGGGCCGTCTGGTTGCGGGCGGTTCGGGCGTTCTCGTTTCCGGCGTCGGTCGTGCCGGTCGTCGTCGGTACGGCGATGGCGGCGCATTCGGACGGTCCGGTTGCCTGGTGGCTGGTGCCGTTGGTGGCGGTCGCGTCGGTCCTGATGCACGCCGGGACGAACCTCATCAACGACTTCTTCGACTACCTCAAGGGCGTGGACACCGACTACTCTTACGGCGGCAGCCGCGTCCTTGTCGAAGGGTTGCTATCGCCCCGGCAGGCCTTTGTCGGGGCGCTAGCGATGTTCGCCGCCTCGTGCGCCATCGGGCTGCTGTTCATCGCCGTGCGCGGCTGGCCCATCCTGGCGCTGGGCCTCGTCGGCCTGCTCGCCGGGTTCTTTTACACAGCCCGGCCCGTTGGCTACAAGTACTTCGCGCTGGGCGACGCCCTGGTGTTCGTTATGATGGGTCCGCTGATGGTCATCGGCTCGTACTTCGTCCTGACCGGCTCGTACGATCACGCGGTCCTGATCGCCAGTCTGCCCGTCGGCTGTCTCGTCGCCGCCATCCTGGCCGCCAACAACATGCGTGACATCCAGCACGACCGCAGCGCCCAGGTGCGCACCGTCGCCAGTCTGCTGGGCCACGACCGCGCACGGCTGGAGTACTATGGTCTGGTCGGTGGGGCCTATATCGCCGTGCTGGGGATGATCGCCGGCGGCTTGGTCGGTGCGTGGGGTCTGCTGGTCCTCGTCACCGTGCCGCTGGCGGTCCGCAACGTTCGGCGGCTGGCTCGAAGTCTGCCGCTACAGCCGCAGACCATCGCGACGCTCGACGTGCAGACCGCCCAGTTGCACATGGCGTTCGGGCTGCTGTTCGCCCTGTCGATTCTGCTCAGCGCGGTGTTCCGATGAGGCCGGCCTGGCTCCTCAGTGCGGCGGCAGCCGGCCTGTGGTTTGTGATGTTCTCGCCGTGGACGCGCGACGTGGTGCCGTTCTGGCCGGCGATGGCGTTCTCTTCCGGCGTGCTGGCGCTGGCGGGCCTGTGGCTCAGCCGCGACGCGATGGGCGAGGTCTTTGCCTTTCGCTGCTGGCACGTCCCGGTGGGTGTGGTCTCGGCGCTGGTCCTGTACGCGATGTTCTTCGCGGGCCACAAGATCGCTGCTGCGATCCTGCCGTTCGCCTCGGACCAGGTCGCTCTGGTCTATCGCACACGGAGCCAGGCGGAGCTGTGGCTGATCGCGGTGCTGCTGTTCGCGTGGGTCGGCCCGGCCGAGGAGATCTTCTGGCGCGGCTACGTCCAGCGGCGCTGCGGGCATCGCTTCGGACCGTTCGCCGGCCTGCTCGTCACCGCTGCGATCTACACCCTCGTGCACATCTGGTCGTTCAACTTCATGCTGCTGGCGGCGGCCGGCCTGTGCGGCGTGTTCTGGGGCGCGATGTTCGCCCTGTCCCGCTCCGTCTGGCCCGCCCTGATCAGCCACGCCCTCTGGGATGTCCTGATCTTCGTCCTCCTGCCGGTCGCCTGACTGCCGCCTCTATCGAGTGAATTGCCTTGCCTCGTTTGCCGATCGCGACCACAATGGTTTGCAGTGGATATCTGTGTACCAACCGTAGTTTCTGCGACCTCTGAGCCGATATATGGGGTTTGGATGAGTGAAAGAGAACGAATAGTCTATTCGACGGCGCAGGGGCGGATGTGTCCGGCATGCGGCGAGCCGGCGGCGGGCTGCACTTGCCGGAAGCGGCAGGCTGCTGCTGTTCCTGATGGCGATGGGATCGTGCAGGTCAGCCGCGAGACGAAGGGCCGCAAGGGCAAGGGGGTGACGCTGATCGCCGGTGTGCCCGTCGATGAGAACAGGCTGCGCAGTCTCGCCAAGGACCTCAAACGCAAGTGCGGGGCCGGCGGAACCGTCAAGGACCGCGTCATCGAGATCCAGGGCGACCATCGCGACCTGCTCGTGGAGGAACTAACGAAACAAGGCTATACGGTCAAGCGGGTGGGCGGGTGAAAAAGCTGATCGACATCCCCTTTGAGTTGGACGTGGTCTCCGTCGCGAAGACCGTGCATGTTGAGCCCGATTCGCCTGATGGCCGGACGCTGCGCGAACTGATCGAGAAGGCTCGGCGGATCGCGCGGCCCAAGGCGATGTACAAAGAGGCGTTCATCGATGCCAAGGGCGACGAGACCGTGACGGTCGATGGGGTCACGTTTACCAGCCGGATGCTCCGGGCGAACCTCGAACCCATCGAGCGGGTCTTTCCCTTCATCGCCACCTGCGGCCACGAGATGGACACGGCCGACCTGCCGGTGGGCGACTTCCTCGTCGAGTTCTGGTGGGACGCGATCAAGGCCGTTCTGCTCGGCGCCGCGATCCGGCACCTGGGCGCGCACCTGAAGCGACGTTTCGCTCTGGGCAAGGCCGCCTCGATGAGCCCCGGCTCGGGCGATGTCGACGTCTGGCCCATCGAGCAGCAGCGAGAGCTGTTCACGCTGCTCGGCGATGTGAAAGGGCAGATCGGCGTCGAGCTGACCGAGTCGTTCCTGATGAAGCCCAACAAGACCGTCTCGGGCATTCACTTCGCGACGAAAGTGGATTTTCACAGTTGCCAGGTCTGCCGGCGCAAGGACTGCCCATCCCGCAGCGCCGCGTTCGATCCGGCCCTCTGGGACCTGTATCAGCACGGCGGTGACGGACAGATATCGTGACACGCCATCCCATGTGAGAGCGAAACGATGAAGACACTGCGTGATCTCTATCGCATCGGCCGGGGGCCGTCCAGCAGCCACACGATGGCGCCGAGCCGGGCGGCTGCCTGTTTCGGCCGCGCGCCCGGAGGCGGCTGCCTGTTTCGGCCGCGCGCCCGGAGGCGGCGGCCTTCCGCGTCACTCTCTACGGCTCCCTGGCCGCATCCGGCCGTGGTCATCTCACGGATAGGGCGATGGCCGAGTCGCTGGCTCCGCGCCCGGTCGAGTTCCTCTGGCGGCCCGACGCCCAACGGCCAAGGCACCCGAACGGCTTTGTCCTCGAGGCCCTGCCGACGCTCTACCGTGAAACCGCCACTGGCGGCCTCGCCCGCATCTACGAGAAACGCCTCGCCGAATCGCCTTGAGGGCGGCAAGAAAGGGCCGGTTCTTGTGAACTCGCAGGGGCGAATCATGATTCGCCCCGGCATCTACGATGCGATCTCCCGGTGAACCTGGCGGATGGCGTCGATGATATGGTCGTCGATTCGCTGGGTGTATTTTGGGCCGATGCGGACCTGCACGAAGCGGTCGTAGATCTCCTGCGTTTGCCGGCAGCAGTCCGGGCCGTACTGGATCGCCTTGCCCTCGGGGCTGTTGAACGACGGCCAGTTGGGGTGCCGGGCGCGTTTGTTGACCACAGATTCCGCGACGGGCAGCAGCACGGAACCCGACAGCGTCGAGGTCGGGACGTGGCGCTGGCGCAACTGGTCGATGCAGCGGTCGCGGGCCGCCTTGTCCGGCATTTCAAAGAAGACGCTGTAGCCGATGTCGCCTTCGGGATCGGGACGGTGACGCAGGCGGATTCCGTTGACCTTCCTGATGCCGTCGTAGACGGTCTGGGCGTGACTTCGCAGCTCCTCGACCATGGTGTCGAGCTTGGACAGTTGCGCGCCGAGCACCGCTCCGGTCATCTCGTTCATACGGAAATTCTCGCCAGCGAAGGTGAGCACGCGACTGCCCCCGGTGCGGTCGGTGAAGACGTTGCGGATCGTGCCCATGTCGTGGAAGCGCGCCGCCCGCTCATAGAGGACCGGGTCGCTCGTCACCAGGGCGCCGCCTTCGCCCGAGGTCATGGTTTTGTTGATCTGGAAGCTGTAGATGCCGACGTTTCCGATGGAGCCGAGCTTGCGGCCGCGATAGGAGCCGCCGACGCACTGGGCGCAGTCCTCCAGGACCGCGACGTTGCGTTTGCGGGCGATTTCCATGATCGGCTCCATGTCGGCCGGCCCGCCGAGCAGGTGGACCGCGATGACCGCCTTGGTTCGCGGCGTGATCTTCCGCTCGAAGTCCTTCGGGTCGATGTTCAGCGTGCGGTCGATGTCCGCGAAGACGGGCAGGGCCCCCGCATGGACCACGCAGGTGTAGTCGGACCACCAAGTATACGCCGGGACGATCACCTCGTCACCCGGCCCGATGCCCAGGCCGGCCACGGCGCAGTCCAGGGCCGCTGTGCCGCTGGTGACGCCCAGCGCGAACTGTGTACCCATGTGCCTGGCGAATCCCTCCTCGAAGCGCAGCACCTTCGTCGGCGTCCCCGGTCCCCAGTAGCGGAAGGGCGAGCCGGAATCAACCACGTCCATCAAGGCCTGTCGTTCCTGCGCGTCGAAGAATTGCGGCCCAATGTATCCCGGATCGATCCGGTCGATGGTCGGGGAAGCCGAGGCCCCTTGGGTCCAGAGCGACCGGCTGGGCAATCCGACCCCCAGGGCCGATGCCGCCAGGCAACCGGAACTGAGAAACCGCCGCCGTGTCAGCGTGCCGTTCTGCATCTCTGTCAGTCTTCTTCGCGTTGCCATTCTCATACCTCCCAAACGGAAGACCTTCGCGTCCACCTGTCCCACCTATTCTACGCGTGCCCCTGCACCAATAGCAAGCCTCCAGGTGACAACCATTCCATTCTGCGTAGCTGTTCGTAGAGGATATGGAACGACCGGCTCTCGACGAAGAATCTCACTGTCGGCTCCGGCCCGTCCGCGGCGGGCTAATCCACGAATATCGGACAGATGCATCGTCGAAGCCGTCTGCTCCCGACCGTCTCGAACCGAACCGTGTAGGCCAAAAACCCGCAAAGCGCCAACGAACACCTGGCCACACGCCGTTCGATATCGGTGTGCCCGTGAGGGCATTCGGAACGCCTTGCGCCGTCGCCACGACCAACACAATCTCCCCTGCAAGTCGCGAATCCGTCAGAGGACAATGGTCTGGCCGGGCATGGCGATGGGGTAGCGGTCCTGGGCGTCGGGTGTGACCGGCGGGGTCGTGTCCATCGTGTAGTTGTGCAGGCCGGGGGCGAGCTGGAGGTCTGAGGCCATCGCCTGGTCCCATGTGATCATCTGGCCGGACTCGGCGGCCATACGGCCGAGAATGCCGACCATCGCGGCCTGGCAGGAACGCTGCGTCTCGTTGTATCGCTTGTTCGTGCGAATCGCGTCGAACAGCCGGTCGTGCTCGACCTGATACTGGTCCGATCGCGGGCCTTTGTATTGCCAGATCGTGTCCTCGGCCCTCTGTCGGTGGCCTTTGAAGATGCGGGGCTGGCTGACGCCTTCACCCAGCACGGCTGACCCGGTGGCGCCGTGGATGATGTCGCCGAAGAAGCCCCAGCAGTTGTCCATGTGCCGGCCCTGGGCGAACAGGCGCGTGCCGTCGGGGAAGTGGTACTCGACCGCATAATGGTCGAAGAGCTGATCGGGCACGGTTCGCACTTGTCGACCGCCCTGCCCCTGGGCCGAGACCGGCCAGGCGTCCTTGCACCAGCAGGCGACGTCGAGGTTGTGGATCAGCCAGTCGAGCAGGAAGCTGCCGTTGAGCCATGTGAAGTTGGAGTAGTTGCGGATCTGGTGGGCCATCTCGGTCATGCCGGGCGATTTGGGTGTGAAGCCGACCGGGTCGTGCACGCGGTAGGCCCAGCAGGTGATCAGGTCGCCGATCAGACCATCGTGGAGTTGCTCGACCGCCTCTTCGAGCGGCCTGTAATGCCGGCTCATCAGGCCGCCGGCGATCTTGAGGTTCTTGCGATCGGCCTCCTCGCCCGCCTTGAGCACCCGACGGATGCCGGGGGCGTCGACCGCGAACGACTTCTCCATGAATACGTGGCAGCCCTTGGCAACCGCGTATTCGACGTGGGGCGGACGAAAGGCGGGCGGAGCCGCCAGTAGCACGACGCCGCCGGGGGCGACGGCGTCGATGGCCTTCCTGTAGCCGTCGAGCCGGCCGAACTGCCGACCGGCGGGGACATCGACCTTCTCGCCGAACTGCGTCGAGAGGTTCTTCAGACTGTTCTGGAGGCGACTATCGAAGACGTCGGCCATCGCAACCAGCCTGGTCGGGCCCTGTGTGGAAAGCGCGTTGGCTGCCGCCCCGGTCCCGCGCCCGCCGCAGCCGATCAGGGCGACCTGGATCGTGTTTTGCTCGCCCGCATGGGCCCGCGCGTTGATCGCGCCGACCAAGGCCATCCCGGCCAGGGCCCCGGAGGTCCGCTTGAGGAAATCACGACGGCTCGTGGATGGCTCACCCTGCACGCTCATACAACGCCCCTTTCTGAATGGCTGGATCGACTGCACACGCCGAAGGCCTGCCGCCCTGGCAACTCACCATTATGCCCGCGATGCTGGTCGAACGCAACCGCCAACCCCCGCCAGGGGTCCGAAGTGTGTGTGAAGATTTCCGGGCGAGGCCACGTCGGGCACAGAGAGCCGCCGG
>CAZSXM010000049.1:0-36464 GCA_964610435.1 uncultured Pirellulales bacterium | reverse complement strand
GCGGCGCCGCCCGACGGCGTATCATCCGCCTCATGGAAAGAGACCCAAACAACCAACGACCTGCCGAGCATGTAGGAGATGGCGTTGCGCAGCAGTTGCTCGCCGTCGGCCGTCAGGTTGAACGCGCCCTGCGGGGTTTCGCCGACTTCCTGTGTCCCGGCTGAGAACATCATGCGCTTGCCACCGGCGATCTGACCGGCACCGTCGTAGAACTCCACGCCGGCGTCCCACACGGCGATCCAGGCCGCATCGAGATCGGCCCCTTTGGCGATCAACTGACCATTGCCCATATCGAGGGTGTCGATCAGCGACGTCTGACCGGTGCCCGTCGTCCCATCCACCGCCTGCACGAGCACGGCCGGTGAATTCGGGTCGTTCGGATCGGCGGAAGCAAGCGGGACGAACCGGAACACGGAGCTGTCGGTATCCACAGCCTCCATCGTAGCCCCGACCGGATTGGCGATGGTTGAGGAATTGATCCAATTCCATCGGTTGTTCCGGACCAGATAGGCGCTCATCTGAATCAGCGGCGTCGTGATGGCGTTCCACTGCGCCGTCTCGTCACCGTTGACGTAATCGCCGCTGTTCGTTGCACGGCTCATGATGATCAGATCCGCGGCGTTGAGGGCCTCGATCTTGTTCGGATCCAGATCAATCCAGTTGCCGCGCTGCACGTCGACCGTATGCCCCTCGGCCACGAGCCAGTCTTCCAGGGCCTGATCGTCCTGGATCCCATCTCCGTCGGTGTCGTACACCTGGGAAATGAGAATGATGTCCGCCGCCTGTACAGCGGGGACCAGGCAGAACCCCAGCACGGCAAGCATAAGAACGATTCTTCGTGACATGTGATAGTCCTCCTTCCAACTCGACATCAGAACATGGTTGCTGGACCCTCTCGGCCGCCGATCTGAAGCGACGTGCCCTTTGGTTCGGCAATACGATTCGATCCGAACGATGCCGCCCGGACCGCTTGCATGAGGCACTCCACAGCGTCTCACGCCGGTCTTCTGGGCACGCGTCGCGACGCGCCTCTTGCCCGGCCGGCGGAGAGGATCCACGAGAGACACCGATTGCTCCTGCATCGGAACCTGCAAGGGCGCCCTTCCCTGGAAAGCACACGGTGACGATAGAAATGGCTCTGAGGCGCATGGCTTCAACGCGTACAGAGTATCACCCCTCTCAGAATCGGCGTCCAAAGCCCTCCACCGCCAGGCCGTTCACCCATGCTCCCGGCCTCTGAGAATGAGAATCGCAGTCAGATCCCTTTATACGCGATCCGCCGTCGTGACATCAAGGAGAATCGGCTTCTTCTGGGAGAGTTTCAGGGCGGGTCGAGACCCGGTTCCGACGACATCGCCGGCGTCCCGGCCTCCGCAGGGACCCTCGTTCCCAAACACATCGCAGTTGCGAGCCGGCCATACAAAAACGGGGCCCGCACCGATATGGTGCAGGCCCCGCAGAAACTGCATGTGACCGTGCCAGGCTCAGGCGGAGCACATCTCATCCATCCATCATCCTGGTCAGCGATCGCCCGCCAAATAGCGAACCTCGCCGGGCGACAGCGCGCGGTCGTAGATCCGGAACTCATCCAGCGAGCCGGCGAAGTACGGATCGGCCGTATACTGCGAACGGGCCAGCCAGTTCTGCGTCGTCTGGCCCAGGTCCGCCGGCAGCGTCCCCGTCTCGGTGCTGTCGACCGCCTGGCCATCGACGTACAGCGTCAGCATCATGCTGTCGGCGTCGATCACCACCGCGATGTGGTGCCATTGTCCCGGCGTCAGGCCCGACGGCGCCGTCACCATTGACTCACCGCCGCCGGCGCTGGTCGTAATGGCGAAGCGTGGGCTGTTCGTCGCCCCGTTGTTCGGGGTCAGGAACATGTAGACGGTGCCACCGGTCCCAAAGTCAAAGGCCCGCTGCCAGGTGCCGCCGGTCCCGTCAAACAGAATCCGCGTCGAGAACGTCGCACTGCGCAGCGAAGCAATCAGCGATCCAATCGGCAGCTCGACATACTCGGCGAACCCGTCGAACTGAATCGCCTGACCGAACCCGGCCGGGGCCTGGGCATACGTTGGCTCGTTGAACGGCGTAGCGTGGCGATTGTTGCCCGAGCTGTCCTGCACGTTGCCGTCCATCATGTAATAGGCTGCCAGGCCCGCCGTACCGGGATCGATCGGAACGATCGGCTCCGGGGCCTCCCGATACAGACGGATATCGTCGATCCGCAGCAGACCCGAGCCGCTGCCGTCGACGCCGATGCTGAACGTCCGAACGTTGGCCAGGTTGGTCCCGATCGACGCCAGATCGATGTTCCACTGCCTCCAGACGGGACTCGTCAACACGCCCGGATACGTCACTTTCGCATCGTTGATCGTCACATAGAGCTGCCCGGCTCCGTTGTCGGCGGCGCCGCGGAAGAACAGCACCAGCGTCGTTGCGCCGCCGGCCGTCCAGTCCTGGGCGTCCATCGCCAAGTCGGCCCGCGAATTGCCCTCATAGAACAGCGGCATCGACTGGCGGCCGGTGTAGACCACCGTCTGGTCGGCAAACGGAGCAACCATGTACCCAACCGTCGAGCCGGTGTCGTTGATCCAGCCGTCCAGCCAAGTGTCGAAGATGGCCTCGCCTGCCTCGACGTCATCGGTATAGCTCTCGAAGTCGTCGACCACGACGAACTGCTGCGTCGAGAAGCTCCAGACGGGACCTGCCCACGTGCTGATCGGCTCGATGTCGTTGACCTCATCGACCCGCCAGTAGTAGGCGGTATCCAACGTCAGGCCGGCGGGATCGTAGCGACCCGCGCTGACCGCAGCGACGGGCGACGCATCGTCGGCCACCGCCGTCTCGTCGGTACCGAGATACACCTCATGCCGGGCCGCCTCGCGACCGGGCCGCCAGCTCATCGCGGCTCCGATTTCCACGTCCGTCGCTCCGTCCGCCGGCTTGGGCTCGCGGGCCTGAACGGGAATATGCAGGAAGCGGACCTCGCTGAGGCCGTACTGGCCCATCCCACCGAAGCTGCTGTGGATCATCAGGCGAACGGCCTTGACGGCCAGACCCTGGAAGTCGATCACGGTGTTGGCCGCGTAGCCGGTCCTGGCCGTGCCGCGGCCAAACTCGAAGTCGCCCAACGTCGCCCATTCGAGGCCGTCCGTTGAGTACTCGACTGTCACGTCCTTGACCCCGAAGCCGAGCATCAGTTCGAACATGACGTTGTAGTTCCAGACGACCATCTCGTGGACCTTGTAGATGCCGTCGAAGTCAAACTGTATCCAGACCGGATCATCCGGGTTTTCCGGCTCGCCCAGCCACATGTCCATGGGCTGGATCGAATGCCGATCGTTCTCGTCGAGGCCCGAGCCATCAATCACATTCTCCGGCCCGGTGCCCACATCAGCGTCGGGAACGCTGCTCGTAGCCACCACGTTGGCAATCGGGTACGCAAACGGCTCGGTGGTGAAACTCCAGACCTCGCCTCGGAAGATCGTGTGATCGGGGGCCCCGTTCACCTCATCGACCCGCCAGTAGTAGGTCTGCTCGAAATCGAGGCGAGCCGGGGGCGTATACGTCGTGGCCGTCTGGCCCTGACTGGCCAGCACGCCCATCGGATGGCCCCGCTCAGCCGCATTGACGTCCTCGAACGAACCACCAAAGTACACATCACGCGTGGCCGCCGATTCACCTGCACTCCAGACGAGGGTCACGTCGCGCGGGACATCCGTCGCGGCATCGGCCGGCGAGGGGTCGTACGCGACGTTCGGATTGAACCCATCCGGTCCCATGCGATGGAGCTTCTCGATCTCCTCTCGCGTCAGGACGCCCTTCCAGAGCCGGACCTCGTTGTAGCTGGCGTTGGCGGTGCTGTCTTCCCATTGCGAGCGGCCCAGCCAGACGTTGGTGTCGGCCAAGGTTGACAGCCGGTTGGCCGACTGGAACGATCCCTTGGCATCGCCGATGCTGTCGCTGTCGGCCGGCGCGGTGTACCACGTAACCGTCCCCTCGTCGAACACACAGACGATGTGGTATTCCACACCCAGCGTATAGGGGGCGTTCGTGTTGTCCTGCGTGTTACTGCCGTCCGGGCCCAGCCACTCGACGCGATCGGCGGCCAACGTCGTCCCGCTGGTCCAGCTCATGAACACGTTGTGCGCCGTGCTCGTGCCGAAATCGAAGATGCGCGACCAGTTCTGCACCGAAATCTGCGTGGCCCACGCCTGGAACGTGACGGAATCGCCCAGAGAGCTGACGATGCCGCTGGGCAAGGCGATGTAGTCGCTGGTGCCCTTGCCGCCGCCGGTCAGGGTGACCTCGGTATCGGACAGAATGGCGTCGTTGGCTCCCAGATCCACGATCTCGGCGTCGCGGCCTGCCACCGAATCTCTCAGGTCTCCGTTGAAGCTCCAACGATGCGCCAGCTCGGCCGCCCGGCCCTCGGCCGCAGCGCCCAGCACAAGCAGGGCCAGAATCAAGACCACCGTTTTTCTACACATGCCTGTCCTCCTTCAAAAGAACATCGACTCGGTTATCGCGTAGGGTGGGCAACGCCCACCATTGTCTCCGCCAGTGGCGGACACCAGGGTCTACCTCCTCTATCGGCCCGAATCACCGGCGCCACAAGCGGTAGCGTCGGAAATCCGAAATCCGAATATCGAAATCCGAAACAAATCGGAAATCCCAAACCCGAACAACCCAGACGCTCTCACCCGGCGGCCGAACCGGTTCGAGATTTGGATTTCGACCCTTCGTGCTTGTTTCGGATTGCGGGTCTCGACGCCCGGATTTTGAGGTTTGCCTTTGCCTGGCGTTGCTGCTTGCACCCTGACATCCTCCCTGTCTCGATGACTGCCAAACCACAGACTAACTATGTATTATGCCTTCCCGGGCCCCTTCGCAACAACCCCTTATTGCGTTTTCTTCTAACCATTTCGCGAACCCAGGCCATTATCGGACACGGCTGTGTATCCGTGCCAGCCGTTCTCACTCTTCTGGCGAACCTGTGACGGGGCTGTCACAACGCGGTTGGGGGTTCCTTCTCCACATTCGCCTCAGCCATCCAGTCGGACCACATGATGTGTCCGTACAGAGGGCCCCAACTGCCGTCCGACCGGCGGTCGCTGGCCAGATGCACGCCATGCAGGTAGACCCTGCCGTCGGCTCCCTTGGCGGCCGCCTGGGCGGTCATGTACCGCGTGATGCGATTCCGAAGCTCGGTGCGCGTCGTGTCCGTCCATTCAAGTACATTCTCCTCGCGCCAGTCCTCGGCCGGCAGGGTAATGCGCAGGGCCCCGGTGGCGGTGGACTTGTCCTTGATGATTTCCTCGACTTTCCGGCGCAATTCGTCGGCGCCGTCGCCGCTGAATCGGTCGGGGTTCATGTAGGTGCGCTCGGCCCGCACGGCGCGGTTCTTGGCGTCCAGTTCCTTGATCTGGCCGAGCTTCTGTTTGAGCGTCGCCAGCTTGGCGTCTTCGGGCCCGACGGTGCCGGCGTAGCGGTCGATCGCCTGCTGCAACGGCGCCACGTCGCGCTCCATCACGAGGTTGGGCTTCTTGGTCGGGTCGCTCTGCCAGCCGGTGTCCCGGTTCAGGTGGGCGAGGATGCGGTCGAACTCCTTCTCCATATCGGCCGAGAGCAGGGCCCGGCTTCGCTGGAGCGTCTCGGGCATGTCCCGCAGCCGCTGCTGCATCGTCTCTTCGAGCGACAGCAATTCGGCCGTCTTGCCAAGCGCAAACTCGGCCTTCTCATACTCACTCCACAGGGCCTGCGCCTCGGCCAGAAGTGCGGTCCGCTCCTGGATGTCCGATTCGCTGAGCGTGACGCTGTCGATCAGATACTTCGGACTGCCGCCGCCGACCGCCACATAGGGACGCAGCTTCTCGACCCACGGTCGGCACGCCTCTTCCTGCCGGGCGCGGGCGGCGCCTTCGTTGTAGATGCGCAGCCTGCCGGCCAGACGCTGCTCCTCGAATCTCAGTTCCTGGGTCTTGCCGTGGGGGAACTCGGTCTTCTGATAGAGGGCCATCAGCTCGTTGGCCTTGGCGTAGGCCTGGCGGCACTTCTCCTGATCGGCCTCTGAGGCGCTGTTGAATTGCGCCCCGAAGAGCAGGATCTGATCGCTCTTGATGTCGAAGAACGGCGCGAACTTGGCCAGCCATTCCTTCGACTGGGTCTCTCTGTGCTGTCGGGCTTGGGCTTCGGCGGCGGCCGCGGCATCGGCGACCGACTTGGCTTCGCTATAGCGGGCTTCGACGGCGGCCAGCCGGTCGGTGGCGGCTTTGAACTCCGCATTGCCGGCCGGGATTCGGTTGCTGTAGCGCCGCTGGATCTCGTCCATCAGCTTCTTCGCCTGGCCCAGTCGGGTGGTGGCCGTCTGCAACTGGTCCTTCTCCAGGGCGGTGACCAGTGCGTTGAGCGTGTCGTCGAGCCTCTTGAGCTGGGTGACGACGGCGCTGGGCAGGTCCGACGGCGTGTCCGGCTTGGGCGCTGCGGTCGGCGGAGTCTCTTCCTTCTTCTCGGCGCTGCCGCCGACGGGTCGTCCGAGTCGCCGTTCCAGTTGCGTCGTCAGGTCGCCGGCTCTCTTGACCAAGGCCGTGAGCCTCGCATGGTCCGGGGCCGCTTGCTTGAGTTGCCCCAGAAGATCGCGGGCCTCGAGCAGTTCCTTCTCGGCCCGGCTCGGGTCGGTTGGGATCCGCCGCTGGACGCCGGAGAGCGTCTGCTCGATCTTCTTGGCCAGTGCATCCGGCTCGGCCGCTTCCACGGCCGTGCCCCTTGCGAGCAGCACAAACGCCAGCGCGCACATCAACCCCCATACGAACCCGTGGGAAACTCTGTCGGACCGCATTCTCTGCCTCCTTCTCTTCCTCTCCTCTGTGTTGGTTATGGGTTGGACTGAAAGCACATGCGGGCGGATTCCGATCGATACCGCGAAATCCAGCCCTTTCGCTTACGGCCGGTATTCTACCATGCCCTCATCGGCAAGCGCCAAAGAAATCGGTCGCGAATTCGTCCTGCGCTGCAATGGCTGCGTGGTTCGAGTCGGAATCAGCGCTTGTGTGCCCTCGCGATACGTGCGATGATGGCGAGGGTCAGGCATGAACCGAGTGTTATGGGCTACGGAGAACTTGCCATGAAGACAGATCGTCACAAGTCGAACTCAACGCAGCACAAATCCTCTCGTCGGGAACTTCTCAAGTGGAGCGGCAAAGCGGTCGCGGCGTCCGCGCTGGCGGGCGTCGGGATTCCTGCGGTCCACGCCGCAGCCGATGATACCATCCGCCTGGCCCTGATCGGCTGCGGCGGACGCGGCTGCGGGGCGGTGGTCGATGCGTTCAACTCGCCCAATGGGCCGGTCAAGCTGGTGGCGATGGCTGATTTCTTCGAGAATCGGCTGACCGGCGCCCACAAGACGTTGAGCGAACGCTACGGCGCGCGGGTGGATGTGCCGGCGGATCGCCGGTTTGTTGGCTTCGATGCCTGGCGGCAAGCCATCGATTCCCTGCGTCCGGGCGATGTGGCCATGCTTGCCGGCTATGCGGGCTTCCGTCCAGGGCAACTGGAATACGCCGTGGAGAAGGGCGTGAACGTGTTCATGGAGAAGTCGTTTGCCGCCGATCCGCCGGGTGTGCGGCGGGTGATCCGGGCCGGAGAAGCGGCCGAGAAGAAGAACCTCAAGATCGCCGCCGGCCTCCAGTGCCGCCATTCGCGCAATCGTCAGGAACTCATCCGGCGCATTCGCGACGGACAACTCGGTGACATCCAGCTCGTCCGCGCCTATCGGATGCAGCCGTGCGGCGCGTTGGGCCGCCGGCCCCAGACGGTGAAGGATCTGCACTGGCAGATTCGCAACTTCACCCATTTCCTTTGGGTCTCCGGCGGGTTGTTCGCGGAAATGAACATCCATCAGATCGACGAGATCTGCTGGGTCAAGGGCGACTGGCCGGCAGCGGCGCACGGCGTTTCGGGGCGTGCGGCCAACAGCACCGATTGCGGCCAGAACCTCGATTCCTTTACGATCGAATGGACGTTCCCCGACGGCGCCAAGGGGCTCGACGTGGTGCGCTGGCTGCCGAACTGTCACACGGAATTCGCCACGTACATCCACGGAACGAAGTGCGCCGCACAATTCTCCGGTGACACCCACGAAGGGACGGTGCACATCTACAAAGACCAGCGATGCGAACGCTCCAACATCGTGTGGCGCGCCCCGAGAGAAACGATCACGCCCTGGCAGGCGGAGTGGGATATATTGCTCGATGCGATTCGCAACGACCGTCCGCACAATGAGGCCGGGCGAGCCGCTCTGTCGAATCTCGCCGATATCATGGGCCGGGCCGCCGCGCATTCGGGCAAGGTCGTCACGTGGGACGAGGCTATGGCCTCCGATTTCCAGTTCTGCCCGAACATCGACGATCTCACCGACGACAGCGCCCCGCCGATCCAGGCCGACGCCCAAGGACGCTACCCGGTGCCCGTGCCGGGGCAATGGACGGAGATCTGAGTTAGCCATCGACCTGCACGCGAGCTGCGCGATGGGCGCCTCGTCCTTCCAATATGAACGAAGCACAGTGACGGCAGTTCTTGAAATGGGTGAATCATGAAGCATCGAAGTCTGTCTCTCCGTTTTCTGAGCAGTGGAGCGTTCCTGCTTCTTGCGACGTGCTCTCTGCCGGCCGCATCGTCCGGGGCCGGTACGGCCGATCGTGACCTTGAGATCGTACGCGACAGGATCATCGCCTATGTCATGCGGGCCCGTGTGGATGAAGACCGCGTCGAGAGGATGATGAATACGCTCACTCCCGGCGGGCACTGGCCCGGCATCAACTACGAAGACGTGTCTCGCACGGGGTTCCAGCATTCCGAGCACCTCAACAACATGCTTCACATGGCCAGGGCCTACAGGAAGCCGGGCAACCGCTTCACGGGCAACCAGGATCTGAAGAAGGCGATACACTCCGCCTTCGATTTCTGGATCGAGCATGACTTCCGATGCGAGAACTGGTGGTGGAACGACATGGGGACTCCTCTGTCGATCATCAATCTGATGCTGACGATGGATGCCGAACTGACGGAGACCCAGAGGCGGGAGGGCTTGCGGATCGCCGGCCGCGCGCACATGCAATCGGCCGGCGCCCGTCCCGGCGGCGACCTGATCCGTGTGGCCACGATCTGGGGCAAGCGGGGCGTGTTCATGCGCGACACGGCGGTCCTGGAAGAGGTCGTGGGAATCATCGCCTCTGAGATGAAGACGACCACGGGGCGCGGTTTGAAGCCAGATATGAGTCACCACCATCGCCATGACAACGTCATCTGCACCCTTTCCTACGGCATGTATCTTCCCAGTCAGTTTGCCACGTGGGCCCTGTTCATCGAGGGCACGCGGTTCTCGTTTCCCAAGCCGGCGACGGAGTTGCTCGTCGATTTCTTCCTCGACGGGGTGTGTCGGTCCATGGCGTACGGCAGGTATCCGGACCCCGGGGCGAGGAATCGCGGGATCTCACGCACAGGGGCGCTGAATCCGGCAGGCCCACAGATCGCCGAAGACCTGTATCGGGTCTCCCATTATCGCAGAGATGAACTGAAGGCCATCGCGGAGATCCGCAGAGGGCAGAGGAAACCCGACCTTCGCTACACGAGTTTCTTCTGGCACTCCGAGTACTTCATTCACCAGCGGCCGGACTGGTTCGCCTCCGTTCGCATGCACTCGGCGCGGAACCACAACATGGAATACCCTCACAATGAAGAGGGTCTGAAGAACCACCATTACGCCGATGGCTCCAATTTCCTGACGAGGACGGCGCAGGAGTACGTTCATATCTTCCCCGTGTGGAACTGGCAGCGGATTCCCGGCACCACTGTTGTCCAGAAGCCCGAACTGCCGCACTGGAACCAGATCGCCAGGAAAGGTCGCACGGCGTTTGTCGGGGGCGTGACGGATGGGCAGTACGGTGCCACTGCCTTTGACTTCGCGAGCCCCCACGATCCGCTGAAAGCCCGCAAAGCGTGGTTCTTTTTTGATGACGAGTATGTGTGCCTCGGCAGCGGCATCACAGCCGAGGCCGACGGTCCCGTGAACACCACCATCAGCCAGCGCTATCTCGTGGGCGATGTCTCCGTGGGTCGTGGCGGCACGACGGCCGCGCTCGCCAGCGGCGAATACGCCCTAAGCGGGATTGCATGGGTGCATCACGACAACGTGGCGTATGTCTTCCCTTCGACGGAGAACGTGCACATCAGAAATACGACCTCGACAGGCAGTTGGCGGCAGATCAGCCACCAGGCGTGGGCGTCCGACCGGGAGATCCGTGCCGAGCTGTTTGCCCTGTGGTTCGATCATGGGGAACGGCCACGGAACGGCAGCTATCAGTACATTGCCGTTCCCGGACTGGGGTTGTCGGCGGTGGAGAGCTATCGGGCCGCTCTACCGGTGAAGATCGTCGCGAACACCACGAGTATGCAGGCTGTCCGTCACGAACGCCTCGACATGACTCAGATGGTGTTCTACGAAGCCGGCCAAATGGATTTGCGAGAGGGCCTATCCGTTTCCGTCGATAAGCCGTGCATGGTCATGGTCAAGGGACGCGGAGGGCGGATCGAGAGGATTGCTGTATCGGATCCGTCGCGGATGCACGAGGCTCTTGATATCGCGTTGCGCGGTCAGCGCATCGAGGGCGGGGCCGACCGTTGGAGTGTCACCTGGAACGAGAAGGAGAATACCAGCCGGATCGCTGTCGATCTTCCCCCGGCTGAGTGGGCCGGCAAGAGCGTGGTCCTGGATGTTCGATAGGTTTCTGTGGTTTGGAGTTCTGTTATGAGATTGCATGTCGTATGTATGAATCTAATTGCGTACTTCCTGGTCTTGCTTATCGGCGTACTGCCGGAGCCACTGGTTGCCTCGGAGAGCACACCACACTCCACAGAAGATGTGAAGGGCCGGCAAACCGTTGCTGGGGTCGTCTTCGCCGACACGAATGCCTCCGGGACATTCGACGAAGGCGATCTTCCCCTGGCGAACGTGCGGGTCAGCAACGGTCGTGAGGTCGTTCTCACGAATGCCGAGGGTCGCTATGCGCTTCCGATCGATGGCGACGCAGAGATTTTCGTCATCAAGCCGCGTGACTATCAAGTTCCGCACAGCAAGGACCATCTGCCGCAGTTCTATTACCTGCACCGCCCGAACGGCTCACCCGAGACGCGATTTGCCGGGATCGCGCCCACCGGCCCGCTGCCGGCCTCGGTGGACTTCGCGCTGACCCCGAAGAAGGAGCCGGACGAGTTCAATGTGGTCGTCTTCGGCGATCCGCAGCCACGGAACATCGAAGAGATCGACTACATGATCCGAGATGTCGTCGAGGAGCTCGTCGCCGACGGCATTCAGAAGACGGCTGCCTTCGGCATTTCGCTGGGCGATATTGCGTTTGATGATCTGAATACGTTCGCACCGCTCAACGCGGCCATCGCGCAGATCGGTTTGCCCTGGATCAACGTTCTGGGCAATCACGACTGCAATTTCGACGCGCCGCACGTCCGGCGGAGCTTCGAGACCTTCCAGCGGGTCTATGGCCCGAGCTACTACGCCTTCGATTACGGCCCGGCCCACTTCGTGGTGCTCAACACCGTCACCTGGCACGAAGGCGAAGAACGTCGCTACTATCGGGCGGGTCTGCACGAAGATCAGCGCGCCTTCGTCGCCAACAACCTCGCGCATGTGCCCGAAGACACGCTGGTGGTCTTTCTGATGCACATCCCCTTTGTGGACTCGACCCCCTGGAACGAGGGAGAACTCGAAGCCTTCTATCGGATCATCGAAGATCGCCCCCATACGCTCTCCTTCGCCGCTCATACGCACTCACACAAGCATCGCTTCCTCGACGAAACGAATGGCTGGCAGGGCCCCCGGCCCCATCACCATGTGATTCACGGTACGATCTGCGGCGCCTGGTGGTCGGGTCCGCAGGACAGTTATGGCATCCCTCAGACGATGATGGGGGACGGAACACCCAACGGCTACGGCATCCTAACGATCAGAGGCAACGCCTATCGCCACCGCTACAAGGTCTTCCGCCGGCCGGCCGACTTCCAGATGCACATCGACGTGTCGCAAACGCCGTCGGCCGATGACGCCGAACCCGGCACGGTCTTCGCCAACATTTTCAATGCCTGGCCCGAGGCCGACGTCAAGATGCGCATCGGCCGCGAGGGAACACGGCTGCCGATGGAGCGAACGTTGCAGCCGGATCCAGTGTTCCTTGCGTATCGTGCCCGCAGCGACAGCGTCGCCGAGCGGCCCTGGCGCGATCCCCCGCGGCCGCGAAACTGCCGGCATCTGTGGTCGGCTCGCCTGCCGAAAGGACTGCGCGCAGGGACGCACGTCATCGAGATCCACGCGTTGAACCCGGACGGACAGGTATTCCGCGGTATCCGAGTGATTCGCATCCCTCAGTCCGGCTGAGGGACTGCGACCTCCTACGGCCCCGATCAATTCGTCAGACCGCGTCTGGCCAACAGGGGCTCGACAGAGGGCTCGCGACCCCGGAAGGCCTTGTACATCTCCATGGCGTCGGCGGTGCCGCCTCGCTCCAGGATGTTGGTGCGGAAGGAGCGGGCCGTGTCCTGATCGAAGATGCCCCTCTCTTTGAACGCCTGGAAGGCGTCGGTGTCGAGCACCTCGCTCCAGATGTAGCTGTAGTATCCGGCCGAATAGCCCCCCGCGAAAATGTGCTGAAAATAGGTGCTGCGGTAGCGAGTCACGATCTCGGGGATCAGACCGATCCTCTCAAGCGCCGCGTCCTCGAAACGGACCGCGTCCACGTCCTCGACGTCCGTGAGCGTGTGCCAGTCCATATCGAGGAACGAGGCGGCCAGGTACTCGGTCGTCTTGAACCCCTGGTTGAACCGCTCGGCCTGCTTGATCCGTTCTATCAACTCGTCGGGAATCAACTCGTTGGTCTTCCAATGCCGGGCGTACATCCGGAGCACCTCCGGCTCCATCGCCCAGTGCTCCATAATCTGCGAGGGCAACTCGACGAAGTCCCTCGGCACCGAACCCAGGCTCTTGTACTGAATCCGCGCCAGCAGGGAGTGCAACCCGTGGCCGAATTCGTGGAAGAGCGTCTCGACCTCCCGCAGACCCAACAGCGCCGGGGCGTCGCCCGTCGGCCGCGTGAAGTTGCAGACGTTGACCACCAGCGGGCGGATGTCCTGCCCGTCCCGAACGTGCTGACGTCGAAACGCGCTGGCCCACGCGCCGCCCCGCTTGCCGGGACGCGGGTGGAAATCGACGAAGAACACGCCCAGATGCGAGCCGTCGCCGTCCTTCACTTCAAACGTGCGGACTTCCGGGTGATACGTCGGCAGGTCGGTTCGCTCGACGAAACGCAGCCCGTAGAGCCGCTCGGCCACAAGGTAGGCCCCCTGGAGCGTGTTCTCCAGCGTGAAGTACGCGCGCAATTCGTTCTCGTCCAGATCGAAACGGGCCCGTCGGATCTTCTCGGTGTAGAACCACCAGTCCCAGGGCTGAAGCTTGAAGTCGTGGCCTTCCTGGCGAATCAGGGCCTGGAGATCGGCGGCCTCCTTCTTTGCCACGGCCAAGGCGGGCGGCCAGAGCTGGTTCAACAGGCCGTAGACCCCGTCGGCGTTCTTGGCCATCCGCTCTTCGAGCACGAAATGGGCGTGATGGGAGTAGCCCAGGAGCTGCGCGCGCTCGGCGCGCAGTGCGGCCATCCGGACGAGGACCGATTTGTTGTCGTACTCGTTGTCGTTGTCGCCACGTTGGATGTAGGCGGTGAAGATCTGCCGGCGCAGCTCGCGATTCTCCGCGTAGGTGAGGAACGGCCAGATGCTCGGCGCGTGCAGGGTGAACACCCACTTGCCCTCCATCTGCGCCTGCCTGGCGGCGTCGGCCGCGGCGGTCACGAGGTTCTCCGGCAGGCCGGCCAGGTCCTTCTTCTGCTCGATCACAAGCCGGTAAGCGTTCGTCTCCTTCAGCACGTTGTCGCCGAATTGCAGTCCCAGAAGGGAAAGCTCCTCGTTGATGGCCCGCAGCCGCGTCTTCTGCTCGGCGGAGAGATTGGCCCCACCACGGACGAATCGCTTGTGCGTTTCGTCCAGCAGCCTTCGCTGCTCGGCGGCCAGATCGAGCGTATCGCGCTGCTCCCAGACGGCCTTGACCCGCACGAAAAGCTGCTCGTTGAGCAGGATGTCGTCCTGGAGCGCCGAGGTCTGCGGGGCGACCTGCCGGGCGATCTCCTGGAGCCGGTCGGTGGTCTCGGCCGATCTCAGGTTATAGAAGACGCCGCCAACCCGGTCGAGCAGATCGCCCGACGCATCCAGAGCCTCAATCGTATTGGCAAACGTCGCCGGGCGCTCATCCGCAGCAATCGCATCCACCTGCCGCTGCGTTCGGGCGATGGCCGCCTCAAAGGCGGGCAAATAGTGGTCTTCCGCAATCCGCCCGAACGGCGGCACACCGAACGGCGTGTCCCACTCGGTCAGCAATGGATTGCTCTGCTCGGCCGCATACAACGAATGCAAACCCGCCACAAATAATCCCGTCATCAGTACCCCCCACAACCAGGGTGTATAGGAATCTCTCATCGCGCGTCGTCTCCTACAGAATGGACTGAAGTTCTGCCGACACCCAGCCATGAGATAACAGACCGTCGGCCAGTACCGCAAGTGAAAACCGTCGGGCGACTCCTTTGGGTGTCTGTGGAGATTTTGCTGACACGGGGATGGTCGCTGGGTGTGGTCTTCGCCGGCCTCTTGATGCTTGCCCGCATTGCCGTTACCGCTACAATAGACCACGACAATGCAACTGTCGAACATGAAGGAGGACAACATGTGCGCACAACCATCTCGGACGTCTCAGGCGGCCTTTGCCGCCGTCGCCCTCTCGCTGGCCATGGCGGCTGCAGCCTGCCCGGCGGCGGAGCGCCCGTCACGTCAGACCGCTGTGACCATTGTCGGCGAGGCGTTTCACATCAACGGTCGGCCCACGTATGAAGGCCGGACCTGGCGCGGCCACAAAATCGAGGGCCTGCTGATGAACGCCCGGCTGGTGCAGGGCGTCTTCGATGACCTGAACCCCGAGACCGTCGAGCGCTGGGCCTATCCGGACACGGGCCGCTGGGACGCCGACCGCAACACCGACGAATTCATCGCCGCGATGCCCGATTGGCATCGGCACGGGCTGCTCTGTGCGGTGGTCAATCTCCAGGGTGGCAGCCCCGAGGGTTACAGCCGCAACCAGCCATGGCACAACTCCGCAATTCGGTCCGATGGCTCTCTGCGCCCGGACTACATGACCCGTCTCGCCCGGATCATCGACCGCGCCGACGAGTTGGGCATGGTCATCATGCTTGGCGTCTTCTACTTCGGCCAGGACCAGCGGCTCGACGATGACGACGCCGTCCGTCGGGCCGTCGTCAATACCGTCGACTGGATCGCCGACCGACGCTACACCAACGTCCTGCTCGAAATCGCCAACGAATGCGACAACGGCGGCTACGTCCGTGACGCCATCAAGGCCTCGCGCGTTCACGAGCTGATCGAACTGGCCCAGCAGCGCGCCGCCGAGCGCGGCTGTCCGCTGCCGGTCAGCGTCAGCTACAACGGCGGCTCGATTCCGCGTCCAAACGTCGTCGGCGTCGCCGACTACATCCTGCTGCACGGCAACGGCGTGCGCGACCCGAAACGGATGGCCGAGATGGTCCGCACCGTCCGCGCGATGGCCGAGTACAGCCCAAAGCCCATCGTCAACAACGAGGACGACCGGCCCTGGCGAGACGAACACCAGGGTTGGGGCGATGAGGGCAACAACTTCGTCGCCTGCGTCGAGAATTACGCCTCCTGGGGCTACTTCGATTTCCGCCAGGCCGGCGAAGACTTCGACGAGGGCTTCCAGAGCGTCCCGGTCAACTGGCGGATCCGCTCGGACCGCAAACGTGGCTTCTTTGATCTGCTGACACGCATTACCGGCGCTCGCCCATGATGGGTCGCTCGAGGCCGTACGACGCGGCATCATGTGTGCTTGCTTCAGAGCCTCCGTTGAGTGAACCGTCTGGCCCCCCTTCAACAGCGGGTGCGTTGACAAGGCATGGTCGCCCCGGTACGCTGGGGTCGATGGGTGCTCTGCGAACCATTATGACGTTGATTGCCTCCGGGCTGGCTTTCGGCGGCTGCAGGCCCTCGCCTGAGCCGGTAGTGCCGATCTGGGAACAAGTACGGATCGGCGAGATCGCGCCGAAGTCGCCCGATCCATCGCGCCAGGCCCGATTCCTGGCGACGGTCAACCTGGACGTCTACCTCCTGGACCTTCCGGCCGAGAACATCCGGCAGCTCGACGACCTCTGGCAGTCGCTGTCCGCCAAGTCGATCCAGACGAACAGCTACAGTGCCTTTTCGGGCAATTCGTTCCGCGTGCGACTGGGCCATACGGCGATGTGGGAGGAGATTCGACGCCTGCTGTCCATGGCTGGTGCGCAGGACGCCGGGACCATCTCGCTCGTGATCGGCAACGACGAACCGGCCGACCTGCCCGTGGCCAGGACCCCCCAGGACAGCACGATCGCATTCGTCGGCACCGATCTGTCGCAGCAGGCGGCCCAGGTCGCGGCCGGCCTCCTGGCCCTGCGCCTTCGCGAGCAGGCCATCCCAGGAGCCCGGGGCGTCCGAAAGATCATCGCCTATCCCGTCCACACATTGCCGCTGACGAGCACGATTCCGCAACTCCGGGCGCAGACCGTTCGTCGGGAGTTCTACTTCGCCTCGGCGGCGTTTGCCGCCCAGATGAGCCCCGGCGATCTGCTCGTGCTGGCGCCCGACAGTTACTCGGGCGAAACACTGAGTCTCGGCGGGCGGTTCTTCAACCGGCCGGAGCCCGTTCTATTCTTCGACTCCGAGACGAAGAAGCCGCCGCAACGCAGGCCCGCCGTCCGAGTGTTCATCCTGGTTTGTATGCGCGTCAATGATTGAGCTGCCATGACAGAGACCGCCGTCGCCCTCGCTCAATGTCACGACTACGATCCGGATCGGGTTGCCCACGCAATCGCTCGGCAGTTCGAGTTGCTCGGCGGCGTCAGGCGCTTCGTCAAGCCAGGGGATGCCGTCCTGATCAAACCCAATTTCATCGCGCCGCGGTCGCACAAGCAAGACCCGACGCAGACACATCCCGAAGTGATCCTCGCCGTGGCGCGACTCCTGAAGGACTTCGGAGCCAGCCCGTTTGTCGGCGATTCGCCCGGATGGGGAGACGCCCATATCTGCGCCGAAGCCCTGGAGTTGATCGAACCCCTGAAGAGACTGGGTGTCCCGATCCGGCAACTGGACCGGCCCAGAACGAGACGAGTCGGGAGACACGGGCCGCGAGTGGGGCTCAGCGATGTGGCGATGGAGGCCGATGCGATTGTCAACCTGCCCAAGCTCAAGGCGCACGGGCAGCTTCTCGTGACCCTGGCCGTCAAGAACATGTTCGGGTGCGTCAGCGGCAAGCGCAAGGCCCTGTGGCATTACCGTCGTGGAGGCAATCCCGCCGGGTTCTGCCAACTGCTGATCGATATCTGCTATTTTCTCCAACCGGCCGTGACACTCATCGACGGCATCGTGGCGATGGAGCGAACGGGTCCGTCCGGCGGCGACAGCAGGCCGCTCGGCTGGCTGATAGGCGGCGCCGATCCGCTCTCGTGTGAGACGGTGTGCTGCCGGTTGCTCGGTATCGATCCCGAGCGCGTTCCCATACTCCGCACGGCCGGCCAGATGCAGCTTGACGGTCTGGATTTCGACCGGATCGAGTTGGTGGGTGATCCGCTTGGAGAGCCCTGCTCGGACTTTGAACTGCCCACGACGCTGATTCCGATCCGCTTCTCCCTCCGGCGGGTTCTGCGGAGCAAGCTGCGCCAGATGTGGCTTCTCGCCCGTAAGCCCAGGCCCAAACCCGCGTCGTCCGCCTGACCGATTTGACAGCGAACAGCAGCAGGCCCAACCCTCTGAGCCGGCGGGCGTCACCACCCATTGCACCGTCGATCGCGGATGCCGTCCAGACGCTGGTCGGCAGCCTCGGCCGTCAGCGGTGTTTCTTTCGGTACTCGGCGATGGTTGCAGCGGTGTAGTGCTCGACGGGCCATTCGTCGGTCCGGTCGAGATCGACCCAGACGTAGTCCTGGGCCTCCTCGTTGAGGACGACCTCGGTCGAATCGGTCCGGCAGGCGTAATCGAAGAAGATGAAATGGCGCCGACGCCAGAACCGATCGTCGTGGATAAACTCCTGGAGACAGACGAATTCGATATCACGGATTTCCAGATTCGTTTCTTCCTTAACCTCGCGCCGCAGGGCCTGTTCCATCGTCTCGCCCAATTCGATATGGCCGCCGGGAATGACGTACCGACCCCGCCACTTGTGGGAGCGCATCAGAAAGAGCTTGCCCTCGGCGTTGAAGATCAGCGCCCCGACTGTTGGTTCCGGATACTGCTGTTCCATGGGCCGCTACTTCACCTGGCCGGGCAAGGGGAACCCTGCGGTCGCGTCGTCAAGGACCAGAATCCAGTCGTGGCCTCGTCCCGACGTCGGCGGTACGAAGCTCTGGAAGCCGGGCGTATCGGTGGTGTGCAGTGGGCGGGCCGCTCCGGTGCGGGGGTCGAACCAACTCTGGCGGATTCTGTGCGTGCGAATCACATTGACGCGGACCGTAAAAGGCTCTCCTCGCGGCGAATAGACGAACACAAAGGAACCGTCGGACGCGCGGGCGGCGCGGACCTTGGCCCCGCCGTGAATCGGGCCATCGAGGAGGATCGATTGATCGGGCACGAGCTTCTCAAACGGACGCGACTCAAAGAGCCGGCGGACGTACGCCATCTGGGTCGCGCCTGGATGGTCGAGCGCCTCGTACCACGGGGTGGACGCCCAGATCACCGGCTTGCGTCCCGGCTGCCACATCTGCCAGACGTTGTTGTTGCCGTAGGTATGGCCGCAGGCACCTGCCAGCAACGACCAGTAGGCCGCCTGACGCACGTCATAGTCATCGAAACGCAGGTCACGGTCCGCTCCGGTGTTGTAGAAACCGACCGGGATCGCCTCATAGCGCGGCTCCCCGTCGAGCGTCGGCTTGACGGGAGTCAGGCGGTAATCATGCTCGACGAACAGACCGGTGTCGTGATCGCGCGCCGCGTGGGACGACTGAAACATATTGAAATCCAGCCAGTCGGCCTGGTGGAAATAGTCCGACGAAAGACCGGGGCCACGTGGATGAAACGTCATCAGATGGCGCCCGCCGTCGCCCTCTTTGATCCCATGGGCCATCGTCTCGATGATGGCGCGCTCGCCGGCGGTGTCCGGATTGTGATCCCCGCCGAGGATCCAGATGATCGGCTTGCCCCTATAGCGTTCGCCGAGAAAACGCCCGAAGGCCCGCGCGTTCTCGGGCGTGAAAATGCCTCTACCCTTCCAGTGACTGCCCCACGTGGGCAACATGCCTACGACCAGTCCCAACGATTCGGTCCGATCGACGATGTAATCGATATGCTGGAAATACGCCTCGTTCGGCCGGGTCGGATCTCTTTCGACCAGCGGGGTGTGGCCGTAAGGATTGGGATCGTCCAATCCACCCAACTCGGCCAGAACCACCGCCTGGATCACTGTGAAGCCCTTTTCGGCGCGATCGGCCAGATAACGATCCGCCTCTTCGCGATTGAGGCGGTGGAACAGTTGCCACGCCGTATCGCCAAGGTAGAAGAACGGCGTGCCGTCATCGTGTTCGAGATAGCGGCGCGATTCGGTGACGCGGAGCCGAGCCGGGACCGAACCCGCATGCACGCCGCCACTCCGCGTGAGTACACAGGCCGCGAAAGCGGCAATCACCAGGCAGCGCAAGTTCATCGTCGCAACACATCTCATCGGCCGGTCTCCTTCTGTCAAATGTGCTTCTCGGCAATGTTCGCGACAGGATCCTTGTCGCGATCAACCGATCCGCCAGCCGCCGGCCTTGGCCTGCACGGCCTCCATCACGTCAGCCAGATTATCGAGGATCGCATCCTCGGCGTTCTGGTATTCGTCGAACACCCCGATCACGGTCTCTGTTCCCTGCGCCCCGAGTCGCACGATCTCGTATCCCGGCCGCTCGTTCGATGTCACGCGAACCTGCACCGTCAGGAGCGTGCGGCCCATCTGGTCGGGAGTCGGCGTTCCTTCGGGGCCCAGGAACCGCCACAGCAGCCGAACGCCGAGCGGCGCGGCGCTGACGTGAGACAGTTCGATCTGAATCGTCCCGGTCTCCTGCAAGGCACCGTACCAGTCCGCTCCCGCATCGATGAGCAGGAGATCGAGCAGTCGCCGGATATCGTCGCCCGGGGCGGTCTTGAATGTCGCCCCAGGAGACGGGCCCGGAAAATGAAGCGTCCATCCGTAGCGGCCGTCCGGAGACGGCGGCACATGCGTCAATTGACGTACCACCGCCAAGCCGCCCAGCCCCAGAAACAGAACGATCCCAATACGGACGAAGATTCGCCGCTTGGATCGACCGCCCACATGGGCTGTGTCGTCCACACCGTCCCGTCTCCGTGCTGAGTTCTCATTGACCAAGCGATCGTCCATCCACTCCTGTCTTCTTTCTTAAGGCCGACGACGCTAAAATACATGCAAGACCATCGAAGTCAATACCTCCGGCGGAATCGAAAGTTCGAAATGCACGTCGGCCAGCGCACGGCAGCAGGCCCACAATGCCCCTGCTTCCCTGGACCATGGGTCCGCTGTCGATCGGCATCCGCCCCAGCGTTCCATCTGATGCGAGGCGATTTTTTCCACTTGCAGGCTGGCAGACGAAATTGTATTTTTTGCCCTGTGGCCCACAATTTTGTGGGCCCGTTTCCATAGGGGACCGAAGACATGGCGGGCACGAAGGCGAAACAATCGGCGGAAGTACAACTGCTAAGCGACGTGGCGAAGGCGTTCGCCGAATCACTGGACCTCGAAGCGACGCTCAAGAGCATCCTCCAGTCGCTGGATACGCACCTGAAACTGCGTCGGGGAACGATCACCCTGCTCGATCCGCAGACCGAGACGCTGACCATCCGGGTCGCCCACGGACTCAGCGAGAAGTCCAAGAGTCGCGGCAGCTACCGGGTCGGGGAGGGCATTACCGGACGGGTCGTTCAGACCGGCGAGGAGATCGTTGTGGCCGACGTCTCCAAAGATCCCCGATTCCTCGGCAGGACCCTCTCGCGCAAACAAGCCGATGGACGACGAACGGCATTCTTCTGCGTTCCAATCAAGCTCGAGGGCCGGACGGTGGGCGCCCTCAGCGTGGATCGGCAGGCCCGGGGGACCGACAATTTCGAGGAAAGCATACGCCTGCTGAACGTTATCTCGACGATGGTGGCTCAGGCGATCAAGCTCAACAAGCTGGTCGAGTCCGAGCGACGGGTGCTGCAGGACGAAAACGTGCGGCTGCGACGGGAACTCAAGACGCGATTCGACGTGCATAACATGGTCGGAACCAGCAACGCGATGAAGGAAGTCTATCGCCTCGTCGAGCAGGTCGCAGAGAGCACCGCAACCGTGCTGATCCGCGGCGAAAGCGGCACCGGCAAAGACCTCGTCGCCCACGCCGTACACTACAACAGCCTCCGCGCCGACAAGCCCTTCATCAAGGTCAACTGCACCGCCATGCCTGAGACTCTGCTCGAAAGCGAGCTGTTTGGACACGAGAAAGGCGCTTTCACCGGCGCCGTCGAGCGCAAGCTCGGTCGCTTCGAGAGGGCCGATGGCGGCACCATCTTCCTCGACGAGATCGGCGATTTCCCGCCGACCCTCCAGGTCAAGCTTCTCCGGGTCATCCAGTTTCGCGAGTTCGAGCGAGTGGGCGGCATCGAAACCATCCGAGCGAACGTCCGCATCATCGTCGCCACCCACAAGAACCTCGAAGCGCTGATCACAGAGGATCTCTTCAGAGAAGACCTGTATTATCGGATCAACGTCTTCCCGATCTACCTGCCGCCGCTGCGGGAACGCAAGGACGACATCATGCTGCTGGCCGATCACTTCCTCGAACGGTTTGCCGCCGAGAACGGCAAGCCGATCACGCGGATCTCGACGCCCGCCATCGACATGTTGACGCACTATCACTGGCCGGGCAACATTCGCGAGCTGGAGAACTGCATCGAGCGGGCCGTTCTGCTTTGCCGCGAGGACGTGATCCGCAGCGAGCACCTGCCACCGTCGCTCCAGATGATCGACCGCCGTCAGACCGGCGACAACCCCTCCCTGACCGAGATCATCGCCAATAAGGAGCGCGAGCTGATCGTCGACGCCCTGAAGAAGACCGGCGGCCACCAGCGCGACGCCGCCCAGGACCTGGGCGTGACCGAGCGCATCCTCGGCTACAAGATCAAGAAGTACGGCATCCACCCCAAGTATCTGTAATCGCTCGTGTCCCGACCTATGCGGCGGCGGGCTCTTCGGCGTAATCGTCGAAGCGCACGCTGATCTTCTTGCTGACGCCCTGCATCTGCATCGTGACGCCGAACAACACGTCGGCAATGCTCATCGTTCGCTTGGTGTGCGTGATGATAATGAACTGGCTTTCCTTCTGGAACTCACGCAGCAGCATGGTGAAGCGCTCCGTGTTGGCTTCATCGAGCGCTGCATCGACCTCGTCCAGGAAGCAGAACGGGGACGGCTTGCTGCGGAATACCGAAAACAGCAGCGCCAGGGCCGTCATGGACTTCTCCCCACCGCTGAGCAGCGAGATGCTGCGCGTCTCTTTGCCCGGTGGCTTGGCAATCACTTCAATGCCGGCCTCGAGCACGTCGTCGGCCTCTTCGAGAACGATGTCCGCCTTGCCGCCCCCGAAGAGCTTGCGGAAGATCTGCTGGAAGTTGGCGCGGATCTGCTCAAACGTATCGACGAACTTCTCCCGGCTCTGCTTGTTCAACCGGTTGATCAGTTGCTGCAACTGCGTCTTGCTCTCGTTGAGGTCCTGCACCTGATCGGCCAGGAACGTGTGGCGCTCTTCCAGACTGGCCTGTTCCTCGATGGCGTCGAGGTTGACGTTGCCAAGCCGCTCGATCCTGCCGCGCAGTTCGTTGATCTGGCCCTTGACGTGTTCCCAGTTCACGTCGTCGGTCGTCCGCTCGGCGAAGACGTCGGCCAGCTCGATCTGCAGCTCTTCGCGGACGCGTTCGACCAGATCCTGCTGGCGGACCTCCAACTGGCCGAGCTGCACGCGAATCTCACCGATCACGCGCTCGACCTCTTCCTTCTGCGCCCGCGCGGTCCGCACGAGTTCTTCCTTGCGCTTCTGTTCGGCCGCGAGGGCCTCGAGCGCCTCCTGCAACTGCCGATTGCCCTGCTGCTGCGTCTCCTTCTCCACGAAGAGTTCGGAGACGCAAGACTCACATTCCAGGATGTCGCGCTGGGCCTCGGCAGTCTGCTCGTGACACAGCCGGACGTCTCGCTCGGCGGCCGCGAACGTCCTGCGGTTCGTCTCCACTTGGTTCTCAAGGTTGTCGATGATCTGCTTGAGCCCCTTCTGCTGCTCGGTCGCCTGGCCCAATTGAACCTTCAGCTCCGTCAAGTCTCGGATGCGGCCTTGCTGCTGCTCGCGCAGTTCGTCGTACATCGTTTCGAGCTCCCGGATGCGCGCGGCCCGCTGGTTGTTGACCGCCTCCAGTTCGGTGAGCCGTTGCTTCGAGTCGTATTCCTTCTGCACCGACTGGGCGATCTCGGCCTCCAGCGATCCTAACTCGTCGGCAATCAGCGGCTCTTCCTCCTTCAGGCGTTTGATGTCCTGCTCGAAGAGCGCCAGTTTCGAGTTCACCTGCGTCTTCTCGGTATTGGCCTCATAGATGGCGGTGCGCAGGTCCTTGCACAGCTTCTCCAGGTGGGCCTTGGTCTGCGTGTTCCTCTGAATCTCGCCTTCCCACTGGGCGATCTCGGCGTTGATGTGATCGATGGTCTCCTCCAGTTGGTCGATCCGGCTGCGTCGGGAGATCAACCCGGACGTCTTGCCCAGCGGACCAAGCCGCAGCAGACCGTCGGCATTCAGGCATTCGCCGGCCAGGGTCACGAACGTATAGCCGGCCCGGAGATCGCCCGACAGCTCGGCGGCCACATCGAGACAATCCACCAGAATCGTTTTGGCCAGCAGCTTCCAAGCCAGCGGCGCGTAACGGCTCTCGTACGTGACAAACTCGACGAGGCGGCCCCTGACACCGGGGTGCTGGGAGACATCGACGTCATCGACGAACGGCTCCACACGGTCAAGACAACAGAAGTGCACCCGTCCCGCCAGCGCCGCCACGGTCTCGGTGTCGGCAAACAGCTTCGCAGCCTTCTCGACCAACAGCACGTCGGTCAGCCCTTCGAGCGCCGCTTCCACCGCAACGGCATGCTCGACGTCCGTCTTGATCTTGTCGGCCAGAATCCCGTCGATGTAGTCGATCTTACGGCTCTCGTCGGCCTGAGCCTGAAGGACGCTCCTGACGGCCTGGCCCAATCCCTCGTGGCGCCGCTCCATGTCCGTCAGCACCGCCAGCTCGCTGCTCAAGGCGCTGCGGGCCTCTTTGTTGCCCGCAAGCTGCCGGCCTTGCTCGATGATCTGGGCCTGGGCCTCCTCGATCTTCTGCCGTTTCGATTCGAGATTCTCTTCGAGATCGACCAGCACCCGGGCGATATCCGCCAGACGGGCATTGTGTTGGGCCCGGTCGGTCAGGAGCCGTTCCAGTTCGGCCTTGGCGGTCTGGGCCCGTCCGGCCAGTCGGTTCCGCTGGTGCGACAGGCTGTCACGATAGCTGGAAAGACTTTGAATCTCGTTATGAAGCTGGGCGGTCCGCCGCACGATGTCAATGATCCCGGACTTCTCGTCGTCGAGTTCCGCTTCGAGTGACGCCAGTTGCGCGTGGCCCTCTTCCGTGATCGCCTGAATCTCACGGATCGCCTCGGTGCGCTGATGCACGGTGTTGTCACAGCCGGCCAACTCCTGTCGGTGACGGGCCAGGTCCCGACCGACGGCGTCGGCCTGCCCGGCCAATCGTTCAATCTCGCTGCTCGCCGCGACTCTGCGCTTGTCCGACTCCTCGATGCGCGACCGCAGGAAGTCGATCCGCTGAAGCTTCTGATCGATCTGGCTCTGGATCGCGACGAGCGTATTGCCCGTCTCGCTGAGGCGGTGCTCCGTCTCAATGACGGTGTTGCCGAGGCGGCTCATCTCGGCCTCCGCGCCGGCCTCTTCGGCCGCCACGGCCGAGTACCGCTCCGTCGCTTCATGCAGGATCTGGCTCTTCTCGTCAAGCTGTTCCTTGTTGCGTCCATACTCCACAAGGGAGTAGTTCACCTGCAGCTCCTTGAGCCGCGAGGTGTATTCGAGGTAATTGCGCGCCTTGCCCGCCTGGAGCTTGACACTGCGAAGTCTCTTGGCCACCTCTTCGAGGATGTCGGCCAGACGCAGAAGGTTCTGTTCGGTCCGTTCGAGCTTGCGCAAGGCCTCTTTCTTGTGCGCCTTGTACTTGCTGATGCCGGCGGCTTCCTCAAACACGATCCGGCGATCCGCCTTGGAGGCCCCCACCAGTTGCTCGATCTGTCCCTGTTCGATGATGGAGTAGCCCCGGTTTCCAACCCCGGTGTCCATGAACAGCTCGCGGATGTCCTTGAGCCGGCAGATCTTATTGTTGATGCGGTACTCGCTCTCGCCGCTGCGATAGATCCGCCGAGCGATCTGGACCTGCTCGGTATCGATGGGCAGCCGCCCGCTCGCACCGCCGGGATTGGCGATCACCAAAGCCACTTCAGCCGAGCCGGCCGCCTTCCGGCTGCCGCTGCCGCTGAAAATCACATCGGCCATCTGGTCGCTGCGAAGGCTCTTGAGCTTCTGCTCGCCCAGAACCCATTTGACCGCATCGACCACGTTGCTCTTGCCGCACCCGTTGGGTCCGACAATTGCCGTGATCGAAGCATCGAAATGGAATTCCGTGCGGTCGGCAAAGCTCTTGAACCCGTCCAGTATGATCTTCTCAAGTCGCATATTCTTCCCGATTCCGACGGTTCTTGTACACAGACACCTCCCCTGCGTCCGGGGGCTTATCGGACAACACACTGTTCATGTTATCGGCCTGATGCAGGCGATCACTTGACTATTCGGCCGATTTTTGGAGGGGGACCGGCCCAGAACTCAGCCGTGACGGCATCCTTGGCACACAACTGCTCCAGGACGGCGATCACGTCTGTATACGAGACCCCAAGTCCCATGACATGTCCCGCCTCCGTTCGCTGGCGCTCCGAGCCCAACGCCCGGACGATCTCCCCGATGGAAAAGCCACTGCGGACCGGCCCGATCACACCTGGGCGCGTGGGGTCTTTCAGCGTCAGGGACACGTAGTCCTGGCCGGCCCGAGAATTGACGGTGATCGTCTCGTTGGCCGCCTGGACGAAAATGTCGTCGTGGCAGTTCAGCGGCGAACCGAAGACCACGACGCGCGGTGCGCCGCTGCGGGAGACGAAGATCGCCCTGCGATCGGTCTGCACCACCTGCTCCAGATGGAAGCCCCGACCGACCGACTGTCGTCGCACCGCCACGTCTTCCATGCCACGCAACGCCTCGTAGGCCACAAGGACCATGCGCACATCCTTGTCACGCAGCAGCCGACGCCCCAGCGAGATCGCGTCGTTGCGCCGTGCCAAGACCAGCACGGCATCAAACGCCTCACGACGATACGGCGACGTCTCGTCCAGCGCAAGGGTCCTCAGCGTCCCGATGGCCGTATCATCTCGCAGGCCCAAGGCACAGCGGGCCGCCCGGAAACGAACCTCTTCATCCGGAGCGTCGAACAGGGAACGCAGCCTGGGCAGGCTTTCGCGTCCGATGGCCTCCAACGCAACCTCACTGGGTTCCTTATCCTGCGACTCCACAAGCCTCTTGGCCAAGGCCTCGATTCGAGCCGGGGTCCGCTCCGGCGAGTCGGCCAGGAACGTGGCTGCCACCATGGAGATGAAGCGGGCCTTGCGTCTTCGGTAGTCTGGCGGGATCATGAACTCCACGCCGCTGGGCGATACGGCCCTCGCCGTGCCGGTGCCGTATCGCTCGTTGAGACGGTTGCGAATGGTGCTGGCCAGCGCATAATCGGGCCGCCGCAAACGAATGGTCCCCACGTAGTCAAACTGACTGACGCCACCGCCGAGGATGTACCCGGTCGTCAGGTCGGGTTCGGCCACGGCAACCGTGTTGATGAACACGGGGCCTTCGGCCACCGCCAGCGTCCTGGCCGATGGACCGAACATCCCCGCCATCTTGAGATCCGCTTGGTACAGCCAGCCTCCGTGCAGGCTGGTGGTGTCGGCGCCGGCGATCGGCGTGACCTTTACATCGAAGCGGTCCCCTCTCGAGGCCACCGCAGGAACCAGCGCCTCCAGCCGAACAACCGCAGTGGCCCTGCTGTTGATGAGATTGTCGGGCGACACCGAGCCACCCGGCACTTGGGCCAGGATGTACTGTCTCAAGTAGGCCCGAAGCTCCGCTGGACAGGCCCCGGAGCCGGTCCCGATGAGCCCTCCAACCAGGCCGTATCCCTCGATCATCAGTGGCTCCGGTTCGATCACCTCCGCCATCGAACCAATCGGCGAACCCAATTCCTCGCCGATCACAGGATCGACCGTGGCGACCCGCCCGTCGTTGGGGCCACAGCCAGACCACACCAGCAGAACAAGCACAAGTCCTGCCCAGCATACGACATGTCTTGGAGATATTCTCATATCGGTCGGGTATCCACGCTCACGATGCGAAATAGACGCCAACTGCACGGGGCCAATCGTATGCCCGCACCCAGTCTGCGTCAAGCCTATTCGCCTGCCTCCGAGCGGCCAGCCACGCATCTGCTGCCGCCATCAAGACCAAAGGTTGCCCGTCCAACCTCTTCTTTCGTCAGTCCTTCGCATGGTCGTCCAGCTTCGTGAAGAAATCGCGGAAGATCGGGTCGCGATGCACGAAGTTGACCACGCGGATCAGGTGGCGGGACTTGTTGAAGCTGAAGGTGTAGTTGTCGGTCACGATCGGGCTGTGCACCAGATCGGACGGCAGCCAGCGGTCGTTGACGAGCCACGCGACGGCGGTCATGTCCCACAGGACCTTGGACCAGGCGAAATGGTCCTTGCGATAGTCCTTGAGGATCTCCAGCAGGTAGTCGCCGATCGGGCCGCGCCCGCCGACATACCGCTCCATCTCCGGCACCGTCGTGGCAAAATGCGTCACGATGGGCGTGCAGGGCAATTGCACGAGCGGCACGCCGCTGTCGAAGGCGACCCGCGACGCGTTCAGGTCCTGCATGTAGTTGAATTCGCGCTGGTGAGGCCAGTGGTGTCCGTTGCCACCCAGCCACACGACGACAATGTTGCGGATGATCGATGGCTCGATCAGGATCGCGTTGCTGACGTTGGTGATCGCGCCGACCGGGACCACATAGAGCGGATCGTCCGGGCTGCTCTTCTTTGCCCGCTCGATCAAGTCGGCCACGGCGGGACTTCGTTCGGGCTCTTTCAGGTCGGTCAGGTAACGTGTGCTGCCCTTGAACGCAAAACCCTGGGGCGAACGGTCCAGCTTGCCCAGGATGCGAAGGATCTCCTCGTAGCTCTTTTCCATGCCATCGGCCGGACCGGTCGAGCGGTTGTTGTGGAACGGAGCCGCATACACCGCCTGAACGTTCAGCTCGGGCGAGATCAGTGCATAGACCACCGCGAACTGGTCGTCGATCTCATTGTAGGTATCGGTATCGAGGACCATGCGAACCGGCCGCTTCGACGGTGGTTGCAGCATCTCGATCCGCCGGCCCTCCGAAATGGTCGGATACGGTCGCGCGGAGGTCCCGCCAGCCCCCATCGCCAAGCTCAAAACCAAACCTGCACAAGTCAACGTTTTCATCGATTCTCCTTTCACCGAAGCGCCCTTGCGACAGGGCCACCCTGACAATCGTTCTCCATCACGCAAGGCCTCAAATAGCGACCGTGCGGCTGTGCTACAGACTTCTCCACGAGACCGGGAATTGATCGACCTCGAGCAATTCGACCCGGTCGATCAACCAGGTCCCATCCGGCCGCTTGCCCAGATACAGACGGACCCTGGCCAGCGCAACGGCTTTGTATTGCCGGGCAACCCGGCTGTCCTGCTCGAACCGAACGAACAGATTCAATGTCGCCGTCGCATTCTGGTCGGACAGCTCAATCTCGGCGCCGCGCTGCCTGAGGGTCTGAATCGTCGGTCCATCCAGTTCCTGGCGACAGCGCGCGATCAGTTGCGCCTTCGTCTCGTGGCGCGAGTCGCTGTAGTCCGGCCCGATCAACTGGGCCACCGCCGCACAATTCTCGTTCCGGACCGCTCTCAACAGAGCGGCAATCGTCCCGCGCACTTTCTCCAGGTCGGTGACCACGAAGAAATCCAGCCCGAACCCAACCACCGCCACAGCCAGCGGGATGAGCCAGTGCCACCAGCGCCGTCTCTGGGGGCAAACACTGCGAAAGGTCAGCAAGCCGAACAGAACCAGAACCGCTGCACCCAGCAGCGTCCATGGTTGTTCAAAGATATTGTACATCCTCTTGCCTCGTATCGCATCGCGGGCGGACGTCGAATGCCACAAAGCATCGCACGTTCCGATCTGTATCCGAGAATATAGGTGGTCGTCGTCCTCCTGACAAGCAGCGACTCCCGGCAAGGGCCACATCGGATGCGACCGGCCCGCCCTGGGGGGCTTTCCTGGGGGGCTTTGACGCATGCATAGGGAATGCGGCATGCGAAAAAAACGCCCACACCTCCAGACGCCTGTCAACCGGAGCGGTACAATGATCGTCGTAGCACGTGGAAGGAATTTTTTTGTTGGAAGGATAGACCAATGAAGACGCTCAGCACAGCAGTGATAGGAATGATGGTTCTCGGCTGCGCCGCCAACGGCTCGGCCGACAAGAAGGCCGAGGTCGCGGCAGCCGACCATCAAGCCGTGGTCGATGGGAACACTCAGTTCGCTCTGGCCCTCTACCAGAAGCTGCGGGCCGGCGACGGCAACCTGTTCTTCTCGCCTTACAGTGTCTCGACGGCGTTGGCAATGACCTACGCCGGGGCGCGAGGCGAGACCGAGCGGCAGATGGCCGAGGCGATGTGGTACCCGACGTCGGCCGAGGTCATGGCGGAACTGGGCGTAGCCGGCAAGCCGATGACCGCCGAGGAGTTTGCCGGCGCGTTCGGGCGGATCATCCGCGATCTCAACGCACGGGGCGGCACGGACGCCTATACGTTACGGGTCGCCAACGCGCTGTGGGGCCAGCAGGATTTCGCTTTCCTCGATGCGTTCGCCAGGCTCGTCGAGGCCGAGTATGGCGGGCGCATCCGCAACGTCGATTTCGTCGCCGTTGCCGAGAAGGCCCGCCGGACCATCAACACCTGGGTCGAAGAGCAGACCAACGGCAAGATCAAGGACCTCATCAGCCAGGGCGCCGTGGGACCGATGACCCGGCTGGTGCTCACGAACGCGATCTACTTCAAAGGCAACTGGGCCCGCCAGTTCGACGAGGATCGGACGCAGGACGCCCCCTTCACCCTGCTGGACGCGAGCAAGGTCCAGGTCCCCATGATGAATCAGAAGGCCCGGTTCGGCTATGCCGAGGCCGACAATCTGCAAGTGCTGCAACTGCCGTATGTTGGCGATGAGCTGTCGATGGTGATCCTGCTGCCGAAGGCAGCCGACGGCATCGGCCGGCTCGAACAGCAGTTGACCGCCGGGAACCTCGCGGGATGGCTGGACAACCTCCGCGAGCGCGAGGTGATCGTCTCGATCCCCAAGTTCAAGATGACCAGTAAGTTCAGCCTGGAAGGCGTGTTGCGCTCGATGGGCATGGGGCAGGCGTTCGGCGGCGCTGCCGATTTCTCGGGCATGACGGGCCGGCGCGACCTGTTCATCTCGGCGGTAATCCATCAGGCGTATGTGGACGTCAACGAGGAAGGCACCGAAGCCGCCGCCGCAACGGGCGTGGTGATGAAACTGACCTCGGCCATGCCGGATCGGACGCCCGTCTTCCGGGCCGATCACCCGTTCCTCTTCATGATTCGCGACAACACCTCCGGCAGCATCCTCTTCCTCGGCCGCGTGATGAACCCGCAGAGCTGACCTGCTCGTGTCATCGAACAGTCGCCAACGCCGCCTCCACGGCCTGCGCCAATGCTGACACGGAACGGCCCGTAGCCAAGACCTGTCCCTGAGGACCGATCAGAACGTACAGCGGTATCGTCCGAATGTCGTACACCGTGGATACCGCCTGCCCTTCCAGCAGGCCCTGCGGCCAGTCCACTCGCGCCCGCTCGGCGGCCTTCCTCGCCAACAGGGGATTGCGGGCGAGCACCAGGCCAAGCTGGGCATAGTGCGGGTCCGTGCGGAACCGCTCGTAGACGTTCTTGAGATCGTGCAGGTCCCTGGACGTGGGGTCGTAGTCCGAACCCCAGAACGCCGGCAGCAGGACCTTGCCCCGGTAGTCGTTCAGTCGGATGCGACCCGAATCGAACGAGGGCACATCGAAATCGGGGGCCGGGTCACCCGGGGTCAACGCACCCGGCAGGACGGTCAGCGTGCCGAGATCGAGCGGGATGCCCAGTTCGCTCGCGTGCGCCAGGGGCGGGACCTCGACCCGATGCCAGAGGCGCCCGATAATGTCATCAAACCGAGGAACCCCATTCGACACGGAATAGAGGAAGCCTCTCAATTCAGTATCGCCATGCCAAAGGAATGTGGTCTCTCGCCACAATCGGCATGCAATGACTTTCCGTTAAATCACCTGCAAACACTACGCCCGATACATGCCGTCGCACCTCGCGACACACAGCCACCGATACGACAGATGGAGGCCAAAACCGCTCCAAATGCGCTTCTTTCCAGCGGCCCGTTTTGGTACAATGGAGGCATGAACATGGGGCGGCAAAGCGACGTGAAAGCAACTGGAGGAGGTTCCGATGGATGAGGCCAGTCTGGAAGGTGCGCTGAACGAGTTGGTCAAGCAGTTCGGCGAGAGCACCGATCCGAATCACAAGAAATTGGCGGACCTTGCCAAGCAGGCCGAGGCCAATCGCAAGGAACTCCAGAAGAGTATCGACACACTCCAGGAACTGCTCGACTACCTTCGCGTCTGCATCAAGTACCAAGCGTTCGATCTCGAAGCGACGCGTCGCGAGAACGCCTATCTGCGCAAGCTGCTCGAAGAGAGCAATCGCGACGACAAGTGATCTGCATGAGGGGTGGGCACGTCGATGGACCGAACCGGCAGGTTGCGGCTCGACGGCCATCGGCTCAAGACGCCTGAGCGGACGTTCGGAGGATTCTCGGACGTCCCGACTCCGCACAAACTCAACATAGATCCACTTGTCGTTCACGCGAAAGCAAAGTTTCTCACCCATTTGGCCGATACCTACGCTATCCAGGGGATTGGCCCCCTGGGCCCGATGAACACGGAGGCCCTGAACGTCATATAACTTGTGGCTACGGAGCGCGCTCGTCAGCGACGCGAATTCGTTCGTACAACGACAGTTTCTCGAATTCGCCGAGTTGACAGAACGAGCCGGCCACAAGATAATGTGGCATCAAGCAGGCAATCTGGGGTGGTTCTGGGCCGCAGAAACTGGACGGAAACGGACATTCTTTGGAGCGGACTGAGCGAAGATGTTTGAGCGCTTTACAGATCGGGCAAGAAAGGTGATGGCCCTGGCCAATCAGGAGGCCCAGCGGTTCAATCACGAGTACATCGGGACCGAGCATATCCTCCTGGGCTTGGTCAAGGAAGGCAGCGGCGTCGGCGCGACGGTCCTGAAGAACCTCGACGTCGATATCAAGAAGCTGCGCCTCGAGGTCGAGAAGCTGGTCAAGAGCGGCCCGGACATGGTCACGATGGGCAAGCTTCCGCAGACGCCGAGGGCCAAGAAGGTCATCGAGTACGCGATCGAAGAGGCCCGGGCCCTCAACCACAACTACGTGGGGACCGAGCACATCCTTCTGGGTCTTCTGCGCGAGAGCGAGGGCATCGCCGCTCAGGTTCTGATGAACCTGGGACTCAAGCTGGAGGATGTCCGGCAGGAGGTCCTGAACCTGCTCGGGGCCGGCGTGGAAGACGCCCCAGGCGACCTGGGCCTCAAGATGGGCCCATCCGGAGCGGCCGGACGCAAACTCAAGAGCAAGACCCCCGCGCTGGACAGCTTCGGTCGCGACCTCACCCAGCTTGCCGTAAACGGCGAGCTCGATCCGGTCATCGGACGCAAAAGGGAGATCGAGCGGCTGATCCAGATCCTTTGCCGTCGCACCAAGAACAATCCCGTCCTGCTCGGCGAGGCCGGCGTCGGTAAAACGGCCATCGTCGAGGGACTCAGCCAGCAGATCATCAACAAGCAAGTCCCCGAGATCCTCAAGGATAAGCGGATCGTGGTGCTCGACCTGGCGATGATGGTGGCCGGGACCAAGTATCGCGGGCAGTTCGAAGAACGCATCAAAGCCGTCATCAACGAGGTCCGGCGCGCCGCCAACGTCATCCTCTTCGTCGATGAGCTGCATACCCTCGTCGGCGCCGGCGGGGCCGAGGGCGCCATCGACGCGTCCAACGTGCTCAAACCGGCGTTGGCTCGCGGCGAGGTCCAGTGCATCGGCGCCACCACGCTCGACGAGTACCGCAAGTACATTGAGAAGGACGGCGCCCTGGAGCGCCGCTTTCAAACGATCATCGTGGAACCGCCCTCGAAGGACGAGGCCCTGGAGATCCTTCGCGGCCTGCAAGACCGCTACGAGGCGCACCACAGGGTCCGCTTCACCGATGAGGCGCTGTTCCAGGCGATCGAGCTTTCGACCCGCTACATCACGGGCCGATGCCTGCCGGACAAGGCCATCGACGTCGTCGATGAGGCCGGCGCCCGCGTCCGCCTCAAGAACATGACGCCGCCGCCGGACCTGACCGAAGTCGAGGAACGGATCGAAAGGCTTCAGCGAGAAAAAGACGAGGCCGTTCGCGCCGCCGACTACGAGCGCGCCGCCTCGCTGCGCGACGAGGCCCAGCAACTGCTGGAGGAGAAGACGCAGCTCCACAAGAAATGGTACGAGAAGAACAAGGACGCCACGGGCGCCGTCGATACCGAGATCATCGCCGAGGTCGTCAGCAACATGACGGGCGTGCCCCTGACACGCCTGGAGAAGAAAGAGACCCAGCGGCTTCTCGAACTCGAGGCCGAGCTGCACAGAACGGTGGTCTCGCAGCACGAGGCAATCACGACGGTCGCCAAGGCGGTGCGTCGCAGCCGCAGCGGCATGAAGGACCCGAACCGGCCGATGGGCTGCTTCATCTTCCTCGGACCCAGCGGCGTCGGCAAGACGCTTCTGGCCCAGGCGCTGGCCGAGTTTTTGTTCAGCGACCGCAATTCGCTGATCCGCCTCGACATGAGCGAGTTCATGGAGAAGCACAACGTCAGCCGACTGGTCGGCGCCCCTCCAGGATACGTCGGCTACGAGGAAGGCGGCCAGCTCACCGAGCGCGTGCGGCGGCGGCCCTACTCGGTGCTGCTGCTCGACGAGATCGAGAAGGCCCACCCTGACGTGTACAACATGCTGCTCCAGATCATGGACGAAGGACGTCTGACCGACAGCTTCGGTCGAAGCATCGATTTCAAGAACGTGATCCTGATCATGACCAGCAACATCGGCGCCGAGCTGATCAAGAACCAGTCGGGCTTCGGCTTTGGCAAGAAGACGCCGGAATCGAACTACGACAAGATGAAGGACGTCCTGCACAAGGAGGTCGAGCGTCACTTCCGGCCGGAGTTCCTCAACCGCGTCGATGACATGATCGTCTTCAAGCCACTGTCGAAAGAGGACCTGCAAACCATCGTCGAGTACGAGTTGGCCAAGGTCTTCAAGCGGCTCACCGAGCACGGGCTGCACCTCGACCTGACGCCACAGGCCAAGGAATTTCTCATCGAGAAGGGCTACAACCCCGAATTCGGCGCGCGGCCGCTGCGCCGGGCCATCGAGCACTATATCGAAGACCCGCTCAGCGAAGCGGTGCTGGCCGGACGGTTCAAGGGCAAGAACCTCATCAAGATCGACGTCCAGGACGAGGAGCACCTGAACTTCAAGGGCGAGCAAATGGCCGAACCCGAGAAAGACAAGAAGGAAGTGGTCGAATCGAAGTAACGCAACACCCAAAACGGGACTCTGCAGGCCGCGCATCAGTTCGCTGGTACGCGGCCTTGTTCTTGTCCCTCGTCTGGATTGACGCCCGGCCAGGAGCGCCTGGCGGGTGCTGACGGGTTCTCTCGGCGGGTGTAACCTGGGGCACGATTGCTTCCACTGTCCTGACGAAAGGTGGTACAATGCAGTTTGGACGGTCCGATTCGGTCGACATGCACGGAAAGGAGCAGAGATGAAGACGACAGACAGAAGGACAAGACAAGGGAACCTCATTCATGGCCGGGGCGTGCTTCTGGCAGCGGCGTGTCTAATGTTTGCGGTCTCGTCGACGGGGCATGCACAGAAGGGGATGGGCGATCCTATCGGCATGGTCCGACAGGGCCTCGAACCAGCCGTGATATCGTTGTCCGGCCTGGTGCAGTCGGTTGAGACGCACCCGTGCGCGAACACGACGGGCCGTGCCGTGGTGGGAACGCACATCATGCTCCAAGGCGACGACGGGAAGGAATACAACCTGCATCTGGGACCGGCCGACGCGGTTTCCGCTCTGGTCGAGGGACTGGCGCCCGGTGCCCGGATCGAGGTCGTGGCGTTTCAGACGGCCAAGATGCCCGAGAACCACCACGTGGTCACGACGCTGATACACGAAGGCGAGATCGTCGAGCTACGAGGCGCCGGGCTGCAGCCGGTCTGGTCGCAGCAGCGGCGCGGTCTTGCGGGAAGTCGTCGCGGGATCGGGCGGATCGCATCGCCTGAGGCGGCAGGCCGTTTCGAGTATTCACTTCGGCAGGAGTTCCAGCCACGGCGACTGCGCCTCAGAGGCGGACGAGGCCAGGGTTTCGGCCGCGCCAACTGCCCGCGGTATCCCTATCGATAGCACTCGGCCCACTGACCAGAGTCGCAAGGCCACCTCGCTGGGCTCGGCAAAGCGCCCCCGGAAAGGGCAATCGGCCGCACTCAGCGGCAGCAGACTGCCCTCAGGAGCCAGAGCGCAACGAAGGCGGGTGCGTAAGGAGTTGCGGATTTCCGGGAAAAGGGGATTTACAGAGGTCGGGGGCTGTGGTACCGTATGCGTTCCTGACGCCGATGTAGCTCAACGGTAGAGCACGGCTTTCGTAAAGCCGGGGTTGAGAGTTCAAATCTCTCCATCGGCTTTTTTCCTGCGCACAGATTCGCCGGCACAACGGCCCCCCCCCCGACAATCCAGACCGTCCGCTCTGCACGCAGCGACGCCGGCGGTGACCGGGTGCACTGCACGTTTGTGGGTAGAATAATCGGGCCCTTCTTGTAGGATCGAA
>CAZSXM010000048.1:19226-36826 GCA_964610435.1 uncultured Pirellulales bacterium | reverse complement strand
CGATTGATCCCAATACCTCATAACATCCGAATCCGTTTCTTTACGAGTCCTTAGCCCAATCATCACACAGAATAGCTGCCATGAGCGTAAACTTCTTCATGGTTTCCACAAAATCTGCCGGTTTTTCGGAATCCGGCAGCCGCTCTGCGGCAGATAAGAGAGCTTTCACTTCGCGACAAGCTTCTGCAACCTTCGCTTTATCCTCAGGCTGCACTTCTATCTCCAGTCGCCTAATAGTCTCGATACACTGTCGATTCCTTTGAAGACGCCTGGTTTGATACTCAGACTCACTGAGTCCACATCCTACTATAAGACCAAAGGCTGACAAAAGAAGTGCGTGCCGTTTCATTCGCAATCTCCATAGATCGGCTATCGATCTACGTTACATGTCAGACGCCTCGCCCTGCTGCGCTTCGATCCCGATCGCGTCAGCAGCAAAATAACTCGATGCTACTATTATATCGCTGTTTACCCGAAAAGGCAAGGACAAAGACAGCTTTCCGACCGTTTGGTGCAGGCGGCATCGGTGAGGGGTTCCAGAGTAGAACGAGGCGGCTGGCTGCATCGAGGTGCAATGATCGCCTTGGATATGGGCGTTGGGGATGCTCTGTATCCAGCGTAACCCGTACTGCATGCGCACTTGAAGTCTCTTCTTTCCCCTCTCAAGAGTCCCTTCAGATGGTCCAGGAGATGTCCCAGAATTCCCTGGGATGGCAAAAGTCCCTTTCTCCCTTCCTTCCCCCTTGGGAGAGTCTTTGGGGGCGTCAGAGGGCAGAAGAAAAGAGGCCGGAAATTTGCCGGGCATACTGGATGTCCCTGTTCACGGGTCTGGCTGGGTACCTGTGCTGAGAATTGTGCTGACCAGGGCCACAAGAAGCTTACCATTGCCTACCGGCTAACACAGCCGGACACGTTTCTTGATGGCGGCAAGTGGCTTTTGAGGGACTGATGCGGTCTTTGTTAGGCTTTCAAGACCGTCGCCTTAAGCCGCTCGGCCACTGCTCCAGGCAAGCTGTCCGTGACCGCCTGCGAAGCCGCTGACCGGCGCCACGCGTTGCGGTCCATTCGCCTCCAGTCTATACGGAACGAGCCGATCCTGCAAGAAGATCGCTTCTGTGGCCAGGTCGGATCCACGGGCCGGGTGCGATTGGGAAGGCTGCCTTAGAAGCCGTAGGCGATCCTGAGTTGCTCGTTGGTCGGTATGCTCGTGTAGTATTCGCCGCGGGGCCCCCTGTACCAGGAACCTTCTCGGGTCAACTGGATGGACGTCATCGATCCGTTGGAGTTGGTGATCCACACGGTGATTGTTATTGGCTCGGGCGCGATGAGCGGCGGCCGCACGATGACGGGTTCGACCACCGGGGGCCGAGCGACCACAACTCTTGGAGAGGGCGCCCATACAGGTCCGGACCGTCGTGGCCGAGGAGCAGGGACTATCACGGGCCTGTGCGGGGGACCGTACCGTCGAGGTGGTTCGACGTTGCGGCCGATCCAAATGCCCAGTCCGATTCCGGGCGAAACGACTACCCGGGCGCTTGTCTTGGCTTGGGCGGGGGCTGACGAAACCAGCAGGGCACATACGATCGCCCCAACGGTCACGATTGGGATGAGTCTTCGTCGTGTCATTGTCGTACCCTTTCATTGGCTGACGTCTTTGTGTCTACCTTCTAAAGGCACCTTGCACCACCGTGGTAACGCCCGCCGATGGCAGGTCGTTGCAGGCGACGGCTTCTTGTGCATTGCCGGGCCGTGGGGTAGCATGGAGACTCGATCCCATCCGGACCGATTACGTTGTAGCGTGCTTGGATGACTGTTCAATCCACCTGGTCAAGGAGACAAGCAATGGCACCTGACATGAACCGTCGCAGATTTCTTGGATACGCTGCTTCAGCCGGCGCCGTCACCATTGTTCCGCGTCACGTGCTGGGAGGGGCCGGGTACGTCGCTCCGAGCGAGAAGATCACCGTCGCCAACATCGGCTGCGGCACGCAGGGCCTGACGGAAATGTTCGGCATGCTGACTGCCCCGGACGTGCAGGTCGTGGCAGTCTGCGACCCCAACCAGGACAGCAGCGACTATGTGGAGTGGGGCAAGGACAGCGTTAGAAGGACCATTGCGGCAGGGCTCGGAAGACCCCAATGGAGGCAAGGCGCCGGCAGGGTCCCCGGCGGCCGGGACGTCGGCAAGGAGATCGTGGAGCTGTACTACTCGGACAAGACCCCGTCGGGCGGGTATCGCGGTTGCGCCTCGTATGCCGACTTCCGCGAGCTGCTGGAGAACGCCAAGGACATCGATGCGGTCAAGGTGATGACGCCGGACCACCTCCACGCGATCGTTTCCGTTGCCGCGATGAGGAAGGGCAAACACGTCGTAATGCACAAGCCTTTGGCCAACCGCGTGCGCGAGGCCCGGATCGTTATCGAGACGGCCCGCAAGACAAAGGTCTCGACGCATTTCCTGGCGGCCAGCGCCGGCGACAACGTTCGCACGGTCGGCGGCTGGATCGCCGACGGCGCCATCGGAACGCTTCGCGAGGTGCACAACTGGTCGAACCGGCCCGTGTGGCCCCAGTACGCGACGATTCCGACCGACCGGCCTCCGGTTCCCAAAGGGTTCGACTGGGACCTATGGCTGGGACCATCGCTGCCTCGGCCCTATCATCCGCACTACACGCACGCGGTGTTCCGCGGCTGGTATGAGTTCGGAGGTGGGGCCGTGGCCGACATGGGGCACTACAGCCTGTGGCCCGTCTTTCAGGAATTCGATCTGGATGCCCCGATCTGCGTCGAATCGACACCGAGTCACGTCTGCACGATCGACGACGGCGTGAGCCGGAAGGTGCACAACGACTATGCCTTCCCCTTTGCCTGTACCATTCGGTTCAGGTTCGCCGCCAAGGGCAACCGGCCTGCTCTGGATCTGTTCTGGTATGACGGTGGCATGAAACCGCCGACGCCGCCGGAGGCTGAAGAGGACAACACCGAGTTGCCCGCCGAGGGCATGATGTTCGTAGGCGACAAGGGCAAGATCCTCGCCGGCTTCCTCGGCCAGGACCCGCAAATCATTCCCGAGCGAAAGGCGCGCGCGTTCGAGGCCGCCAGAGACGCCGCCGCATCGGATGCACGGGGGCGCGACCGGCGTGCTCGGACCGCTGCCTGGATCGAGGCATTCCGGACGGGCAAGCCCTCGTACGGCGATTTCCTGCTGGCCGGGCCGATCTCGGAGGCCTTCAATCTCGGCGCCGTCTCGCTGAGACTTGGAGGCAGACGGTTGCTCTGGAACGCCCGGGGCATGAAGATGACAAACGTTCCGGAGGCGAACGAGTACTTGAATCGTGAATGCCGACAGGGGTGGGAACTGACGTAGTCCTGTTGCAGTCTTACGGCAGGACGGTTCGATCCACGGGCATGCCGCGCCGGTCGGTCAGTTCGAGTATCGTGCCCGAGGGTGGAAGGGCTCGCGTGCAGTCGCCCACGACGAACAGGGCTCGACCTCTGGTTGGGTATTTCACGCGGGAATCGAAGCCGATTCGGCTGACGACGATGTAGAGCGTTCGCTCGGCGGGGATGACGGTGCCCCCGCGGGCGGTGAAGAGGGGCTGCGGCGCATTGGTGTCGTCATTGAGGGTCCAGCCGGAGACGTCCACCGCGAAGCGGTTGGGGTTGAGCAGCTGGATGTAGCTCTCGTCGGGATGGCCGTCGACAAGAGCGTTCTCGATGATGCCGAACGAGACAATCGTCTCGGCCGGCTGAGGGCCGGGGATCTCTCGTGCACCCGGGGCCAGGCCATCGTACAACTGCCGCCTTCGCTCGGGCAGATAGACGTCCTTGAGTTCCGCGACGGCCTCGGGCAGCGACTGCGGGCAGCAGGGGGCCGTCGAGCCGTTGCCCCAGGAATCAGAGCCCCACTTCGCGGCGTCCAGTGCGGCGTCCGGCGCGATCATTGCCGCCAGTTCATCGATTCGTGGCTCGTAGTGCATTTCATCCGGCGGCGTGCCGAGCGGCTTGAGCAACTCGTCCATGAGGGTCCGGATCCGTCGCAGGTACATCTGCCGTATCTCGGGCGTGTCGAAGATCGCCTGCGGCAGACGGTTGCCGCTGCCGATGAACAGTGGCGTATTGGCAATCAGACGCTGGTCCCAGTACGTCAACGAGCTGATCCACCGGCGTCCGAAGCTCAGATCGACGTCCCACGGCCACATCTCCCAGAGGTCGGTTTGGTCGGTGTCGCAGAAGAAGTAGTAGTTCTTGTGACAGCAGTCGGTATCCCCTGTTAGAACCATGGCGGCCAGAAAGTTGACGACTTGGGCAATGTCCACATTGTCGTAGAGGTATCGACGGCGGGCCTCTCCCGTGAGGCTGAGGCCGTGGAAGAACTCCAACAGGTCCGTATGGTCCCGATCCTTGCGGGTCTTCTTCTGAGCGCCGTGTGTAGCGTGGCTGGGGTCTGTGAACGAGCTATACATCTTGTAGAGAGTGCCCTGTGGGTTCACGCCCAACCGATCCAACCATTTCCTCTTACCCTTTTCGATCATGTGCGCCGTCCCCCAGAACGCCCCGTTCTGCTGGACGCGGACGGCAAAGGCGAAGTGGTAGGGGCAGTCGGCGTCGCGATATGTTTCATAGGCCAGGATATTGCGCATCTGGGCTTTGTCGGGGTATGTTGTTAGAAGGTGGATGTCGCTGACGCGCGTCTCGCCAGGAGCCCAGCGGAAGTTGTGTCCGGAGTGGAAGTCGAAGTCGTAACTCTTCTTCGGAAATCCTCGACTGGACTGGCCGTGAATGTTGACCCGGACATTGTCGTAGAATTCGCCGTTGTAGAAGATCGAACACTGGGTGCCGGCGTCCGTGTTGGCGGCCGTCGGGCTCTCAATGAACCAGTGCAGCGTCGGAAGCGCCGTTGCGATGCTGCGGTCGGTCGCCACGGTTCCGCCGTATTGCGGGCTGTTCAGCGGGTCGAGAAAGCGTGGAAATCGCGACAGGCGTCCGACGGCGTCCACAGCCGTGATGTACCAGCGGATCATCTGCCCGGCCTCGAAGCTGCCGGCCGGGATCCTCGCTGTGAAGATGCCGTCACCGCTGCTGAGCAGCGGAACCGAGACTTCCGGGCCGAACATGACTCGATAGTGCAGGTCTGCGTAGACCAGCGGATCGCAGCTTTCGGCGATTCGAGCGGCGACTTGCAGCGACTGACGCAGTGAAGGGATCTGAGGCGAATGTTCCACGTCTCGGATGATGGGTCCGATGGCCTCCACCCCGCCGGCGTTCGGCTGCCCCGGCGTCGGGATCGGGAAATAGTGCAAAGGCGGATCGACCGCGACGACCTCGGCCAGCAGTTCCGGCAAGACCAGCAGATCCTGATTCGACAAGCCGTGATTCAGCCCCTGGATCGCCAGCATGTTCGTCCCCTCCTGGAGCAATTCGATCCAGGGGATCGCGAAGTCCATTGGTGGGGGGATTCGGTCGGTCGGCCAACTCGCGGACGCCCCGGAGTTCCACGTCTCGGTTCTCGGCGCGGGAGCATTGTACCGAGCCACCTCGTGTCCGTTGAGATAGGCGATGATCCCGTCGTCGAATCGGACCCGCAAGGTCAGCCCCCGGATCTCTTCCAGATCGTGCACGACGAAAGAAATGCGGACATACACCGTCTCGTTGACATTCTGCATCGCTGAGACGTCGGTGCCGACGAGGTGGGAATAGCCGTAGCCGACCCCCGTCACGCCGGATGGCCAGGCGGAATCGTCGAAGTCCTCCAGCGTCCAGGGGCGCGGCGCATTCGACAGTGGGCGACCTTCCAGCCTGTCGTCCACTGGCACCAGGGCCCGCGCGGGCGCTCCCTGCGGCAGCAGCACTTTCTCGGACGTGACCGCAGCCAGTCCGTAGGAGACGTCCGGGGCCTGGATTGGAAACGAGGAAGCAAACTCAGAAGTCGCGGTGATGCCGTCCGGGCGGACCAGCGCCAGATACTCGCCGTCGCCGCTGAGTCTGAAGTTGGTGTGCAGTTCGCCCGCCGGATCGCGCCGGTCCTTTCCCGACGCAAAGACGACCAGATACTCATCCGGAGCCAAGGTGACGGCCGGAAACTCCCACTTGGTCGGGTTCTTCCCGCTGTCGGTGAGGAACCAGCCTTCCAGGCTCACTTCGCTCGTCTCGGCGTTGTGGATCTCGATCCAGTCCGACTCGTCGCGGTCCTCATCGTCGAGACCACGGTCGTTGATCGCCAGGAACTCGGTGATCCGCACCAACTCCCGGGCCGGCAGCGCGCGGACCGTGCACGAGAGGAGCACTGCGGCGATCAGAGCGTGCCAGTAATTCGTGCGAAGAATCACCCTGTGCTGCCCCCAATCGGCAGACGCACCGAGAACGACGGCGGGCGGAAACGCGCATTTCCTTCAGACCCACTTTGAGTATAGCACAACAGGTCGTCTGGATCAACCCGCAAGAGGCACGGCGAACGAGCGTAAGGCTTGCCGTCGGCCCGGCGGTGCGGTATCCTGTCACGCCATGCTGACCCTGATCAATACGAACCGGATGATGCCGCCCATCGGGCCGATCGGCCTGGAATACGTCGCCGAGGCGGCCCAGGACCAGGGGCTCGAAGTCGAGGTGCTGGACTTGTGCCTTTGCGACGACCCGGACGCGGCCCTGACGGCATACTTCTCGGACCACACGCCGACACTGATCGGTCTGTCGTTTCGCAACGTAGACGACTGCTTCTGGCCCAGCGCCCAGTGGTTCGTTCCCGATCTGACGCGCCTGGTGCAGCGTCTGCGATCGCTCAGCGATGCGCCGATCGTCGCCGGCGGCGTCGGTTTCAGCACCTTTGCCCGGCGAGTGGTCGAGGCGAGCGGCGTCGACTTCGGCGTCCACGGCGACGGCGAGCAGGCGACCGTGGCGCTGTACCGCCAGTTGCACAACGGCCGGGCGTTCGAGACGGTCGATGGGCTCCTCTGGCGGCGCGACGGGCAGATCGTCTGCAATCGGCCCGCATGGCCGTCGAGCTTGTCCCTGCCGACGCGGCGGAGCTCGGTGGACAACGCGACGTATTTCGCGCGGGGCGGTCAGTGCGGCATCGAGACCAAGCGGGGCTGCGACCGTCGGTGCCTGTACTGCGCCGATCCCTTGGCCAAGGGCACGCGCAGCCGACTGCGCCAGCCGGGGGAAGTGGCCGACGAAGTCGAGTCGCTGCTGGCGCAAGGGGTCGATGTCCTGCACACCTGCGATGCGGAGTTCAACATCCCACGAAGTCATGCGTTGGCGGTCTGCGAGGAGCTGATCGGGCGCGGTCTGGGTGAGAAGGTGCAGTGGTACACGTATCTGGCAGTGACGCCGTTCGATGCCGAGCTGGCGCGGGTCATGAAGCGGGCCGGCTGCGTCGGGATCAACTTCACGGGCGACTCCGCCAGTGAGACCATGCTGCGGACGTATCGCCAGCCGCATCGTGCCGCCGATCTGGCCGAGGCCGCGCGGTTGTGCCGCGACAATGGGATCAAGGTGATGATCGACCTGCTGCTCGGCGGGCCGGGAGAGACGCCCGAGACGGCGGCTACGACGATTGAATTCGTCAAGAAGATCGGCCCCGATTGTGCGGGGGCGTCGGTGGGGATTCGCATCTATCCCGGAACCGGCATGGTCGAGATGGTCGAAAGCGAAGGGCCCCTGGAGACGAACCCTGCCATTCGTCGCAAGTACGCCGGCCCGTGTGATTTCTTCCAGCCGACGTTCTATATCGCTCCCGCTCTCGGGCCGGAGCCGGCTCGCCTCGTCAAGAACCTTATCGCCGGCGACCAGCGGTTCTTCGAGCCGACCGAAGAACGTCCCGACGCCGCCACGACCGACCACAACTACAACGACAACACCGAGCTGGTCGACGCCATCGCCCAAGGCGCCCGAGGCGCTTACTGGGACATCCTCCACCGGCTTCGCGCGACGTGAGCCGGCCGCAGCGCCCTATGTGTGCAGATTTCCTGCTATGGGGGTGGCAGCGTCAGACGCGGCAGCGTTTGGGGATGGTGAATCGGGTTGTTACGTCGGTTCGGCGTGGTAGTGATGCCTGCCATCCCCAAGCCCTGCGGGCTTGAGGCTGCCACGCACTGCAAAAAAGGTGACGGACCGAGATCTTTGTGCTATCATCCCGATGTGTCGTCGCAGCGGCGATTGAAAGATGGAAACGGATTGTGTATTAGCGAGGAAACGGAATGAATCGAGCACTTGCCTTCTGCGTCGCCATCATCGTAGGTTCTGCGAGCGTCTCGTTCGGTGGTGAAGCACGTCTGTTGCGTTTTCCGGCCATTCATGAGGACCAGATCGTCTTCACGTATGCCGGCGATCTGTACACCGTCAGCGCCGACGGTGGCGTCGCGCGGCGGCTAACGAGCCACGATGGGTACAAGATGTTCGCGCGGTTCTCGCCCGACGGCACGTCCATTGCCTTCACCGGCCAGTACGACGGCAACACGGAGGTATACCTGATGCCGGCCGGCGGGGGGGTGCCACAGCGACTGAGCTACACCGCGACGCTCGACCGGGACGATGTGTCCGACCGGATGGGACCGAACAACATCGTGATGGCCTGGACGCCCGACGGGGAGCGCATCGTCTTTCGCTCGCGCCGGCGGTCGTTCAATAGCTTCCAAGGGCACCTGTGCACGGTCCCGGTGGCCGGCGGGCCGGTCGAAGAGCTGCCCTTGCCGCGCGGGGGCTTCTGTTCGTTCTCGCCCGACGGGAAGAGACTTGCCTACAATCGCGTCTTCCGCGAGTTCCGCACGTGGAAACGCTATCGCGGTGGGATGGCCGACGATATCTGGATTCATGATTTCGAGACCCGGACCACCGAGAACATCACGAACCATCCGGCCCAGGACATCATCCCGATGTGGAAGGGTGAGCGAATCTACTTCCTTTCCGACCGGGATGAGAATATGCGCATGAACCTGTTCGTGTACGATCTCAACACGAAACAGACGCGCAAGCTGACGGAGTTCGTCGAGTTCGACATCAAGTTCCCGTCGTTGGGCCGCAGCGCAATCGTTTTCGAAAATGGCGGGTACATCTATCGTTTCGATCTCGAAACCGAAGAGCATAAGCGTGTGGACATTTCGATCCGGGAGGACCTTGCGGGCGGACGCGGGGGTCTGACCGAGGTGGCCGACAAGGTGAGCAGTTACGACGTTGCTCGCGACGGTAAGCGGGCGGTCTTCGGCGCGCGGGGCGACGTGTTCACCGTTCCGGCCAAGTACGGCGAGGTCCGCAACCTGACGGCTACGCCCGGCGTACACGAGCGCAATGCCGTCTGGTCGCCCGACGGCCGATGGATCGCCTATATCTCCGACGCCACCGGTGAGGACGAGATCTGGGTGGTCGCCCAGGACGGCCGCGAGCCGGCCCGACAGGTCACGCGGAACGCCGAGACGTACAAGTATCGTCTTATCTGGTCGCCGGACAGCACGAAGATCCTCTGGGCCGACAAGCGACTGCGACTGCGATACGTTCAGCTCGAGAGCGGGCATATCACCGAGGTGGATCGGTCGGACCGGTGGGAGTTTGGCGACTATGTCTGGTCGCCCGACAGCCAATGGGTGGCCTACGGGCGGGCGGAGATGGAGGGCATGAACAAGGTCCGCCTCTACTCGCTGCGAGACAAGGCGTCCCACGATGTGACCGATGGTTGGTACGACTCGTCCGATCCGGCCTTCAGTTCCGACGGCAAGTTTCTGTTTTTTGTCTCCGATCGCGATTTCAATCCGATCTACGGGCGGACTGAGTGGAACCACATCTATCGTGACATGTCCCGCATCTATTTCGTTACATTGGCGAAGACGACCGAATCGCCGTTCAAGCCGCTCAGTGACGAGGTTGAGATTGAGCAGGCCGAGAAGGACAAGAAGGGCGGGGAGGCAAAAGACGCGAACGAGCCCGACACAGATGCTGAGACGAAGGAGGACAAGGACCGCGAGGCGATGCGGGTGGACCTCGACGGGATCAAGGACCGCATTGCCGTTCTGCCGATCGCCGTGTCGAACTACTACAATCTCCAGGCTGTGGACGACCATCTCTACTACATGCGGCGGGGCAGCAATGACGGCAGGACGCAGTTGCTCCTGTACGACTTGAAAGATCGCAAGGAGACGGAACTCGGCGCCGTCAACGGATACCGGCTGTCGGCCGATGGGAAGAAGATGCTGGTGGCCTCTGGTGGGCGATATGCGATCATCGACCGGCCCAGGGGCCCGATCGACATCAAGGACACGCTCGATCTGTCGGGGATGGAGGTGTTCCTCGACAGGCGGGCCGAGTGGAAGCAGATCTTCGACGAGTGCTGGCGGCAGATGCGTGAGTTCTTCTACGTGCCGAACATGCACGGCGTGAACTGGGCGGCCATGCGGCATCGCTACGCGCCGCTCGTTCGCCACGTCAACCATCGGGCCGACCTGACGTACGTTCTCGGCGAGATGATCGGTGAGCTGAACGTCGGACACACCTATGTCGGTGGGGGCGAGTCCCCCACGCCCAAACGAGTCCCGCTGGGCCTGCTCGGCGCCGAACTGGAGCGGGACGCGGATTCGGGCTACTATCGGATCGCCAGGGTGCTTCGTGGGAAGAACTGGGACCGAGGCGCGCGGTCGCCGCTGACGGAGATCGGCGTGGACGCCGGCGAAGGCGATTTCATTCTCGCGGTGGACGGGGCCTCGACGGCAGAGGCGACGGACATCTATGAGTTGCTGGTCAACAAGGCGGGCCGGCAGGTGACGCTGGAAGTCAATTCGCAGCCGACGACCGAGGGCAGCCGCAAGGTGGTCGTCGTTCCAACGGCCGATGAGGCGGACCTGTACTACCACGAATGGGTCCAGGGCAATATCGAAAAGGTCTCGCAGGCCACCGACGGCAGGGTCGGCTACATCCACGTTCCCGACATGGGGCCGAACGGCCTGAACAAGTTCGTCGAGCACTTCTATCCGCAGATTCGTAAGAAGGCCCTGATCATCGACGTGCGGGGCAACGGCGGCGGCAATGTTTCGCCGATGCTCATCGAACGGCTGCGTCGCGAGATTGTCATGATTTCTTTCGCGCGCAATACCGGATCCTGGCCCGACCCGGAGGCCATGATTTATGGGCCGATGGTTTGCCTGTGCGACGAGTTCTCCGCCTCGGACGGCGACCTGTTCACTTATCGATTCAAGCACTACAAGCTGGGCACGGTGATCGGCAAGCGGACCTGGGGCGGTGTGGTCGGCATTCGTGGCACGCTGCCGCTGCTGGACGGCGGCTACCTCAACAAGCCGGAGTTCGCACGGTACGACGTGGAAGGGAAGGAGTGGATCATCGAAGGCTACGGCGTCGAGCCCGACATCGTGGTGGACAACGATCCGGCCAAGGAATACGCCGGGATCGACGAACAGCTCGACAAGGCCATCGAGGTGATTCTCGAACAGCTCAAGACCCAGGAAAAGGAGATCCCGCCGCTGCCCCAGTACCCGGTCAGGTAGCTCGATCTGGTTCGCACGCGGATCGGCAGGGCCGTTTTGCCGAACCGGGCAGACCCGCGTGGCGTACGCCAAGGGATTGCAGTCACGGAAGGTCAGGAGTCCCTATGAAGCTATTCGTCGCCAAAGAGCCCGGCCGTCAGGAAACGCGGGCGGCCATGTTGCCGAGCGATGCAGGCAAGCTGGTCCAGCTTGGCGCGGAGGTCGAGATCGCCGCCGGAATCGGCCGGGCGATCAATGTCACGGACGAAGAGTACGAGAAGGCTGGTGCGAAGGTCTCAAGCGATGCCAAGGCTTCTTTGGGAGCCGAGATGGTCCTGCGCATCGGTGTCCCCGACGCCGACGACGTCGAGCATCTCGGCGAAGGGGCCATTCACGTCAGTTTGCTCGACCCCTTCAACAACGCCGAGACGGTCCAAGCCCTTGCCGCTCGCAAGGTCAGTGCGATCAGCCTGGAGATGATCCCGCGCACGACCATTGCCCAGAAGATGGACGTGCTCAGCTCGCAGGCGAATCTGGCGGGCTATGTGGCGGTGATCCTGGCGGCGTCGCGGCAGAACAAGATCCTGCCGATGATGATGACTCCCGCCGGGACGATCGCGCCGGCCCGCGTCTTCGTCATCGGCGCCGGCGTCGCGGGCTTGCAGGCCATCGCGACGGCCAAGCGTCTCGGCGCCCGCGTCGACGCCTTTGACGTGCGTCCCGACGCCCAGGAGCAGATCCTCTCGCTGGGGGCCAAGCCGCTGAAGGTCGATCTGGGTGAGACGGGGCAGACCAAGGACGGCTATGCCAGGAAGCTGACCGACGAGCAACTGGCCAAGCAGCGCGAAGCGATGGCCCGGCAATGCGCCCTGTCCGATATCGTGATTACGACCGCCAAGGTCTTCGGCAAGAAGGCCCCGCTGATCGTGACCAATGAGATGATCGACGGGATGCAGCCCGGCAGCGTGATCGTCGATCTGGCGGTCGAGACCGGCGGCAACGTCGAGGGCGCCAAGCCCGACAAGGAGGTCCAGCGGCACGGGGTCACGATCATCGGGCGGGTGGAGTTGCCCCGTCGCGTCCCCGTCGCCGCCAGCCAGATGTTCAGCAGCAATTTGTACAACTTCGTCGAGCACTTCTGGCACAAGGAAACCAAGCGATTCATCCTCAATCGGGAGGATGCGATCATTCAAGGATGCCTGATCACGCACGCAGGCGAAATCGTCCATCCGGCCATCCAGGAGGCCATTGCGTAGAAGGAGTCGGCTGTGGAGCTCAATGCGACGACGATCCCCTTGTTGTTCTTCGTATTCGTTCTGGCGATGTTTCTCGGCGTCGAGCTGATCAAGAAGGTCCCGTCGCAGTTGCACACGCCGCTGATGTCGGGCTCGAATGCGATCTCCGGCATCACCATCGTCGGGGCCCTGATTGCTTCGAGTCGGGAAGGCGGCACGGCGATCGCCACGTTGCTGGCGGTCCTGGCGGTGTTGTTTGCGACGATCAACGTCATCGGGGGCTATCTCGTGACCGACCGGATGCTGGAGATGTTCAAGACCAAGGCCAAGGATGGGGGCAAGCCATGAATCCACAGCTCATCCGGGGCCTCGGATACATTACGGCCTCGATCTTCTTCATCTTCGGCCTCAAGATGCTCAGCTCGCAGGCCACGGCGCGGCGGGGCAATCTCGTCTCCGCCATTGGTATGTTCATTGCCGTTGTTACGACGCTCACCGCGATGGAAGAGATCCGCTGGTTCTGGATCGTGTTCGGCGCGAGTCTCGGCTGCGTGGTGGGTGTGCTGGCTGCCCGGCTGGTGAAGATGACGGCCATGCCGGAGATGGTCGGGCTGTTCAACGGGTTTGGCGGTCTGGCCAGCCTGCTCGTCGGCTGGTCGGAGTATCACGGCAAGTGGGCGGCCGCCGATCCGGTGAGTCTGTTCACGACGGTTGCCATCTTTCTGACGGTCCTGATCGGGGCGGTGACGTTCTCCGGCTCTCTAGTGGCCTATGGGAAGCTCTCGGCGCTGATCGACGGCCGGCCCATCCTGTACAAGAGGCAGAACCTCGTCAACGCCTTCGTGCTCGGCGCCATCGTGGCTTTGGGCGTTCTGTTTAGCGTCCAGAGGCTCGATCAGCTCAGCGGTAGCGGCTACGCCCTTGTCTATCTCGAGCTGATCGCGATTGTTGTTCTGGCTCTAGTCCTGGGCGTGCTTTCGACGATCCCGATCGGGGGGGCGGACATGCCGGTGGTCATCTGCCTTCTGAACAGCTATTCCGGGCTGGCGGCCTGTGCGGCCGGTTTCGTTATCGGCAACAACGTCCTGATCGTCTCCGGCTCGCTGGTGGGCGCCTCCGGCCTGATCCTCACGCGGATCATGTGCAAGGCCATGAATCGCTCGCTGGCCAACGTGCTGTTCAGCGGTTTCGGTTCGGCCACCAGCACCAAGGGAGCCGGGTATCAGGGGCAGGCCAATCCCATTGCTCCGGCCGATACCTATCTCATCCTCGAGGCGGCGCACAACGTCGTGTTCGTGCCGGGCTATGGCATGGCCGCCGCCCAGGCTCAGCACGTCGTCCGCGAGCTGGGCGAATTGCTGCACGACAACGGCGCCGAGGTCCGCTACTGCATCCATCCGGTGGCCGGACGCATGCCGGGACACATGAATGTGCTGCTGGCCGAGGCCAACGTTCCTTACGAGATGCTGGTCGAACCCCAAGACGTCAATCCGACGATGGAGATGGTGGACGTGGCGATTGTCATCGGCGCCAACGACGTGGTCAATCCGGCCGCGAAGGAAGACCAGGCCAGTCCGCTCTGGGGCATGCCGATTATCGAGGTCGATCGTGCGCGGACCTGCATCGTCCTGAAACGATCGCTGAATCCCGGCTTTGCCGGCGTGGATAACCCGCTGTTCTTCAAGTCGAACACTCGCATGCTGTTCGGCGACGCCAAAGCCTCGATCACGTCGCTGGTGTCGGAGTTCAAGCAGTAGGGTCTTCTGGCCTTTCCGCCAAGGCTGTGGGCGGCGGATGAGGCTTACAGTCGCCAGGGGCTGCGCATGGCCCGGGCCATCATGCGGTTGGCCTGTGGGTCGTTGATGAAGCGCTCCATCTGGGGGTCCCATGTGAGTTTGCGACCGAGTCGCAGGCAGATGTTGGCGATGTGACAGGTGGTCGTCGAGCGGTGCGCCACCTCGGCCGGAGCGATGGGTTTCGCTCTGGTCTTGACGCAATCGAGGAAGTTGCGATGGTGGCCCATCATATACTCGTAACCCCGCTGCGCGCCGCTGAGCCTTCGCATGATCTCATCGTTTGACGCGGTGACTCTGCCCGTATCGTCGACGCTGACCCAGCCGGCGGTGCCGACGAACTTGTTGCCTCGCGGCCCTCGGCCGGGCTCGGTCTCGTCGTGGATGATCATCCTGACGCCGTCGGGATAGGTCGCGACAACCCCGAATCGCACGGGCGTGTCGAACAGGCCGTTCTTGGGGAACTCGGCCCACCCTTCGTATTCCGTCGGGCCCGACTCCTGTGTGCCGTTGGCCCACTGGGCCAGATCGTTGAAATGGGCCCCGAGGTCGGTGAGCTGGCCACCCGAATAGTCGTACAGCCAGCGGAAGGTGCCGTGGCATCGTCTGGGGGTGTAGGGCTCATAGGGGGCCGGCCCGAGCCAGAGGTCGTAGTCGAAGCCGTCGGGGACGGGCTCCGGCTTCTGTGGCGGGCAGGTCGGGCCGTTGTGGTAGTAACAATGTAGTTCTCGAAGCCGCCCGAGCAGGCCGCTCTGAGCGATCTCCACCCCGAACCGGAAGCACGCGTTGCTGCGTCTTTGCGTGCCGCTTTGGTAGACCGTTCCATACCGCTGCATCACGTCCGCCACGGCGCGGCCCTCGGCAATCGTCAGCGAGATCGGCTTCTCGCAGTAGATGTCCTTGCCGGCCTTGGCGGCCTCGATAGCGAGCAGGGCATGCCAATGGTCCGGCGTAGCGATCAGCACGGTATCGATGTCGTCGCGGGCCAGAACCTCTCGGAAATCCCCGTAGGCGGTACAGTCCTGGTTGCCGTAGGCGGCGTCGACGGTCTGTTTGGCGCGCTGAAGGTGGTTGGCGTCCACATCGCAGACCGCCAGCACGCGCAGGTCCTCACAGGTCAGAAAGCTCTTGAGGTTGTGCATGCCCTGGCCGCCCAGGCCGACGACGCCCATCGTCAGCCGCTCGCCGGCAGCGGTGCCGGCCCGCGTCACCCGAAGAGACGGGGTGAAGGAAGGCAATGCAATCGCCGCCGCCCATGCGGCTCCGCGATGCAACATATCTCGCCGCGACATTCTCTTCTTCATGGTCATGTTACCTCCGGACCATAGTATACCGGCGTTGATGTGTTGGCCAAGGGATTTGCGCGAACCGTCGGTGCGTTTTTCAGGCGTAGACAGGGGTGTCGGAGGGAGGCTGCTTGAGATGGTCGCAGCGGCCATGCCCAGTGCATGGCCGCTGCTATCACGATACCCAGGTCGGGTCTGTTGCCCTTACAGTCCGTTGGTCCTACATGGTCGGCCATCCGCCTTCCCACCAGAACGAGATGCCTCCCCCAGTGGGCAGATCGGCAATCGGCGCCGGGAATTCTGGCGTTGTCGTGCCCGGTGAGCTGCCGCCGCGGCTCTTGCTCTTCTTATTGTTGTCGAGTTCGTCGAGCATCTTGTCAATGGCACGGTAGGCGAGGAACGTGGAACCGCCGAACTCGATCACCGAGCCGATCACGCCCTTCTCAGCAAAGGCGGTCTCATAGTCGTCCATATTGGCGATGCCCTTCATCTGCACCATGTTGCTGGCCATCTCCAGCGGGACGAGCAATACCCAGTCGAGGGCCTTGTCCGCCTCCTCGTTGTTGCCGGCGATCAGTCGGACGGGCGCTCGGGCGAGATTCGTCACGGCCTGCCCCGTATGCTTCAGCACCTCGATGATACTCTCAATGCACATCCCGATCGAGCCGGTCACATTGTCGAAATAGCCCCAGGTCAGAGCGTTTCCGATCTCCTCAGTGGTTCTCCACGCTCCGCCAATGGTTTGCCCTGTGAACACGAAAGGCCGCACGAGGGGATGGTTGTCGAGATAGGCGGCCTTCTGACTGTTCGGAAGGGAGTTGAACGTGACCAGGTCCGCCACCGAATACAGTCCATGTCCCAGGCTGGCGATGGTGGCGCCTGCCTGTTGAGGGACGCGGCCTGGGTCGTCGAGGAAGCCCTTACCGTCGTTTGCTCGGAACGGCTTGGCGCGATCGGAGGCGTACCCCAGCGTGATGATGTTGGTGGTGTCCTCAACGGCCAGGCCCACGCTTCCCAAGGCTCTCATGAGGCTCTCACCGGAATCCCGGGAACCTTCTGAGACGGCATGTGCCCGGTATTTGTCCAGGTCGGCACCGAGCGACCATGCCGGTTCCTGTTCCTCGTAGAAGTGTCTGGCCTGCGATTCGTTGACCGCCGTTCGTGCCGCCTGATGGCTCGGAGTTGGCTTGGCCACAGGTTTCGGCGCGGGCTTGGACGCTGCCACCGGAGGCGTTGGCCTGACCGGAGCAGACGCTGTGGCCCGTGCCTCCTGCGGCTGGCTCGGTGCGGCCATTTCCTGTAATGCGGCCTGGGCCGCCCGGTTCTTGGGTGACAGCCAGGTCTGCGTAAGGTCGGCCTGCGACCGTCTGGGCGTTGTCTCGGTTGGGCGATCCGCGGCCGGTATGCGCGCGTCTTGTGCCATGGGCATGCCGGCTTGACTGCCCCAGCCGCCTCTTGCTGGAATCGCTGGAGCGGCCGGAGCGGGTTCCGGTTGAGGCTGCCGTTCGCCCGGATAGATTGTCTCCAGTTCTCCCATCGCTCCGTGAGCGGCTTGCGTGTCGGGCCAAGCAACAGATGGCGCCGTCGTAGTTGGCCACTGGGGCGTTGCCTGGGCCGCATGGGAGTCCTGCCAGGGCCTGGGCGTCCCGTTGGGTGCAGTCTGCGTCATCTGCGGCGGCGGCGTCTGCCATGGTTGAGGGGGCGCCTGGGCCGCGTAGGGGTCTTGCCAGGGCGTGGCTGCCCCGTTGGGTGCGGTCTGCGTCATCTGCTGCTGCGTCTGCCATTGTTGAGCAGGCGCCTGGGCCGCGTAGGGGTCTTGCCA